>NZ_LMMS01000012.1:0-508999 GCF_001422345.1 Methylobacterium sp. Leaf93 | reverse complement strand
CCACCAACGACCCGCGTGTCCTGCAAAACCTCAGGGCAACCTTCCGCGATGTCAGGCCGGCCTAATCACCAGACGCTCTTTTCACACAGCCTCCACCCATCCCGGACATCGATCATCGTCTGCCGAGCGGCGGGAAAGCGGACCTGTCGAGGGTCGGAAAGGGGTCGAAAGCCAACCCAGGCATGGGCCACATCAGTCAGATGTTTAACTTTTACTACTGAGTTCAGTAATTCGCCATACTGTATTATCGGAAGCGCACTCTGTGGGATTTCCCCCACCTCTTAAAGATTTAGACCATGCTTTAATAACATTTGGGTGAGCTGTCGAAATACGCACCGTCTCTCTCAACCGCGCCGTTCTGGCCACCCCCACTCCACTCACCCCAACCTAACCCCCATCGAACCGCACCCGTGCCGCCGCGATCTCCGCATGGCTCCGCTCCGCCCAGCGGACGAGGGCCGCCAGGGGCTCCATGAGCGTGCCGCCGAGATCGGTCAGGCGGTACTCCACGCTGGGCGGCTTGGTGGGGTAGACCGTGCGGGCGATGTAGCCGTCGCGTTCGAGGTCGCGCAGGGTCTGGGTCAGCATCCGTTTCGAGAGGTCGGGGATCAGCCGGAGGATCGCGCTGAACCGGTGCGGGCCGCCGGCGAGCGCGGTGAGGATCAGGATCGACCATTTGTCGCCGGTCCGGTCCAGCACGTCGCGGACGGGACAGCGGCCGGCCTCGAACGCTTTCGTCCGCCAGCCCGCGAAGGTCTGCGCCAATTCGGCCTGAGCCGGTGCGGGGGCGGTTCCCTCGGCGTCACCTTGTCCCAAAATCCTGCCTCCTTCACAGCCGGTGCGGTCTCACTTAGTTCCCTTGTGCCGAAAGTGAACCACGGGGAACATCGCCATGTCCGACACCACCCGACCGACGATCTTCGTCACCGGCGCCTCCGGTCAATTGGGGCGCCTCGTCATCGCGGCTCTGCTGGAGCGTGTGCCGGCCGGCGCCGTCGTGGCGGGTGTGCGGTCCCTGGAGAGCGAGGCCGCCCAGGCTCTGCGAGACAGGGGCGTCGTCGTGCGGGTGGCCGATTATGCGCGGCCCGAGACCCTGGCTGAGGCCTTCCGGGGCATCGAGCGCCTGCTGCTGATCTCCTCGAGCGAAATCGGCCAGCGCGTCTCCCAGCATGGGAACGTCGTCGCGGCGGCGAAGGCGGCCGGGATCGGCCGGCTCGTCTATACCAGCCTCCTTCATGCCGACACCTCGCCGATCAATCTGGCCGGGGAGCATCGCGCCACGGAGGCCGCCATCGCGGGCTCAGGCCTGCCGGCGGCGATCCTGCGGAACGGCTGGTACACGGAGAACTACACCGCCTCGATCCCCGGCGCGCTCGCCGGCGGCGCCTTCCTCGGCAGCGCCGGTGACGGCCGGATCGCCTCGGCCGCGCGGGCCGACTACGCCGAGGCCGCCGCCCTCGTGCTGACCGGCGACGGCCATGACGGGCGGACCTACGAACTGGCGGGGGACGAGGCCTACACCCTGGCGGATCTCGCCGCCGAACTCTCGCGCCAGACGGGCCGCGACATCCCCTACCGGGACCTGCCGCAGTCGGACTATGCCGCGCTGCTCAAGGGGTTCGGCCTGCCGGACGTCCTGGCCGATTCCCTTGCCGCGTGGGACGTGGACGCCGCGCACGGCGCCCTGTTCGACGAGGGCCGGCAGCTCTCGACGCTCATCGGCCGCCCGACGACGCCGCTGTCGGCCAGCATCGCCGCCGCGCTGGGGTGAGGCCGGCCTCGGGCCAGACCATTTCCGAAGGATCGCTACGGTCTCCGGCGGGCGCGGGTCCCCTCTCCTTACAGGAGAGGGAGCCTGTCGCGCTTCGTGCCGAACCATTTCGGATAAAGACCGGCTGTCCAGCGGATGAATGAATCAAGTCGCCTTGTGGGGAGGAACTGGAGAGGAACGCGCTCACCCGGCGGGATCGTCCGGGGGGCGGCGGGCGGCGGTGTCCCGGTCCTTGGCGATGCTGCGCCGAACGACGACGAGCTGCCACAGGGCCAGGCCCAGCGCGAGGGCGAAGACGAGGCCGATGTCGAAGGCGGCGAAGAGCCGGTCGCTCACGAGGGGGCGGGCTCGCGGCCGAGCGCCTCGCGCTCGCGCAGGGTCTCCACGAGATCGAGCACCTGCGCCACCTGCGCCGGGACGTTCCACCAGGGCGGGATCCGCGGGGCCACCGACGGCCGAGCGGCCACGGCCTCGATCAGGAACAGGATCTCCGGCAGGGGTGGTTCCAGCAAGGCCGCCCTGTCGTCCGTGGAGATGAGGGCGCGGGCGAGGAGCGCGAGCTTCCGGCGCCCGTCCACGCGGGCGCGGCGGGAGACCGAATCGTAGCCGGCCCGCTCCACCTCGCGGCCGATCTCGGCATAGATCAGTCGTGCCGCGCGGATCGCCGGGCGGCAGGCGGGGGGCAGGCCCGCGATGCCGGATTCGGAGCGCGCATAGAGGAGCTCCGCCGCCGCCAGCAGGCGCGCCACGACGCCCCCTAGAGCGGGGGTAAAGGTGGGCGCGCGCAGGAACGCGTCCGGGTCGATCCCGGCCTCCCTCAGCCAGGATCGCGGCAGGTAGAGCCGGCCCGCCCGCGCGTCCTCGCCGACATCGCGGGCGATGTTGGTGAACTGCATGGCGATGCCGAGGTCGCAGGCGCGGGCCAGCACGTCGGGGTCGCGCACGCCCATGACCAGGGTCATCATCGCCCCCACCGAGGCGGCGACCCGCGCCGCGTAGGCGGTGAGGTCGGAAAGGGTTTCGTAGCCATGCCCGGCCGCGTCCCAGGCGAGGCCCTCGATCAATGCGGCGGGGAGCGCCTGTGGGATGGCATGGTCGGCGACGATGTCGGCGAGCGCCCGGTCCGCCGGGGCGTCGCAGGGCTGTCCGTCATAGGCGAGGGCGAGGCGCAGCCGCAGCCGCGCCACGGCGGGCCGGCGCCCGCTCGCGGCGACGTCGTCCACCGCGTCGTCGGAGAGGCGGCAGAAGGCGTAGAGCCCGTAGGCCGGCCGGCGGAGGGAGGGCGGCAGCAGGGCGGAGGCGGCAAAGAAGCTGCGCGACCCGGTGCGGATCGCCGCCCGGCAGGCGGCGTGGTCGGCCGCATCCGCATGGGGGATCGCCCAGAGGGGCGGCCGAAGTAATTCAAGCGAAGACGCGCGCATCCGGCACCACGGTATCGAGAATTCGGGCGGAGGAGAGGACGCCGGGCAGGCCGGCGCCGGGATGGGTGCCGGCCCCCACGAGGAAGAGCCGCGCCACGTCCTCGGAGGCGTTGTGCGGCCGGAACCAGGCCGATTGCGTCAGCACCGGTTCGAGTCCGAAGCCCGAGCCGCGAAAGCTCAGGAAATCGGCCGCGAAATCCCCCGGATGCGTCACCTTGGAGGTGACGATGCTCTCCGACAGGCCCGGCATCACGGTGGCGTCGAGATGGCGTTCGATGGCGCGGCGATAGGGCTCCGCCTCCGCCGCCCAATCCTGGCCGCCGGCGAGGTTCGGCACCGGGGAGAGCACGTAGAACGCATCGCAGCCGGGCGGCGCCAGCAGCGGATCGGTGGCGGTGGGGCGATGCAGGTAGAGGCTGAAATCCTGCGACAGCACCTTGCGCCGGAAGATGTCGTCGATGAGCCCGCGATAGCGCGGCCCCATCAGGATGGTGTGGTGGGCGATGTCCGGAAAGGTCCGGTTCGTGCCGAAATACCAGACGAACAGGCCCATGGAGGAATGCGACCGGTCGAGGCGGCGGTCGGTCCAGCGCCGCCGCACCCCGTCGGGTAGGAGGGTGCGGTGGGTGAAGGCGGAATCGGCGTTGGAGACGACGATGTCGGCGGCGATGCGCTCGCCCGAGGCGAGGGCGACCCCGGTGGCGGCCCCGTCCTCCACGAGGATGCGCGAGACCTCAGCGCCGCAGCGGAGCGACCCGCCCTGCCCCCGGATCAGCCCGGCGAGCCCGTCCACCAGGCGACCGGTGCCGCCGAGGGCAAAATGCACGCCCCAGCGCCGTTCGAGATGGGCGATGAGGCAGTAGATCGCGCTCGCCCGGAACGGGCTGCCGCCGATGAGGAGCGGGTGGAAGCTGAAGATCGTCCGCAGGCGCTCGTCGCGGATGTAGCTCGCCACCACGTCGTAGACGCTGCGATGCCCGCCGAGACGCACCAGATCGGGCATGATCCGCAGCATGTCCGCCACCGAGCCGAAGGGCACGTGGCCGAGCCGCTCGAACCCGACCTCGCAGATCGCCCGCGAGCGCTCCATGAAGCGCTCGTAGCCGGCGACATCCCCGGGCGAGAACCGCGCCACCTCCTCACGCATGGCGGAAAGATCGCCGCTGTAATCGAAGGTCGCGCCGTCCTCGAAGCGGATGCGGTAGAACGGCAGCATCGGCGCCAGGACCACGTCGTCCTCCATGCGCCGTCCGCACAGGGTCCAGAGCTCCTCGAACAGGAACGGCGCGGTGACGATGGTCGGCCCGGCATCGAAGGTGAAGCCGTCCTGCCGATGCACCCGCGCCCGCCCGCCGGGCTGGTCGAGCCGCTCCAGCACCGTGACCCGGTAGCCCCGCGCCCCGAGTCGGATCGCGGCGGCCAGCCCCCCGAAGCCACTGCCGATCACCACCGCATGGGGGCGACGGGCCGGCCGGGACGAGGAGGTCGGCACATCGCTGAGTGTCAACATAGGGTGACACTATCAGGGGTGAAATTGGGGATGCAAGTGGTGATTTGTGGTCGGAGCGGGTGGGCGTTCTGGAGGGCTTGATTTTGGGGGAATCTCAGTGGCCTAAGGTCTTCAACCTCAGGCCACCGCAGCACCGTGAATAAGCTCTTCTCAGAAACATACGTCTGTTCTGTAATTTGACATTTTGCAGCATGTTTTTATTGGTCTATAATAATAGAATATTTCTTATCATAAATAAATTTCGCCACCGCATGTAGTATAATATTTAGAATACATAGCGTCCGGTAGATAGATTAAACTAAGAAAATTCATTATCGAGCAGAGATAAATCCGTCAAAATATCAACGAAATCTAGCGCTCGGGCGGAAAATTGCATTGGTACGAGATAATCCGTTACAAGCGCCGACCGGATTTGAATTTTCTCAAGCGGGATCGAAGTTAGTCGCGCTAATTCACGTGTATTCGCCTTGAGAAAGCGTAGTCGGTCTAGGTGCTTCTGGATAGGCGTGCGATCTCCTGTTTCCGTGATGCTGGTGTACTCTGTCAGTCGTTCTCCAATCTCACCGACCGTGCGCGCAAACGAAAGACGCTTGCATTCGACAGCGTAAACAATGCTCTCCTCCGGCCTCCATGCAAGAACATCGATGTCGCCCAGTTTCTGCTCGCCACCGAGGGCTTGAAGACCCACCTCGGTCCGTACCTGCCACCTCAGCCGGCGTAGGCGTTCTGCAACGGTGCTGTTGAATGCGTGTCCATCGCGGTCAACGGCAGCGCCGATGAGCGAGCGCATCTGTGAGCTGTCGAATAACTCAACCGGAATGCGTCCACTGGCAGTTTCACAAAGATAGCGTAGGTTGATATCGAGAAGTGTTGGGACAATGAGAACGTCTGGGTCCGCGTCATTTGATAGCTGTACTAGTGGGCGCCGGGTCAACGACAGTCGCCGATTGAAACGCCAGGGGTACCAATCGCGCGCCTTAGCTCCCTTTGGCTTGATCTCGTCCCATTGCGACCGCGGCTTAAGGGCGAGCGCCTCGAATGTTCGTAGGGGATTCTTTGCCCCAAGCTCTGCAAGTCTTCGTAGGACCTCGCTCCTGGGTAAGCGGTACTGCGATCGCATCTGATCCATTGCCGCTTCGGCACAGTCGGCGACAAAAGAGAAGTAATCGGTCGGATCTAAACCGAACTCGGCCAAAAATGCAGACGCAAATACAGTGTCAATGGCGCCGCCCTCAGCGTGAACAGGTTGAAACGCAATGCCATAGTCTTCCGCTGCAGCGCGAAATATGCGTTCCCCATGTGCGGCCATATAGGGGTGCTGAATATTTTCCGCAAAACTGCCATCAAAGGAGATGGAACCATTCGGATTTACAATTGGCGTATCACTTACAAGACTATGGTGCAGCGCATCGCTCTGACTGGCGCATTCAATAAGAGTTCCAACGTGGGCCATTAGCTCGTCGAGGTCCGTTGTGCTGCATTGCTTGCCACCTGCTGGCGGAGACGTGCAAAGTGCCATTTCAGCAACAACACGACTTGCGAGCCCTGCCAAAGCGCGTTGTCCTTCGCGGTCGTTCGCGGCGCGTAACACATCACCAACGTTATGATGCAGTGCAAGCAGAGCGGCAGCCGTCATTCGCCAAGTTGACCTGTCGTGTTCGATGGCATCCTGATTTAAAAGAGCACGCTCTATAACACTACTACGGTTTAATGAAACTAACTGCCCGCGGATGCGCTGCCAGAGTGCGTCCACCGCCAGGTTCAGTAATGGGCGAGCCTTGTCGAAAGGGACGCGCCCCGGGGAGGAGGTCCACCCGGCTTCCTGCGCTAATCCGAGGCGACTCCAAGTGCTGTTCTCGGGCGATTGCAAACGAGGCTGTGGTAGCTGGACCGCGGCACGGACGGTTTCGCGTAAGTTACTTGGCGGGATCATGTGAAAAAAGCGCGCCTCATCTGACCGTACCACCTCGTTCACGAGAGCAGCTAAACTTACGTCGTCAGTCCCACCCCCAATGAGCGCGAAAGCACCTCTGACAAGTGCCGCCACCATCAGGCGATCCCCAATGTTGAGAGGCCTCGCGAACGCCCGCAGGTAATCGAGAGGACACTTAATCATAATAATATTGTTACGAATTTCGACCACCGGCTCTGTCAGCGGTCCAGGTTGGAGCAACGTCGCTTCATCAAAATTTATAAGTTCGTCGAAGCATAGCTGAATGACTATTGGCCCAGATGGGAGATTTGGAAGAATGTCTTCTAATATTGGTGCTAGCCGGACAAGCCAGTTGCGCGCCATCTTCCAGATTTCAAGAACTATGTTGTAATGCCGCTCGTAACTAGGTTGGTCTTCACATTCAACCCACCATGGGCGGTGTGTAGTCTCGATGCATGCTGATAGTACTCCTGATGCAATGCGACCCGGACTGACGAAGACGGGCAGGTTCTCTAGTTCCGTAAAAAAGACATTCGTCGTCTCCCGTTGCACCTCCACCCAGGCTCGGCCACCTGGCGCCAATGCGACATGCTGGTCCAGAGTAACCCTGAGACGATGACGAAGCGGGGTCAGGAAGTCGGTCGCGAGTCCAATCATTCCCAGCGACATTTCAGCTGGGACTAGTTCATAATTATGCTGGTTGGCAAAGGCGTAGAGATTCGTGAACCCATTTAAGTTTGCAATCCTAATTCCGCGACGAACGAGTGCGTCCTCTTGGTCCAGCAACTTCCACGAGCGGAGCGCGCTAAACTCAGCGTCCCATCCAAGGCGCATGAAGTCTGGAAGAGACAGACCGAGGCGCTGCCATCCAACGGGTGACCCGCCGAAGCCGACAGCGAAACCTCGGCCAACCCCACCATGGATGACTAGCGTCATGCCGCGACGATAGTCGGCGCGGGTTGCCAACACTTGAGTTTGTTCATTGACGCGCGAATCAATGATTCCAAACAGCGAATGAGTTGCCTGCAGGCCGTTGCGAGCAACAGCAGTCAGATCATCGGGGACGAAGATAGCGTGGATGTAGCTACCTTCATCGAAGCGTCCGATGAAATCGACTAAACCAGATACGCCGAGCGGCGTTGGGCCATCAGTGACGACTATGTCCCAACCAACTCGACCTAGGTGAAAGGCGTCCTGAAACTGGCCGTCGGCCACCGTCGTTTGAAGCAACGCAAGATCGCCAGCCTCTTCCGCGCTTTCAATGATGAACCGGCGAACGGCCGCGCCGATAGCTGTTGGAAGCGCTACGATGGTGAGCCCATCGGTGCGCACCAGTGGGCGACGCTCGAGGCTAGTGTGTCCAAGGCCCTCGCCCTCTAATGTGTGGGCGTCCTTAGGTCGGAACACAAACGGGTTCAGGTCGCCAGGCGAGAAGCCCAGGGCAAAGATATCTTCTATCGTGAAGGTGACATGTGCCTTTCCGGGCTCAACTGTCGCAGCGGAGATTCTCAGCGGGCGCCGCGGAGGAGAATTGCTTAATGTGAAACGCGGTATCGCTGTCCGTGCGGCAACAGCTTCGCTCAAGCGCAGGAGCGCAATAACGTGTACCTGGGCCCGCGCTGCCCAGGGACGATCCTTAAGCTTCGTCAGTGCCGCCAAACAAGATTGCACATAATAGTCGTTGTCGCCCCATCCTCCATCAAAAAGCCTCGCGTTACCGAACCAGGTCGCGACATTCGACAAGAATACGTCCTCGACCGGATCCTCCAGTTCAGCGGCGTCTTGGAAAATGATGTCGTTCAGCCATTCTCTAAGCTGCACCAATGAGGGTGCCCGTGTACCCCGGCAACCAAGTGCAGCTAGGTGGATCAGCACCTCCACCCGCCCCGTTGCAGGATGGTTTTCGGGACGTAAAAGAAGCGCTGCCGCCACCTGAGCGACGAGCGGAAAGCTGAACTTGCGCAGACGGTAGATCAGGCGATCTAGGCGAGAGGCTAGCGAGCCAATATGTCGGGCTTCCTCACCATCTGCCCCAGCCATAAAGGCGGCCATGGCGTTGAACTTAAGATCGTTGGGAAACATTCATCTCTGCCTTTGGCACGCCAGATTGCTATGAAACGCATGCCAGCAATTTTCGCATCCGCGCTTGCCGTCAAATTCGTTTAGGGCAACGGCTCATGGTGCTTCAGAAAAATGTGCAACTTTTGCCGAAGTCAACTTATGGTGAGCGTCTACTTCTCAGATTTGCCTCATTGATGCCGCTCCTGCGCTCTTAGCAAACTTCCACGATTTCTATCGGCGTCCGCTTTTCCAATTGGTCGGACGTAGGCGACAGTCGCATACCGGCCCAATTCAGACCTCACGGCCAAATCTCGAACCGAAACACCACCGCGCCGCTATCACGGCAGTATAGTAACCCCAACATCTTCCCCCACCGCCAAATCCATCGCCCCAAAAATCACTGTCGCCACCTTCTCCGGCGCCTCCTCATGCGCGAGGTGGCCGAGGCCGCGTAGCAGCTCCACGCGGGCGTGGGTCAGGCGCTTCTTCAGGGCGAAGGCGGTGTCGGGGGAGATGGCCTTGTCCTCGCTGCCGACCACGAGGAGCGTCGGGGTGGTGAGGCGGGGGATGGCGCGGTCGAGGGTGGCGAGGTCCCAGTTCGCCATCATGCCGAGCGCCCCAGCCACGTGGCCGGGTGTGCGGAACAGGCGGCGGTAGAGATCGAGCCCCTGGGGGTCGAGGCGCGAGCCGGTGCCGCGAATCAGGCGCTCCACCGCCGGGCGGTCGGCGGTCCAGGCGAAGAGTTTTGGGGTCACCGGGTTGAGGAAGAGCAGCCGCGCCATGCTGGGGAACAGCACCGAGGCGAGGCCGGGAAACGGGGTCAGCGCGCCGTTGAGCGCCACCAGGAGGTCGGGCGCGATCCGCCCGTCGAGGCAGAGCCGGACCAGGAGCGCCGCCCCCGCCGAATGTCCGACGACCAGGCTCGGGCGGAGGGCGAGGCTGTCGAGCAGGTCGCCCACGGCGCCAGCCATCCCCGGCAGGGAGAGTTTCGCGGCGGGGAGCGGGTCGGTGAAGCCGTGGCCCGGCAGGTCCGGGGCGACGATCCGGAAGCGCGTCGCCAGGAGCGGCATCAGCCCGCGCCAGGAATGGGTGGCGGCCCCCGTGCCGTGGAGCAGCAGCACGGTCGGGGCCCCTTCCTCCCCCATTTCCTGCACGTGCCAGTTGAGGCCGGAGGCCGTGACGAAGCGGCTCGCCTCCCGGTGCGGCCAGTCGGCGCCCTCGCGCTCCCAGCGGGGTCGTTCGGCGGGCGCGCGCATGCTGGAACCCTTTATTCCCTCGCCGACCGGATCGCGGCGCTCATCGCCCCCGCATCGGCATGGGGCAGGGGCAGATAGCGCGCCCCCATGGCGGCGGCGAGGCGGCGCGCCGAATCCTGCGGCCTCGGGGCCGTGTCGATGAGGATGGCGCGGAAGGCCGCCTCGCGGAACAGGCGGGCGGCTTTGAGCGAATCCTCGCCCGCGCGCTCCCGCCCGGCGATCCCCGACCGGGCGACGTTGGCCCGTCCATCGGTGAGCATCACCACCACCGGCGTCCCGCCGCCGCGCCTGACCCCGAGGGCCACCTCGCCGGCGGCGTCGATGCCGGCGGCGAGCGGCGTCCCGCCGCCTCCGGGCAGGGCGGCGAGCCCGCGCCGCGCCCGCACCAGGGAGCGCGTCGGCGCAAGGATCAGCTCCGCGCCGGCACCCCGAAACGCCACCAGGGCGACCTTGTCCCGCCGCGTATAGGCTTCGGCCAGAAGCAGCTCGACGGCCCCCTTGGCCTCGGCCAGCCGCTCCAGGGCGGAGGAGCCGGAGGCGTCGACGGTGAAGATCGTCGTGGTCTCGGTCCGCTGCCGGAACCGGGTGATTCGGATGTCGTCGGGGCGGATCGCCAGGAAGGCGGCGCTTCCGTCCGGCGGCCGGCGGATGGCCTGCCAGGGGGCCGCGGCGCGCAAGGTCGCGATGAGATCGAGCCGGCCCCGGCGCGGATCGCCCGGCCGCGCCCCCATGGGGCGGCCGGAGCGGGCGGAGACGGCCTTCGCCCCGGCCTTGCCGGCCCTCGGCATCCGCAGGCGCGGGCCGTCCCGCATCAGCATGGCCAGGAGACCGGCGGGAATCGCGGCGCGGGCGGCCTCGACGATGCGGTCGTCGCTCGCCTGTCCGGTGCCCTCCTCCGGCTCTGGGCCGGGGGGCGCCTGTTCGGGGGGCGACGGCTCGCCCTCCTCCGGCTTCTCCCCGGGGGCGGATTCGCGTTCCGGGAGGCGGGTGGCGCGGTGGCCGAGGACGAGGCGCGCGGCCTGCCGCGCATCCGCCTCGGCGGTCTCGGCGCGCCCGTCGAGGCGGGCGAGGAGGCGGGCGACCCGGAGGGCGAGGAGCGGCGCGCGCAAGGAGGCGATGCCGAGCCGGGCCGCGACCTCGCTCAGCTCCGCGACGGGATCGTGGCCGCTCCGCGCACCGCCATGCGGCGGCATCTCGGATTCCGGCGAAAGGCCGTCGCATGGCGGTGGAAGCACCGGTCGCATGGCGCTCGGCGGCACGGTCGTGAGGTCGAGATGGAAGGCCAGCCGATCGGCCAGGGCGGCCGGCGCGGCCTCGTCCTCGCCGATCCCCTCGTCGAGGAGGACGAGCCCGAATCGCGCCGGCCGGGTCTCCGCCAGCCCGTCCCGCTCCACCCTCAGACGCCCGGTATCGAGGGCGGCGGCGAGATGCGCGGCAATGCCCTGCCCCATCCGCTCCGCCATCGCGGCCACGAGAAGTCCCCCATCGGCCTCGGCCAGCAACCCGGCCTGGGCCACCGGCCGCCCGGCGGAGAGGGTCGCCGCGAGGTCGAGTCCGCCGATGAGCCGATCCTCGGCGATCCCCGCCGGCATCCGCCGTAACGGCTTGCCGGGATTGAGGTTTTCGCGGACGATGTCGAGCCAGCGGTCGCGCACCGGACCGGCACCGGCGCGCAAAACAACGCCGCCGCAGCCATGTGGGTCGGCGGCCACGAGCCGGGCGATGCGCAGGGCGTCGGCCCAGATCGCCGAGCTCTCGCTCACGAGCCCAGCACCTCCTCCACCGCTCTCGAGACCCGAGCGGTGGAGCCGGATTCGTCGAGCGGGTTGCGGCGCAGGCGGTGGCGTAGAGCCGATGGGGCGACCTGCCGGAGATGGTCGATTCCCACAATGTCGGCCCCCTCATAGGCGGCCAGCGCCCGGGCGGTGCGCATCAGGGTCAGCTCGCCGCGCAGGCCGTCGGTGCCCAGAGCGAGGCAGAGCCGGGCCGCGGCCTCCAGGGTCGCGTCGGGCATGTCGAGGGTGGGCAAGCGGGCGCGGGCGGCGGTGAGCCGCTTTTGCAGCGCGCGGTCGGCCTTGGCATAGGCGGCGCAGAACCCCGCAGGGTCGCGCTCATAGGCGTCGCGCCGGCGCACCACGTCGATGCGGGTAGGCAGGTCGGTGGGCGTCGTCACCTCCACCGCGAGGCCGAACCGGTCGAGGAGCTGGGGGCGCAGCTCGCCCTCCTCCGGGTTGCCGCTGCCCACCAGAACGAATTTCGCCGGGTGCCGGACGCTCAACCCCTCGCGCTCCACGGTGTTGATCCCGGAGGCCGCCACGTCGAGGAGCAGGTCGACGAGGTGGTCGTCGAGGAGGTTGACCTCGTCGATGTAGAGGAAGCCGCGATTGGCGCGGGCCAGCAGCCCCGGCTCGAACGCCTTCTCGCCACGGGTGAGCGCCCGTTCGAGGTCGAGGGCGCCCACCACCCGGTCCTCGGTGGCGCCCAGCGGCAGGTCCACCACCGGCACCGGCGCGAGGTGGCTTTTTCGCGATGATGCATGGATCGCGCAATGCGGGCACTCGCCGGCGGCTTTCGCGGGATCGCAGGAATAGGGGCAGCCGATCACCGCCTTCATCGGCGGCAGCAGGGCGGCGAGGCCCCGGATCGCGGTGGACTTGCCGGTGCCCCGGTCGCCGAAGACGAGGACGCCGCCCACGGTGGGGTCCACCGCCGCGATCATCAGGGCGCGCCGCATCTCGTCCTGGCCGACGATGGCGGAGAAGGGGAAGGTGACGGGCGGGGCCGTGATGGACGGTTCGGGGTCGCCTCGGGGCTTCCGGAGGATTCCTTGGCTCGCGTCGCGCTCCGGCGCCTCGGGACGAGGGTGGGCGTTTGACGGGAGGGATGTGGTTCGGGTCGTTCCGTTGACGATCATCGACAGTCCCCCGGTGACCCGATTCAAGCTCTGGATGGTCCCCTCTCCCCGCCCGGCGGGAAGAGGGAAATGCTACTCCGCCGCCGCCTGCTCGACGCCCATCCGCGTCCAGATGGCGGCGAGCGCCCCGACGAGATGGTCGATGTCGGCGTCCGAATGCAGCGGCGATGGGGTGATCCTCAGGCGCTCGGTCCCGCGCGGCACGGTGGGGTAGTTGATCGGCTGGACGTAGATGCCGAACTCGTCGAGCAAGGTATCGCTGATCGCCTTGCACAGGACGGGGTCGCCGACCATCACGGGCACGATGTGGCTGTCGTTGGGGAGGTAGGGGATGCCGGCGGCGTCGAGCCGGGCGCGGACCTGGGCGACGCGTTCCTGATGCCGCTCGCGCTCGGTGCCGCTGGCTTTCAGGTGTCGGATGCTCGCCGCCGCGCCGGCGGCCACCGCAGGCGGCAGCGAGGTGGTGAAGATGAAGCCCGAGGCGAAGCTGCGGACGAAATCGCAGAGCTTGGCCGAACCGGTGATGTAGCCGCCATGCACCGCGAAGGCCTTGCCGAGGGTTCCCTCGATGACGTCGAGGCGATGGGCGAGGCCCTCCCGCTCGGAGATGCCGCCGCCGCGCGGGCCGTAGAGGCCGACCGCGTGGACCTCGTCGAGATAGGTCAGCGCGCCATGCGCTTCGGCGACGTCACAGATCTCGGCGATGGGGGCGATGTCGCCGTCCATGGAATAGACCGACTCGAAGGCCACGAGCTTGGGCCGTGCGGGGTCGATCATCCGCAGCTTGCGGTCGAGGTCTTCCGGGTCGTTGTGGCGGAAGATGTGGCGCTCGGCGCGGGACGCCTTGATGCCTTCGATCATCGAGGCGTGGTTCTCGGCATCCGACAGCACGACGCAGCCCGGCAGCTTGCCGGCGAGCGTGCCGAGTGCCGCCCAGTTCGAGACGTAGCCGGAGGTGAAGAGCAGGGCCGCCTCCTTGCGGTGGAGGTCGGCGAGCTCCTGCTCCAGAAGCACGTGGTAATGGTTGGTGCCGGAGATGTTGCGGGTGCCGCCCGCCCCGGCACCGCAGCGGTCCAGCGCTTCGTGCATGGCGTCGAGCACGACCGGGTTCTGGCCCATGCCGAGATAGTCGTTGGAGCACCAGACGGTCACCGGGCGCTGCCCGCCCGGGCTGTGATGGGTGGCGTGGGGAAAGCGGCCGTTCCGGCGCTCGAGATCGGTGAAGACGCGGTAGCGGCCCTCGCGGTGCAGGCCGGCCAACTCGTCTCCGAAAAATGTCTCGTAGTTCATGGCCGTCCCCTTCCCTATGGATCGCGATGTTTCGCGTTGGCTGCTTGAGACTCGTCGTGCTGGAGCGTCAGAGGGCGTTCCCTCCCCCCTCTGCGGGGGAGGGGAGCCCTCGCGTGAGCGAAGGTCGGGAGAGGGGAACCGCCTCTCCGGAAAAGCCTGTGCCGACCCCCCTCACGCCCGTTCCGCAGGCACCCTCCCCCGCATAGGCGGGAGGGTTCGGGGTGCCCGCAGCCTTCGGCAGGCTCCAGGCCCACAGGGCCGCCGAGGGCAGGGGCAGCATCAGGAAACCGTGCTCCAGGGTCGCCAGCGCCATCAGCGTGGTGACGATGGTGAAGCCGGCCACCTCGTGGGCGCCGATCCCCTCCCCCATCGCGGCCCACGCGAGCAGGATCGTCACGAGGGCGGCGATGCCGACCGAGAACGGGAAGAGCGCGTTCATGCGCCGGTTCCTGAGGAAGCAGGCGAGGTAGCCGAGGCGTTCGGGCAGGAACTCGGCGTTGAGGTTGCGCACGCCGAGGAACATGTTGAGCCGCGCCGAGAGGTTCATTCCCCAGAGGATCAGGTAGGTCCACAGGGCGAATTTGTTGGGCTCAGCCCAGGTCAGGGCGAGAATGCCGGCCATCCCGGCGACGATGGCCGCCTCGTGCCACAGGCTCGTGGCCGCCGCCGCCCGGAACAGGGCGAACCCCGTCGTCGTGGGAGGGCAGCCGGTTTTGCGCGGCCCCGCGACGTAGCCCATGTAATAGCTCATCTCCTGCCAGCCCCAGACGAGGAGTGCCGCCGTGAATGCCGTGTAGGCGCCCGCCTCGCTGGTGTCCCCGGCGCTGGCGCCGATGGCGTAGAGCGCGGCCACCAGCACCAGGGTGCCTGCCGCCATGCTCCAGGGGTGGGTGTGGCGGGGGCGGTGATCGAGCAGAATGATGAGACCGGTGGAGAACCACCAGATCAGCACCGCGTAGAGCGCGGGAACGGCGTGGGCGGCCATCCTCCCGCGTCCTACCAGACCGGCTCGAGGCGGATTTCGGCGGGCATCGGGTTGTCGATGGTGGGCAGGGCATAGAGCCGGACGAAGTTCACCGCCGAGGCCGCGATCCAGGCGCCCTGTTTCAGCCTGCCCACGATCCCGCCCTGCGCCTTGGCGTCGGCGAGCTTGTTGGAACAGACGAGAAGCCGGTCGAGAGCCGCCTTGAACTTCGGATTGTCGAGATCGAGGGTGAGCGGGAATGTCTGTTTCGAGATGTCGGAGGTGATCTGGAAGACCTTGAAGTCGTAATCGGTCGGATCGACCCCGAGCGCCTTGTGGAAATGCGGCCGGCAGTGATCGCGCACATACATGGTCGCGAAGACGGCGAGCAGGAAGAACTTGATCCAGTAGCGGTTGATGCCGGTGGTCAGCTTGGGGTTGGCGCGCATCAGCAGCGCGAAAGCCTCGCCGTGGCGGAACTCGTCGTTGCACCACTTCTCGAACCACTTGAAGATCGGGTGGAAGCGTCTTTCCGGGTTGCGCTCCAGCTCCCTGAAGATCGTGATGTAGCGGGCGTAGCCGATCTTCTCGGAGAGATAGGTGGCGTAGAAGATGAACTTCGGCCGGAAGAAGGTGTACTTCTTCGACTTCGTCAGGAATCCCAAGTCGACGCCGATACCGAAATCCTTGAGCACGTCGTTGATGAAGCCGGCATGCCGCGCCTCGTCCCGGCTCATGAAGCCGAACAGCTCGCGGATGTCTGGGTTCTTGGCGCGCTTCCTCATCTCCGCATAGAGCACGCAGCCCGAGAACTCGGCGGTGATCGAGGAGACGAGGAAATCCATGAATTCCTTGCGCAGGTCCGGGTCGAGGCCGGACATGTCGAGGTCGAACTCCTCGTTGCGGGTGAAGTGGCGCTTGTTCGGGTCGGCGCGCAGTTCCGCGATCAGGATGTCCCATTGCTTGCGCACGGGCTCCACATCGGTGCGGTCGAGTTCTTCGAAATCGGTGGTGTAGAAGCGGGGGGAAAGGAAGGTCGTCTCCTGGGCGGCCTTCGTCCCCTCGTTCATGGGCAGCTTCGGCGTGACGCCCTTCGGGGCCTGGTGCTGGATCGAGACGTTCACAGGCGCCTCCTCTCTGAGAAGCTGACTTCGTAGAGTTCGGTGAGCTCGAAATTTCCGGCGAACTTGGTCCAGAGCCGTTCCAGCAGGCCGGCACGTATGACCGTGGCGGTGCGGCGGACCACGATGCGCTCGCCGTAAGGGACGGAGGTCGGCGCATCGTGGACCCGGACCTCGTCGCCCGGCTCGATCTCGAACGCGGCGTCCAGGGTCACATGGGCGTGGAGCGTCTCGGGGGTCTGCTCGATCTCGACGGTGCAGGGCACCTCGACGGTGCGACGTCCGAACGGCGCGATCATCGGGCGGTTCCGCTGTCGGCGAGCCTCGTCTCGGGAAGGAGCCTCGTGAAGGCGACGAAGTTCGACGGGCCGAAGGCGCCGAGGTTGACGGTGCGGCCCGTCGATGGGTCGGAGAGTTCGAGGCCGCCGTCGGTCAAGCGCGTCAGGCGGAAGGGCTGTTCCCGGTCGAGGCCGGCGCGCAGGCGGGCCTGGCCGAAGCCGCGTAGGGTGGCGCGGACGAAATTGTCCTGGCCGGGCTCGATCGTGGCGATGACATCCTGTGAGCGCGCGTCCCGGATGACGATGGCGCCGTCGGCGCGGTCCTCCGGCTTCAGGTCGACGGAGCGGACGATCCGAGCCGGCGGCATGTGCGAGAGGCCGATCCCCTCGCTGCGGCCGACCCCCACCACGACGGTCACGAACCCCATGAGCCCGAGTGCCCCGATGACCAGTGGTCGCGGAATCCGGGCGGCATCAGCCTTCGCCGTCATCGCGTCTCCTCCCTGATTTCAACTCGCGTTGGCGAGGCGCGGCGGGCGGACGGGCCGCTGCCGCGCGACCACCATAGGAGTCGCAGTTTCCTCGGTTGTGTCAAGTGCACTTGACAGTGCGCGAGCAAGGATTTCGGCGGCGCGCTTTGCATCTGGCACCGATCGCATCATCGGTTCGGGGTTCGTGACCGCCCAGGGACGGGCGTGAGGCCAGAGATGGAGGTAGGCCACGCGGTTGCCCCTGCGCAGCCGTAAAGGCAGGTCACCACTCCCGTCCGTAAAGACCTTGCACCCCGCGCCTTCGATCAGGCTGAAGGGTAGGTTGAGGGTCATCGGCAGGGCGATGCCGAGGCGCATCACCACCCGGCGGTTGGTGATGGTGTAGGTGGTCGAGCGCGCCGAGAGCCAGCCGAGGAGGCCGAGCAGCGCGACCGCGCCCGTGCCGACGAGGAGTGTCGGCCCGGCGAGAAGAGCGGCCTGTCCGAAGTCACCCTCGCCGAGGGGCGGCAACGCCGCCCACAGGGCCAGGCCGACGAACCAGAGGCCGACGAGGCGGGCATGCAGCGCCCGCGCCGCGATGCCGAAGGCGCAGGGACGACCCTGCCAGAGGATATGTTCTCCGGGTGGCAGAGGCGCGGGCAGGCCCGGCGGCGCGTCGAAGGCGTTGGCAGGCACGCCCAGGGGGGATTTCGCGGCGCGGCTCACAGGAACGGCTCCTGGCGTTCGGCCGTGGCGTAGAGGGTGCCGGCGCCGAAGAAGGCCATGATCCGCTCCTCCTCGTAGAGGGTCACCGAATCCGGGTCTTTCTGGCCGGGGATGTCGGCGAATTGGTGGGCGAGCAGGGCCTCGGTCTTCACCGTGCGCGAGAACCGCCCGGTCCGGCAGAAGGTATTGGGCATCAGCACCCTGCGCCCGCCCGAACCGAGCTCGACCTCGATGTAGCGGACCATGGATTCGCCGCGGTCGATCCAGAGATCGGTGACCGTGCCGGCCACCTGCCGGTCGGCGCCGAACACGGTCATGCCAATCGGGTTCGGGCCGTCCTCGTGGACCACGAAATGCTCGGCGACCCGAAGCGGAACGATCCGCTTCTCGTCGTCCCAGGTGCGGTCGTGGTGATCGTCGCGATGGGCGTAGGAGCCGGGGCCGATCTGGTCGTGCAGGCCGTCGCCGTCCGGCTCGAGCGGCGAGCCGGGCCAGACCTCGCGCTTGTGGCCCTTGTAGTTCCAGGCCGGCTGCATGTCGGTCTGGGGGGCGGTCTTCACCAGGCCGTTGGAGAGCAGGAACTGCTTCGGGCTCGGGATCAGGATCGGGTCGGGGCGCTTGAGGCGGCCGGCCGCCTCGCTCTCCAGGGGATAGCCTTCGCGGCGGTCCTCCTGGCGCAGGTAGAAGACGAGGCCGGCGAAGAAGATCCAGAACGCGTAGAGCACGACCTGGGCGACATCGACATAGCCCGTGATTTCACCTCTTGGCATGATCAGGCTCCTTGACCGGGAACAGGGGACGGCAGGAGGGCGCGTGCCTCCCTGCCGCGTGTGGCGGTGTCACGACTGCCGGTGTCGCGGACCAGCGGTCCGATGGCGACGAGGGTCGCGAACAGCAGGGCGATCTCGATGTGGTAGACGATGAGGTAGCCGACAGACGGATCGCTCATGGCCTCGCCGAGCGCGCCTGATGCCGAGAGGCTGGAGCCCACGTCCCGCAGGATGCCGCTCGCGGCGATGGCGATGCCGGCCGCACTGGCCTGGACCGCGCCCCAAGCGCCGAGCGCCAGGCCGGTATCCTCCGGCCCCGCCTTCGCCATGGAGGCGGTGAGCGTGCCGTGGGCGAACAACCCGCCGCCGAGGCCGATCAGGGTGACGCCGGTGGTGAAGAGCTGGGCCGAGGCCAGCGGGGCCGCGAAGATCACCGCCGAGAAGGCCATGATGCCGATCCCGCTGCCGGCGGCCGCCACCCGGAACGGATCGCCGCCCCGGTTGAGCCAGCGCGCGGCCAGCAGCAGCCCGACCCCGCCGCCTGCCGCGAGCATGGCGGTGAGCGCCGTGGTGGCGGCCACCGGCAGGTGCAGGATCTGGCCGCCATAGGGTTCGAGCAGGATGTCCTGCATCGAGAAGGCGGCCGTGCCCAGCCCCGTGGCCACGAGGCGCCGGCGGGCGAGGCCGCTGCCGGCATAGGCGGCCCAGGATTGCGAGAAGCTCGGGCGCGGCAGGTCCATCGCGGTGCGTCCGGGCTGCCGTGCCTCCTGCTTCCACAGGGCGATGCCGTTGAGCGCGAGGGTGACCACCGCCGCGCCCTGGATCACCTGGATCAGCCGCAGGGCCGAGAAGTTCGCCAGCAGCAGACCAAAGGCGATGGCGCTGACCATCATGCCGGCCAGCAGCATGGCGCAGAGGAGCGCCACCACCCTCGGCCGGGCATGGGCGGGGGCGAGATCGGTGGCGAGCGCCAGCCCGACGGTCTGGGTGGTGTGGAGGCCGGCCCCCACCATGACGAAAGAGAGCGCCGCCGCCACATGGCCGGGCCAGACCGGGCCGGTGGTGTCGCCCGACAGGATCAGCAGGGAGAACGGCATGATGGCGAGCCCGCCGAACTGCAGCAGCGTGCCGAACCAGATGTAGGGGACGCGGCGCCAGCCGAGGACCGAGCGGTGCCTGTCCGAGCGGAAGCCGATCAGGGCCCGCAGGGGGGCGAAGACCAGGGGCAGCGACAGCATCACGGCCACGATCCAGGCCGGGACTTCGAGCTCGACGATCATCACCCGGTTCAGCGTACCGATGAGGAGCACGGCGGCCATGCCCACCGTCACCTGGAACAGCGACAGCCGCAGGAGCCGACCCAGCGGCAGCTCCGGCGTCGCCGCGTCGGCGAAGGGCAGGAACGGCATCAGGCCGGGGCCGAGGCGCGTGAGCAGGCGGGCGGTGAGGTCGGCGGGTTTCATGCGCGCGTCTCCGCATCCATCCGACCCGGCCCGCTCATCCCGAGGTGCCGCACAGCGGCCTCGAAGGAGGCATCCAGATTGCTCGGCGGGTTCTGGAGGGCTCCTTCGAGGCCTCCGCTCCGCTGTGGCACCTCAGGATGAGGTCGTGGCTTGGAGGACGGAAAACTCACCGAGACCCGCTTTAGCTCGACGGCGTTCGAGAGGTAGAATCCGCTATTGACCCGCTGCGTCCGGCCCACCGCGAACCCGGCGAGCGCGGCCTCCCTGCCGATCCGGCGGCGCAGGCCGCCTTCGGTGATCGGCACGATGGCGGGCGCCCGGTCGCCGCGCGGGAAGAGCCGGCCGGCGGCATGCATCAGCGTGAGGAGCGCCGTGCGCGGGGCCACGGTGAAGACCAGGGATCCGTCGGTGCGCAGGCCGAGCTCGGCGAGGGCGCGGACGATGTCGCCAGCGCTGTAATGGATGAGCGAATCCATCGCCACTACGTGGTCGAAGCGCCCAAGCCAGGGGTCGAGCATGTCGCCGACGCGGAAGTCGATGCGGTGGCCGCCGAGGAGTTCGGCGCTGCGCTCGCGGGCCAGACCCACCAGCGTCGGCGAGACGTCGATGGCGACCACCTCCGCCCCGCGGCGGGCGGCCTCGACGCTGAGGGCTCCCGTCCCGCAGCCGGCATCGAGAATGCGCCGGCCGGTGAGGTCGTCGGGCAGCCAGGAGAGGAGGTTCGCCCGCATGGCGTCCCGCCCCGCCCGCACCGTGGCGCGGATCTTCGAGACCGGGGCGTCGGTGGTGAGGCGCGCCCAGGCCTCCACCGCCGTGCGGTCGAAATAGGTTGTCAGTTGCGACCGGCGCGACGCGTAGCTGGTGCTCGTCATGGCGCTTGACCCTCAATCGAACCCGAGGAACTCGAACAGGTCGCGGTCCTTCATCGGCATCGCCGAGAGCGGCTTGCCGCCGGCCCAGAGATGGGCGGCGAGCCGCATGTACTCGTCCGTCACCGCGATGAGTTCGGGCGTCGGCTCCATCTCGAACAGGGTCGACTTCTTGAGGCGCGAGCGCCGAACCACGTCGAGGTCGGGGAAATGCGCGATGCGCTCCAGGCCGACGGCGGCGTTGAAACGGTCGATCTCGTCGGTCTTGGCCGAGCGGTTGGCGATCACGCCGCCGAGCCGCACCGGATAGTTCTTCGACTTCGAATGGATCGCAGCGACGATCCGGTTCATGGCGAAGATCGAATCGAAGTCGTTGGCGGTGACGATCAGCGCCTGGTCGGCATGCTGGAGCGGCGAGGCGAAGCCGCCGCAGACCACGTCGCCGAGCACGTCGAAGATGACCACGTCGGTGTCTTCGAGGAGGTGATGCTCTTTCAGAAGCTTCACCGTCTGGCCGACGACGTAGCCGCCGCAGCCGGTGCCCGCGGGGGGGCCGCCGGCCTCGACGCACATGACGCCGTTATAGCCCTCGGCCACGAAATCCTCGATCCGCAATTCCTCGGAATGGAACTGCACCGCCTCCAGGGCATCGATCACCGTGGGGGCGAGGCGCTTCGTCAGGGTGAAGGTCGAATCGTGCTTCGGGTCGCAGCCGATCTGGAGCACGCGTTTCCCGAGCTTCGAGAACGCCACCGACAGGTTCGACGACGTGGTCGACTTGCCGATGCCGCCCTTGCCGTAGACGGCGAAGACCTTCGCCGTGCCGATCTTCAGCGCCGGATCGAGCTCGACCTGGAGGCTGCCTTCCTCGCGGCGCGAGGCCACGGGATTACGGATGGCGATGTTCATGCGGCGACCCCTGCGGTGATGCCTTCGAGACGGTCTTCGAGCTCCTCCTCGGCACGGTCGAGCGCGTCGCGCGTGGCCGCGTCGGGAGTCCAGAAGCCGCGCTGGTGCGCCTCGATCAGCCGATGCGCGACCTTGGCGGACGCGGTCGGGTTGAGGGCGGCGAGGCGCTCGCGCATCGCCGGATCAAGGAGGTAGGTTTCGGTGATGCGCTGGTAGATCCAGGGCGCGACGGCGTTGGACGTCGCCGACCAGCCCATGGTGTTGGTGAGATGCGCCTCGATCTGGCGCACGCCCTCGTAGCCGTGGCCGAGCATGCCCTCGGTCCATTTCGGGTTGAGCATGCGGGTCCGGGTCTCCAGGGAGACCTGCTCGGAGAGTGAGCGCACGACGCCCTCCCCCCGTGTCTGGTCGCTGATGAAGATCGGCACGGCCTCGCCCTTGGCGCGGGCCACCGCCCGGCCCATCCCGCCGAGACCATCGAAGTAATGGTCGACGGAGGTCACCCCGACCTCCACCGAATCGAGGTTCTGGTAGGCGAGATCGACCTTGGCGAGCACGCTGCCCATCAGGGCACGCTGGGCCGTCGGCCGGCCGTTGCGGCCATAGGCGAAGGATTTGCGCCGCGAGAAGGTCTCGCTGATCTCGTCCTCGTCTTCCCAGCGGCCGGTTTCGACGAGGTTGTTGACGTTGGCGCCGTAGGTGCCCTCGGCGTTGGAGAACACCCGCAGGGCCGCCGTCTCCATGTCGATGCCGTGCTCGTCCATGTGGGCGAGGGCATGCTTGCGCACGAAGTTCCGCTCCGACGGCTCGTCGGCGGTGGCCGCGAGATAAGAAGCTTCCGCCATCAGCTTGGTCTGGAGAGGGAGCAGATCGCGAAAAATGCCCGACAGGGTCACCACCACGTCGATGCGCGGGCGGGCGAGTTCTTCGAGGGGGATCAGCGTCGCGCCGCAGAGGCGGCCGTAGCCGTCGAAGCGCGGGCTCGCGCCGATCAGGGCCAGGGCCTGGGCGATGGGGCCGCCCTCGCTTTTCAGGTTGTCGGTGCCCCAGAGGACCAGGGCGATGCTCTCCGGCAGGGGCGCGCCCTCGTCGCGGTAGCGGGCGAGGATGCGGGCGACCTGCCGCGTGCCGTCGGCCACCGCGAAGGCGGAGGGTAGGCGGTAGGGGTCGAAGCCGTGGATGTTGCGTCCCGTGGGCAGTACGGACGGGTTGCGCAGGAGGTCGCCGCCGGCGACCGGGGCGATGAAGCGGCCGTCGAGCGCCCGCAGCAGGGCGGGAAGCTCGTGGTCTTGCGCCAGCAGGGCGTCGGTGTCGCGCAGGGCGGCGAAGGCTGCGCGGTGCTCCTCGTCGAGGGGCAGGTTTCCCACGGCCAGCGCCCGGTCGAGGGGGGCTCCCGCCACCAGGGCCTCGATGCCGGCGCGGTCGGGCTTCAGGCCGCCCGACGCGTCGGCCAGGGCGAGCAGCAGGTCGATCCGCTCCTCGGGGGGCGTGCCCTCCCCGACTACGTGCATCCCGTGCGGGATCAGGGTGTGTTCGAGTTCGCTAAGGGCGAGGCCCAGCGCCAGGATCCTGCCGGACATGTCCCCGGACCAGGCTGGCTCGGCCGATGTCAGGTCGAGGGCTGAACCCTGCGCCTGGATCATCTGGCCGAGGTCGCGGCGCTCGGCTTCCGCCTCGGGCTCCAGGCCGCGCCAGCGCTCGATGGAAGCCTTGAGATCGATGAGGCCCCGGTAGAGCCCGGCCTGGGTGAGACTCGGGGTGAGGTAGCTCACCATGGTGGCGGCCGAGCGGCGCTTGGCGATCATGCCCTCGGAGGGGTTGTTGGCGGCGTAGAGGTAGACGTTGGGCAGCGGCCCGATCAGGCGCTCGGGCCAGCAGGAATCCGACAGGCCGGTCTGCTTGCCGGGCATGAATTCGAGCGCCCCGTGGGTGCCGAAATGCAGCACGGCGTCGGCCCGGAAATCCTCGCGCAGGTAACGGTAGAAGGCGGAGAAGGCGTGGGTCGGGGCAAAGCCGCGCTCGAACAGCAGCCGCATCGGGTCGCCCTCGTAGCCGAAGCCCGGCTGCACGCCGACGAAGACATTGCCGAACTGCGCGCCCAGCACGAAGATCTGCGAGCCGTTGCTGTTCTGGCGTCCCGGCGCCGGACCCCATTGCGCCTCGATCTCAGAGAGGTGGCGCTCGCGCCGGACATGGTCGTCGGCCGGGATGCGGTGATGGACGTTGGCGCTGGTGCCGAAGCGGGCGGCGTTGCCGGCCAGCACCGCGTTGCGCAGGTCGTCGACGCTGCCCGGCACGGCGACGTCGTAGCCGTCGGCCCTCAACCCCTTCAGGGTGTTGTGGAGGGATTGGTAGACCGAGAGGAAGGCGGCGGTGCCGATGCTGCCGGCATTGGGCGGGAAGCCGAACAGGACGATGGCCACCTTGCGCGCGGCCCTGTCCTTGCGGCGTAGGGTGACGAGGCGCTCGACACGGGCGGCGAGCATGTCGGCCCGCTCCGGATGGACGCTCATGTCGCGGGCATTGGCGCCGGGCGAGCGGCTGGAACGGCCGCCGAACACCATCGGCGCGGTGGCCCCGTCGAGTTCGGGGATCGCCACCATCATGGTGGCCTCCACGGGGGAGAGGCCGCGGTCGGAGGCCTCCCATTGCTCCACGGTCTGGAATTCGAGGGCGTGGGCGGCGAGATAGGGGACGTCGAGGTCGCGCAGAATGGTCTCGGCGGCGGCCGCGTCGTTGTAGGCGGGGCCGCCCACCAGGGAGAATCCGGTGAGCGAGACGAGGGCGTCGATGGCGGGCCGGCCGTTGCTCCGGAAAAACGCTTCCACCGCCGGACGGTTGTCGAGGCCGCTGGCGAAGGCGGGCACGACACTGAGCCCGCGCGCCTCGAGGGCGGCGATGACGCCATCGTAATGGGCGGTATTCCCGGCGAGCACGTAGGAGCGCATCACCAGCAGGCCGACGCGGCCCTTCATTCCTGCGGACGGGACCGGCAACCGCGCGGGATCCTCGCCGATCCGTCCCTTCATGCGGGGATGGTAGAGACCGGTCTCGGGGTAGCTCAGGGGCGCCGGCGCGGTGGCGATCCGGCGCCAGCTCTCGCGCGGCCCGGCGGCGTAGCGGCCGACGAGGAAGCGCACGAGATTGGCGATGTTCTCGTCCGAGCCCGAGAGCCAGTATTGCAGGGTGAGGAAATAGGCCCTGACATCCTGGGCCGAGCCGGGGATGAAGCGCAGGATCTTGGGCAGCCGGCGGATCATCGCCATCTGGCGGGCGCCGTTGCCCTGTGCGCCGGTCTTGCCGCGCAGCTTCTTCAGGAATTCGAGGGCGCCGCTTTTGGTGCCGTCCATGTCGAAGCGGTTGAGGCGGGTGGTCTTGACGATCTCGCTGGCCGAAAGGCAGCCGACCATCGCGTCGCAATGCGGGCGGCGGGCGAGCAGTGCCGGATGGATGGCGCGGACATGCTCGTCCATGAAGAGCATGGTGGAGACCACGATGTCGGCGCGGGCGATGTCGGCCTTGCAGGCGGCCAAAGCCGCCGGGTCGGTGTCCCATTCCGCCGCCGCGTGGAAGCAGAGCGTGAGACCCGGCATCTCGTCGCGCAGCCGGTGGCGAGCGCGCTCCAGGGCGCTGGCCATGTGATTGTCCATCGTCACGACGACGAGGCTGAGGGCGGGACGCTCAGCGTCCGAAATGCGCTTTGGCATCGTACAGCGTCTCGACGGTGATGAGGGGGAGCGCCCGCTCGCGGGCGAAGCGTTCGGTGTTGGCGCGGGCTTTGCCCCGCACGAAGAACGGGATTTTTCTCAGTTCTTTCTCGGCATCGGGAGCCCAGGTGCTGTGTGCGGAACCGGAACTCCCTCCCCCCTCTGCAGAGTCTTCGGGATTCACACATCCGCTCGACGGCCGTTCCCCTATCCGAGAAGGTCCGACCTGAGGCGCGACGGGCTCCTTCTCCTGAAAGGAGAGGGCTGGGGTGAGGTGTGGTCCATCTCCGGAAAGGTCGCACACCTCACCCTGTCCCTCTCCTTCCAGGAGAGGGGACCCGTGCGGCCCGCCGGATGGGTGAACATCGTAGCCCACAGAGGGGGGAGGGACAGGCGAGTGACCGGGTCCGAGATGCGAGGGCGCGGCGTCGGCGTGGAACTCGGAATCCTCGCGGAACATGCCGAGTAGATGCTCTTCGAGCCCCATCATCAGGGGATGGACCCAGGTGTCGAACAGGACGTTGGCGCCCTCGAACCCCATCTGCGGCGAGTGCCGGGCGGGGAAATCCTGGACGTGGATCGGGGCCGAGATCACTGCGCAGGGCAGGCCCAGACGCTTGGCGATGTGGCGCTCCATCTGCGTGCCCAGCACCAGTTCGGCGGCGCTGGCCTGGATCGCCGCCTCCACGTCGAGGTAATCGTCGGTGATCGTCGCCTCGATGCCGTGGATCGCCGCCTCGGCCCGGATCTCGCGGGCGAAGTCGCGGGCATAGCTGCCGAGACCCACCACCTTGAAGCCGAGTTCGGTGGACGCGACGCGGGCGGCGGCGAGGGCGTGGGTGGCGTCGCCGAAGATGAAGACGCGCTTGCCCGTGAGATAGGTCGAATCGACCGAGCGCGAATACCAGGGCAGCCGCGAGGGCGCGCCGGACAGGACCGGAGCCGGATCGACGCCGGCGATCGTCGCCACCTCCTCCACGAAGCGGGTCGTGGCGGCGACACCGATCGGCACGGTCTCGACCATCGGCTGGCCGAAGGTTTTTTGCAGGTGCTGGCCGGCGGCGCGCGCGATCTCGGGATAAAGCACGACGTTGAAATCGGCCTCGCCGAGGCGGCCGAGGTCGGACGGGCTGGCGCCCAGTGGCGCCACCACGTTCACGTCGATGCCGAGGGCGTCGAGAAGCGTCCGGATCTCGATGAGATCGTCGCGATGGCGGAAGCCCAGGGCCGTGGGGCCGAGGATGTTGCAGGACGGGCGCCGTCCGGCCTTCCCGACCGTTTCCGCCTTCGGGCCGCACAGGGTCCGCACCAGCCGGTAGAAGGTCTCCGAGGCGCCCCAGTTCTCCTTCTTCTGATAGGCGGGCAGGTCCAGCGGGATCACCGGGATCGGCAGGGCCAGCGCCTTGGCGAGGCCGCCCGGATCGTCCTGAATGAGTTCGGCGGTGCAGGAGGCGCCGACGATCATCGCCTCGGGGCGGAAGCGCTCGTAAGCGGCCGCGACCGCGTCCTTGAAGATCGCGGCGGTGTCGGAGCCGAGGTCGCGCGCCTGGAAGGTGGTGTAGGTCACCGGCGGGCGGGCGTCGCGCCGCTCGATCATCGTGAACAGCAAATCGGCATAGGTGTCGCCCTGGGGGGCGTGCAGCACGTAGTGCAGGCCGCGCATCGCGGTGGCGACGCGCATGGCGCCGATATGGGGCGGTCCCTCGTAGGTCCAGACGGTGAGCTGCATCGGGCTACACCTCAAGCCGGGTACGGCGGACGAGGGGGCGCGCGAACAGTTCGGCGAGGTCGCCGGCCTGGTCGTAGCCCTGGATCGGGGTGAACAGCAGCTCGATCGACCATTTGGTCGCGAGCCCTTCCGCCTCCAGTGGGTTGGCGAGGCCGAGCCCGCAGACGGTGAGGTCGGGCCGGGCCTGGCGGCAGCGGTCCATCTGATCGTCGAGGCTCTGCCCCTCCACGATCCGGGTGCCGCGCGGCAGCAGGGCCATCTCGCGGTCGAGATGCCCGCGATGGAGGTAGGGGGTACCGACCTCCACCAGTTTGGCGCCCATCTCCCGCGAGAGGAAGCGCGCCAGGGGGATTTCCAGCTGCGAATCGGGAAAGAAGAAGACCCGGCGCTGCGTCAGCATCGCCCGGTAGGGGGCGAGCGCCTGCTCGGCCCGGCGCAGCCCCGGCGCGGTGGCGGCCTCGAACCGTCCGGCCGCCACGCCGAACGCATCCGCCGCCGCCTTGAGCCAGCCCGTGGTGCCTTCGGATCCCAGCGGGAACGGAGCGGCGAGCCGTGTGGCGCCCCGCTCTTCCAGCTCCCGCGCCGTGTCGGCGAGGAAGGGCTGGGCCAGGAGGTAGCGGGTGTTCTCCCCGACAGGCGGCATCGCGCCGGCCCGGCGTGCGGGCAGGAACCGCACGGGGCCGATTCCCATCTCCGAGAAGATCCGGGCGAACTGGTCCTCGACCACGTCGGCGAGCGCGCCGACCACGAGGAGCGAGGTCTCGGCATTGGCCGCCTCGGCCGGCATCTCTGGCACGAGGGAAGCCAGGCAGGCATCCTCTCCTTGCGTGAAGGTGGTCTCGATGCCGCTGCCGGAATAGCTCAGCACCCGCACGTCGGGCGCGAGGCTGCGCGACAGCCTCTGGGCGGCGCGCGACAGGTCGAGCTTGATCACCTCCGAGGGGCACGACCCCACCAGGAACAGGAGCTTGATCTCGGGCCGGCGCGCCACGAGGCGGCCCACCACCGCGTCGAGTTCGTCGTTCATGTCGGCGAGGCCGGCGAGATCGCGCTCGTCCATGATGGCGGTGGCGAAGCGCGGCTCGGCGAAGATTATCACCCCGGCCGCCGACTGGATGAGATGCGCGCAGGTGCGCGACCCCACCACGAGGAAGAAGGCGTCCTGGATCTTGCGGTGAAGCCAGACGATGCCGGTGAGCCCGCAGAACACCGCCCGCTGGCCGCGTTCCTGCCGGATCTCGACTCCGCGCTCGCTCTCGACCGCCGTGACGGGAGCGTGGGCATTCATCGCGCGCCCTCCGTGGCGAGGGTGCCGTGGGGCGACGCCTGGAGGCGGGCGGCCCGCAGCTTCAGCAGGAATTGCGCGGCGTTGACGGCGTAGGAGGCGTAAGCCGCCAGCGCCAGGAGCATCAGCCCCGTCGTATCGAGGGCGCCCGTGGCGAGCGCCACGAGATAGGCGGTGTGGAGGGCCAGCACGAGCATGCTGACCATGTCCTCCCAGTAGAAGGACGGCGCGAACAGATAGCGCCCGAAGACGTCCTTCTCCCAGATCGAGCCGGTGACCATGATCGCGTAGAGCACCAGGGTCTTGACCACGATGGAGGCGTTGGCGGCCAACGAGCCCTCCCCCGTCGCCAATGTGCGCAGGACGAGGCCGAGGCTGACGAGGAAGACCAGGAACTGGAGCGGCGCGAGGATGCCCTGCACCAGGGTCCAGGCGGAGGCGTCGCGCCGGGCGCGCTCGGCCGGCGAATAGAGAGGTCGTCTCGGCTGGCCTCCTCTTGCAGGCATCGGCTCCACCCCGTCTTGACCCGGCCCCGCATGGTCGGAGGCCCGTTGAGAGGGAGGTTAGGAACCCGCCGGAAGAGTGTCAAGCTAGCTTTACGTCGTTTTCATTTTACAGATTTGATGCAGAATAATGTGAGGGGCGGGATTGCCAAATCGTTGGCAACCGGTATCGTCATCGTCAAGGCCCGCTTGTAACCATTTTCATGTTGCTCGCAGCGTCAAAGGCATTCGCAAGTCGATGATGCGAAGTTCGACACTCAAGATCGAGCTGGATCAAGAAGCCGTCAGCAACATTGGGAGGTTCCAATGGATGACGTCAGTTCGCTTCGGGCGGCCTCGATGTTTGAGAGGTCGTCCAGCGAAGTCCATCCGCAACGTAATAATGCATTATATCCCGATCGACCGTTTCAGGATCGGAGCCCGGCTTGGGATCGTGACCTCGCCAGCGTGGTCGAAGCCGAGATCATCCCGCGGTTGATGCTGGCCCACCGGGCCGACCCCCGCTCCGAGCGTCCCGGCATCCTGCCGACGCCGGACCAGATCGCCGAATTCGCCGCCCTGGTGCTCGCGCCCGATTGCGACGATGTGGAGAGCCGGATCGTCGTCCTCATCGAGGACGGCCTCTCCCTGGACAGCCTGCTCCTCGACCTCCTCGCCCCCACGGCACGCCATCTCGGCCACCTGTGGGAGGAGGATCTCTGCGATTTCGCGGAGCTCACCATCGCCATGGGGCGCCTCCAGCGCATCATGCACGACCTCACAGCCCGGTTCCGCTCGGAGCCGGCGCCGGATCCGCACGGGCGTAGCATCTTCCTGATGGCCTGCCCGGGCGAGACGCACAGCTTCGGCCTCTCCCTCATCGAGCGGTTCTTCCGCGATGCCGGATGGGACGTCACGAGCGCGGCGCACGAGCTCCACCCCGACCCGATCCGGACCGCCCGCACGGGCTGGTTCGACGTGATCGGGGTGTCGCTCGGCTCCGAAACCCTCCTTCCGGCCCTCGCGAACATGGTGGCGGAGCTTCGGCGCGCCTCGCGCAATCCGTCGGTTCGTGTCATGGTCGGTGGGCCGATCTTCACCGAAAACCCCGACCATTCGGTTCTCGTCGGCGCTGACGCGACGGCGAGCGATGCCCGTCTCGCCATTTCCATTGCCGAGAGCTTGCTTGATCCGCGGGCCAGACCCTGCTGAAAGACCGGCTCGACGTCGTCACATCGTGGTGATCCTTGACCAGTCTGGCACTCCCTGCAGCGGCGGAAACGTTCGCAGCGCTTCGCAAAACCCTCGGTCCCCTCGATGCGGAGGCGGCCGGGCTCCTCGTCGCCGCGGCGACGGACCTCGCGTTGATCGTCGACGCGGACGGGGTCATCCGCGATGCGGCCTTCGGCAATGCCGATTTCACCGACGAGGGTTGCGAGACCTGGCTCGGCCAGCTCTGGGTGGACACCGTCACCGTCGAGAGCCGGCCCAAGATCGCCGCCCTCCTGCGTGACGCGGCCCCCGGCGCGGTCACGCGCTGGCGCCAGGTGAACCATCCCTCCGCCACGGGCATCGACCTGCCGGTGCGCTACTCGGCCATGCGCCTGGAGACTGGCGGCCCGGTGATCGTCATCGGCCGCAACCTGCGTGCGATGGCGGCGCTGCAGCGCAAGCTCGCCGAGACCCAGCAGGCGCTGGAGCGCGACTACCTGCGCCTGCGCGGCGCCGAGACCCGTTACCGCCTGCTGTTCCAGCTCGCCGGCGAGCCGGTCCTGGTGGTGGATGCCGCCACGCGCCGGGTCACCGAGGTGAACCCGGCCGCTGCCCGCCTCATCGGCCGCGTGGAGAAGCGCATCATCGGTCAGGACGTGGTGGACCTGTTCGATGCGGGCAGTACCCGCGAGCTCGAATCGCTCTTCGCCGGCCTGCGCGTGACCGGACAAGCGGGTGACCTCGTCGCCCGTCTCGGCAACGGTCGCGGCGAGACCCGCGTTGCCGCCTCGCTGTTCCGGCAGGAAAACGCCACCAGCGCCCTCCTGCGGCTGTCGGCCGAGCCCACCGACGCGGCCCCCCCGAGCCGGACCGGGGCCTCGGCCCTCGACGTGATCCAGAGCCTGCCGGAGGGCTTCGTCGTCACCGATCCGCAGCGGCGCATCCTCGCGGCCAACGCCGCCTTCCTCGATCTGGTGCAGCTCGCCACCGAGGAACAGGTGCGCGGCGAACCCCTCGACCGCTGGCTCGGGCGCGAGGAGACCGAGGCCGCCGCCTTGTTCTCGACCCTCGGCCATCACGGCTCCGTGCGCCACTATGCGACGAGCCTGCGCGGCGAGTACGGGTCGGTGGAAGAGGTCGAGGTCGCCGCCGTCTCGGTCCCGGGCGGCGGCCAGCCCTGTCTCGGCTTCACCATCCGCTCGACCCCCCGCCGCACTGCCGCCGCCCCCGGCGGGCGGGAATTGCCGCGGTCCGTCGAGCAGATGACCGAGCTGGTCGGGCGGGTCTCCATGAAGAACCTGGTGCGCGAATCGACGGACCTGATCGAGCGCCTGTGTATCGAGGCCGCCCTGCGCATCACCCGCGACAACCGCGCCTCGGCCGCCGAGATGCTGGGCCTCAGCCGCCAGGGGCTCTACGCCAAGCTGCGCCGCTACGGGATCGGTGACCTCGACGGGCCGGATCTCGCCGACGACGAATGAGCCTCGGCGACGGGCGGCCTGCGTCCGACTGTCGCCCTTATTTGTCGGGCAAAGTGTAAATCAAACTTGACACGTCGAGGCGTCGGAACCTAGCTTCCACGTCATGGCAACGTCGGTCTCCCCCGCTCCTTCCGCCATCCGCGGACTGCCCGCTCCCAGCGCCCTGCTGGAGCTGTTGAAGCCGATCACCTGGTTCGCGCCGATGTGGGCCTTTGCCTGCGGGGTGGTCTCTTCTGGGGTTCCGGCGAGCGGGCACTGGCCGGTCATCGTCGCCGGGATCGTGCTCGCCGGCCCCTTGGTCTGCGCCACCTCGCAGGCGGCCAACGACTGGTACGACCGCCATGTCGACGCGATCAACGAGCCGAACCGGCCGATCCCGTCCGGCCGGATGCCCGGCCGCTGGGGCCTCTACGTGGCACTGGCCTGGACCGCCCTCTCCCTCTCCGTCGCGGCCGCCCTGGGGGTCTGGATCCTCTATGCCGCCCTGTTCGGGCTGGTCCTCGCCTGGATCTACAGCGCGCCGCCCTTGAGGCTGAAGCAGAACGGGTGGTGGGGCAACGCCGCGGTGGGGCTCTGCTACGAGGGCCTGCCCTGGTTCACCGGTGCCGCCGTGATGGCCGGCGCCCTGCCCGACCACCGCATCCTCACCGTGGCCTTTCTCTATTCCGTGGGCGCTCACGGCATCATGACCCTCAACGATTTCAAGTCGGTGGAAGGGGATGCGCGCATGAATCTCCGCTCGCTGCCGGTCCAGCTCGGGACCGACCGGGCCGCCCGCCTCGCCTGCCTCGTCATGGCCCTGCCCCAGCTGGCGGTGATCGCCCTCCTCTACGCCTGGGACCGGTCCGGGCATGCGGTCTTCGTTGCCGGCCTGCTCGCCGCGCAACTCGTCCTGATGTCCCGCCTGTTGAAGGATCCCCGCGGACGGGCGGCCTGGTACAACGGCACCGGCACCACCCTCTACGTGCTCGGCATGCTGGTGGCGGCCTTCGCCCTCAGGGCACTCGCGCAGCAGGGAGCCGCGTGATGGCGCCGACCTTGGGCTGGCTCGCCATCGTCCGCCTCGGCCTCGTCCAGACCGCTTTGGGTGCCGTGGTCGTCCTCATGACCTCGACCCTCAACCGGGTCATGGTGGTGGAGCTCGCCTTGCCGGCGATGATTCCCGGCGCCCTCGTGACCCTCCATTACGCCGTCCAGGTCCTGCGCCCGCGCTGGGGCTACGGCTCGGATATGGGCGGGCGACGCACGCCCTGGATCGTCGGCGGCATGGCCGCGCTGTGCCTCGGCGGCTTCGGCGCGGCGACGGCGACCGCCCTCATGGAAACCCATCTTGCCGCCGGCATCGCTCTGGCGATCCTGTCCTTCCTCACCGTGGGCATGGGGGCGGGTGCCGCGGGCACCTCCCTCCTCGTGCTCCTGGCCGGCGGCGTCGAGGCGCGCCGCCGGGGGGCTGCGGCCACCATCGTCTGGGTGATGATGATCGCGGGCTTTGCCATCACCGCGCCGATCGCCGGACATTTCCTCGATCCGTTCTCCGGCGCCCGGCTGGTGGCCGTGTCGGGCACGGTCTCGCTCCTCGCTTTCCTCCTGGCCGTGCTCGCGGTCGGCGGCATCGAGCCGGAGCGCGCTCCGTCCAGCCACGCGGAGGGCGCCCCGAAGCGGCCGTTCCGCGAGGTGCTGGCACGGGTCTGGTCCGAGCCGGCCTCGCGCCGCTTCACCGTTTTCATCTTCGTGGCGATGCTGGCCTACAGCGCGCAGGAACTCATCCTCGAACCCTTCGCCGGCCTCGTCTTCGCGATGACGCCCGGCGTCACCACCAAGCTCTCGGGACTGCAGCATGGCGGCGTGCTCGCCGGCATGCTCACGGTGGCCGGCCTCACCATGGGGATCGGCGGCCCGTATCTCGGCTCGCTTAAACTGTGGACCGCCACCGGCTGCGCCGGTTCGGCCCTGGCGCTGGCGGGGATCGCTGGCGGCGGCCTCGTCGGCCCGGACTTTCCCCTGCGCGTCGCGGTCTTCGCCCTCGGCCTGTTCAACGGCATGTTCGCCGTGGCCGCCATCGGCTCGATGATGGGCCTGGCGGGTGCCGGCGGCGAGGCCGAGCGCGGCACCCGGATGGGGGTCTGGGGCGCGGCCCAGGGCGTCGCCTTCGGGGCCGGCGGCTTCCTCGGGACCATGGCGGTGGATCTCGCCCGTCTCGTCAGCCCCGAGCCGGTCCATGCCTATGCCGCCGTGTTCCTGGCCGAGGCCGCCCTGTTCCTGGTGGGCGCGCTCCTGGCTCTTAGGATCGAGCACGCGGGCGCGACGCTGCTGCGCCGTGCCGCCCGCCCACGACGGCCCGTGCTTCAACCCCGCTATCGCTGAGGTGAGTCCCATGCCGGAGCCGGAGACCTTCGACGTCGTGGTGGTGGGGGGCGGCCCGGCCGGGGCCACCGCCGCCACCGATCTCGCCCGGATGGGGCGCCGCGTCCTGCTCCTCGACAAGCCGGGCCGGATCAAGCCCTGCGGCGGCGCGATTCCCCCGCGCCTGATCCGCGACTTCGCGATTCCCGACCATCTGCTCGTCGCACGCGTGCGCTCGGCGCGGATGGTCTCGCCCAAGGACAAGCGTGTCGACATGCCCATCGCCGACGGTTTCGTCGGCATGGTCGACCGCGAGCATTTCGACCCCTGGCTGCGCGACCGCGCGGCCCTGGCCGGGGCCGACCACCGCCCCGGCAGCTTCACCCGCATCGTCCGAGACGACGACGGCGGGGCCACCGTTCATTACCGCTCCGGCGAGGCCGAGCACCGGGTCCGCGCCCGCCTCGTCATCGGCGCTGACGGGGCGAGTTCCGTGGTCGGGCGGGCCGAGATTCCCGGCCACGCGGCCATGAAACAGGTCTTCGCCTATCACGAGATCGTCCGACGTCCGGCGGATGGGAGCGGCGACGTCGAGGGGACGCGCTGCGACGTCTATTACCAGGGCAAGCTCTCGCCGGATTTCTACGCCTGGGTCTTCCCCCATGGCGACACGATCAGCATCGGCACCGGCAGCGCCCGCAAGGGCTTCTCCCTGCGCGGGGCGATCCGGGCCTTGCGCGCCTCCACCGGCCTCGATGCCGGGGAAACCCTGCGCCGCGAGGGCGCGCCGCTGCCGCTGAAACCGCTCAAGCGCTGGGACAATGGCCGCGACGTGCTGCTCACCGGGGACGCCGCCGGCATCGTCGCCCCGGCCTCGGGCGAGGGCATCTACTACGCCATGCTCGGCGGCCGTCTCGCGGCGGAGGCGGCCGACACCTTCCTCGCCACCGGCAAGGCCGCCTCTCTGGCTCTTGCCCGGCGTCGCTTCATGCGCCTGCACGGGCGCGTCTTCCTGATCCTGCGCATGATGCAGTGGGTCTGGTACCGCAACGATTCCCTGCGCGAGCGCTTCGTCTCGATCTGCAAGGACAAGGACGTCCAGCAGCTCACCTGGGATTCCTACATGAACAAGGAACTGGTGCGGGCAAAGCCCGCCGCCCATGTGAGGATCTTCTTCAAGGATCTGGCGCACCTGTTCCGCTGGGTCTCCCCATGATCGGTGGGTTCGAGACCGGCCCGGTCGTGACCGCGGCGGCCGCCGCCCTCGTCACCGCCCTCGCCGGCGGGCTCCTGACGACCACCGGCCCCTGGTATCAATCCCTGCGGCGGCCCTCGTGGAAGCCGCCGGACTGGGCCTTCGGCCCGGTCTGGACCACGATCTTCACCCTCACGGCGATCTCCGCCATGATCGCCTGGCACGCGGAGGCCGGAACCTCGGCGCGTGGCGCATTGCTCGCCGCCTACGGCGTCAACCTCGTCCTCAACATCGCCTGGAGCGGCATCTTCTTCCGCCTGCGCCGGCCGGACTGGGCCTATCTCGAGGTGATCGCTCTGTGGCTCTCCATCGTGGCGCTGATCGCCGTGACGGCCCAGGTCTCGGGGATCGCGGCCCTCCTGCTCGCGCCCTACCTCGCCTGGGTCAGCGTCGCGACACTGCTCAACCGGGCGATCGTGCGGCTGAACGGGCCGTTCGGTGAGGCGCGCTCCGCTCGCAGTATCGGAAGCCGGGCATGATTCCGGATGCGGCGACCCTGGCGGCATTGTTCGCCTCCGGGCGGATCATCGACGTGATCCTCGGTCTCGTGGCCCTGGAGGCCGCCGCCCTCGTGGCATGGCGCCTCTACGGGGGGGATCGCCCGCTCCTTGCGCCCCTTTTCTGCAACCTCGCCTCGGGCGCGGCGCTGATGCTGGCGATCCGCGCCGCGCTGATTGGCTCGGATTGGACGGTGGTGGCGCTCTGCCTCATCGCCTCTCTGATGGCGCATCTAGGGGAGGTCGCGTTGCGCATGTTCGGGGGGTCGCGTTCCGCATCCGATCCGGCCATGCCCGACCTTGGCCAACCGGGCAGAACGGTCACGAGGCGTGCCTGAATTGCATCTGTCCAACCTTCGGCTTCATGAGTGGAGAACCGGCTTCATGCGTCGCATATCTGCCCTCCTGCTCGGTTCGGCCGGCCTCATGGCCGCCGCGACCTGTGCCTCGGCCCAAGATGTGGAACAGATCAAGCGGGGTGAATACTTGGCGACGGCGGGCGATTGCGTCGCCTGCCATTCGGCGCCGGGGGGCAAACCGTTCGCGGGGAACTACGTCCTCAACACGCCGATCGGGAAGATCCGCACGCCGAACCTCACACCGGACGACGAGACCGGGCTCGGCAAATGGACTGCCGACGACTTCTACCGCGCCCTGCACGATGGCATCGACAACGAGGGCAGCTATCTCTATCCGGCCTTCCCCTTCGCCTGGTACACCAAAGTCACGCGCGACGATTCAGACGCGATCTTTGCTTACCTGCGCTCCCTCGAACCAGTGAATGAGCCGCGCAAGCCTTCCGAGATCCCGTTCCCGTTCAATATTCGCACGGCACTCATCACTTGGCGCACAGCCTTCTTCACCGCGGGCGAGTTCAAGCCGGATCCGAACGCCAGCGCCGAGGTCAATCGCGGCGGCTACCTCGTGGAGGGGCTCGGCCATTGCGGCATGTGCCACAACGCCAACAAGATCGTCGGAAACAGCGGATTGGCCGGAAAACTCGGCGGCGGGGTCATCGACGGCTGGTACGCCCCCAATATCACCCCCGACGACCACACCGGAATCGGCTCCTGGACCGACGATCAAGTGGTCGAATACCTCAAAACCGGCGCCGCTCCGGGCAACCGGCCGGGCGTCGCCGCCGGGCCGATGCGCCAGACCATCGAGGAATCCCTTTCCAGGCTGACCGATGCCGATTTGAAGGCGATGGTCGCCTATCTGCGTACGCAGAAAGCCAAGGAAAGCTATAAAGTCAAGGATCTTCAGGCGTTTAACCAGGCCGATGCGCCGGGTGCCGCCACCTATCTCAGCTACTGCTCCTCCTGTCACAAGCCGGACGGCAAGGGCGTCGAGGGGGCGATTCCGGCGCTCGCCGGCAACACGTCCGTCCAGGCGGAGGGGCCGGAGACGGTGATCCGCGTCATTCTCGGCGGCCTCGCCGCCCAGAACGGCTACGCGCCGATGCCCGCGGTGGGGGCGGGCATGACCGATCAGGAGGTCGCCGACGTGACCGATTACATCCGCAACGCCTGGGGCAACAACGCCCCCGTCATCGCCGAGCGCGGCATCGTCGGCACCGCCCGCGCCGCCACGCAGACCATGCTCGCGGGAACGGCACCCTGCGCCGTCATTGCCCAACCGGACGTGGCCAAAGCCATCGCCAACGCACTCACCGCGACGAGCCTGAAGGGGTTGGCACAGGAGAACTTCATCCCGGTCGTCGACGCTCTGCTGCCCAAGGTGAAGGCCGCGGCCGGCGGCGCCAAAGATGACGACATCGTCAACGGACTGACTACGGCGTTCTGCCAAGCCGCCCGCAACGACCCGGCCTATGGCAAGATCGGCTGGCACGTGGTGATCGGGAGCTTCTCCAGCATCGTCTACAGCCAAATCAGGAGCCCCGAAAAGCGGGCCGCCTTGCCGGCCCCCGCCAGTACCGTGCCGACGCCATAATCAATGCGGGACGACGGTGACAGCATCGGCACGTATGGAGACTGTAGGCTTTCTGTCGATCATTTTAGCTTGAGCGGCGGTCGAATTCCAAACGCGTAAGAATCCAGTTAACTTGAAGGGAATATCAAATAAATATTGATGCCTTTATCGTTCGTCAACTTGTTCGAAGAACGGCAGGCTATACGAATGTGACCTTTGGGTGACAACGCCGCTACGATTAAGGGATGGAGGGAATGGGATCCGGTGCTGGTGCGTCGATGAGGGAGAGCTTGCTCGAATGCGGCGCTTTCCCTGTCGCGCTCCCGGAAGAGGCACTGGATGATTCACGGTTTCCGCTACGCAACCTCTACGCTCGGTCTCTCCCTGTGTGTCGGCCTCGGCCTGACGACCGTTGTCTCCGGGTCAGCCCTGGCCGGCTCGGCGGCGCAACCCGGGCAGACGGTCGGCCTTCCGGCCGGCGCCCAACTCCCCGTCGGTCTCTATTTCGTCAACACGTCGAGCTTCGGCGTCCGCGACACCCGACCGCTCGATTCCGAATCGAACATCAACTTGCCTACCTTCCTCTGGGCGACGCCGTGGAGCCTGGTGGGCGCGCGGCTCAACCTCGTAGCGATTCAGCCAGTTGTAGCATCGAGCCCGCGCGGCACACCCTACCAGAGCGGCATCGGCCAGCCTCTGCTCGCCGCCCAGCTCGCCTGGAATCTCGGCAACGATATCGGGGTGAGCTATCTCTTCGGCGGATATCTACCGATCGAGACGAGTTTCCTGACCCAGAACGCGTCGCTGAGCCACCGTTTTGCCGCGACGTATAGCGGCAACGGTTTCAACCTCACTGCCAATCTTCTCTACGGGATCTTCGTCGATCCGGTGACTGCACAGGGTGTAGTCTATCCCGACTATCTGAACCTCGATCTCACTGCGACCAAGAAGTTCGGCAAGTGGGAGGTCGGCCCTGTGGCCTTCGCTTCCACCGATCTGCCCACGCGTTTCCCCGGCTATCGCCGCCAGGGTCAGATCGCAGTGGGCGGCCTCGTCGGCTACAATTTCGGGCCCGTGAACTTGCAGGCCTACGTCACACGGGACGTGGCCGAGCGCAATTATGGCGGCCGCGAGACACGCGGCTGGCTGCGGCTCATCGTGCCAATCTACAAGGAGAGCACCAATTCGGCGGCGCCCTCGATTCCGCTGAGCGGGCGGCAATTCCTGCGGTAGGGCATCGTCACGGGGCGGCGACAGGCGCGCGGCGTGCCACCCGTCTCGCTGCTCCGCAGGCAGTCGGTGCTCCGTTGAGATAAGCCCAGCGTTTACCGTAAACCGCCCATTAATCCGACTCGTCGAAACCTAGCGATCGTCGGGGCCGCAGCGGCGTTCGCTGGTCCCCACGCGTGGTTTCAAGGGTAACGGTGTATGCGTAGCGTTCACACGGCGATCGACAACGTTGTTCCTTTCCGGCGTCCTGGTAGGCCCCAGCCCCAGGCCCCTGTCGTCTCGCCCTCCCTCGCCGCGCGGCGTGTGGACCAGCGCGCACTCATGGATGCGGTCTATGCTAGCGGGACGCTCGCGGTCGCGGCCGGTGACCGCGAGACCAAGCTGATCGCTGCCCGTCTGCAGGTCTATGGCTTTCTCACCGTGGAGGAATTGGGAGAGGATAGTGCATTGCGGCGCCTACGTCCGTCTGAGGCCATCCGCGCTCAGGTCGATCGTCCATGGCGCCTGTCGAAGGCCGCCTACGGTTCGGGCCTGTCCGTCACGGTCCCGGCCGCCGATGATTTCCTGTTCGATTCTTCCGCCGGCGCCTCGGCCTGATCTCTCTGCGAAACGGACCCTCTCACGGCCCGTCGAGACAGGCTCGTTGACGTGTCCTGCTGGGATGTGACAACTGGGTCATCAAGCACAGTCACGCTCCATGACCCGGTAAAATATCCCTTGATCAGCAATGATCCCTTCCTCAGCCTGCCGACCCTGGCAGTCTGATCCTCCTGGCCCAAGCCTGTGACCGTGGTGGCCCTCACTAAGCTACACCACGTCCAGGGACACGACCCGGCCGCCGGGGGAAATTTTCAGCGATCGCGCTTGTCCACCACAGCGCATCCGGTCATCGGTCCGCGGCTTCCGTTCGTCACCGAGCACGTGACGAGGGCTGTCGCCGCATCTGCGTGACTATGTCGGGTGACGACCGCCTGCTCGCGGGCGCGGCGCGCGGCCGCCTCGATCAGGTCGGCCCCGATGCCGGTGGCGATCCGCCCGGCCCGGCCGAACAGGCCATAATAGGCATCCCCTGGCGTCTCGCCCTTGAACTGTACGCCGACCGCTGACGGGTCACCGCAGGCGAGTGTCAGCGTCATCCCGTCTGTCGACGACATCTCGGCGAAATCGATAGTGCGGTTGACGAGGGTGGCTTTCGTTTCGGCGACCACGCTGTCGATGAGATCACCGCAGGAATCGGCGCGTGCCGACAGGACTGAGAGCGAGAGCACGGCGGCGGTCAGGATGATGAGGCGCATGACAGGTAAAATAGGCGCGCCGCTCGCCCTGTCGAGGTGGACCATCGCACACGCCCCGACGCCATTGAATGATCGTTCATTGACTCATGAATGAACGTTCAATAGGCATTGAGGGAACGGGGGGGCGTCATGGGCGAGTTCAGTTGTTATGACGATGTCGATGCGCCGCGCGGGTGGGATGCCGGGCGCGTCCTGGCTTCGATCCGTTCCGCCTGTGGGCCGTCAACCCTTCTGCCGGGGCTGCTGATCCTGGTTGGTTGGCTCGCTTTCCTTGGCTGGACCGGTGCGGGCTCCGACGGCTGGCAGGCGCGCGTCTGCGCCGATCACGCCGAGCAATCCTGGTCCTGGCAGGCACGGTCCTGCGGAATGACCCAAGCGGAAGGTTCTAGTCTCGGCGCGGACGGGAGGTCGGCATCGTGAGCGCCGGTACCGCCATCGAAGTGAAGTCCGGCCCCTCGGCCAGGCGCCAGGACATCCTCGATGCCGCCGAGACCTGCTTCGTGCGGAACGGTTTCCATCGGACGACGATGCAGGATCTTGCGCGTCAGGCCGGCATGACAGCCGGCAACATCTACCACTACTTCAAGTCGAAGGAGGCTGTGGTCCTCGGGCTCGCCGAGCGTGAGCGCGGGCATGGCATGACCCTCGTCGAGGAAATGGAGCGGGCCGGCGATCGCCGCGGCGCCCTGATGAGGGTCCTCGAACGCTACTTCGCCAAGGCGACCCGCGAGAGTGCGGTCCTGCGCGTCGATCTCTGGTCCGAAGCCACCCGTAATCCCGACATCGCCGCCATGATCGATCGGGGCGAGACCGAGGCCCGCCTCTGGTTCGTGGAGACCCTCGCGTCCCTGGCCACCTCGCCGGCCTGCGATGCCGCCGCCCTCTACGACGAGACGCTGAATCCGCTGATGAAAGGCATCCTCGTCAACCTGGCCCTTCGGCCGGACTTCGATCCGGCCCCGGCAGTGGCGCATCTGTGTGTTCTGATCGAAGCGGGTTTGGCCGGACGGCTGCCGACGGCGTCACTCGAATCAGAATCCAGCGTCCTGCTCGCCTCCCCCGGTCATCCATTACGAACCGTCTTGGAGAGCAGCCGATGAGTGCCGTCATCAAGGTCGTCCGTCCCGCGATCCTCATCCTCGGCCTCGGCCTCGGCCTGCCCTCGGGGTCGGTCATCGCCGAAGAGACGCCCACCCCGGTCAGACTGGCGCCGGCAGTGAGCACCGTCGAGGCCCGGCGCCGCGAGATCGTCGAGCAGGTCGTCGTTACCGGAACCCTCGTCCCCCGCGACGAGATCCTGGTGACCCCCGAGATCGAGGGCTATCGGGTGACCGAAGTCTTGGTCGAAGAGGGTATGCGTGTGGAGAGCGGTCAGGTCCTCGCCCGGCTCTCGCGCGACCTGATCGACCGCCAGATCGCTCAGCAGAACGCCCTCGTCGATAAGGCCGCCGCCGTCGTGCCGCAGGCTCAGAGCAGCATCGAGCAGGCGCAGGCCGCCGAGATGGAGGCTCGCCTCTCCCACGACCGGGCGAAGCAACTCATGCAGAGCGGCAACGGCACGGCAGTGATCATGGAGGGGCGCATCTCCGCCCTGCGCCAGGCCGAAGGCAAGCTCGCCTTCTCCCGCAACGGTCTCGTCATCGCCAGGGCCGAACTCGCCCAGGCGAAGGCCTTGCGCGACGAACTCGATCTGCGTCTCGCCCGCACCGAGATCCGTGCGCCCGAGGCCGGGATCGTCAGCCGCCGCGTCGCCCGCGTGGGCATGGCCGCCTCGTCCTCCACCGAGCCCCTGTTCCGGCTGATCGCGCGTGGCGAGATCGAACTCGAAGGCGAAGTCATCGAGACCAAGCTGCCGCTGCTGCGCGAGGGCACGCCCGCTTCAATGGAGCTCCCCAATGGTGAGCGGGTGCGGGGCAGCGTGCGCGCGGTCTATCCGGAAGTCGACAGGGCGAACCGCCTCGGCAAGGTCCGCGTCCGGCTCGATCCCGATTCCCGCCTGCGCATCGGCACCTTTGCCCGCGGCGCCATCGAGATCGCCCGGACGCGCGGCGTGACCGTGCCCCAGGCCTCCGTCCTCTATGGTGGACCGAAGCGCAGCAGCGTCCTTGTGGTGACGGACGGGGTCGTGGAGGCACGTGAGGTCCGCGCTGGCCTCTCCGACGACGACGACATAGAGATCCGCGCCGGTCTTGCCGAGGGCGAGGCTGTGGTCGCGCGCGCTGGCAGCTTCCTGCGCGACGGCGACCGGGTCCGCGCCGTCCCCGTCGCGCTATCGGCACCGGCCATGGTGGCCGCTCCGTCGCGCAAGGAGACCGCGGAGGCGGGTCAGCCCTAGGGCTGTCTCCTGCCTACCTCCCCTCCCGCACCATCAGAACGGGTTGCCGCGATGCGCCTCAACATCTCCGCCTGGGCGATCCGTAAGCCGATCGGCCCGCTGGTCCTGTTTCTCGTCCTGATCGTGCTCGGCCTTGTCAGCTTCCGGGGGCTGCCGGTCACGCGGATGCCCAATATCGACGTTCCCATCGTTTCCGTGGCGATCACGCAGTCGGGGGCGGCGCCTTCCGAACTGCAGACCCAGGTCACGAAGTGGGTCGAGGATTCGATTGCCGGCGTGCGCGGGGTGAAGCACATCACCTCGGCCATCACCGAGGGCTCGTCCGTGACCACGGTCGAGTTTCGCCTCGAGGTGAACACCGACCGCGCCGTCAACGACGTGAAGGACGCGATCTCCAAGATTCGCATCAACCTGCCCCGTACCATCGACGAGCCGGTGATCAGCCGCGTGGAGATCGCGGGCCTGCCGATCCTGATCTACGGTGTGAAGGCGCCGGCCATGACCCCAGCCGAGCTGTCCTGGTTGGTAGAGGACAAGATCGCCCGCACGCTCCAGGGGGTGAAGGGCGTGGGCGGCGTCGAGCGCGTGGGCGGCGTCGCCCGCGAGATTCGGGTTGTGCTCCAGCCTGACCGGCTCCTGGCGCTCGGCATCACCGCTGCGGAGGTCAACCGCCAGCTGCGCCTCACCTCTGCCGACATGGCGGGCGGGCGCGGCGAGGTCGGCGGGCGCGAGCAGTCGATCCGGACGCTGGCCGCCTCCCGCACCATGCGCGATCTCAAGGCGACCTCCATCGTCCTCGCCGGCGGCCGCAAGGTGCGTCTCGACGATCTCGCCCTGGTGCAGGACGCCATTGAGGAGCCGCGCACCTTCGCCCGCTTCAACGGAGAGCCGGTGGTGGCCTTCGCGGTGTCGCGCGGCTCGGGCGCCAGCGACGCCGAAGTGGCGGCGGGCGTCGAGAAGCGGATCGCGGAGTTCCGCCGGACCTATCCAGACCTTGAGTTCGAGACGATCGATTCCTCGGTCTCGGCCACCATCGGCAGCTACGATTCCGCCATGCACACGCTGATCGAAGGTGCCGTGCTTGCCGTCATCGTGGTGTTCCTGTTCCTGCGCGACTGGCGCGCCACCCTCATCGCCGCCGTCGCCCTGCCGCTGTCGGTCTTCCCGACCTTCTGGGCCATGGACGCCATGGGGTTCACCCTCAACGGCATCAGCCTTCTTGCCATCACCCTGGTCACCGGCATCCTCGTGGACGACGCCATCGTCGAGATCGAGAACATCGTTCGGCACATGCGGATGGGGAAATCCGCCTATCGCGCCGCCCTCGAAGGCGCCGACGAGATCGGGCTCGCTGTCATCGCCATCACCGCGACACTCATCGCGGTGTTCGCCCCGGTCTCCTTCATGGGCGGCATCGCCGGCCGCTACTTCATGCAGTTCGGGCTCACCATTGCCGTCTCGGTGTTCATGTCGCTGCTGGTGGCGCGGCTGATCACGCCTATGCTCGCCGCCTACTTCCTGCGCGACCACGGCCACCACGATGAGCGTGAGGGATGGGTGATGCGCGCCTATGGCCGGCTGGTGGGCTGGTCCGTGCGCCACCGGGTGATCACGCTGATCGTCGGCCTCGCACTCTTTGCGGCGTCGCTGGCCTCTACTGGACTGCTGCCCTCGGGCTTCGTGCCGAAGCAGGACAACGCCCGAACCCTCTTCATGGTCGAACTCGCCCCCGGCGCCCGGCTGCCCGACACGATCGCCGTGTCCGACCGCCTCGTCGCCCGCATTCGCTCCCTGCCGGAAGTCACCTCGGTCTTCGTCGATGGCGGCCGCCAGGTCGGCGGCAAGAAGGAGACGCGGCTCGCCACCCTCATCGTTAACCTCACCCCGAAGAACAGCCGCGCGAAGAAGCAGGCGGCCGTGGAGACCGACATTTCCGCTCTTATCGCCGAGGAGCCCGATATCCGCTCCTGGTTCCTGCGCGATTCCGGCCAGCGCGACCTCGCCCTGGTGGTCGGTGGCCCCGATGCCGAGGTGGTGGCCGAGGTGGCCGCCCGGCTGCAGCGCGACATGGCGGCGATCCCCCACCTCGTCTCGGTGATGTCCACCGCTCCCCTCAACCGCACGGAGGTCCGGATCCGCCCCAAGGAGGGCTCGGCCGCCGATCTGGGCGTTTCCACCGACACCATCGCCGAGACGGTGCGGGTCGGCACCATCGGCGACATCGGTCTGAATCTCGCCAAGTTCAACGCCGCCGACCGCCAGATTCCGATTCGGGTTCAATTGCCCGAGAGCGCGCGGGGCGCGGTCTCGCGCCTGGAGAATCTTAAGGTTCCGGCCAAGAACGGTACCGCGGTGCCCCTCGCCGCCGTGGCCGACATCGAGCTCGACCAGGGCCCCGGCGCCATCGAGCGCTACGACCGCGTGATCCGTGTGGCGGTGGAGGCCAACATGGAGGGGTCGGACGCCCTGGGCTCCCTCATCGCCCAGGCCCTGGAGACGCCGACCGCGAAGTCGCTGCCGCCGGGCGTCACCATCCGCCAGACCGGCGATGCCGAGATCATGGGCGAGGTGTTCTCGGGCTTCCTCCTCGCCATGGGGGCCGGGATCATGATGGTCTACGCCGTGCTGGTGCTGCTGTTCGGCAACTTCCTGCAACCGCTCACCATCCTGTTCTCCTTGCCCCTCTCCATCGGGGGGGCGATCCTCGGCCTCCTCATCCTTAACATGCCGATCTCGATGCCCGTGGTCATCGGTATCCTGATGCTGATGGGACTGGTGACGAAGAATGCAATCATGCTCGTGGATTTCGCCGTCGAGGAGATGGCGCGGGGCGTCGATCGGGTCACCGCCATCGTCGATGCCGGCCGCAAGCGTGCGCGCCCCATCGTGATGACAACCATCGCCATGGCCGCCGGGATGGTGCCTTCGGCGTTGGCGCTCGGTGTCGGTGGCGAATTCCGCGCGCCGATGGCGGTGGCGGTGATCTCCGGTCTCATCGTCTCGACCCTGCTGTCCCTTGTCTTCGTGCCGGCCGTATTCCTGCTGATGGACAGCCTCGGCGCGCTCATCGGGCGCCTGTTCGGTCGCTTCGTCGGTGCTCGCGACGAGGCGGTACCCGACCCTGCCCCGAGCGTTGGCCACTGACGCGGCGGAGCCCGGATCAGGAACTTTCCCGAACCCTCCGTCCCGCGAGGTCTCCGGCCTGCGGATCGCGGGACATTTGGAAGCACATTTCGCGCGCCCTCGCCTATAGTTCGGCTTGTCAACACGTCTATCGGCCCGTTGCCGACGCGAGGGCGAAATGAAGAGCCTCAACCCCAAGCACAGTCGTTGCCGCCATGCGTGTCTCGCCGATCTCGGCGGCGCTCATCATGGGACGAGTCTGACGAATAAGGTTGATGGTCATGGGTTATCACGACACGCGATTTGAGGCGTTTGGGTCCGGCCCCGCATGGGTTGTCGGCGGCGCCATCGCGCCGAGGCACTTTCGCCGCGCTTATGGCAGGGCGGCGGTGGCGGCTGCCATTGAGAACGGGCTGATGCCCGAGGAGCTGTCCGAAGTGCTGGGCGGCCGCCGTGTCGTCGAGGCCTTCCCGGTCGATGGCGGCGAGAGCGTCTCCGACTACGCCCACCGGGCGGTGGCCGAGATGATGGTCGCCTATCTCAGTTACGCCCCGGCCTGACCGGCCGCCGGCTTCCCGGACATTCTACGATCCATGAAGGCGGGCCGCTCGCGGCCCTGGAGACGACCATGACCGACGACCTGCTGTCCCGACGCTGCCTGCTGAGAGCGGGCGCCACCGTCGCGGCCGCCCTGCCCCTCGGCCTCACCGCGACGGCGGGGCGTGCCTGGGTTCCCGGCCCTGCCGCGCCCTTCGATCCCGGTCCCCTCTGCGCGCCGGCGGCGGCCACCGAGGCATGGAGCGGCCCGCTCCGGCCCATCAAGCTCGCCTGGAACGCCAACGCCGTCTGCACGGCCGCCGCTCCCGTCGCCAAGGAGCGCGGAATCTTCGCCGCCCACGGGCTCGACGTGGAGTTCATCAATTTCGGCGGGTCCACGGAGGCCCTGCTGGAGGCCATCGCCACCGGCAAGGCCGATGCCGGAATCGGCATGGCCCTGCGCTGGCTGAAGCCCCTGGAACAGGGGTTCGACGTCAAGATCACCGCCGGCCTCCATGGCGGCTGCCTGAGGCTGCTCGGCGCGAAATCCGCCGGCATCACCGACATCGCGTCCCTGAAGGGCAAGACCATCGCCATCAGCGACCATGCCAGCCCGGCCAAGAACTTCTTCGCCCTGCTCCTGTCCGATGCCGGCATCGATCCCGACCGGGAGGTGGAGTGGCGGCAATACCCGGCCGATCTCCTCAACCTCGCCGTGGAGAAGGGCGAGGCCCAGGCCCTGGCCGATGCCGACCCGCGTACCTTCATCTGGCTCAAGGACCCCCGCTTCACGGAAGTCGCCACCAATCTGACGGGCATTTTCGCCACGCGCTCCTGCTGCGTCGTGGCCCTGCGCGGCAGCCTGATCCGCAACGACCGGGCGGTCGCCACCGCCCTCACCCGCGCCATCCTCGAGGGCGGCCATCGCGTCGCAACCGATCCGCTGGACGCCGCCGGCATCTTCTCGAATTACGGCGGCAAGGGCTCTGTGGAGGATCTGGCAGCGATGCTGCGCAGCCATACCCACGATCACCGGCCCGTGGGCGTCACCCTCAAGCAGGAGATCGCCCTCTACGGCGACGAGTTGAAGCGCGTGAACGTGATCCGCCGCTCCACCGACACGGCGAAGTTCGCCGACCGTGTCTACGCCGACGTCCTGAGCTGAGGGGCATCCATGTCGAGTTCATTGACGGGCGCGTTCGGCGGCGGCTTCCGCCGGGCGGCCGATGCGGATGCCACGGTATCCAGCCGCTCCGCATGGCGGACCCGTCTCGCGGCCGTGTGGTGGGTCGGCTTCTTCGCCGGTTCCTTCTGGCTCGCCCTCGCGGGCCTGACCCTCGGTCTGCCAGAGAACGGCGACTTTCCCTATTCCGCCACGTTCGGCCATGGCGCCGGACTGATCGGTGCGGCCTTGCTTCTGGCGAGCCCCTTTCTCCCCGCCCTCGGCCGGGTCGGAGCCCGCCTGCGCCATTGGGGACCGTGGATCGTCGCCCTCGCCATCGTCTTTGCCGTCTGGGAACTGGTGACGGCCAAGTTCGAATGGCTGCCGATGCCGTTCTTCCCACCGCCCCAGGCGATCCTCGAAGTCTTCGCCGAGGATTGGCCGAAGCTGGGCGGCAGCATCGTCAATTCGCTGATCCTGCTGTCGGGCGGCTACGTGATCGGGGCCGCCGTCGGTTTCGTCCTCGGTGTGGCAGTGGGGTGGTCGCGGACGGCCGGGTACTGGGTCCATCCGGTTTTGCGCTTCGTCGGGCCGCTGCCGGCCACCGCATGGCTGCCGCTGGCCTTCTTCGTGTTCCCTTCCTCCTGGTCGGCGAGCACCTTTCTCGTGGCTCTGGCGACGGGTTTCCCGATGACGGTGCTGACCTGGTCCGGGATCGCGGCGGCCAACAAGTCCTATTACGATGTTGCCCGCACGCTCGGCGCCTCGCAGAGCTTCCTCATCCGCAAGGTCGCGATCCCGGCCGCCCTGCCCCACGTCTTCGTCGGGCTGTTCATGGGGCTCGGCGCTTCCTTCGCGGTTCTCGTCGTGGCCGAGATGCTGGGCGTGAAATCCGGCCTTGGCTGGTACCTGCAATGGGCGCAAGGGTGGGCGGCCTATGCCAACATGTACGCTGCCCTCATCGCCATGGCGCTGATGTGCTCGACGCTGATCACCTTGCTGTTCCGTCTGCGCGACCGCGTCCTCTCCTGGCAGAAGGGCCTCGTCCAATGGTAGCGGCCCCCCTCGAAGCACCGGCCGGCGCCTCCGCCATCGACCGGGGCGGAGCTCTGACCGTCAGGCGCGTCTCCCATGCCTTCGACATCGGCGGCACGCGCCTGCCCGTCCTCGACGACATCGACCTGACCATTGCGCCGGGTTCCTTCGTCGCCTTGCTCGGCCCCTCGGGCTGCGGGAAGTCGACGCTGCTGCGCCTCGCCGCCGGCCTCGAACCGCCGGAATCCGGTACCCTCGCCCTCGACGGGGAGACGATCGCCGGCCCCGATCCGGAACGGCTTCTCGTGTTCCAGGACCCGACGCTCTATCCTTGGTGCACGGTGCGGGGGAATGTCTCCTTGGGCCTGGAGGCGCGCGGGCTGCTGCGCCGCCATCGGCATCGCATCGACGAGGCGCTGGACCTCGTCGGGCTCGCCGACTTCGCCGAGGCCTATCCCCACCAGCTCTCCGGCGGCATGGCCCAGCGCACGGCGCTCGCCCGGGCCCTGGTCAACGATCCGCGCCTGCTCCTCCTCGACGAGCCCCTGGGCAAGCTCGACGCTCTCACGCGCCTCGCCATGCAGGGCGAACTGGTCCGGCTCTGGCAGGAAAGCCGCTTCACGGCGCTCCTCGTCACCCATGATGTCGAGGAAGCCCTCATCCTCGCTCAGCGGGTGATCGTGCTGAGTGACCGGCCGGCCCGGATCAGGACCGAGATCGCGGTGGATGCCCCCTATCCCCGCCGCCGCGACGACCCGAAGCTCCTGAGCCTGCGCACTGAGATCCTCGGTATCCTCGGGGAGAAATGACCGCCATCCGAGGGGGCGAACGACCGCCATCGGACGGGGTCAACATGCGCCATCCGACGGGCTTTACTCCAAAGCGGACGATCCGCCGGATCCTGCGTGTTTCGCGCTCGAAACCGGCCTGGATTCACGCGGGCGGAGGGTTGTCGGAGCCACAGGTCGAGAACGGGGAGGAATGCCCCCGCCCTCTTATGGATGACGCCCTCGTCCACCCCATCGTCTCGCACTCGGTACAGTGTGCGACAAACTGGGGACAGATCGTGAATCGCGGGAGCCGAGTCGCGTCGGTCCACGTTTGCCGACTCCCGACACCAATGATGGGCAGCGCACTCCCCGATGGCAAAACGCCGGACTAGGACGTCTCCCGACAGCGCCTCCGAAGAGGTCGTCGCTCCCCTCGTTCCCATCGGCGCCCTGGCCGTGGCGCTCCTCGACCTCGTGGCCCTGAACAAGCCCCTGATCCACATGGTGCGCGAAACGCACCGGCAAGACGCCATCGCGGCCATCCTGCGCGCCCTGGCTCCCGATCGCAGCGTCGCGATTTACCCGGAATGGGATTGCCTCCCCTTCGACCGGACCTCGCCGTCGCGCGGCGTCATGGGGCAGCGCACGGGCGTGTTGCGCTGGCTCACGGATGCCGCCGCCCTCCCCGATATCGTCCTGACGACCGCCCCCGCCCTGATCCAGCGGGTTCCACCGCCCGAGACATGGGCGGAGGCCCATCTCGAGATCCGCGTCGGCGACGATTTCGACCCCAAGGCGATTACCGCGACGTTGCAGCGCCTCGGCTACATCCTGGACGACCGGGTCGACGAGCCCGGCGAGGTGGCGGTCTGGGGGCGAACGGTGGACGTGTTCCCCGCCGCCGCGCCGCGCCCCTGCCGGATCGAGCACGAGGATGGCCGCGTCATCGCGATCCGGTCCTACGATCCGGTCTCCCAGCGCTCCCTGGCGGAGGCCGAGCGATTGGTCATCGACCCGGCCACGGAGATCCTTCTGCCGGAGGGATCGGAGAACCAGTTGCGGCCCTTCACCGGTCAGGAGCACCAGCTTCCCCGCTTCTACCCTACGCTCACGACGGTGCTGGACTACGTCCCGGATGCCCGCCTCGTGGTCGAGACCGGCGCCGATCAGCGCGCCGCCGCCTTCTTCGAGCAGATCGCCGAAGGGCGCGATGCCGGCGACCGGAACCGTGACCTCGGCGACCTCTATCTCGACCCTCGGAGTTGGGCCTCCCTCCAGGAGACGCGACGGGTCGCCACCGCGTCGGCGGACGAATCCGAGGATGTCGCAATTCCGGCGTTCGTGCGGAAAGCCCGTCCCAATGCGGCCCTCGCCGAGACCCTGCGCCGGCACCTCGAAAGCGGCGAGCGCATCCTGCTGACGGGACCGGAGGAGCCACTCGGTCGCCTGATCCGCGTTGCCGAGCGTGTGTTGGGTCGCAAGGCACGACGGGTGACGAATTGGGCTGAGGTTACCCGTGCCGGGCCCGGAGCGATCCTGGCGCTTGCCGCTCCCATCGAGGCGGGGTTCAGGGTTCCGGGACAGGGTGTCTGCGTCATTGCGGCCGCCGACCTGTTCGGGAGCCGCGCCGCCGCTGCGGCTGAGGGGGAGCCGACGGCGAGCCTTCCCATCGGCGAGGTCGAATTGCGCATCGGCGATGTGGCGGTCGATCGCGACAACGGTCTGTGCGTCTTTGAGGGATTGGAGCATGTCGAGACCGGAGCGGAAGGCGGCGAGGACGCCCTGCGTCTGCGTTTTGCCGGAAACGCGATTCTGATGGTCCCGGTCTCCCAGGCCGACCGGATCTGGCGCTACGGCTCGGAGGCCGAGGCGGTGACCCTCGACAAGCTCGAAGGCGGGTCCTGGGGGCGTCGGCGTCTCGAAGCCGAGGCCTGCATGGCCAAGGCGGCCCGCATGATGCTCGCCGATGCCGAGGCACGCCGGGAGGTCAAGGCGCCGGTTCTGTCACCCCCGGTCCGGGAGATGGAGCGCTTTGCCGCCGGTTTCGGATTCAACCTCACCGCCGATCAGGCGCGCGCCGTGAACGGGGTGATGGGCGATCTCGCCTCGGGGCGGCCGATGGATCGGCTCGTCTGCGGCGATGTCGGCTTCGGCAAGACCGAGGTGGCCCTGCGTGCCGCCGCCGCCGCGATCTTCGCCGGTCGCCAGGTGGCGGTGGTGGCGCCCACCACCGTGCTGGCTCGCCAGCATGTGCAGACCTTTACCCGGCGTTTCGCCCGCTTCGGCATCGAGGTCGCCCATCTCTCTCGCCTCGTCACGCCGGCCGAGGCGAAGCGCGTGAAAGCGGGGCTCGCCGACGGCAGCATCCGCCTCGTCATCGGCACCCATTGCCTCACCGCCAAGGGCGTCGGTTTCGCCGACCTCGGCCTCGTGGTCATCGACGAGGAGCAGCGCTTCGGGACCAAGATGAAGCAGGCGCTCCGCAACACGGCGGGGGACGGTCACGTCCTCACGCTCACGGCGACGCCGATCCCCCGCACCCTGCAATCCGCCCTCGTCGGACTGCAATCCCTCAGCGTCATTGCCACGCCGCCCGCGGTGCGCCAGCCCATCCGTACGGTGATTGCGCCGTTCGACGCAGATGGCCTGCGGGACGCGCTCCTGCGCGAGCATCGACGGGGCGGACAGAGCTTCGTCGTCTGCCCGCGGATCGAGGATATCGGCCCCATGGCGGAGCGTCTCGCCAAGCTCGTCCCCGACCTGCGCACGATGATCGCCCATGGCGAGCTCAAGGCGGCGGACATGGACGACGTGATGGTGCGCTTCGCCGATGGCGAGGGCGACGTGCTGCTGGCGACCAGCATCATCGAGAGCGGCCTCGACGTGCCCCGCGCCAACACGATGCTGGTCTGGGATGCGGAGCGTTTCGGTCTGTCGCAGCTGCACCAGCTGCGGGGCCGGGTCGGTCGCGGCCAACGCCGGGGCGTCGTCTACCTGCTTCACCAGCCGGAGAAGCCTCTCAGCCCGGCGACGGAGAAGCGGCTGCGCACGTTGGAAGCCCTCGATCGGCTCGGTGCCGGTTTCGCCATCAGCGCCCGCGACCTCGACCTGCGCGGGGCCGGCGATCTCGTGGGCGAAAACCAGGCCGGCCATGTGAAGCTGATCGGGCTCGGCCTGTATCAGCACCTTCTGCATCTCGCCCTGAGGGCCGCGAAGGGCGAGACCGCCGAGGATTGGACCCCCGAGATCCGGATCGGTCTCTCCGGCGGCGTGCCTGCGGATTACGTGCCGGAGCCGGAAGTGCGCCTGAGCCTCTATACGCGGCTCCTGCGCCTGACGACCGCCGACGAGGTCGAGGCGCTACGCCACGAGGTTGCGGACCGGTTCGGGCCACCGCCGGAGGCGTTCGAGGCCCTCGTCACCCTGGCCCGGCTCCGGGTCGGTTGCCGCACGCTCGGAATCGCCCGGTTGAGCGGAGGACCTCAAGGTCTGGCGGCGGATTTCCGTGCCAATGCCCCGCCGATCCTGCTGCCGGTCAACGCGCATATCGAGCGCCGCGACCGCCGCGTGCTCCTGCGGGCGCAGTGCGAGGATGCCGTCGAGCGCGGCCATCTTGGCGCCCGCCTCCTCGAACGCCTGCAGGAGGCCAGCGCCCGGCGCCCGGCCAAGGAGGGAAGGAGCGGATCCTCGCCGATGCGGAAGGCCGGGTGAGATCGGGGGGCTCGGACGGGAAGGCGTCATCGCTTGCCCCGAGGCGTCTGAAGGAGGACGCCTCGGGGCAAGCTGCGGCGGATCATTCTCGCCGGGCCACGTCGTGACGACGATGGTGGGGCCGGGCGAGGCCGAGATTCTCGCGGAGCGTGGTCCCCTCGTACTCCGTGCGGAACAGTCCGCGCCGCTGCAATTCGGGGATCACCAGCGTGGCGAAATCGTCGAGCCCGCCGGGTAGCGTCGGGGGCATGATGTTGAACCCGTCGGCGCCATAAGCTTCGAACCGCTCCTGAAGGGCGTCGGCGATCCGGGCGGGTGTTCCGATGAGGGTCCAGTGGCCCCGAGCGCCGGCGATGCGCAGGTAGAGCTCGCGGATGGTCAGGCCTTCGCGCCGGGCGATGGTGACGAGGAGATCCTGCCGGCTCTTGCCGCCCTCCGTCCCGTTGGCCGGCGGAACCGGCGCATCGTCGGAATAGCCGGAGAGGTCGAGCCCCGCGAGCTGTTCCAGGAGCGAGCGGCCGACGACGGGGTGGATCAGCTCCTGCAACGCGCCGTACTTGTCCTCGGCCTCAGCCATCGTGCGGCCCACCACCGGAAAAGCGCCCGGCAGGATCTTGAGTGAGTCGGGCTCGCGGCCGTGCCGGCCGAGCCGGCCCTTCACGTCGGCGTAGAACGCGGTCGCATCGTCCAGGGTCGCCTGGGCGGTAAAGATCACCTCGGCGGTCCGGGCCGCCAATGCCTTGCCGGCCTCCGAGGAGCCCGCCTGCACGACGACCGGATGGCCCTGGGGCGGACGGGGCACGTTGAGCGGGCCGCGCACGGAGAAATGCTCGCCCTCATGCCCAAGCACGTGCAGCTTGGCCGGATCGAAGAAGCGCCCTTCCTCGCGGTCGCGGACGAAGGCGTCGTCCTCGAACGTGTCCCAGAGGCCGGCGACCACATCCACGAATTCCTCGGCGCGGGCGTAGCGGCTCGCATGGGCGAGATGGCTGTCGCGGCTGAAATTGTAGGCCTCGCGCGGGTCCGCCGAGGTGACGAGGTTCCAGCCCGCCCGGCCACCGCTGAGATGGTCGAGGGAGGCGAACTTGCGCGCTACGTGGAACGGCTCGTTGTAGGTGGTGGAGGCGGTGGCCACGAGGCCGATGCGCTCTGTCACCGCCGAGAGATGGGAGAGCAGGGTCAGCGGCTCGAACTGTCCGACGTAACGGATCGCCGTGCGGCTCAGGGCGTCGATGTCGTCGCCGCGGATGCTGACCCCGTCGGCGAGGAAGATCAGGTCGAACTTCGCCGCCTCGGCCACCTTGGCGAGGCGGCGGTAATGGGCGGGATCGATCCCCGCATCCGCCTGCGACGAGGGGTGCCGCCACGCCGCGACGTGGTGCCCGCCCGGATAGAGGAAGGCACCGAGGCGCATCGTGTCCCGGCGACGTGACATGGGTCTGTCCTTGATCTCTCGTTGCAATGGGCTTGCTTGGCAGGGGGCGCTTCAGGCCGAGCCGACCCGGTATTGGCGCGGCGGGGCGGTACCGTTCACCGCGAAATCGCCCACCGCCCTGTCGCGGTAGATCCGGGGATTGTGCGAGGCGATGGTGCGGGCGTTGCGCCAGTGCCGGTCGAGGCCGAGACCGCTTTTCACCGCCGAGGCGCCGAGCGCATCGAACAGGGTCGTGGTGGCCTCCAGAACGAGATTGGTCACCACCGTCACCGCCTGGTTCACCTCGATGTCGGCGATACCCGCCGCATGGTCCGCCGCTTCTCCCGTGCGGTGACTATCGTAGGTCCGCTGCAGGGCCTCCGCCGCCTTGAGGACGATGGCGCCGGCCGCATAAGCCGCGCCGCGCACGCGCCCCACCACCTGCTGCACTTGGGGATCGTCGCCGGCCCGGCCGCCATTGCCGTGGCTGTAGACCCGTTTGCGCTCGGCCACGAGCCGCGACACGTCGATGGCGGCCGAACGGCCGATGCCGGCCAAAGTCGCCAGATGGACGAGCTGGAAGAACCCCATCGCGTAGGGGAAACGCTCCGGATCGGGCTTGATGAGCTCCGGTCCGATGAGGACGTCCGTGAAGATCGCCGTGCCGCTCGCGGTGAGCGACTGGCCGAAACCGTCCCAATCGTCGACGATCTTCACACCCGGCGCCCGCACCGGCACGGCCGCCACCAGGGACGCGCCCGCCTCGTCCTGGGCCGAGACATGGATCCAGTCGGCGAAGAGCGAGCCGGTGGTGTAGAATTTCCGGCCGTTGAGCAGCCATTGCCCGCCCTGCCGCCGCAGGACCGTATCGAACTGCCCGACCTTGGCCTCGCCCGTCTCGGACACGCCGCTGCCGACGGTCTGGCGATCGCCGATCCGGCCGGTCCAGCGCGCCCGCCATTCCGGCGACGACGAGCACAGCATGTCCTCCGTGAAGCCGAAATGTGCGCGCAGGGCGTTGGTGACGTTGGGATCCGCCTCCGACAACTCGATGAGGAGGTTGAACAAGTCGGGCAGGCTCGCGCCGTGGCCGCCCTCTTCGCGTGTAAGGCGCAGGGTGGTGAAGCCCGCCTGTTTCAGCCAGTCGATCTCGTCATGGGGGAGCGTGTGCGCGAGATCGCGGGCGATGGCGGTGTCGCGGATGCGCGCGAAGACCGGCCGGAACCCGGCCGCGAGCGCCTCGTAGCCCGCGCTCGGTCCCGCGCCCCATCCCGCTTCCGTCTGAGACATTCGACCGATCCCGTGCCTGTGATGCCGTCACGCCGAAGGGGCTCGCGCTCGATGGCCCCCGGCCTCGTGGTCGTCCTGATCGTCAATCCGGGCAGGGCAGACAAGTATAAATTATGGTAAGATGTGTGATTTGGAGATGTTATGCTCCAAATCATCGTAAAATAGACAATGTATGCTTGAAAGTGATGATCGTTGAAAGATCATTCTTGTTGACCGGGTCCGGTCTCCGGCTAGGCTCATGCGTAGGAATGCCTCCCGCATCGCGTGAACGAGGCCTCTCTCCATCGCACGATACCCTCGCCCCGGATTGCCTGGATCTGTCATGAGCGCACGCCGCGAATTGAGGCTGAACGCCTTCGAGATGGGGGCGCCGGGCCATACCTGGGCCGGGCTGTGGCGGCACCCGCGCGATATGGCGGCGCGCTACAATACCCTCGATTACTGGGTGTCGCTGGCCCGCACCGCCGAGCGCGGCCTGTTCGACGGGATCTTCCTCGCCGACGTGGTCGGGGTCTACGACGTCTACGGCGCCAGCCCCGCCACCGCCCTCGCCCGGGCGGCGCAGGCGCCGAACCTCGACCCGTTCCTGCTGGTGCCGGCGATGGCGCACGCTACGACGCATCTCGGCTTCGGGGTCACGGCGAACCTCACCTACGAACACCCCTACACCTTCACCCGCCGGCTCTCGACCCTCGACCATCTCACCAAGGGGCGGATCGGCTGGAACGTGGTCACCGGCTATCTCGAGAGCGGCGCGCGCGGCATGGGCCTGCCCCAAGCGCGCGAACACGATGCGCGCTACGATGCCGGTGAGGATTTCCTGGAGGCCGCCTACAAGCTCTGGGAGGGAAGCTGGGAGGACGGCGCGGCCCTGCGCGACCGGGCGGGCGGTCTGTTCACGCAGCCGGCCAAAGTCCACCGCGTCACCCATGACGGGCCGAGCTACCGGGTCGACGGGCAGCATCTCAGCGAGCCGTCACCGCAACGGACGCCCGTGCTCTACCAGGCCGGCGCCTCGTCGCGCGGACGTCTCTTCGCCGCCCGCCATGCCGAGAGCATCTTCCTCAACGGCCAGACCAAGGCCATCGCGGGCAAGGCCGTGCGCGCCACGCGGCAGGCGGCGAAGGAAGCGGGCCGCGATCCCCACGACATCCGGACGTTCCTCGGGGCCACCGTGATCGTGGCGCCTACCCGCGCCGAGGCGTTCGATCTGCGCGACGAGTACGCGCAATATCTCGACGTGGAGGGACAACTCACCCTCGTCTCCGGCTGGACCGGGATCGACCTGTCCGGGCTCGATGCCCATGAGGGGCTCGCCTACGTCAAGACCAACGCCATGCAGTCGTTGCTGGAGAACCTGACGCTGCCCGGCGAACGCCCCTTCACCCGTGCCGATTTCGCCGAGTTCGGCCCGCGCGGGGCACGGGCTCCCTTTATCGTCGGATCGCCCTCGGACGTCGCCGACGCGCTGCTGTCCTGGGCCGACGAGGCCGATATCGACGGCTTCAACCTCACCCGCGCCGTCGCGCCCGAGACGATCGAGGCCTTCGTCGACCTCGTCGTGCCCGCGTTGCAGGACCGGGGCGCGTTCAAGACGCGGTATCGCGAGGGCACGCTCCGCGAAAAGCTGTTTCCGGAGGGCGGCGCCCACCTGAAGGCGACCCATCCCGGTGCACGCTTCCGCCGGGCCGCCGGCGAGGCCCGCGCCTCCGCCGCCTGACGGCTCCCTCCCCCCTCCCCTATGGCATTCACACATCACGTGGGCCGCACGGGTCCCCTCTCCTGGAAGGCAACGATGTTCGCACATCTCGCGGGTACCACGGGTCCCCTCTCCTGGAAGGAGAGGGACAGGGTGAGGTGTGTGACCGTTTCGGAGAAGGACCACACCTCACCCCAACCCTCTCCATCCAGGAGAGGGAGACGGTCGCGCCTCATGTCGAACCCTCTCGGAACCCTGCTTGGCCTCGCCACCGTGATGCTCGCCCTCGCCGGCGGCCCCGCTCGCGCCGAAAAACCCCTGCGCATCGGCGCGACGCCGGGTCCCGTGGGGCAGACCCTGGCCTTCGCCGCCGATCTCGCCCGTAAGCAGGGGCAGAATGTCGAGATCGTCGAATTCACCGATTGGGTGACGCCCAACGAGGCCGTGGCCTCGGGCGATATCGACGCCAACCTGTTCCAGCACGTACCCTACCTCCAGAGCGCCATCCGCTCGCGGGGCTACAAGCTGGTGGCGGTGGAGGGCGCGATCGTTCTGCCGGTGGGCCTGTTCTCGAAGACGGTGACCAGCCTCGACAAGGTCCCCGACGGCGCCTCGGTGGCCATCGCCAACGACCCCGTCAACGCGGCGCGGGGATTGCGCCTGTTGGAGACCGCCAAGCTGCTCACCCTGAAACCGGGCGTCGGCGACGAGGCCTCCGTCGCCGACATCGTCGCCAATCCGAAGCGCCTGCGGATCCTCGAACTCGAAGCGGCGCAATTGCCGCGCGCAATGGACGACGTGACCCTGGCGCAGGTCAGCTTCACCTACCTGATCGCTGCGGGCGGCGACCCCAAGACCTCCCTCATCACCGACGGGGTCGGGGACCGGCGCTACACGCTGAGCTTCGTCGCGCGGCCCGACAATCGCGACGATCCGCGTCTGGCCGCCTTCATCCGCAGCTTCCGCTCGGCGCCGGTGCGGGACTACATCGAGCGGACCTACAAGGGCTTCCTCGAGCCGGTCTGGTAGCGCGGTCTCGAATTTTAGCTCCGGTCCCGACCCGTTTTCGCAGGCGTGAGCCCGCTATCCGGACGAGCCCTGCACGTCGCTCGGATGCGGTTGCTCAGGCACTCCCGAACAGAGAGACCCTCCATGCCCCTGAACCGTCGCGCCCTGCTGGGCGGAACCCTCGCCCTGCTCACGGCCTCCACGGCCCGGGCGGCGGCACCGCTCAAGGTGGTCGCCTCCTCGGTGCCGCATGCCGAGATCCTGACTTACGTCCAGGACAAGCTCGCTCCGGACCTGCCCCTGCGGATCATCGAGATCAGCGGGGACATCCGCCCGAACCGCCTCGTCATCGACGGCGACGCCGACGCCAACTTCTTCCAGCACGTGCCGTATCTGCGCAGCGAGGAGGCCGAACTCGGCACTCGCTTCGCCGTGACGGCGAGCGTGCATGTGGAGCCCCTCGGGCTCTATTCGCGCCGCGTCCGCGGCCTCGCCGACCTGGCGAAGGGGGCGACCGTCGCCCTGTCCAACAACGTCACCAATTTCAGTCGCGGCTTGAAACTCCTGCAGGAGAACGGCCTCATCCGTCTTCGGCCCGGCGGCGACGGCACCTTCGCCACGGCGGGCGACATCGCCGAGAACCCGAAATCCTTGAGCTTCGTCGAGGTGGCGCCGCCGCAATTGCCGCGCTCCCTCGACGACGTCGCCCTCGCGGTCATCAACGGCAACTACGCCCTCGAATCCGGGCTCGACCCCGCCAAGGATTCCCTCGGGCTGGAGCGGGCGGAGGGCAACCCCTACGCCAACGTGCTGGTGACGACGCAAGGCCTGGCCCAGGATGCGCGCATCCTGACGCTCTCCTCCCTCCTGCAATCGGCGGAGGTCGCCGGCTTCATCCGCGAGCGCTATCGCGGCGCCGTGATCCCCGTGAGAGGCGCCTGACCGGCGCGCGCCGGTACGTCGGGGCGGCTGTCCGTGGTGAAGCCGTCCCGGTTCGGCATCCGTATCTTCGGCAGGGAGGCGGCATCGAGTTCGGCTCCCTCCGGCAGGATGCCGTTGAGATGCAGCACATAGGCGCTGAGGGCGTAGGTCTCGTCGGCGCTCAGGGATTGCGGCGCGTCGTAGGGCATGGCGCGGCGGATGTAGTCGAACAGGGTGGTGGCATGGGGCCAGAAGCTGCCCACCGTCCGCACCGGCTTGCCCGTCGCGAGGGTCCCCTGGCCGCCAATCAGCCTGTCGGCGGATGCACCCTCCCCCTGCGCCCCGTGGCAGGCGGCGCACCGCGCGCCGAACAGGGCTTCCCCCTGGCGCACGTTGCCATGGCCGGCGGGCAGGCCCTGCCCGTCGGCCCGCACGTCGATGTCCCACAGGGCGAGGATGCTTTGGCTCGCCGGCTGCCCGATCGCCAGAGGGCCGAGCCCGTTGCCAGGGAGGGAGACGGGCCCGGACGGGTCCGCCAGGGCGGCGCCCGTCGCCGTCAGGCAGGCGAGAAGGCCGAGACCGCTAAACCGCATGGCTCACGCCTCCCTCGGCGGCGATGTGCCAGCCGGCAATTCCGTTGTTGTGGTAGAAGGATTGGGTGCCCCGCACCGAGACCAAAGCCGCGCGCGACGGCTGGACGTAGCCCGTCTCGTCGGTTGCGCGGCTGAGGAGATGCGCCGGGCCGCCCTCCCAGCGCCAAGGGAGCCGGAACCGGGTGAGGCATCTGGGCAGGATCGGACCCTCCAGGGCGGCCGCCTGCCAGCGCGCACCGCCATCGGTGGAGACCTCGACACCCGCGATGCGGCCGCGCCCCGTCCAGGCGAGGCCGCGGATCTCGCGAAAACCGGGCGTGCGCAACTGTTCGCCGCCCGACGGCGTGGTGATGACGGATTTGGCTTCCATCGCGAAGGTGAACTGCCGTGCCGACCCGTCCGGCATCAGGTCCGTGTATTTCGAGGTTTCCTCGCGGGTCTGGAACGGCTGGTCCCCGACTTTAAGCCGGCGCAGCCACTTGATGCTGAGATTCCCCTCGACCCCCGGTACGAACAGCCGCAGGGGGTAGCCCTGTTCCGGGCGGAGCCGCTCCCCGTTCTGGGCATAGGCCAGGATCGCGCCGTCCCGCGCGAGGTCGAGGGGAATGCTCCGGGTCATCCCGGCGGCGTCCGCGCCCTCCGCCAGGATCCATGCGGCGCCGGGCTTCACCCCGACTTCGTCGAGCAGGGTCGCCAGTTCAACCCCGGTCCATTCGGCGCAGGAGAGGAGACCGTGGCTTTCCTGGATGGTCCAGCCCGGCTTGGCCCCGAGCCACGGCGTGTTGCCCGAGCATTCGAGGAAATGGATGCGCGAGACCGACGGCATCCGTACGAGATCGTCCATGGTGAGGACGAGGGGCCGTTCCACGAGGCCGTGGATTGCCAGCCGGTGGCGCTCCGGGTCGATGGCCGGGACACCGGCATGGTGGCGCTCGAAATGCAGCCCATTGGGCGTGATGATGCCGTGCAGGTGCTGAAGCGGCGTGCCGGTGGAGGAGGCGCCGGGAAAAGCCGGCGGCGTCCGCGATTTCCGGCCTAGAACTTCGTAGGGCGATGGTTGTCCATAGGGCGGCGATGCGGACGGCGCTCCGGGCGTGCGGCTCCATTCGGGAACGGCCAGGGGATCGCCGGTATCCAGGGCGTGGGCGGCGGTGGCGATCCCGCCCGCCGCGCCGCCGGCTAGCCGAAGGAAGCCGCGCCGGCTCGAAGACCGGCGCGGTGCGCGCGATGTGTCAGACGGCATGAGGACGGTGTCCGAATGGGCGTTCGCGCGAGAACGCGAAGCGAGACGTGGGGGTGACGGCGAAAGAAGAGCGCAGCTTCGTCTCTCTCGATGTCCTTCATTGGACCGTGTCTAGCCTTCGCAATCAACGGCATGGATTTTTCAATTCTTGCAGAGAAGCGAACACATCTTCCATCGACCCTGGATATCCAGGGGCGATTTTTCCGGATCGCGCCATGCCGATCGAGCGGCGCCGGGTTTGCCGCGCCGGGCGCCGCGCCTTCGGCCCGGCCCGAATGCTGGGCGACGTGGAGGATCGTTCTCTCGTGATAGATGTGCGGGGATCGATCTTGCTGGATGGGCGAAGGATTCGACAGCCGATTCCATTGATTGCGCCAAGTATAGTTCGTAGAATTGCAGCATAGACGATCATCGTTCCGTTCGACCGCTCGGTACCTGCGCGTGCCGGGCGCATGAGGTGTGGCGAGTGCCTGGAATTCAGATCGACCGCGTCGGCGATGCCGTCCCGCCGCCGGATGCGCTGATCCGTTTCGAGCAGGTGGCGAAGACCTACGCCACCCGCGACGGTGCCGATGTCTCGGCGCTCAGCGGGATCGACCTGTCGGTGACGGCCGGTTCGGTGCTGGGGGTGATCGGCCGGTCGGGCGCCGGAAAGTCGAGCCTGATCCGTCTGATCAACGGGCTGGAACGCCCCAGCGCCGGTACGATCAAGGTCGGGGATGCGGAAGTCTCGTCCCTCGACGAGCGCGCGCTGCGCCACGTGCGGCGCCGCATCGGCATGATCTTCCAGCACTTCAACCTGCTCTCGTCTCGCACGGTCTCGGGCAACATCGCCCTGCCGTTGGAGATCGAGGGCCGGGCCAAGGCCGCGATCCGCGCCCGTGTCGGGGAGTTGCTGGCCCTGACCGGGTTGGAGGAGCAGCGTGACCGCTACCCCGCCGAACTCTCGGGCGGCCAGAAGCAGCGGGTCGGCATCGCCCGCGCGCTCGCCACGGGACCGAGCGTCCTCCTCTCCGACGAGGCCACGTCCGCCCTCGATCCCGAGACCACACGGTCGATCCTGGCGCTGCTGCGCCGGATCAATCGCGAACTCGGCCTCACCATCGTGCTCATCACTCATGAGATGTCGGTGATCCGCGCCGTGGCGGATCGCGTCGCCGTGCTGGAGGCGGGCCGTATCGTCGAGCAGGGCGGCGTGTTCGAGGTCTTCACCCGGCCGCAGGCGGAGATGACGCGGACACTCCTGGCCGGGGAGATGGGGCTGACCCTGCCGGCAGCACTCCGCGCCGGGATCGAGACCCGACCGATCGCGGGAGGCAGGGCGGTCCTGCGGATCGCTTTCCGCGGGCCTCACGCCAACGACCCGATCATAGCGCGGCTCGCGCGAGAGACCGGCATCGAAGCCAGCATCCTGTCCGGCACCGTCGACGAGATCGCCGGACAACCCTTCGGCTCACTGACGGTGGGCCTGCAAGCGGGGCCGGACGTCGTCGGCCGGGCCCGCGCCTTCCTCGACGCACACGGCCTCGTCTCCGATCTCCTCGGCTACCTGCCGGCCCACAGCGCGGAGGATCGCCGTGTCGCCTGAAATGATCCGCCTGCTGCTCCAGGCCACCGGCGACACCCTGTCCATGGTGGCCGTGGCGGCCGTGCTGTGCACGCTGTTCGGCCTTCCGCTGGGCGTCTTCCTGGCGACCAGCCGGCGTGGGGAATTGCTCGCCGCGCCCTGGCTCAACGGCGTGCTGGGCCTCGTCGTCAACGCCACCCGCTCGACGCCCTTCATCATTCTGGTGGTGGCCATCATCCCCTTCACCCGCCTCATCGCCGGAACTTCCATCGGGATGTGGGCCGCCACGGTGCCGCTGACGGTGGCGGCGACGCCCTTCATCGCCCGCCTCGTGGAGGCGGCGATCCGCGAGGTCGATGCCGGGCTGGTGGAGGCGGCGCGCGCCTTCGGGGCCGGCCCGCTCACCATCATCCGCAAGGTGCTGATCCCGGAGGCGCTGCCCGGCATCCTCCTTGGCCTGACCCTCGCGGTGGTGTCGCTGCTCGGCTACTCGGCCATGGTCGGCGCCGTCGGCGGCGGTGGGCTGGGCGATCTCGGAATCCGCTACGGCTACCAGCGCTTCCGGCCCGAGATGATGCTGGCCGTCGTCGTCGTGCTGATCGTGCTGGTCCAGGCGGTCCAGACCGTCGGTGAGCGTCTGGCCAGCCGGCTCAACCGGCGCGTCCGCCGGGCGTGATCCCGCGCCTGTAGGTTTCGTCAGGGCACTCACCCGATAATCCGCCCGCAATGTCCCATATAACGAACGGCGGGCGTGAGGAGATAATTCGACGTTCTCCGGCATATCAGCGCTCGGCCTGAAATATTCTTCGCATTGCTGCGACGGGCTCGATAATGACTACGGTTCGCCTGTTCTAGAGATGGATCATCTCCTTTGTCTGTTCTATAAAGAGAACGATTTCATTGACGGCGGGGACGCCGCCGAGCAGATTTGAAGGAGATTTTCTCTACCCGGCTCCGCGTCCCGCGTCCGAGTTCGACAGCAGGTTTCCTCATGACGATCCGACGCCTTTCCCTCTCGCCCCGGAAGGCTGCGGCTCTTCTGGGTGGATTCGCCCTCTCCCTGGCGAGCCTCGGCCCTGCGGCCGCCAATGAGGGCCAACTGCGCATCGCCAAGCAATTCGGCGTGGTCTACCTGCTCCTCAACGTGGTCGAAGACCAGAAGCTCATCGAAAAGCACGGCAAGCAGGCGGGCCTCGACATCAAGGTGGACTATGTCCAGCTCTCCGGTGGTTCGGCCGTCAACGATGCGCTGCTGTCCGGCAATATCGAGATCGCCGGCGCCGGTGTCGGCCCGCTCTTCACCCTCTGGGACCGCACCCGGGGACGGCAGAACGTCAAGGGCGTCGCGTCGCTCGGCAACTTCCCCTACTACCTCGTGACCAACAATCCCGACGTGAAGACCATCGCCGACTTCACCGAGAAGGACCGCATCGCGGTCCCGGCCGTCGGCGTCTCGGTCCAGTCGCGCATCCTGCAGCTGGCATCGGCGAAGCTCTGGGGCGACAAGGATTTCGCCAAGCTCGACAAGATCAGCGTCGCGGTCCCGCATCCCGAGGCCGCCGCCGCGATCATCAAGGGCGGCACCGAGATCTCCGGCCATTTCGGCAACCCGCCCTTCCAGGAGCAGGAACTCGCCGAGAACCCGAAGGCCCGGATCGTGCTCAATTCCTATGACGTGCAGGGCGGGCCGGCCTCCTCCACCGTGCTCTACGCCACGGAGAAGTTCTACAAGGACAGCCCGAAGACCTACACGGCGTTCCTGGGCGCCCTCGACGAGGCCGCGACGTTCATCACCCAGAACCCGGAGAAAGCCGCCGAGATCTACGTTCGGATCAACGGCAGCAAGATCGACCCGGCGCTCCTGACGACGATCATCAAGAACCCCGCCGTCTCCTTCAAGGTGACGCCCGAGAACACGCTCGGCCTCGGCACGTTCATGCACCGGGTCGGCGCCATCAAGGCGGAGCCGAAGACCATCGGCGACTACTTCTTCGACGACCCGCGCATCAGCAACGGCAGCTGAGGCGGCACGCGATGATCTCTACGGCTCCCCGCTCCGACTTCGCCATCACGGGGCTTCCCGATCCCCGCGCATGGTCATCTGCGCGGCGTGAGGATGCGCGCGCCCATTCCCCCGTCGCGGCCGAGGCATCGCCGCTGTTGCGGATTAAGGGCGTGACCCTCGAATACCGCACGCCGGAGCGGGTGGTGCGCGCCACCCATCGCATCGACCTCGATATCCATCAGGGCGACCGCTTCGTCCTGCTCGGGCCGTCCGGCTGCGGCAAGTCCACTCTTCTCAAGGCAGCGGCGGGCTTCCTCCGCCCCGTGGAGGGGGAGATCACCCTCGCCGGCGTGCCGGTTCGCGAGCCCGGCCCCGACCGCATCGTGGTGTTCCAGGAATTCGACCAGTTGCCGCCCTGGAAGACGGTGGCCCAGAACGTCGCCTTCCCCCTGCGCGCGGCCCGTGCCCTCGGCCGGCGCGAGGCCGCCGAGCGGGCGCGGCACTACATCGACAAGGTCGGGCTGACGCGCTTTGCCGACAGCTACCCGCACCAGCTCTCGGGTGGCATGAAGCAGCGCGTGGCGATCGCCCGGGCGCTGGCGATGCAGCCGAAGGTCCTGATGATGGACGAGCCCTTCGCCGCCCTCGACGCCCTGACCCGGCGCCGGATGCAGGAGGAATTGCTGACCCTCTGGGACGAGGCCCGCTTCACCTTGCTCTTCGTCACCCATTCCATCGAGGAGGCCCTGGTGGTCGGCAACCGGGTGGCGCTGCTCTCGCCCCATCCGGGCCGTGTGCGGGCCGAGATCAACAGCCATGCGTTCGATCTGACCAGCATCGGGAGCCGCGATTTTCAGGGCGCGGTGCAGCGTCTGCACAACCGCCTGTTCGAGACTGCTCCCGAACCCGAAGCATCCACGGAGGTTTCGGCATGAGCAATGCCACTCTCGCGGGCCGGCCCCTCGTGCCGCCGATCCGACCGGAATACGACCATGTGCTCGCCCCCTTCGTGGAAGCCCCGGTGGAACGGGTGCTGCCGTTCTCGACCCGGCTCTGGCAGCAGGATTGGCTGCGCAAGGGCCTGATCATCGTCGCCCTCGTCCTCGTCTGGGAGGGGCTGGCGCGCTGGCAGGACAACGACCTGCTGCTGCCCGGCTTCGGCGCCACGATGTCCGCCCTGGCGGAAGGCCTCGTGAACGGTGAATTGCTGGACCGGGTGCGGATCTCCCTCGTCGTGCTGCTGCAGGGCTACGTCACCGGCATCGTCCTGGCCTTCCTGCTGACGACGCTCGCCGTCTCGACCCAGTTCGGCCGCGATCTGCTCTCGACCCTGACGGCAATGTTCAACCCGCTGCCGGCCATCGCCCTGCTGCCGCTGGCCCTGCTCTGGTTCGGCCTCGGGTCCGGCAGCCTGATCTTCGTCCTCATCCATTCGGTGCTGTGGCCGATGGCGCTCAACACCTATGCGGGCTTTCAGGGCGTGCCCGAAACCTTGCGGATGGCGGGGCGCAACTACGGTCTGCGCGGCCCGTCCTACGTGATCCAGATCCTCATCCCCGCCGCGCTGCCGGCGATCCTGTCCGGCCTCAAGATCGGCTGGGCCTTCGCCTGGCGCACGCTGATCGCGGCCGAGCTCGTCTTCGGCGCCTCCTCGGGGCGCGGCGGTCTTGGCTGGTACATCTTCCAGAACCGCAACGAACTCTACACCGACCGCGTCTTCGCCGGCCTCGTCCTCGTCGTCGTCATCGGCCTCGTCATCGAGAACGTGGTCTTCGCGGCCTTCGAACGACTCACCGTGCGGCGCTGGGGCATGGCGCGATGATCGTCGGGCCGGTCGTTCATCCCGGCGGAACCGGCATGTCCCAAAGATGGGGGCGGATGATCGTGAGCATCCGCTCGGCCGAGGTGCCCGGCGGGAAGAAGCCGAGATAGGTCCCCGACCGGTCCATCAGGTAGATGAAGGCGGAGTGGTCGATGGTGATCTCGCCGTTGGCGCCCACGACCCTTTCAAAGAAGACCCGGTAGGCATCAGCGGCCTGACGGATGGAAGCGGAATCGCCCGTCAGACCGACGAGCCGGGGCGAGAAGTTCGGGACGTATTCGGCGAGATGCGCGACGGTGTCCCGCTCCGGATCGAGGGTGACGAACAGCGGCTGGACCGAATCTGCCTCCGCGCCCAGCAGGGTTAGCGCGCGGGCGATCTCCATGAGGTCGGTGGGGCAGATGTCGGGGCACGAGGTGTAGCCGAAATAGACGAGGAGGAGCTTGCCGCGAAAGTCGGTCTCCGAGCGCTTGCGCCCCTCGTGATCGACCAGGGTGAAGGGCCCGCCCACCGGCTCGCGGTTCCACATCAGCACGTCCATCAACTCCGCCGCCGAGCGTCGCGCCGGCTCCGCGGCTTTGGCCGGCACCATGGGGTGCGAGGCCAGGAGCGACAGGACGAGCGCCGCGGCTTTGGACCTACGCACCGAAGGTGAGGCGGCTGCCCGTGGTCGTCACGATCACGTTGGCGGGCATCTGCGCCTGGGCTTCCAGCGCGAAGTTGAGGCCGCTGCAATGCATCGGGATGACCACGTCAGGGTCGAGCTTGCGGATCTCGGCGACGATCTGGGTGAGATAGTCCTTCGGCGCCGGCCCGAGATGGAACCCTCCGACGATGGCGTGGACCTTGTCGACACCCGAGACGGCCTGCGCCTGCCGCACCGAATTGACGATCCCTACATGGCCGCAGGAACTGATGACAACGAGGCCCTTGCCCTTCACGTTGAAGCAGGTGGCGTGTTCGTGGACATGCTCGTCGGGAACGATCTGCCCCTGCAGTTCGGCGGGCGAATAATGGCTGGCATCGCAGCCGAGGCCGTCCTTGATGCCGCGTTCCACGAAGGTGTTGGGCAGGATGCGCTCGATGGAGGATCGCTTGATCTGGCCCGTGGTGAAAGCGTGCCCGGCCACCACCGTGGGCGTCTCGCACAGGACGGTCCTGATCTTCTGCGCCGTCAGTTCGCGCCGGTCGAGCTGGCCGAAATCCGTGAACTGCCCCTGCACCTTGCTCGGGCTGACGCGGTGGCAGAAATTGTCCTCGCCGCCGGCATAGAGGGTCAGGTCGGCGGGGAGCGAGGCGCGGTACTTCTCCAGGAAGCCGTTGAGGCCACCGTAATGGTCGTGATGGCCGTGGCTGACGATGAGGGCGTCGATCCTGGACGGGTCGACCTGCAGGATCTCGATGTTGTTCAGGAGCGCGTCGGGGCTGTAGCCGAAATCGAGCAGAATCGTGCGCGCCTCGTTCGCACGCTGGGATTCCGCGAAGAGCGACAGGCCCCATTGGTTGTGGAGGACCTTGCGGTAGTCGCTGCCGCGCCCGTTGCCGGGCGGTTGATGCACGACGCCCTGCACCGTCGCCGGCTTGAGGAACTGGTCGTGGGAGGAATCGATCAGCACGCGCAGGCTGAGCCTGTCCACCGTCGGCACCTCGATGCCCGCGGCGTTCGCGATCTCGATGCAGGAGAACCCCGCGGTCGCGCTCGCGGCGAAGGCCGCCGAAGCCCTCAGGAAGCCGCGCCTGTCGATCTCTCCGGCCATACCATCCTCCGTGACGCCAAGACGGCGCATGTCTCTCTATAATGTCCTTTATAGCCGAGCTTGTCCCGGTAGGTATTCTGTATTTCCATGACAGCGAAGGTGTTCGTTCTGTATTCGATAAAGTTCATAGAATTTCAATCCATGGGAATGTGATCCCGCCGCATGGGCGACGCTCCGCGTCAGCAGGGGGGGCACATGCACGTCGCCTGCCTCCCGCCTGCGGACGGAGCGCCGCGCGTCTCGGTGCGGGGCGAAGGCAAGGAAAAGCTAGGGCGCACGCGTGAGTCGGAAGAGCGTTCCCACCTTTGCAAGAACAACGGAAGCTCATTCTGTCTCCGCCGGACTATACAAACGTCTTCACAAGACGAAGACGGGGCTGCCTGGTTCATCATCCAAGAGACGGCGGGCCGATGGGCGACATAGACTCGTATCTCGGGGCGAAGCGTCGCACGCTCGACCTCCGCACCCGGCGAATCCGCGAAGGCGAGGTCTCTGCCGTGTCCCTGGCGGCGCGGGCGACTGTGGAGGGCGGCAGCGGCGTGCGCCGGATCGGAATCCGCCGGCACGCCATCGTCAGCGACAGCGGCCCCGATCTCGCGGGCTTCGATCTCGGGCCGAGTTCGCCGGAACTGCAACTCGGGGTTCTCGGGTCGTGCCTCGCGCATACGGTGCTGATCCAGGCCGCGCTTCAGGACGTGCCGATCACGTCGCTGGAGGTGGAGGTCTCGGCCACCTTCGATCCCCGTGCCGGCGCGGAGGGGTACGAGGACGTCCCCGTCCATCCGCACGACCTGTCCTACGAGGTGCGTCTCGATTCACCGGCCGATCCGGCCCGGATCGCGGCGCTTCACGCGCGGGTCGAGACGGCCTGCCCCATCCTCAACCTCTTGCGCCTGCCGCAGGACGTGAGCGGACGCTTCACCAATGCCGCACCGGTTGGCCGGGCGGATGCAGACCTTAAGGAGATCAATCCGTGACGATCACCAGACGCCGCGTGCCGAGCCTGCTCTTCGCGCTCGGAGCCAGCCTCGCCGCCCTCACCGGGGCGGTCGCCCAGGAGACGGCGCCGAAGGAGTTCCGAATCGGCTACCAGAAGATCGGACTCATCGTCGTCGCGCGGCAGCAGGGGGTGATCGAGAAGCGCCTCGCCGCGCAGGGGACCAAGGTGCAGTGGGTCGAGTTCCAGGCCGGGCCTCCCCTGCTCGAAGCCTTGAGCGCGGGCAGCATCGATTTCGGCTATACCGGCGACGCGCCGCCGATCTTCTCGCAGGCGGCGGGCGGCAACCTCGTCTATGTCAGCGCTTCGGCGCCCTCCGGCGACGGCGAGGCGATCCTGGTGAAGGAGGCCTCGCCGATCCGGTCGGTCGCCGACCTGAAGGGCAAGAAGGTCGCGTTCGGTCGCGGCACGAGCGCGCACAACCTCATCATCGCCGCTCTGGAGAAGGCCGGCCTGACCTTCGCGGACATCGTGCCCGCCTACCTGACGCCGGCGGATGCCGGCTCGGCCTTCGCCAACGACAGCGTCGACGCGTGGGCGATCTGGGATCCCTACTTCGCCGTCGGGCAGGCGCGGAGCAAGACCAGAATCCTGGCGACCTCCGGCCAGACCCTCGACGTGTCGGCCTATTTCCTGGCCAACAAGACCTTCGCCGACAAGCATCCCGGCGTCATCGTCCATAGCCTGGCGGGTCTCACCGAGGCTGCCGCCTGGGCCGACGGGCACCGCGACGAGGTGGCCAAGGCGCTGAACGCCGTGACGGGCATCCCCTACGAGATCCAGAAGGTCGCGGCGGACCGCACCCAGTTCGGGGTCCGGCCCCTCACCGACGCGATCCTGTCGGGGCAGCAGGCGACGGCCGACCGCTTCCACCGTCTCGGGCTCATCCCCCGCGCCATCCAGGTGCGCGACGCCGTCTGGACCCCGCCGCGCACCTGATCCCCTCGACCTGCAAGCCCCTTGGAGCCCCGCCAACGTGACCACCCTCGACCCCCTCGCGAGTCTGACCCTGCCGGGAGCGGGCGCCCCGCCCCGGCGGGTGCCGCCCAAGGCCGTTTCCCCCTCTCCCTCCCTCTCACGCCAGCCGGTCCAGGCCGGGTTCGGCCCCTACGGTCTCTTCGTCGTCTCGTGGCTCGCCCCCGTCGCCCTCGTGGTGGCCTGGGAAGTCCTCGCCCGTGCCGGCTGGATCTCGCCGCAGGTGCTTCCGGCGCCGAGCAAGGTTCTGGCGACCGCCTGGAAGCTGACGCTGAACGGTTCGCTGCTCATCGATCTCGGCACCAGCCTGCTGCGCGCGGCGGTGGGCTTTGCCATCGGCGGCGGCATCGGTTTCGCGCTCGGCACCCTGGTCGGGTTCTCCCGTCTCGCGGAGGCCGCCATCGACCGGAGCGTCCAGATGATCCGCGCCATCCCGTTCCTCGCCCTGCTGCCCCTGGTCATCGTGTGGTTCGGCGTCGGCGAGAGCCAGAAGATCTTCCTCGTGGCGCTCGGGGTCGCCTTTCCGATCTACATCAACACCGTGCTCGGCATCCGGCAGGTGGACCCGAAGCTCGTCGAACTCGGCCGGGTCCGGAACCTCTCTCCGATCCAGCTGATCCGCCGCATCATCCTGCCCGGTGCCCTGCCCTCGATCCTCACGGGCATCCGCTATGCCCTGGCGACGGCCTGGCTCGCCCTGGTGGTGGCCGAGACGATCGGCGCGCAATCCGGACTCGGTTTCCTCGCGATGGATGCCCGCGAATTTCTGCGCACCGACGTGATCGTCCTCGCCATCGTGCTCTATGCGCTGATCGGCATCGCCGCCGATTCCATCGCCCGGCACCTGGAGCGTTCGCTCCTCGCCTGGCACCCGAATTACGGGGACCGCCGATGAGCCGCGCCCAGGCCGGAAGCGCTGTCGCCGCGTACCCTCCCTCGCGTCCCGCCGTCGTCGTCACCGACCTCACCCGCGCCTACGGCAAACGCGTCGTCATCGACGGTCTGAACCTCGTCATCGAGCGCGGTGAATTCGTCGCCCTGCTGGGCGAGAGCGGTTGCGGCAAGACGACCCTGCTGCGGGCCCTGGCCGGGCTCGATCCCGTCGAGCATGGCCGCATCGACGCGCCCGGAGAGGCCGCCGTCGTCTTCCAGGAGCATCGGCTGCTGCCGTGGGACAGCCTCTGGCGGAACGTGGCGCTGGGCCTGCCGGACCAGGGGGCTCGGGAGCGCGCCGCCGCCGCGCTCTCCGAGGTCGGGCTCGGACACCGCCTCGACGATTGGCCGCGCAATCTCTCCGGCGGTCAGGCCCAGCGCGTGGCCCTGGCCCGCGCGCTCGTGCAGGAGCCGGAACTGCTGCTGCTCGACGAGCCTTTCGCGGCCCTCGACGCGCTGACCCGCATCCGCATGCACGGGCTCGTCAAGGAACTCGTGGCCCGCCACCGGCCGGGCGTTCTCCTCGTCACCCACGATGTCGACGAGGCCATCTCGCTTGCCGACCGCGTGCTGGTGATGCGGGCGGGGATCATCGCCGCCGAGCACCGGCTCGACGGCTCCGGTGATCGGGTGGCCCTCCGCCTCCGCCTCCTCGCCGAACTCGGCGTTCACGCCGAAGCCGAGCCCGCCTGAACTCTCCCTCGTAGTCGATCGACCAGAGACTCTCATGACGACCTCGTTCCGCTCCCCGTCCTCCGGCCCCTCCCGCCGCCGTTTCCTCGAGACGTCCCTGCTCGGTGCCGGTGCCCTCGCTGGTGGTCTCGCGGGCCATTCGGCCGCTGCCGCCACCGGCCGCACGACCGACACGCTGCGCCTGACCTGGGGCTATACCGGCCTCACCTTCATCGCCAAGGAGCGCGGCGAGTTGGTGAAGACGCTCGCCAAAGACGGGATCAAGGTGGAATGGGTCGGCCCGTTCCCCAACCACGCGCCGACCCTCCAGGCGGTCACCGGCGGCACCGCCGATTTCAGCTTCGGCGGCAGCACGACCCCGGCGCTCGCCGCCATCTCCGCCGGCTCGCCGCTGGTCTTCACCCAGTTCCTCATCTACAGCCCGCGCACCACGGCCATCATCGCCAAGGACGGGTCCGGCATCGACAAGGTCGAGGATCTCGTCGGCAAGTCTGTGGCGGTGAACCGGTCGGGGCTCGGCGAGTTTCTGGTGGTGGCGGCGCTGGAGAAGCACGGCATCGACCGGTCCAAGGTCAAGTTCGTCTATCTCAACCCGCCCGATGCCGCCCCGGCGCTGGCCTCCGGCAAGGTTGATGCGTGGTCGATGTGGAGCCCCGGCGTGGACATCGCCCGCTTCGACTACAAGGCCCACGACATCTTCCTCGAAGAGCGCGACCTGCCCTTCCAGATCGATTTCACCTCCTACCTGACGCGCCGGGATTACGTCGCGAAGAACCCCGATCTCGTCCGCGCCTTCCATGCGGCGCTGAAGAACGACGCCGATTGGGCGTCCGCGAACACGGAAGAGGCCGAGCGGCTCACACAGGCCAAGGCGGGCTACAGTGACCGGGTGCGCGACCACTTCATCGGCCTGCGCAAGCAGTACAAGCTCTACGCGACGGACGATCAGGCCTTCCTATCGGAGCTCCAGAAGGCGGCCGAATGGCTGGTCACGCGCAAGGTCCTGCCCGAGCCGGTGACCGTCACCGATCACCTCGTCCGGGTCTGACGGGATCGTCACCCCGTGGCAGGCCCCGGTCCTCGCGTCCCAGCGGCGGACCTCGTATCTCACTGGAACGGGCCGGGAGCCGATGCTTCCCGTCGGCCGGACCTATTCCGAACGTCTCGCACTCCCGAGCAGCGCGCGGGCGGCTTCGTGACGGATCTCGCCCGTCTCGCAGGTCTTGCAGATCGCCCCGAGATAGCGACCGTCGATCACCGTCGCGGCGAACAGCCCAGACTTGAAGCGGTTCGCGGCCTGTGTCTCCACGGCGTACCAGAGGCGTGTCCCGAACCGCACCTTGCCGAATTCGCCGCGCAACGTCGCGTCCTTGCTCGTGCTTTTCAGGGCGCTGCGGATGCGGGTGTAGCGGGAGGTGGGCGAGGCGTAGAGCCCGTCGAGACGGGCCGTGTCGTCGCCGTCGTCTCCGACGGGATCGCGTCTCAGGAACAGGGTGCAGACCTCCAGGGTGCGCTTGCAGGAGAGCGTGCCGCAGACGAGACGCACGGTCATCCGGCCCGTGGCGTCACCGGTCGCCTCGGCGGGATCTTCCAGGGTCCATCCCTCCGGGATATCGATGACGAAGCCCTGGTCCAGACGGACCGTCCGTGTCCTCGCGGTCTCCCCGCCCCAGGCCGCTCCCGCGACGGTCAGTGCCGGGAACACGCATGCGAGGGCGAGCCAGCCGGAGCGGCGTTTCGGAGCACGGCTCATGACGGTCCGCCGTCCGAAAGCAGATGGCGCGCCGCGAGCGCCTCGAAACGGGCGAGTGCGTCCGGATCGAAGGCGCGTGTCGGGAGTGGCAATACGCTGCCCCAGCGCATCGGCAGGACGATGAGCTCGCCCAGGCGCTCGCAGCCCCGGAAGTTCGTCCAGCCGAGGCGTGCCCAGGCTCCTCCTTGGGCGACCGAGAGGCCCCGGGCGTCGGCATGGGCATAGGACGTGCCGGGCCGTGCCTCCCTCGCGAGATCCCGTCCGAGCTCGCGCGCCGCCCAGCGACGGTTCCAGGGACCGAGCGCGAGGACGAGCAGGACCACCGCCGCGGCCCCTATGGCCGGCTTCAGGAAATCGGTTCCCGCCATCTCGAGGAAGAGCGGGAACGCGATGGAGAACGGGACGCGGTAGGGGTCCACCGCCCAGACGAAGGCGACGATGCCGGGAACGAGCAGGCTCAGACCGACGAAGAGCAGCACTGCCCCGCGCATCCGTGCTCGCCGCATCGCCGGCCGGTCGAGGGTCCTGGTCACGAGCGCCGCCCGATCCTCCGCCGTGAGCGTGAAGGCGATGCGCACCGCATCCCCGGCTTCGTCGGCGAAGGGATCGGTGTCGTCGGGCGGGTGGGGCGACAAGGGCCGCCCGGCGGCGGTCCAGGCCCGAACGCCGTCGGCCTGCGCCGTCGTGAGATCGGCCTTGGCGAGGACGATGGGTTCGCCCTCGACATCCGTCAGGACGAAGAGGTGGAGACGGTCCTCGTCCAGCCCCTTGATGAGATGCCAGGGCAGGAAAGCCTCCAGATCCGCACTCGTCTGCGTGATCCCGGCATCGTCGAAGCGGTAGGTCATCGGCACGGGCGTGTCTTCGCCGGGGGGGCCGATCGCGGCGACGAGCCGCTGCTGCAGCAGCCACGGGTAGGCCGCGTGAAGGGTGAGGCAGGCGAGTGTCACGACCGCGAGGAGCGCGGCCAGCGGCCAGAGCGACAGGTCGGGGAGGTCCTGCAGAAACCCGGACATGGTCTTGCCTTTACGGCCACCCTCCGTCGCCCAGGTCGAGACGAAGCCGAGCAGGGCGAAGAACCATAGCGCGGGTAGTCCGACCGTCAGGATACGCCGCCGGAATGCCGCCGAGCGAGGTCGGTGCATCCAGGCGATGCCGGCGAGTCGATGGGTGAAGCGAAGCGGGGCGGCGAAGACGAGGGGCGCGCCGGGGGATAGCGGACGTGCCGAAATGGATGGGACGACGGGCAGGGTTGCATCTCCTACGACGCGCGGCGCGCGCTCATGGCGCTACGCGGGTTTCGCAAAAGTGATCGCTGGTTGTGCGGCCGAAAACCTGCGACGCTCCAAATGCCAATGCGGACCCGCACAGGTCCGGCAGTCCTCCATCGTGCCCGGACCGGGCGGCTGAGACAACCGCTGACGACACGGGGTGGTTGAGAGCATCGCGGGATTCGAACGCCCGCGCGCCGTATTTGCCGCCGGCGGCCGCTTTCGGGCGTGACGACACGCGAGCGTGCGAGGCCCGATCCGACGAGACCGGGCCGCAGGCGAATTTCCTCCTCAACCGAGCGGTCCGAAGGGCCGCGTCGACCGAGGGGCCTGGCTCACCGAGCCGGTGCTAGACCCGCCCGGCTGCGTCGTTCATCGCCGCCGCCGCCGCGGCCAGTCCCCAGCGGACCATCTTCTCCGCGTCGGCGGCCGTCCCCGCCTCCGCGTAGCAACGCAGCTCGGGCGCATTGCCGGATGCACGGAAGTGGATCGTGCGTCCCCCGTCGAGTTCGACTCTGACACCGTCCTGTTCGTCCACGGATTGCGGCGTGCCGAGCGGGCGGAAGAAATCCGCGCGGAAGGTCTCCCGGCCGAGCTGGCGCAGCAAGGCGCCGCTCTTCTCCGCAGGCGTTTCGGGCAGGCGGTCACTGGCGGTCTCGCCGACCTTCAGGGAAACGACGAGTTCGGCGAGCGTCAGGCCGGCGTCCCGTGCCGCCGCCAGGGTCGCCACGATCGGAAGGATCGCATCGCGCGTGGGCAGGGCCGCGAGGATCCTGTCGCCGACGGCAATGTCCGAACCGAGGAGGAAACCGCCATTGGCTTCGAAACCGACGACGCTCGTGGCTCCGTCTTTCTGCGCCAGGCCCATCCCCGCGATGACGAACGGCGAGCCGACCTTGGTGCGCAGCACGCGCCGGAAGCCGCCCGCATGCTCGATGGCCGAGCCCGCCGTGACGGGGACGACGACCGTGTCGACACCGAGATAGCGTGCGGTGATCAGCCCGAGGACATCGCCCCGGACGATCCGACCGGCGGCGTCCGCGAGCAGCGGCCGGTCCGCATCGCCATCGGTCGTCACCAGCGCGTCGAAGCCGCCCGATGCCATCGCGTCGCGGATGAACGCGATGTCTTCGGGGCGGTGGGCTTCCGTGTCGATGGGCACGAAACTGTCGGAGCGGCCGATAGCCACGACCTCGGCCCCGAGGGCGGCCAGCACGTCGGCGAGGAGATCGCGCGCCACGGAACTCTGCTGATAGACCGCGATCCTCTGGCCGGCCAGGATGGTGGACGGGAACGCCTCGGTGTAGCGCTGGCGGTAGCGGTCGATCGCCCCCGGTTCCGGCGTGGCGGCGTCAGTCGGCGGCATGTCGCCGACCCTAGAGATGTCGCCCAGGGCGGCGAGGATCGCGACCTCGTCGGTTTTCGTGATCTCGCCGTCGGGCCGATAGAATTTCAGGCCGTTGCGATCCGACGGAATGTGGCTGCCGGTGACCATGACGGCGCAGGCCCCGCGCCGGAAGCCTTCCAGCGCGAGGGCGGGTGTCGGCAAGGCGCCGCAATCGAACACGGTCAAGCCGGCTCCCGCCGCGGCGGCGGCCACCGTCCCTGCTATCCCCTCGCTGCTGTCGCGCAAGTCCCGGCCGATCACGACGTCGCGGCTGCCGCCGGTCGTCGCGGCGATCGAGCGGAAGAACGCGCTGGCATAGGCGTAGCTCGGCCATCCCACGAGGTCGGTCACCAATCCGCGCAGGCCACTGGTCCCGAATTTCAGACTGCTCATGAGCTTTCCACTTGCGATGGGCGCGACGGTGCGACGAGCCCCGCTTTTAGGTGGAGTGTGCCGCCGCCTCAATCGGTTCCCGGCAGGGTGTCTCGATCGATTTCAAGCGCCGGGGCGGATTGCCATGCGACCACCGGGCGTTGGGGAGTGCCACGCTCACCCTCACCACCGCTTCCGGCTCCGGGCACGATGGCGCAGCGGGAGCTTCGTGAGCCGACGCGTCATGTCGGAATGACGCCACTTCAGGTCGGTTGTGGCCGCAGGCTGTAGGCCGCTTCACGCGATCGCGGTGATCCGATGGAGAAGCGACATCAGATCGGATTGGCGCCGCGTCTGCGTCTTCGAGAAGATCGACGCCAGATGTGTCCGCACGGTCCACAACGTGATGCGTTTGTCGGATGCGATTTCCGCGAGTGTCTTTCCAAAGCAAATCTGCTTGGCGATACTGGACTCGGTCTGCGTAAGGCCGAACATCTTCTGCATGACCTCGTTGCTAGGGTCCGGGTTCTCGTTCAGATCGACAATCGTCACGAGCGTATAGCCGTAAGCATCCGTCTCATCGCCAGCGGGCATGGCATGAATGGCCAGCGAGCGCTTTCCCTGGCGAGGCACCATGATCCACGACTCGGACCTGTGCCGGAACCGTGTTCCCCCCGCTTCGAGCACGTTCTTGAAGCCGGCCCTCAGGTCCACGGACTTGGGCGTTTCCTCGTCGTTGAATTCCTGGATGGCTCGGATAGCCGCCTGATTGGATTCCACCACATCCCCGTCGGAATCCAGAAGCAGAGCGCCACAACCCATGCGATCCAAAACGCCGAAGAAACGGCTATTGAGCGACACGATTTGCTCCCCAATGCAGCTTTGTTCAGTATTATTGTGTCCGACGCTTGCTACGTCTTCGACGCTACAGGGACGGGGCCGGCCTGATTTGCCTCACGAGCGGACAGGCCTGCAAGGCGAGGGGAAATCTCCAAGGTCCGCATTCCCTCGTCCAACTACTTAAGTAGCCATCATGGCGACTCGCCAAAAGCTGCAAGCGCCGCGAACTCATCCACGCATGCCTTATAGCGATTGTTTCCACAACGAAACGTGCATGTCCATAATTCTCGCACGCTCCGATGGTTGCTAGTCCACGTTACGGGGCGGACCAATATTTTTCCATCCCCATGATAACTGATTGACCGACGTGGGAAATTCTCGATTTTCAACAGATCGGGGATCATGGCTCGATCTCTGCTCGAGGGATGATTTCGGTTTGTCATCCCTCATATGAGGGAGGCAGGCGAGATTTTATTTGTGGGTCGCTCCCTCGGACGTGCGATGTCAGACGCTTCCCCACGGATTAAGCTATAAATTGCATTTTTTGAGATTGCGACCAGTGACGTCCCCCCTCCCTTTTTTTGGCGGGCCGCCTCCGTCGGGTCCACCGGGCGCGCTCATCCCGCATGTTGCAACCCATCCGGGGCAAGGGTGCGGAGGCAGGGAAGTGACGGTGACGGCATCCCGACCTGCAGCGATGGATCGGCGCGGAACAGCCGCTTCAGGAACCCCGTGACCGCCTGGATGCGGGGGGAGAAGCGCAGGTCCGTATGCACGTTGAGCCAGAGATCGCGACTGGTCGAGGCGGTCTCATGGAGCACGGGGACGAGGTCGTCGCGCGCCTTCACGGCGAAGCTCGGCAGAAGCACGAGGCCGAGACCGCCCGCGGCGGCGTTCTTCTGGGCGATCATGCTGTTGGAATGGAACACGATGTGACGGTCGAGCACGACGTCGTCGAGCCAGCGGACGCAATCCACCTGGATGAGGTCGCTGATGTAGGAGACGAAGGCGTGATGGCGCAGATCGTCGACGCTCTGCGGCATGCCGGCCCGGGCGAGGTAGGCAGGGGCGCCGTAGAGGCCGAGCCGGAAGCGTCCCACCTGTTCGGAGACCAGCCCCTGGCCCGGCGGTTTGAAGAAGCTCAGGAAGAGGTCGGCCTCGCGCCGGTTGACGTAGACGGTCTGGGACGAGGTGACGAGTTCGATTGCGAGATCCGGGTGGGTCTCACGCAGGCGCATGAAACGCTCGGCGAGGTAGAGCGAGGCGATGCCCTCCATCGTCACGAGCCGCACCCGCCCGCTGGCCTGTGCTGCCGAGGGAGAAACCTCCTCGCCCATGGCGATGACCGCGCTCTCGACCCGCTCGGCATGTCCGAGGAGGCGCTGGCCCGGCTCGCTCAGGCGAAGCCCTGACGGCACGCGCTCGAAGAGCGCGATGCCCAGCGCACTCTCCAGATGGGCGAGGCGGCGGCTCACCGTCGATTGATCGCCCCTCAGGCGCTTGGCCGCCCCGGCGAGGCTGCCGCCCCTGGCGGCGTTGAGGAAGACTTTCAGGTCATCCCAGTCGAGCAGATCGAGCGCAGCCATGGGGATCTTTTGGCAAGACTCGCGCCAAGCCCGGCCATTTGGTCGCCGCCGACGCCGGGTCCCTTCCGCAAGGCGCCTTGCAGATTTGCCCACTTCGCGCGCGCCGGGCGCCGGCTAGGCTGGTTCACGAAAGGGTGAATTCATGCTTCCACGCTTCAAGGCCGCGGCGATCCACGCTGCCCCCGTCTTCCTCGACGCCGCCGCCACCACCGACAAGGCGGTCTCGTTGATCCACGAGGCGGCGCGGGCGGGGGCGGGCCTCGTCGCCTTCCCGGAGACCTTCATCCCGGCCTTTCCGGTCTGGGCGGCGCTCTCGGCTCCCATCGACAACCACGATCTCTTCGCCCTCATGGTCGAGCAATCCGTCCTGGTCGACGGGCCGGAGATCGGGCGCATCCGTCAGGCGGCGCAGAAGGCGGGCATCGTCGTGTCCTTGGGGCTCAGCGAGCGCTCGCCCGTGAGCGTCGGCTGCCTGTGGAACGCCAATCTCATCATCGGCGCGGATGGCGCGATCCTGAACCATCATCGCAAACTGATGCCGACCTATTACGAGAAGCTCATCTGGGCCCCGGGCGACGGCGCCGGGCTGAAGGTCGTGGAGACCGGGATCGGGCGTATCGGCCAGCTCATCTGCGGCGAGAACACCAACCCGCTGGCACGCTATGCCCTGATGGCGCAGGGCGAGCAGTTCCACATCTCGTCCTGGCCCCCGGTCTGGCCGACGCGGCGACCAAAGGGGGGCGGCAATTACGACAACCTGGCGGCCAACCGCCTGCGGGCCAGCGCCCATTGCTTCGAGGCCAAGGTCTTCGGCCTCGTGACGGCGGGCATGCTGGACGGCAAGGCTTACGATTTCCTCGCCGCCCGCGATCCCGGCGCCGCCGAAGTCCTCGACGGGACGCCGCGCGCCGCCTCGTTCTTCGTCGATCCCACGGGGGCGCAGATCGGCGAGGCGCTGCAGGAGGAGGGGATCCTCTATGCGGAGATCGACCTCGACGCCTGCATCGAGCCCAAGCAGTTCCACGACGTGGTCGGCTATTACAACCGCTTCGATGTGTTCGACCTCGGCGTGAACCGCCAGCGGCTCGTTCCCGCCCGGTTCCGCGACGGCCCGGAGCTTGCTGCCGCATCCGAGCCCCCGGCCCCTCCGGCGAACGGCGCGTAAGCTTCCGAACCGGAAGTCCGCCCCGATCCTCCGCCTCCGATCCTTCGCTTCAACCACCCAGAATGGAGATGTGCCATGACCATCGACCGTCGCAAGCTCATCCTCGGAGGTGCCGCCGGACTGATGCTGCCGGATCTTCGTGGAGCCTTCGCCCAGAGTCCGGCACAGATCGGAACGTTCCCGGGCGGCGTCGGCGCGGATTCGGTCTTCATCGGCCTCAACATGCCGCTCACCGGGGTCTTTTCCGGCGATGGAAGCGACCTGAAGCTCGGCTATGAACTCGCCATCGCACAGATCAACGCGGGCGGCGAGATCCCCGCCGCATGGGGGCTCAAGGGCAAGGGCGTCCTGGGCCGCCAGATCCGCCACAAGATCGCCGATACGGAGGGCAAGCCCAACGTGGCGGTCCAGGCCGCGACGCAGTTCATCCAGCGCGACAAGGCCATCATGTTCCAGGGCTCCGTGAGCAGTGCGGAGGCCATCGCCCTCGAGGAGCTCGCGAGCCGCGACAAGGTCCTCTACATGGTCGGCATCGCCGGCTCGAACGACGTCACCGGCAAGAACTGCCAGCGCTACGGCTTCCGCTCGCAGCAGAACGCCTACATGGCCGCCAAGGCCCTCGCCCCCGTCGTCGCCAAGGCGCTCGGCAAGACGCTCAAGGCCGCCTTCCTCGTTCCCGACTACACCTACGGCCAGACGGTCTACGATTCCTTCTCCAAGTTCTCGAAGGAGCAAGGCTGGACGCAGGTCCTGAAGGAGACGGTCCCCCTGGGGACGGCCGATTACAGCTCGGCGCTTCTCAACATCGCCAACAGCGGCGCCGACGTCTTCGTCAACATCTGCTTCGGCTCGGATGCCGTGGCCTCCACGAAGCAGGCCGAGCAATTCGGGGTCCTGTCCAGCATGAAGCTCGTGGTGCCGAACCTGTCCTCGTTCCAGGACAAGGAGGTCGGCCCGGAACTGATGCAGGGCGTCTACGGCTCCTGCGACTTCTGGTGGACGCTGCAGGATCGATTCCCCCTCGCCAAGACGTTCGTGGAGGCCTTCCTCGCCCGGAACGCCTATCGCCCGCGCTGGGGCGCCCACATCGCCTACATGCAGACCTATCTCTGGGCGCTCTCGGTGGAGAGGGCGGGCGGTTTCAACCCCGTCGACATCATCAAGGTGATGGAGGGCTCGAAGGCGCAGCCCTACGAGACCACGATCGGCCGCGTCTATTTCCGCGCCGAGGACCACCAGATGGTCCGGCCGATCCCGATCCTGCGCGGCAAGGCGCCCTCGGCCATGAAGGGGCCGGAGGATTTCTACGAGGTCGTCGACCTCGTGGACGGCGAGACCGTGATGAACCCGCCCGACCTGTTCGGGTGCAAGCTCGGCCCTTACAGCTGAGGCGCGCCGTCATGCCGAGCACCGCCGTCCTCCTCTCCCAGGCCTTCAACGGCCTCGCCCTCGGCAGTCTGCTGGCTCTCGTCTCCAGCGGGCTCACCATCATCCTCGGGACGCTCGGCGTCCTGAACTTCGCCCATGGCGCGCTGTTCGCTGTCGGCGCCTACACGGCCTTCGTGATGATGCAGGCCACGCACTCCTTCGTGCTCGCCATGCTCGGCGGCTGCGCCATCATGCTCATCATCGGCTTCACGATGGAGCGGCTCGTGATCCGCCACTTCTACGCCCGGCCGGACGAGGACCAGATCCTCGTCACCTACGGGATCGGCATCGTCCTGGTCGAGGGATTGCGGGCCGGGTTCGGCGGCAACAGCCAACGGGTTCCGGTGCCCTCCTGGGGCACCGGCGCGACGAAGCTCGGGTTTATGATCTACCCGACCTATCGCCTGCAGCTCATCGGCATCGTCGCGGCGCTCCTCGTGGGCCTCTACCTCGTGCTCTACCGGACCTCGGTCGGCCTCGTGGTGCGGGCCGGCATCGAGAATGCCGGCATGGTCGGCATCCTCGGCATCGACGTGCGGCGGACCTTCCTGCTCGTCTTCGCGGTGGGCATCGTCGCCGTCGGCCTCGCCGGCATGCTCTACGCCCCCGTGGTGGCGGTGACGCCCGACATGGGCGCGAGCTTCATGGTGCAGTCCTTCGTGGTCATCGTGCTCGGCGGCCTCGGATCCTTTCCCGGCGCCATCGTCGGCGGACTCATCGCGGGCGAGATCATCAGCCTCACCAGCGCCTTCGATTCCGCCTACTCGGAAGTCATGCTCTACGGCCTGATGGCCCTCGTCCTCGTGGCGCGGCCGCAGGGCCTGTTCGGTACGGAGGGACGCGTCTGATGACACGCGGCCCCCTCCGGGCGCTGTTGCCCGAGCTCGCTCTCTTCGTCGTTCTCGTCGCCGCCCCCGTCCTCCTGCCCCCGCTCGGCTTCTCCCACGACCTGCTGTCGCGGGCGCTGAACTGGGCCCTGTTCGGCCTCGGCTTCGACATCCTCTTCGGGCTCGCCGGCCTGCTCTCCTTCGGGCAGGCGGCCTTCTACGGGGCCGGCGGTTTCGTCGCCGCCTACCTGCTGGTCTCGGGGACGATCCAGAGCGTCTGGCTCGCCTTCCTCATCGGCACGCTGGCCGCCGGCCTGTTCGGCATCGCCGTCGGCTGGCTCGCCGTGCGGCGGATCGGTATCTACTTCGCCATGATCACCCTGGCCTTCGGCCAGATGGCCTACTTCATCCAGAACTCGTCGCTGTCGGATTACACGGGCGGCGAGAACGGGATCGCCGGGGTGCCCGTGCCGGTGATCGGCTTCGGCGAGGGCGCCCTCCGGATCACGGCGGGCCTGCCGATGTATGCGCTGCTGGCCGCGACCTTCTTCCTCGGGTTCGTGCTGGCCCGGCGCATCGTGCGGTCGCCGGTGGGCCTGATCCTGAAAGCCATCAAGGAGAACACGCCCCGCGTGGCCATGCTCGGCCACGACGTCCCCGCCTACAAGCTCGCGGCCTTCACCATCGCGGCGCTTTATGCGGGCCTCGCCGGCGCGATGCTCGGCTCCTTCCAGAGCTACATGCCGCCGGACGCCTTCGCGCTCGAGACGTCGGGCCAGCTCGTGGTGCAGACCATCGTCGGCGGGGTCGGCACCCTCGTCGGCCCCCTGATGGGGGCGGCGCTTTGGCTCTGGCTGCGGGACAACCTTCAGCTCATCCCCGGCCTGGGTCCTCTCTGGAAGCTCATTCTCGGGGTCGCCTTCATCGGTCTCGTGATGGGCCTGCGCCGCGGCATCTGCGGCGAGATCCTGCATCGTTGGGAGCGTCGTCGCGATGCGGCGTTCCTGCGTGCCGCCGAGGCCCGCACCGAGGCGATGGAGGCGGCGACCGGCGCGGTCACTCTCGAAGTCCCGGCCGAGGTCGCGCTGCCCATGCCCCGGCCGGCCATCGACGGCCGCGCGTCGCATGCGGAGATCGCCCTGGAGGCTCAGGATCTCGCCCGCCATTACGGAGGCTTGAAGGCCGTGGACGGGGTCAGCTTCCGGGTCCGGCGAGGATCGATCCATGCGGTGATCGGCCCGAACGGCGCCGGCAAGAGCACCCTCTTCAAGATGCTCTCCGACGAGGTGAGCCCGAGTGCCGGCTCGGTCCTGCTGTTCGGTGAGCGGCTCACGGGGGCGGGGGTGACCCGCGCCGCCCAGCTGGGCGTCGCCAAGAGCAACCAGCTCAACCAGCTCTTCCTCAACCTCACGGTGCGGGAGAACCTGCGGGTGGCCGCCCTCGCCCGGGCGCGCGGCAGGTTCCGCCTCGATCTCCTCGCCCCCTCGGTCGGGCGGGCGGAGGTGGAGGAGCAGGTGGAGACCATGCTGGCCATCCTCGATCTCGGCCCGCGGGCGGAAACCCGCGCCAGCATCCTGGCCTACGGCGAGAAGCGCCGCCTCGAAATCGGGATGGCGCTGGCGACGAGCCCCAACGTCCTCCTCCTCGACGAACCGCTCGCGGGGATGAGTCCCTCCGAACGGGTCGCGACCTGCGCGCTGATCCGGCGGATCGGACGGTCCTGCACGATCCTCATCGTCGAACACGATCTCGATGCCGTCTTCGACCTCGCCGAGCAGGTCACCGTCCTCAGCGACGGGCACCTCCTCGCGGATGGACCGGCCGAGGATGTGCGCCGCGATCCCGCCGTGCGCAAAGCCTATCTCGGCACGGGACCGGACGAGGACGGGACCGGCGAGGCCACTCGCATCCGGGGAGCCATGAATGAGCCTGCTTGAGGTCGAGAGCATCAACACGCTCTACGGGGATTCGCACGTCCTGTTCGACGTGTCGCTCCGGGTCGAGGAAAACGAGGTCGTGGCGCTTCTCGGCCGCAACGGCGCGGGCAAGACGACGACGCTCCGGACGCTGATGGGCGCCCTGTCTCCGCGCAGCGGGACGATCCGTCTCGACGGCAAGCCGATCCACGGCCTGCGGCCCGAGAAGATCGCGCGTGTCGGGATGCAGCTCGTCCCGGAGGAGCGCGCCGTCTTCGGCACTCTCACGGTGGAGGAGAACCTGCGCGTCGCCCGCCTGACCGCACAGAAGCCATGGTCCCTCGACCGGATCTGGGAGGTTTTTCCGCGATTGAAGGAGCGCCGCACGTCGCGGGGGCGCACCCTGTCGGGTGGCGAGCAGCAGATGCTCTCGATCGCCCGGGCGCTCATCCGCGATCCCCGGATCATCCTCCTCGACGAGCCGTTCGAGGGCCTGGCCCCCCTCATCGTCCAGGACCTGATCGCCTTGACCCGACGCCTCGCGCAGGAAGGCCGGACGATCGTCGTGGTGGAGCAGAACGTTGCGGCGGTGCTGAGCTTCGCCCAGCGTGTCTACGGTTTCAACAACGGCCACGTCGTCTACGAGGGGCAGGCCGCCGATCTCCGCGCCGATGCAGCGCCGATGCGGGCCTTCATGGGCCTCGCCGCGTAGAGCGTCTGTCCCAAATGGCGGGTTGTGGCTGACCGGCCGGACGACGCGGCATGGGTGGGAAGCACGATGAATCGCCTCGACAGGGGCTTTGCGCCCTGAGATAAGCCACCGGCGACCGCTGGATGACGAGGCGTTTTAAGTCTTTGTCGCCGCGTCGCATTTTTCCGAGAAGCGGCTCCGGATCCCGAGCCGGCTCTGTAGGGAGAGGCGAACATTGGCGATTGATGAAGAGGCTATTGCCGAGAAGACGTTCCTGACCTTCCTTCGCAATGGAGAGCGGGACGCCTTCCTCCAACTGGAAGCCGAGTTGCTGGGCCAGTCCGTCGAGAAATGGGGCGCCCTGGTCGCAGCGTATCACTCCCTGCTCACCCTCGACGACATCGCGGCGGAGGCCGGGCTCGACGAGCGGTTTCGTCCGAAGATCTGGTGGATGCGCAGTCCGTTCCCGGGGAATTTCGGCGATATCCTGACGCCCTACGTGCTCTGGCATGCCTTCGGCGTCATGCCCCGGTGGTACAATTCGAAACAGGCGGACGGGCTCTGCATCGGCAGCATCGCCAAGTTCGCCCGGCCCGGCATGCATTTGTGGGGGACCGGCATGCCCCGCAGCACCGACGACATCTGCCCGACCGCGATCTATGCGGCGGTTCGCGGCCCGCTCTCGCGCGACGCCGTCCTGGCCGCCGGTGGGCAATGCCCCGAAATCTACGGCGATGCCGCCATCCTGCTGCCCGAGCTCTACGCGCCTGCGGTGGAGAAGACTCACAAGGTCGGCATCATCGCGCACGTCCTGCAGGAAGCGCGGATCCGCAAGGCCGTGGAGGCGGTGGGCGCCGACCACGTCAAGGTCATCTCGCTCCTCGCCGTGTCGTTCGAAGACATCGAGCGGGTGATCCGCGAGATCCTCTCCTGCGACGAGATCGTCACCACCTCGCTGCACGGCCTCATCGTAGCGCATGCCTATGGTGTCCCCGCCCAATCGGCGCGGCTGTCGGAGGGCAAGAAAGAGGCGAAGGATTCCTTCAAGATGCGGGACTACAAGCAATCGGTGGGTCTCTCCGACGACGCCTTCGAACTTCCCCGCACGTTCGGCGACGTGGCTTGGCTCGAGCGCCGAGCCTGCGTGCTGCCGCCCTCCCCCCTCGATACGAAACCTCTGCGGGCTGCCTTCCCGTTCCCGGTCCGGTTTCAGGAACCACCGGCCGCGAGGGCTTAGAGCTCACGCGGAAAGACCGCTCCCGTCGCGGAAAGGGTTCCCGCTGCGAATGCGGCGGGAGCCCTTTCATGTTGGATCGTCGGGGTCGGGCCGCGGCGCTTTCGGAGTGCATCTTTGATTGGATTTTTCGGCGGATTTTCCCGCCGAAGCCGATCCTCCAATCAGATTCCCTCATCCTGAGGTGCCCGCGTCAGCGGGCCTCGAAGGCGCCCTCCAGTGGTCGCGTGATCCCTGGAAGCCTCCTTCGAGGCCGCCATGCGGCACCTCAGGATGAGGTAAAGCCTTGGAAAAACAACTCAAACAGGGTCTCAGTTCAGCGCCACGGTGAAGGCGCCCTGGGTCTTGGAGCGGATCTCCTCCTCGGTGACGCCATCGGCGAGCTCGACCAGGACCATGCCGCCATCGCCCTTCTTGTCGATGGTGAAGACGCCGAGATCGGTGATCACCATGTCGACGACGGCGGTGCCGGTCAGCGGCAGGTCGCAGGCGGTGAGGAGCTTCGGGCTTTCCGATCCGTCCTTCCCCTTGGCGGTGTGCTCCATCACCACCACCACCTTCTTCACGCCGGCCACGAGATCCATGGCGCCGCCCATGCCCTTCACCATCTTGCCGGGGATCATCCAGTTGGCGAGGTCGCCGTTCTCCGCCACCTGCATGGCGCCGAGGATCGACAGGTTGATGTGCCCGCCCCTGACCATGCCGAAGGAATCGGAGGACGAGAAATAGCTCGTGGTCGCCAATTCGGTGATCGTCTGCTTGCCGGCATTGATGAGGTCGGGGTCTTCCTCACCCTCGTAAGGGAAAGGCCCCATGCCGAGCATGCCGTTCTCGGATTGCAGCTGCACCGACATGCCATCGGGAATGTAGTTCGAGACCAGGGTCGGAATGCCGATGCCGAGGTTCACATAGTAGCCGTCGCGCAGCTCCTTGGCGGCGCGCGCCGCCATCTGTTCGCGGGTCCAGGCCATGGTGGTGTCTCCCTAGGATGTCAGACGGCGGCGGAAGAGGTGGCGGCCTCGCCACGCTTGCGCGTGGTGCGCTGCTCGATCCTCTTCTCGCGGATCGCCACGTGGATGATGCGCTTGACGAAGATGCCCGGCGTATGGATCGCGTCGCCGTCGATCTCGCCCGGCTGGACCAGATGTTCCACCTGGGCCACCGTCACTTTGGCGGCGGTGGCCATCATCGGATTGAAGTTGCGCGCGGTCTTCCGGTAGACGAGATTGCCTTCGGTATCGCCCTTCCAGGCATGGACGATGGCGAGATCGGCGAAGAGACCGCGCTCCATCACGTAATCCTCGCCGTCGAACTCGCGCACCTCCTTGCCCTCGGCGATGAGGGTTCCGACGCCGGTCTTGGTGAAGAAGGCCGGGATGCCCGCCCCGCCGGCGCGGATGCGCTCGGCCAGGGTGCCCTGGGGGTTGAACTCGATGGCGAGTTCGCCGCCGAGATACTGGCGGGCGAATTCCTTGTTCTCGCCGACATAGGACGAGATCATCTTGGCGATCTGGCGGGTCTGCAGGAGCTTGCCGAGGCCGACATTGTCGATGCCGGCATTGTTGGAGATGACGGTGAGATCCTTGACCCCTGACGCCTGGATCGCGTCGATCAGCTCGTCGGGGATGCCGCACAGGCCGAAGCCGCCGGCCATGATCGTCATGCCGTCCTTGAGCAAGCCGGCGACCGCCTGCGTGGCGTCGGAATATACCTTCTTCATCTCAAGCCTTCCTCCCGAAATCTGGTTCCTGGCGCCGTTTCGGGCTGCCCTGCGAAACGCGAGCCAATCCCGCCTCCCCGGCCCGGCTCACGCGGGGCTCGGATCGACAAGGGAGGGCCGCGTCCGTCTGTCCTGTCTTTGCGCCAGAACATGCTCTGCGCCAGGACATGGCGTTTCGGCAAGATCCTGCGGGAGAACATCGTGGTGGAAAGGATAAGGGTCACGAGACCTGTAGCAGGTTGAGCCGTCGGGGAAGGTCGGCTCCAAGGACGAGAGCCCGTTTCCGAATCCTCCACTGCGGAGAAATGATGCATGGCAGACAAACCCCGTCCGGCTCGCTATGGAATGAAACGGGGGGCAGGTTTTCGAAGATCGACCGCAGCGGCTGGGCGAGGCCGCGCGCGGGACCGCGCGTTGCGGTTTTGCTCCGATAGGGAGAAACATGCCGCTCCGTCGCCTCCTGCCGGCCGTCTGTATCGGCAGCCTCGTCCTCGCCCTGATCGCTGCCTGCCTGCCCTGGTCCGTGGCCTCCGCGCGCCTCACGCGGGGCGTCGGCAAGGCGCTGGCGACCAATTACGGGATCGCGATGACGGCCGAGGGGCGGGCGGGCATCGCCCTGCTTCCCATTCCAAGGCTGGATTTCGAGGGAGTCCGTCTCAGCGCCGGGACGGTCGACGGGCCGCTTCTCGCCGAGGGCGGAACGCTCACCCTCAAGCTCGGCATCCGCGCCCTCCTCGCCGGCCGCATCGAGATCGACACCCTCTCCCTCGAGCGCACCACGATCACCCTCCCCGTCGATGACGGGGATCGGCGCTGGGTCGAGCCGTTCCGCCGGCTGAAGGCGCGCCTGACCGAGGGCGGCGCGTCGCGTCCCCGTCGCATCAGCCTCACGGATGCGACCCTGGTGGGGCGCGATCCCCGCGACGGCAGTGCCCAGACCGCCAGCGACGTCGATCTGGTCCTCGCCTGGCCGTTCTGGAGTTCGCAGACCAACGTCGCGGGAAACTTCGTCTGGAACGAGACTCCCACCCGGTTCTCCCTCTCCGGGGTTCGTCTGGACGAGCTGTTCGCGGGCCGTGAATCCCCGTTCTCCGCCAGCGCGACTTGGCCCGCGGGCCAGATGACGGCGGAGGGAAGCGGAAGCCTCTCCGACGGGGTGTCGCTTCGCGGCCAGGGCAGCCTGCAGACCCGTTCCCTGCGCGAGACCTTGGCCTGGGCGGGGACGGACATCGCCCTGTCGCCCTTCCTCGATACCTTCGCCGTCGACGGCACGTTCGAGAGTTCGGGCCGCAACCTGCTCCTGCCGACCATGCGTCTGCGGCTCGGTGACAACAGCCTGGAAGGTGCCGGCTCGATCAGCTTCGGCCAGGGCCGCCCGGCCCTGCAGGCGACCCTGGCGGCGGAGAGCCTGAACCTCGCCCCCGTTCTGGCCACCCTGGTCCGGGTCTTCGGCTCGGACGACACGTTGAACGCCAACGGCTGGAGCCGGCAGAGCCTGGCCCTGCGGCCCTTCACCGGCGGCGACCTCGACCTGCGTCTCTCGGCGGGCAGTGCCCGCCTCGGCCCGGTGGTGATGGAGGATCTCGCATCCAGCCTGCTGGTGCGCGACGGCAGCGTGGAGGGCTCTCTCGTCCGCGCGCTGGTGAGGGGCGGCCTCGTCAAGGGGCGGTTCGGCCTCACCACCTCCGCCACCGATCGCGGCGAGACCGAACTGCGCGCGCAGGGGGCTTTCGACCAGCTCGATCTTGGCGCCCTCCTGGTCGATGTCGGGCAGGAGGGCTGGATCCTGGGCAACGCCCAGGGGCAGTTCACCCTGGAGGGATCGGGCCGTACCGCCGCCGGGCTGATCGCTCACCTCAACGGACGTTCGTCCTTGGCCATGGAGAACGGCACCCTCGCCGGCCTCGACCTCGCCGACGTGATCCACCGCAACGGCGTCGCCGCCGATGGCGCCCTGGTCCGCCGGAACGGCCGTACGCCCTTCGAACGCGCGGGGGTGATCCTGCGCTTCGTCGACGGGATCGGCGAGATCACGGATGGAATGCTGAAGACCACGTCGTTGTCCGCATCGCTGCGCGGAACCCTGTCGCTGCCGGAGCGGACCCTCGCCGCCAGGGCGGAACTGACACCCCGTGCCTCCACCGACACCGTCCTGCGGCCGGTCTCACCCCAGACCCTGTCTTCGGCCCCGGCGCAGGGGCCGCTCTTCGACATAGACGGCCCCTGGGATGCCGTCGCCGTTCGCATCATCCCGCGCGAGGGCGGTTCCGACCTCGACTCCCGGGGCGGCTCGATCCTGTCGCCCGATGCGATACAGGGGCCGCGGACGGGGGCGCTCGACCTGCCGACGCGCGTGCGCGCCTACGTGCCCTGAGCGCCGGCGGAGGGGCGGCCGGTGAGGAAGGACGCCGTCAGTACGACGAGGGTGACGCCGCCGACCAGTAGCGTCGAGGCGGCGTTGATCTCCGGGTTCACGCCGAGACGGACCTGGCTGTAGAGCCGCATCGGCAATGTCGTCGCCCCCGGCCCCGAGACGAAGCTCGCGATGACGAGGTCGTCGAGGGAAAGGGTGAAGGCGAGGAGGAACGCCGCGACCAGGGACGGTGCGATCAGCGGCAGGGTAACGGTGGCGAAGACGCGGATGGGTCCCGCTCCCAGATCCGCCGCCGCCTCCTCCAGGGAGCGGTTGAGCCCCTTCAACCGGGCGCCCACCACCACGGCGACGAAGCCGAGGCCGAGGGTGGCGTGGGCGATGACCAGGGTCACGAGGCCACGGTCGAGGCCGAGCCCGACGAAGAGCAGCAGCAGCGACAGGCCGGTGATCACCTCCGGCATCACCATCGGCGCGTAGACGAGGCCGGTGAAGGCACCCCGTCCGGTAAAGCGGCCGCTGCGGTCGAGAGCCAGCGCCGCCAGGGTGCCTAGGACGGTCGCCACCAGGGCGGCGAGCGACGCCACTTTCAAGGAGACGAGGGCGGCGGCGATGAGCGGGCCGTCGTTGAGGAGTACCCCGTACCAGCGTGTCGAGAACCCGCCCCAGACCGTCACGAGGGACGACGCGTTGAACGAGAAGACGACGAGGACGGCGATCGGCGCGTAGAGGAAGGCGAGCCCGAGCCCGAGGCTGATCCGGTTGAGCCGGCTCATCGGCCGACCTCCCCTCGCCCGCGTTCGGCATCCCGGAACAGCACGATCGGTCCCACGATGAGGACGAGGAGCAGCACCGCCACCGCCGAGGCGAGGGGCCAATCCCGGTTGGAGAAGAACTCGCTCCACAGGACGCGGCCGAGCATCAGCGTGTCCGAGCCGCCGAGGAGATCGGGGATGATGAACTCGCCCACCATCGGAATGAAGCAGAGGAGCGCACCCGCGACGATGCCGGGCCGGGCCAGCGGCAGCGTGACGGTCCAGAACGCCCGCGCCGGTGAGGCCCCGAGATCGGCGGCGGCCTCCGTCAGGGTTGGGTCGAGGCGGGAGAGCACGGCATAGAGCGGCAGCACCATGAAGGGCAGGTAGGCATAGGTCAGCCCGATCATCACCGCCGCCGGCGTATTCAGGATGTCCAGGGGGCGGGCGATGAGACCGGTCCAGATGAGGCCCGCATTGAGCAGGCCCTCGGGCTTCAGGATCGCGATCCATGCATAGATGCGGATGAGGAAGCTCGTCCAGAACGGCACGATCACCAGGGCCACGAGAAGCGGCTGGAGCCGGGCCGGCGAGCGGGCCAGCGCATGGGCGACGGGCGTGCCGAGGATCACCAGGATCGCGGTCGCCGTGGCCGCATAGACCAGGGAGGACAGGGCCGCGTCGCGATACAGGCTGTCGCCGGCCAGGGTCTCGAAATTGGCGAAGTCCAGGGCTTCGAGGAACGCGCCCCATCCGTCGATGCCGGCGCTCCAGTCGAGTACCGGCAGGTAGGGCGGCTGCGCCGTCGCCGGCGAGGACAGGCTGATCTTGAGGGTGATGAGGCAGGGCAGCAGCACGAAGGCGGCGAGCCACAGATACGGCGCAACCGGGAGGAGCCGCTTCATCACGCCGCCATGACCGTCGCGGCGTCGGGGGCGAAGGACAGGCGCACCGGGGCGCCGCCGGCGATCCCGGCTCCGGCGGGCAGGGTCGCGCGGATCGTGGTACCGTCCACCATGCGGATCTGGAGACGGATGCGGTCGCCGAGATAGGTCGAGGCCTCGACGTACCCGTCGATGGCGTTGCGATCCCCGGCGGCCATCGAATCGATGGGTGAAGCCCCGATGCGCTCGGGGCGCAGGGCGACCAGCGCGGGGACGCCGGCGGCCGGGGCGCCTTCCCCGAGGACGAGGACCGGACCGAGGGCGGTCTCGACCCGCACCAGCGCCCCGTCGGCGTCCTGGACCGTCCCTGGGATGAGGTTCACGTCGCCCAGCAGGCCGGCGACGAAGCGATTGACGGGTCGTTCGTAGAGCGTCTCGGGCCGGCCGATCTGAACGAGACGGCCCTTGTCCATGACGCCGATCCGGTCCGCGAGCGCCATGGCCTCGGAAGGGTCGTGGGTGACGATGATGAAGGCGGTGCCGAGGCGGCGCTGGATCGCGCGCAACTCCCCCTGGGTCTCCTCGCGGAGCCCCCGGTCGAGGGCGCCGAGGGGCTCGTCGAGGAGGAGGACCTTCGGTTCGCGCGCCAGGGCGCGTGCGAGGGCGACACGCTGGCGCTGGCCTCCGGACAGGGTCTCAGGCGCCCGGTTCCCAAAAGCGTCCATCCGCACCAGGCGCAGCAACTCGTCCACGCGGGCGGAGGCGGCCGAACGTCCGAGGCCTTTCAGCCCGTAGGCGATGTTGCGCGCGACGCTGAGATGGGGAAACAGCGCGTAGGACTGGAACATCATGTTCACCGGCCGCCTGTGCGGGGCGAGGCCGGTGAGATCGGTGCCGTCGAGGCGGATCGCCCCGCCCGTGGGCGTCTCGAACCCGGCGATCAGGCGAAGCAGGGTGCTCTTGCCGCAGCCGGAGGGGCCGAGCAGGCACAGGATTTCGCCCGACGGCATGTCGAGCGAGAGATCCGCCACCGCGTCATGGGTGCCGAACGTCTTCGTCAGCCGTTGGAGGGTGAGGAACGGGACCACGGCGTTCCGCGCCGTCAATTGTCCTCGCGCAAGGCTTCGGCCACCCGCGCCTCCAGCAGGTCCGGCCGGCGGATGACGAGGGCGCCCCTTGTCCGGTCGATCAGGCCATCGGCCGCCATCACGGTGAACTCGCGGGTCACCTGCTCGCGCCGGCAGCCGATGCGGGCGGCCAGTACGTGGTGATAAGGCGGCGGCGTCACCACCCGTTCGCCGTCGCCGCCGGCGCGCGGCACGGACAGGCGCAGCAACTCGGCATAGAGTCGGTGGCGCAGGTCGAGGAGCGCGTGTTCCATCAACCGTGTGTTGAGTTCGCGTACGCGCTTGGCGAGCAGCCGGAACAGACGGTCGGCGATGGCCTCGGAGGCGAAGATCATCTGCCGGAAGATCGGGGCCGGGACGACGCAGACCTCGCCGCGGGTCAGGGCGGTGACGTTGGCCGAGCGGCCGATCCCGTCGAGGGCCGCGAGCTCGCCGAAGAACGCGCCGCCCCGCATCTCGCCGAGGATCACTTCCTTGCCCGACTGCGACCGGTTGAGGATGCGGACCTCGCCGGAGGCGAGAAAATACACGTCGGTGGAGATGTCGTCGTAATCGACGAGGACTTCGTTCTCATCGAACCGGCGCCAATGGCAACGGGTCTCGTAGGTCGACAGCTCTATTCCCGGCTCCTTGAAGAAGGGGATTGTCGCCAGCCGTCCTGCGGTCACGGGTATCGTCTCCTAAAGCGCGTGATCGTTAAGCTGCCGGTCCCGTGGGTCAACCCATTCCGGCGGCCCATCCCTACCAAAAAGTCGGTCCGCCGGATTTTGGGGTCCGCTGCGGCCCCGCGATCGTGCGGAGGAAAGCGCCCTCTCCTCGCGCGTAGTTTACCTGCCTTTGCGATCGCGCGGGGTTACGATACGCGCATACCGGAAATGAACACGCTGTCTCATGACAATCCCGGTTGATCGCTCCGGGAGCCGAGAAGTGCTGGTAAGGTCAGCGTCATCGAGAGGAGTCGCAGGCGCTACACGTCAGCCAGGGCCATCCAGGATCGAGGCGGAAGTCCCCTCGCCGTGGTGGACGCAAGACGTCGCGGCCAAATCCCCCGCCCCATCGATCCAGGCCGTGCACGACGTGGCGTCGGCGAGTGCGCGCCAACGGCAGGCGACCCTGTCCGCTAGCTTCCGTCTGACGGGCTACGGCCTACATACCGGGCGCCGCGTCACGGTCACCGTCGCGCCGGCCGGCGACGACCACGGCATCGTGTTCCGACGCGACCTCGGCCGTGGCCGCACGGTGGATGTGCCGGCCCTCTGGACCTTTCGCGAGACGCAACCGCTCTGCACCGCCCTTCGCTCGCCCCACGGCCCCCTGGTCCGGACCGTGGAGCATCTTCTGGCCGCGCTCTACGCCCATCGCATCGACAACGCGCTGGTCTGCCTCGACGCGGAGGAACTGCCGATCTTCGATGGCGGCGCTCTGCCCTGGTGCGAGGGCCTGCTCGCGAGCGGCCAGACCGAGACCGACGCTCCGCTGCGCAGCATCCGGGTGCTGCGGCCGGTCGAGGTCCGCCAGGACCACCGGACGTTGAGGATCGCGCCGGCGGATGCGCTCCACCTCTCCGGTCGTCTCGCACTCTCGCGTTTCGACCCCATGCACTGGTCCGGCACGATCACCCCGGAGGTGTTCACCGAGCAGTTGGCTCCCTCGCGCAGCTTCGGGCGGGCCAAATGGGCGATTCCGGCCAAGATCTACGGCACGCTGCTGGGCAAGCCGCTGCTGCGGGGGGCGAACCTCTCCTCGACCGCCTGTATCGTCGGCGGGCGGATCCTTGGCGGGATGACGGTGCCCGACGAGCCGGTGCGCCATCGCATGCTGGATCTGATCGGCGATCTGGCGCTGGCGGGATACCCGATCCTCGGCCGGATCGAGGCCGCGCATACGGGGCACGAACTGAACCACGCCCTGGTCGCGGCCCTGATGAACGATCCCGCCGCCTGGGAACTGACCTGACTAGGGGCCGCGGGGGCGTCTCAGCCGAGTCCGGCCAAGGCCAGCACGATGGCGAGGACGAGGGGGAGCGCCACCCCGGCGATCACGGTCTGGATGGCCGTGATCCCTGCCATCAGCGGCGCGTCCCCACCGAGCTGGCGCGACATGATGTAGGACGACGAGGCGGTCGGCAGGGTCTGGAACAGCAGGGCCGTCACCGCGGCCGGACCCTTGAGCCCCAAGGCGAGGCAGGCCGTCACGGTGGCGGCCGGCATGAGCCCGAACTTGATCAGGGACGCCACGGCGACCGGCCTGATCCAGCTTCGCGCCGATCCGAAATCGAGGGCGGCGCCGACACAGAGCAGACCCAGCGGCAGCGAGGCCTGACCCAGGGCCTTCAGCATCGGCTCGAGTCCCGGCGGCAGGCCGAGCCCGGAGGCCTGGAGCGCGATGCCGCCGAGGCTGCCGAGGACCAGCGGATTGAGGGCGATCTGCCGCGCGAGGCCGAGGGCCGAGGGGCGGCCCGCCGTGCCGAAGCGGGCGAAGACCAGAACGCAGAGGACGTTGACCGTTGGCACGATCGCGGCGTTCGCCACCGCCGCCAGCGCGATGCCCTGGGCGCCGTAGAGACCCGCCGCCGCCGAGACCCCCACATAGTTGTTGAACCGGACCCCTCCTTGGAACACGGAGGTGAAGGCCGGTCCACCGAAGCCGAGGCGCGGGCGTGCCGCCAGCACCAAGCCCGCCACCACAAGGGTCGAGAGGACCAGGACCAGGGCGAGCGCACCCACGGGCACGTCGGCGAGGCGCGCGGTGGCGAGGCTGTCCAGGAGAAGGCTCGGAAGCAGCACGTAGTAGGCCAGGCGTTCGGCCTGCGGCCAGAAGGTCTCGGCGAGAAAGCCGAGGCGGCGCAGGGCCGCGCCGAGCCCTATCAGGAGTGCGATCGGCACGAGGGCGGCGAGAAGCGTCAGGGTCATGGCGGCCGGATTACAGCGCTCCGCCCCCGCCGGATACGGCACCCTGCTGCCCTCACCTCGTGACGCTCCCCTTGCAACCCTTGCCGCGCGCCGCCAGAAGCCTCTCATGCTCCGCGTCAACGACCTCACCTACCGCATCGGCGAGCGCCTGATCCTCGACGGCGCCACCTTCGTCATTCCGGACCGGGCTCGCGTCGGGCTCGTGGGCCGCAATGGCGCGGGCAAGACGACGCTGTTCAAGGCGATCCTTGGCGAATTGCCCACCGAGGGTGGCACCGTGTCGATGCCCAAGGGCATGCGCATCGGCGCCGTGGCGCAGGAAGCTCCGGCCGGTCCGGAAACGCTGCATGCCGTGGTGCTCGCCGCCGATACCGAGCGAGCTCGCCTGATGGCGGAAGCGGAGCATGCCGACGGCCTGCGCCGGGCGGAGATCGAGACCCGGCTCGTGGACATCGAGGCGCATTCGGCGCCCGCCCGCGCCGCCGCCATCCTGCACGGCCTCGGCTTCGATGCCGAGGCGCAGGGGCGACCCTGCTCCGACTTCTCGGGGGGATGGCGCATGCGCGTGGCGTTGGCCGCCGTGCTGTTCTCCGAACCCGACCTGCTGCTCCTCGACGAGCCCACCAACTACCTCGATATCGAGGGCACGATCTGGCTTTACGACTATCTCGAGCGTTATCCGCGCACCGCCGTCATCATCTCCCACGACCGCGACCTGCTCGACGAATGCGTCGATCACATCCTCCATCTCGATCGCGGCAAGCTCTCCATCTATCGCGGCGGCTACACCTCCTTCGCCCGGCAGGTTGCCGAGAAGCGCGTGCTGCAGTCCAAGGCCAAGGCCAAGCAGGATGCGGAGCGGGCGCATCTCCAGAGCTTCGTCGACCGGTTCAAGGCCAAGGCGACGAAGGCGCGCCAGGCCCAGTCCCGCGTCAAGCGGCTGGCCAAGATGGAGATCATCGCCTCGGTGATCGAGGACGACGTGCCGGCCTTCCGCCTGCCGAGCCCGGAGCGGCCGCTGTCGCCGCCCATCGTCGCCATGGAGCGGGTGCAGGCGGGCTACCCCGACCGGATCGTGCTCTCGGGGCTCAACCTCAGCCTCGCGCCCGACGACCGGGTCGCGCTGCTGGGCGCCAACGGCAACGGCAAGTCCACCTTCTGCAAGCTCATCGGCGGGCGCTTAGCCCCGTTGAGCGGGGAAATGCGGCGTTCGGGCAAGATGGAGGTGGCCTATTTCGCCCAGCACCAGCTCGACGAGTTGCGCCCGGCCGAGAGCGCCTACGCCCATGTCCGCGACCTGATGCCGGACGTGCCGGAATCGAAGGCCCGCGCCGCCGCCGCCCGCCTCGGCTTCTCGGGGACCAAGTCGGAGACGCCAGTCTCGCAGCTCTCGGGCGGTGAGAAGGCACGCCTGCTCATGGGGCTGGCAGCCTTCAAGGGGCCGCATCTCCTCATCCTCGACGAGCCCACCAACCACCTCGACATCGAGAGCCGGCAGGCCCTGGTGGAGGCGATCAACGACTACGAGGGTGCCGTCATCCTGGTGAGCCACGACCGCTTCCTCGTGGAGGCCTGCGCCGACCGGCTCTGGCTCGTCTCGAACGGCAGCGTGAAGGCCTTCGATGGGGACATGGACGATTACCGCCGTTTCGTCCTCGCCGGTCCCGAACGTGAGACTCAGACGAGCGCGTCCGAGGCGACGGGCGGGGTGAAGGCGGTGGAGCGCCGCTCCAATGCCGACCGCCGCGTGGCTCTGGCTCCCCTGCGCAAGAAGCTGGAGGGAGTCGAGGCGCGGATGAAGAAGCTCACCGACGCCATGGCCAAGATCGACGCGGCGCTCGCCGACGGCACCGCCTTCCAGACCAACGCCGCCAAGGCCGGCGAACTCGCCAAGATGCGATCCGATGCGGCTGCCGCCCTGGAAGCGGCCGAGGAGGAATGGCTGGAACTCAGCGGCGAGATCGAGGGCGCGACGGCGTAACGAGGGGAAGGCCCGGATCAACCGGGGACGCTTCGCGTTTCCCGCAACACCCTCCCTAAGCCGGACGAGACGATGCCAGAACCGATCCGCCGCGACAGGTCCGCATCCCGCGTGAGCCTCGCCGCCAAGCTCGCCCTCCCGCCCCTCGGCGCGGCGGGCGCATGGATCGCATGGAGCCGGTTGGGGATCGACCACGATCAGACGCTGCATCCCGCCCTCCCGGGACGGCACGAGCGCCTGAAAACACCGGCCGGGGATATCGGCCTCTATGGATACGCCTCCGCGCCGGGCGTGCCGCTGCTGCTGATCCACTCGGTCAACGCGGCGGCCAATGCCTACGAGATCCGCCCTCTCTACCGGCACTATGCCGGTAGCCGCCCGGTCTACGCCCTCGACCTGCCGGGCTTCGGTTTCTCCGAGCGCAGCGACCGGGTCTACGCGCCCCGCCTGATGTCCGATGCGATCCGGGCCGTCACCGCCGAGATCCGTGCTCGGCATGGCGACGGACATATCGACGCCGTCGCCCTGTCCCTGTCCTGCGAGTACCTCGCCGCTGCCGCTCTCGAGGCGCCCGGCGATTATCGCAGCCTCGGTCTCGTCAGCCCCACCGGCTTCGATTCCCGCTTCGTCGGCCGGCATCGCGACCGGACCCGGCACGGCGGCGCCGTCGCCCGCGCCATGCTGAACGCACCGCTCTGGGGGGAGCCGCTGTTCGATCTCCTCGTGAGCCGGCCGAGCATGCGCTTCTTCCTGGAGAAGACCTGGGGCTCGAAGGACATCGACGAGGGCCTCCTCGCCTACGACCACGCCTCGGCGCATCGTCCGGGTGCGCGGCATGCGCCGTTCTCGTTCCTGTCCGGCGCCCTGTTTCCCGACGCGCCGGGCCGCCTCTACGAGTCGCTCACCCTCCCGGTCTGGATGATCCACGGGATGCGCGGCGATTTCGTCGATTACCGCCATGCCGACCGTGTCGCTGGCCGCCCGAACTGGACCGTCGACGTCCTGCCCACCGGGGCCTTTCCGCATTTCGAGGATCTGGGGGCGGTGACGCGGCGCTACGATGCGTTCCTGGCCGACCGCGACGGGTAGGGCCGGGGCTGGTCCGGCATCGACGGGCGGGGTACGTCCGGTATGACCCGTGAACTCATCCCTAGGTTAAGCCGATGCCCGACCTCACCCTCGCCGCCGCCCAAACCATCGTCGCCACCGCCCTCGAGACGGCGCGCTCGCACAGCCTGAAGCCCCTCGCGGTGGTGGTCTACGATGCGCGCGGAGCCCTGAAGGCGCTGGGCGCCGAGGACGGGACGTCCCTGCGCCGCGCGGAGGTCGCCATGGGCAAGGCCAATGGCTGCCTGGCGCTGGGCCTCGGCGGGCGCGCGATCCACAAGCGGGCCGAGGAGCAGGCCTATTTCGTCGCGGCCGTGAGCCATCTCGTCGGACCCGCCGCGCTGGTGCCGGTGCCGGGCGGCGTCCTGATCCGCGACGGCGATGCGGTCGTCGGCGCCGTGGGCATTTCGGGCGATACCTCCGACAACGACGAACTCTGCGCGCTCGCCGGGATCGAGGCGGCCGGCTTCACCGCGCAGACCGGCGCCTGAGCGCCGCCATGCGCATGGACCGGCGCGCCTGCCTTCTCGGTGGCGGCGCCCTGCTCGTGGCAGGAACCGGTCCGGCGCGTGCGGCGGCGTCGCCCGTCTACCGGCGCGGCAACGATGCCGATCCGGAAACCCTCGATCCGCACAAGTCCTCCACCGTGGCGGAGGCGCATATCCTGCGCGACCTCTACGAGGGGCTGCTGACCTACGACAATCACGGCGCCATCATCCCGGGTGCCGCGACGCATTGGACCGTCTCGGACGACGCCCTGACCTACACGTTCCACCTGCGCGAGGACGGGCGCTGGTCGAACGGCGACCCGGTCGTGGCGGCGGATTTCGTCTTCGGCCTGCGCCGGATCCTGCACCCCGCGACGGCGGCGAAATATGCCGAAGTGCTGTATCCGCTAAAGAACGCCCGCGCCGTGAACCAGGGCGAGGCCGCGCCGGAAACGCTTGGCGTGACGGCGCCGGAGGCGCGGATCCTCGTCGTCACCCTCGACCGGCCGACGCCCTACCTCCTCGAACTCCTCACCCACCAGACCTCCCTGCCGGTGCATCCGCCCTCGATCGCGCGTTTCGGTGATGCCTTCACCCGGCCGGGCAACCTCGTCAGCAACGGTGCCTACGCCCTCGTCGATTGGGTGCCGAACGACCGCATCACACTGACGCGAAACCAGTTTTTCCATGCGGCGGCCGGCGTCTCGATCGAGACCGTGGCCTTCCTGCCGACGCCCGACCTGTCCAGCGCGGTCCGCCGCTACGCCGCCAGCGAGATCGATTCCCTGGCCGACCTGCCGGGGGACCAGATGGCCTCGCTGAAGGAGAGGTTCGGCGATCAGGTCGTCCTCGGCCCGGCGCTCGGGCTCTATGCCCTGGCCGTCAACACCCGCAAGCCCCCGTTCGACGACGCCCGCCTGCGCCGGGCCCTGTCCCTGGTGATCGACCGGGAATTCCTGGCCGAGAGGCTGTGGGGCGAGACCATGGCGCCGGCCTATTCCCTGTGCCCGCCGGGCCTCGACAATTACCGCGCGCCGCCGGAACTCGAAGGCCGCAGCGCCCTGCCCATCGACCGCGAGGAGGAGGCGCGGTCACTCCTCGCCGAGGCCGGCTTCGGCCCGGGCGGCAAGCCCCTCCACATCGAGTATCGCTTCAACAGCACCGACAACAACCGCAACGCGGCGGTCGCTATCACCGACATGTGGCGGGGCATCGGCGTCGAGACGCGCCTCGTCTATACCGATGCCAAGACCCATTTCGCCCATCTGCGCGACGGCGGCGATTTCGACGTCGCCCGCATGTCCTGGTTCGCCGATTACTCCGATCCGCAGAACTTCCTGTTCCTGCTGGAGACCGGCAATGACGGGCTCAACCCCGGCCGTTACAGCAATCCGGCCTATGACGGGCTGATGCGCGAAGCGGCCGCCGAGCGCGATATCGCGGCACGTGCCGACATCCTGTTTCGCGCCGAGACGATCGTCCTGCGGGACCTACCCTGGATCCCGGTGCTCCATACCCGCTCGAAGGCGCTGATCTCGCCCCGTCTCACCGGCTACCATCCGAACCTGCGCAACGCATCGCCGACGCGCTTCCTGAGGCTCGAACCGTGAGGCCGGCGGCGGCATGATCGGTCTCATCCTGCGCCGCCTCGCCCAGGCGGTCCCGACCCTGTTCCTCGTGGTCACCGGCAGCTTCTTTCTGATCCGCCTCGCCCCCGGAGGGCCGTTCGACCTGGAACGTCCGCTGCCGCCGGCGGCGATGCGCAACCTCGCTGCCGTCTACGGCCTCGATCAACCGCTGATCGTTCAGTACGGGCGCTATCTCGGCGCGCTGATGCGGGGCGATCTCGGCCCGTCCTTCTCGTTCCGCGATCTCACCGTCGCGGATCTCTTCGCGCGCGGCCTGCCCGTCTCCATGACCCTGGGCGGCCTCGCCCTCGTCCTCGCGTTGGCCTGCGGGATCGGCCTGGGAAGCTGGGCCGCTCTCCGTCGCGGCGGATGGATCGACCGGGCCATCGGCCTTCTCGCCGGGATGACCCTGGCGGTGCCCAACTTCGTCGTGGCGCCGCTGCTTCAGATCGTGTTCGGGCTGACCCTGCGCTGGCTCCCCGTGGGAGGCTGGGAGGGCGGCGCGCCGTCGCATCTCGTGCTTCCTGTCCTCACCCTCGCCCTGCCGCAGGTCGGCGCCATCGCCCGCCTGACACGGGTCTCGCTCAACGAGACCCTGAACGCCCAGCCGGTCCGCACCATGCGCGCCATGGGCTTGCCGCCCCACCGCATCGCCCGCCACGCCCTGCGCGGGGCGCTGCTGCCCGTTGTGTCCGTCCTCGGACCGACCGCCGCCGCGCTGCTCACCGGCTCCGTTGTGGTGGAGACGATCTTCGGCCTGCCCGGTATCGGCCGCGCCTTCGTCGATGGGGCGCTCAACCGCGATTACACCCTGGTGATGGGGACCGTGGTGCTGGTGGCCGTGTTCGTCACCCTCCTCAACATCGTCGCCGACATCGTCTGCGCCCTCCTCGATCCGCGCCTGAGGACGGCCCAATGAGGCGCGCATGATGAGGCACGCTTGGACCCGGTTCGCGCGCAATCGCGGCGCCCTCGCCGCCTTCCTGCTTCTCATCGCGATGACGCTCGCCTGTCTCGTCGGGCCGCGTCTCACCGGCCACGAGCCGGGGCGGATCTACCCCGACCTCGTGCGCACCGCGCCGGGCCTCGCCGCCCATCCCGAGCCCGACGAGATCGCCCCCGCCCTCACGCGCCTCGCCTTCCGCATGCGGCTCTCGGTCTCGGACATCGCGGTCACCGGCGACACGGTCCGCATGGTGTTTTCGGGGATCTCCAAGCCCGACGATGCCAAGTCCTTCGAGACTAAGCCCATCGACGAACGGGTTTTGGTCTACCTGCCCCGCTCGGACCTGTTCGGCCCCGCCTCCATCGTCGAGCGCCGGGACGGGGGGCGCCGCCTCGTGGTGGAGGCTCCTCTGCGGCGTCTGCGCTTTCTCATGGGCACCGACATGCTGGGGCGGGACGTCCTCACGCGGAGCCTCGTGGCCGGGCGTGTCTCCCTCCTCATCGGGGCCGTCGCCACGGCCGTGGCGCTCCTCATCGGGATCGCCTACGGAGCGCTCGCCGGCTATCTCGGCGGCGCGGTCGACGCGGTGATGATGCGTGTCGTCGACATGCTTTACGCCCTGCCCTTCGTCTTCTTCGTGATCATGCTGCTGGTGTTCTTCCGCTCCGGGCTGGGGCTCATCCTGGTGGCCATCGGCGCGGTGGAATGGCTCGACATGGCCCGCCTCGTCCGTGCTCAGACCCTCTCCCTGCGGCATCGCGATTTCGTTCGCGCCGCCGAGGCCCTTGGCTTGTCCACGGCGGCGATCCTGCGCCGGCACATCGTCCCGAACACCCTCGGTCCCGTCACGGTGGCGGCGACCCTCCTCGTGCCCAAGGTGATCCTGCTGGAGAGCTTTCTGTCGTTCCTCGGCCTCGGGGTGCAGGAACCGGCCACGAGCTGGGGCGCGCTCATCGCGGAGGGCGCGCGCGCCCTTGAATCCGCCCCGTGGATGCTCGCCGGACCCGCGGCCTTCCTCGTCTCGACCCTGGTGGCCCTCAACGTCCTCGGTGACGGCCTCGGCGACGCCCTCGATCCGCGGATCGCCGGGAGATGACGGCCTGAGGGCCGTGGCCCTACAGGATACACGCATTTGCTCGACAGCCGTTCCCTCGATTCAAAAGGGTTCGGCATGAGGCGCAGCGGAACTCCCTCTTCTTCCAGGAGAGGGGACCCGTGGTGCCCGCCAGATGTGTGAATGCCGTAGGCCGCGGCCCGACCGAACCGGTATGGATCCCGCCGACCTCGAATGGGCATCGACCCTATGCTCCCGAGGGTCGGCTATGCCACCGATCTCAGGTCGGCGATGTCCGCCGTGAAGGTGTGGATGCAGTTGCGTCCCCGCGATTTCGCCTCGTAGAGGGCACGGTCCGCGCGCTCGATGGTGTGGTCGATGTCCTTGTCGGACGAGTCCGCCTCGGCGATGCCGATGCTGATCGTCGCCAGAAGGCGATTGTTGTCGGGCTCGAACACGGTGCTGGCCACGCTCTGGCGAATGCGCTCCGCGATCAGCGCCGCGCCGACGGCGCTGCTGTCGCCGAGCAGGACGATGAACTCCTCGCCGCCGAAGCGCGCGACCTTGTCCGTCGTCCTGATGGTGTCGCTGATGATGGAGCCGACCTTGCGGATGACCACGTCGCCCGCCGGGTGGCCGTAACGGTCGTTGACCCGCTTGAAATGGTCGATGTCGATCATCAGCACCGCGATGGGGCGGCGGTAGAGCTTGAAGGCGTTCAAGGCTTCCTTCGCGAGGGGAAGGAACGCGCGCCGGTTGAGGAGGCCCGTGAGAGCGTCCTTGTTGGCGATGAGCTGCAGGGCGTGGAGGTCGTCGCCGATGCGCCTGACCCGGTCCTGCGCGGCCTGCACCGCCCGGGACGCTTCGGTCTCGACGTCTCGCGCATCGGACTCGGCGGTGCCGATCCGTCTCAGCAGCGACCTGACGGCGGCGGACAGGCGCAGCACCTCGGGCGAGCCATGGACCCGCTCCGTCATCGTCGCATTCGGCTCGCGGCCGATCCGGTCCACCGCATCCGTGAGGTTCACGAGCGGGCGGCTCAGGCGCGTCACCACCAGGAAGATGCCGAGAACGCCCACCGCACCCGCGCCGAGGCCGATCAGGGTGATGAGGAGGGTCAGGCGATTGGCTCCCGCGAGCGCCGTATCCTCCGGCTGGAGGGCGACCACGATCCAGCCGAGACCGCTGTAGTCGCCCCGGCCGCGGGTGGCCGACACGGCGGCGAGCCGTTTGCCGTCCGGGCCGCTCGCGATGAAATGTCCCGCCGCGAGATCGGCGGGGGAGTAGGGTGTCGTCCCGAGGTCCGGCCCGAGGAGCACGCGGCCGGTCCGGTCGAGGACGACGATCTCCTCCTTCAGCTCCGGCCTGCGCGAGGACAGGACTTCCCGTCGCACCACGTCCGCCCAGCTCCAGCTGAGATGGCTTCCCAGGACGCCGATGATCCGGCCCGACGCATCGGTGACGGGAGATGCGAAATCGACGAAGCGGAACGGGGTCTTGTCCCCGCTGGGCTTGAGCAGGCTCTGCAGCAAGGCCGCGACGTGAACGTCCTCGGCGACCGCGCCCTTCATCCCATCGATGAACCAGGGACGCTGGCCGACATTCGCGCCTTCCAGGATGCCGCCGGTCGCCGCGCGGACTTTCCCGGTCTCGTCGGCAAAGCCGATCCAGGCATAGTCCGGAAGGGTTTTCTGCATCGTCTGCAGCACCTTGCGCAGACTTCCGGTCTCTTCCATCCAGTGGGGCTGGAGCGGATCGAGGGCCGCCACGTTGCGAATCTCGCGCAGGCGCTCCGCCATGTCCTGGTCCAGGCGATCGGCGACGGAGCGGGCCACCTGCAGCAGGGCGTTCTGGGCCATATCGGTGGCTTGCCCGCGCGCCAGGAGCGCGGAGCCCAATGTGCTCGCGGCTACGATGGACAGGCCGACCGCACCGGCGAACAAGCTGATCTGGTGCCGCAGGGATATCTTGTCGGCGAGCCGTCCCAGCATCGATCCTGACCCTCAATCAGACCCGACCCTGCAACTCATAGGCTTGCGGGAACGTCAATCCATAGAGTCAATTTTTCGTATAAATGGCAGTTGTCGCATATCGGACATAGACGATGGGATGGTCCATTCGGCGGTGGTCGAGCATTGCAGGGCGACTGCAGTCACACTTTAATCTATTGACGATGATACTATCAGTATATTTGCAATATGTAATCTTTAGGATGCTATTTTCATCATAGGTTTATCTAGGATGCAGTTGCTTCTATCTATATGTCCGCATTCATATGTAAATCGCTCGCATTAAGGCAATGTAGGGCAGATAATATGAGTCATTCAACAGCATCAATATTTTGATTATTGAGTTTGTTTCATTATTTACCGTTGTCCCGGTCGTATTACGCTGTAGTGGCGAGCCGCCATTGAGTCGCGCGAACCAGTCGCTCTTTGCCGGGCGGAGCGGCCGCCGAATGGTCGACCCAAGGTGGAGGCTCGTATCCGCGCCGTCGGCGCGCGCCTGCGCGGCCGGGCCGGATGCTCACCGGTCGGCCAGGAGGCCGGGATAGACCACCCGCACCGTGCGCCGCTCCGCCGGGATGTCGGCGCTCGGGCGGTCCTTGATCGCCGCACCGGTACTTCCCGTCGTCGTCACGTCGGCGGGGCGCAGGCGCCAGCCTTCGGCGCCGCGCGGCGGCCTGTGTGACGCCTCATTGGCGCGCAGCGGCGGCGGCGCGAGCGCGGCACCCGTAAGCACCGTGGTGGCGAGGATGGCGGAGAGGAGGCGGGGATTCATCGGTCGAGGCACCCGGAGACGCATGCTCCGAGTGAAGCGTGAACAGGTAAAGACGCCGACGGAACCGCGAGGCTTGGCCGTTCATTGCCAACAACATTCGTGTCCGAGAGTTAACGAGGCGTCGATGACGAGTATGGTCGAGGCAAAGCCGGGCTCCGCCCCGCCGGAGCGGGTTCCGATGGGCACGGTGATCGACACCGATATTTCCGCTCGTCTCGACCGGCTGCCCTGGGGACGCTTCCACATCCTCGTCATCGTGGCGCTGGGCATCACCTGGGTGCTCGACGGCCTCGAAGTCACCCTGGCGGGCTCCCTCGTGGGCGCCCTGCGGGCCGAGCCCATGAGCTTCACCGAGTTCGATATCGGCCTGGCGGCGAGTTCCTATCTCGTCGGCGCGGTGGTGGGCGCGCTCGGCTTCGGCTGGCTCACCGACCGGATCGGCCGCAAGAAGCTGTTCTTCATCACCCTGGCCCTGTACCTCGCCGCCACCGCGGCCACCGGCCTGTCCTGGAACATCTACAGCTTCTGCATCTTCCGGTTCCTCACCGGCGCGGGCATCGGCGGCGAATACACCGCCATCAACTCCACCATCCAGGAACTCGTCCCGGCCCGTGTGCGCGGCTGGACCGACCTCGTCATCAACGGGTCGTTCTGGATCGGGGCGGCCTTGGGCTCCTTCCTCTCCATCGCCGTGCTGCGCCCCGGCATGATCGACCCGGCCTGGGGTTGGCGCATCGCCTTCTTCGTCGGCGGCGGCATCGGCCTCGTGATCCTGCTGCTGCGGACATGGATCCCCGAGAGCCCGCGCTGGCTCGCCACCCACGGCTACGTCGCCGAGGCGGACCGGGTCGTCACCAGCATCGAGAAGCGTTTCACCGACGAGGGCATCACCCTGCCGCCGGTGGACGAATCCAAGCGGATGAAGCTGCGGACCCGCAGCCACACGCCGCTCAAGGAAGTCTTCGGCACCATGCTGGTCGGCTATCGCAAGCAGACCCTGGTGGGCCTCGCCCTGATGATCGCGCAGGCGTTCTTCTACAACGCGCTGTTCTTCACCTACGCCCTCGTGCTCCAGCGCTTCTACGGGGTGTCGGGGGACCATGTCGGCTGGTACCTGCTGCCCTTCGCGCTGGGCTCCTTCCTCGGCCCGCTGCTGCTCGGCCGGCTGTTCGACACGATCGGCCGCCGCCAGATGATCGCCTTCACCTACGGCATCTCGGCGGTGCTGCTCACCATCACCGGCTACCTGTTCAAGATCGAGGTGTTCGGTCCCGTGGGCCAGACGGCGGCCTGGATGGTGGTGTTCTTCTTCGCCTCCGCCGCCGCGAGCGCCGCCTACCTCACCGTGGCCGAGACCTTCCCGCTGGAGATCCGGGCGCTCGCCATCGCGGTGTTCTATGCGCTGGGCACCGGCATCGGCGGCGTCTCCGGCCCGCTCCTGTTCGGTGCCCTGGTGGAGACGGGGTCCCGCGACAACGTGCTGATCGGCTACGGCATCGGTGCCGCGCTGATGCTGACCGCCGCCATCGTCGGCGGCATCTGGGGCACGGCCGCAGAGGGCAAGTCCCTGGAAGATGTCTCGAAGCCGCTGGCGGCGGCCTGACGGCCGGGCGGTTCCGAGGCGCTCCCAAATGCCTCAGAACCGCTCCACCCATGGTCGCAGCGCGACCTCGGAGGTCCAGGCGCTGCGATCCTGCCGCAGGACGTCCCAATAGGCCGAGGCGATGGCGTCGGGATCGAGCAGGCTGTCGGGGGCATCCGCCGGCTCCGGGCGGGAGGCGCTGCGGATCCCGCCGTCGATGACGAAATGGGCGACATGGATGCCCTTCGGGTGGAGTTCCCGCGCGAGGCTCTGCGACAGGCCGCGTAAGCCGAACTTGCCCATGGCGAAGGCGGCGGATTCGGCATAGCCCTTCACGCTGGCCGACGCCCCCGTGAACAGGATGGCCCCGTGGCGACCCGGCAGCATGCGTCTTGCTGCGGCCTGGGCCACGAGGAAACCGCCATAGGCCGAGACCATCAGGGCGTGACGCACCGCGTCCGGGTCGAGATCGGCGACGGGGCCGCGCAACCGGCCGCTGGCATTGTAGATCACCACGTCGGGCGGGCCGCCCAGGGCCGGTTCCATCCGGGCGAACAGTGCCTCCACCTCCGACGGGTCGACGGCATCGCAGGAATGCAGGGCGGCGCCGGTCTCGGCCGCCAGTTCTTCGAGCTTGCCGATGGAGCGCGAGGCGAGGCCGAGGCGAAGGCCTTCGCGGGACAGGCGGCGCGCCAGCGAGGCGCTCAGGCCTTCGCCGGCGCCGACGATGAGGGCACGCTGGTAGGTCGGGACCATGGGGCATCTCCGGATGGCGAGGGTCTGTTGCCGAACGTCCCAGGGCCTAGGAAGGCTCCTGGCTTCAGCCCTCCCGCCGATCGCGAAAAAAATCGCGCAGGAGCGTGGCGGCCTCCGCCTCGCGCAAGCCGCCATAGACCTCCGGCGCATGGTGGCAGGTGGGCTGGTTGAACACCCGTGGCCCGTGTTCCACTCCGCCGCCCTTCGGATCGAGGGCCGCGAAATAGACCCGACGGATGCGCGCGAACGAGATGGCGCCGGCGCACATCGGACAGGGCTCCAGGGTGACGTAGAGGTCGCAGCCGATGAGGCGCTCGTCGTCGATGGCGGCGCAGGCGGCGCGGATCGCCAGGATCTCCGCATGGGCGGTGGGATCGCGCAGCGCGCGGGGGCGATTATGGGCGACGCCGAGGATCGCGCCGTCCCGCACGATCACGGCCCCCACCGGCACCTCTCCTTCGTCGGCCGCGCGGCGGGCGGCATCGAAGGCGAGGCTCAGAGGGTCGGTGGCCGTGCTGGGGGAGAAGGGGGCATTCACTGTCGTCGAACCCAAGATCTGTCTTCATCGAGAAACCCGGCGGGTCGAGATCCCGTGATGGCCCGGCAGGAACATCGCGGCGATGGAGCCGTTTCCTTCCCGACGCGGCAAGGCCGCAGGATCTTTTCAGGAGCAGACGATGAGCAGCACCACCGACAAGATCAAGGGTCTCGCCAACGAAGCCGTCGGCAACGTGAAGCAGGGCATCGGCAACGCCACGGACAACGACAAGCTCAAGGCCGAGGGCAAGGCCCAGGAACTGAAGGGCGAAGCCCAGAAGACCGTCGGCGATGCCAAGGACGGCGTCAAGAACGCCGCCGACACGGTGAAGAGCAAGCTCTGAGCTTCGGCACCGGACATTAGAGAAGGCGGCCGGGAGGCCGCCTTTTTCGTATGCGGCTGCAACGCCCCCTTGCGCGGCGGGCGGGCCGCTCCACGCGCAATCGCTCGCAACCTCGCCTCCGCTCTGTTATGGGGCTCGGATGAGCGACAAGACAGACGAACAGACGGGCGGGTCCGAGGACGCGCCCGAGACCAACAACGTTTCCGGCGAGGTGTGGTCCCCGGCCACCGATGCGGGTGTGCCCGGCCCGTCCGCCGAAGAGCAGCCGGCCCCGCGCCGGGCCGCGCCCCCCAGGGGCGGCGACGCCCCCCTGCGCCGCAAGGCGGCGTTGCCGCGGCCGGCGGCGAAGGCCGCTGATGCGGGTGCCACCGGTGACTCCGATTCGGCGACGCCCGAGGGCGACCGTATCGCCAAGGCCATCGCGCGCGCCGGCATCGCGTCCCGCCGCGACGTCGAGGCGATGATCGCCGAGGGCCGCGTCACCCTCAACGGCAAGGTTCTGACCTCGCCGGCGATCAACGTGACGGATGCGGATGAGATCACCGTCGACGGTGAGCCCCTGCCCGCCCGCGAGCGGACCCGGCTGTGGATCTATCACAAGCCGCGGGGCCTCGTGACCACGGCCCGCGATCCGGAAGGGCGCCAGACCGTCTTCGAGGCCCTGCCCGAAGATCTGCCGCGCGTCGTCGCCATCGGGCGTCTCGACATCAACACCGAAGGCCTGCTGCTGCTCACCAACGATGGCGGCCTCGCCAAGGTGATCGCCCATCCCGATACCGGATGGCTGCGGCGCTACCGCGTCCGCGCGCATGGCGACACGACTCAGGCCGAGCTCGACAAGCTGCGCAAGGGCGTCACCATCGACGGCATGGATTACGGCCCGGTGGATGCGGTCCTCGACCGGGCCTCGGGCGACAACCTCTGGCTGACGCTGGGCCTGCGCGAGGGCAAGAACCGCGAGGTCAAGCGCATCCTCGAACATCTGGGTCTGGCCGTGAACCGGCTGATCCGCCTGTCCTTCGGCCCGTTCCAGCTCGGCGACCTCGAAGTCGGACTGGTGGAAGAGATCCGCACCAAGGTGCTGAAGGAGCAGCTCGGGCCGACCCTCGCAGACCAGGCCGGCGTCGATTTCACCAGCCCCAACCGTGAGCCCATCGCCCCGTTCGGTTCGCCGAAGGCCGCTCAGCAGCAGGCGAAGCAGCCCGCCCGCAGCGCCTCGGCGGCCGCGGCCAGGAGCGCCGGGCGCAGCTACGACGACGCCCCGCGCGGCGGTGACCGTGGTGGCGACCGCGACCGTGGCGGCGACCGCCCCCTGCGCAGGCCCGCCGAACCCGCACGAGTTCCCACCGGCGGCAACAGTGCCGGTCCCCGCCGCTCGGTCTGGCGCGCCGAAGAGGCCGCGCCGCAGGAGGACGGGGCTCGCCGGGTCAAGATCCCCCGTCGTGGCGCCGATCCCAAGGCCGAGCGTGAGGCCTCCGCCGCCCGAGGCCGCGAGCGCGTCGGCGCGATCAACACCGGCGAGCGCCGGGTTCTGGTGGAGCGCCTGAAGGCGAGCCCGCAGGAGCCGGCCCCCGAGCCGCATCGCCGCGACCGGGGTGCCCGGCGTGACGAGACGGGCGCCGCCGAGCGCCCGGTGCGGACGCTGCGCCAATCCGATGCCAAGGCGGCCCGCCGCGAGGAGGCCGATGCCCGGCCGCCGCAGCGTCGGTTCGACGGCGATGCAAGACCTCCGCGAAGCGATGCAAGACCTCCGCGCCGGGACGATGCTCCGCGCGGCGGTTTCGGGCGGCCCGATGGCGCCGAGCGGCGCGGTCCGCCCCGTGGCGGCGACGAGCGCCCCCGCAGTTTCAAGCCGCGCGACGGCGGCGGCTTCAACGACCGCGCGGAACGTCCGGCCTTCAATCGCGGCGAGCCGCGTGGGGACAAGCCGGCGGGATTCCGCGGTGATAAGCCGGCCTTCAATCGTGGCGGCGACGATCGTCCCGGCGGCGGCCGGCCGGGCGGCTTCAAGGGAGCGGGCTTCAAGGGCCGCTCCGACGACCGCCAGGGCGGCGACCGTGACATCGGCGCCGAACGCTCGGGCGCCGATCGCGGCGGCTTCCGCCCAGGCGGCAAGCCCGGCGGGTTCGGCAAGCCCGGCGGATCGGGCAGGCCCGCCGGGGCCGGCAGGCCGGGCGGCTTCAAGGCCGGTGGTTCGTCCCGTCCAGGCGGTTCGGCCAAACCCGGTGGGTTCGGCAATCGTGGCGGTGGCGCGGGCGGCAAGCCCGGTGGCGGGGGCGGACGTCCGCCCCGCGGCGGCTCGCGGTGAGGATCGTCGGCGGCGACCTGCGTGGACGCCGCCTCGCCACCCCGAAATCGGACGCGATCCGGCCGACCTCGGACCGCCTGCGCGAGGCGCTCTTCAACGTTCTCGCCCATGCCTATGACGACGCGGTGGCCGGTGCGCGGGTTCTCGATCTCTTCGCCGGAACCGGGGCGCTGAGCTTCGAGGCCCTGTCCCGCGAGGCGAGCTACGCCCTCCTGGTGGACGAGGGCGCCGAAGCGCGGGGTCTGATCCGCGAGAACATCGATGCGTTGGGCTGCGCCGGCAAGACGCGGCTGTTTCGCCGCGATGCGACCAAGCTCGGCCCGGCCGGCACCAGCGGGACCTTCACTCTCGTCTTCTGCGATCCCCCCTACAACCGGGACCTCGCACCGGCCGCTCTCGCCAGCGCGTCCCATGGCGGGTGGCTCGCCCCCGGTGCCCTGGTGGTGGTCGAAGAGGCGGCGGGCGCCAATGTCGCGCTGCCGCCCGGCTTCACCGAATTGGAGCGGCGGGTCTACGGCGACACCGCCCTGGCCTTCGCGCGCTTCCAGGTCTGACGCGTCGACCCTGCGACCCCGGCGCGCGCCGGGAACCCCGGGGCATCGCCGCAGCGTTGCTCCGCCATGCTCCTCGATGACGCCACACGCGATTCCGTCACGGTCGAACCGGCGAAGGCCGGGCCGGTGAAGCGTGCGCGCGACTCGCGGCTATGGCGGCCCCGCCGTGTCCTGGTGACGCCGGCGGCCCTGGACCATGCCCATGGCCGCGCGATGCTGGCGCGGGCCGAGGCGCTCGGTCTCCCGGTGGAGCGCCTGACAAGCAACCGCCTCACCGGCCTGCGCGATGACGATCCGCGCCGCGCCTATCGCGAGGCTAAGGCGACCCTCGCCATCGTGGCCGCGCCCCCGAGCAGGCTGCGGCTGCAGCCGATCCCGCCCAGTGCCGACTGGCGCTTCGATCTCGCCGAGGGCTGCCCGGCCCATTGTCAGTATTGCTACCTCGCCGGCTCCCTGTCCGGCCCGCCGGTGACGCGGGCCTATGCCAATCTCGATGCGATCCTCGGGAACCTGCCGGCCTATCTCGGCGAGGGCGGCGTCACCTCGGCCCAGGCCGGCCGGGTCGATGAGGGCACCACCTTCGAGGCCTCGTGCTACACCGACCCCCTCGGTATCGAGCACCTGACCGGCTCGCTCTCGGCGGCGATCACGCATTTCGGCGCCTGGGACGCGGCGGTGCAATTGCGGTTCACGACGAAATTCGCCGCCGTCGAGCCGCTTCTCGCGCTCCCCCATCGCGGCCGGACCCGCGTGCGATTCTCCCTCAACGCGCGTCCCGCCGCGCGCTACGAGGGCGGCACCGCCAGTCTCGACGCCCGCCTGCAGGCGCTCGGCGCCATGGCGCGGGCCGGCTACCCGGTGGGGCTCACCATCGCGCCGATCATCGCGGTCCCGGATTGGCCGGATGCCTATGGGGGGCTCCTGCGGGAGGTGGCGTAGGCGCTGTCCGGCGTGCCCGACCCCGACCTCACGGTGGAACTCATCACGCACCGGTTCACGCCGGGGTCGAAGGACGTTCTCCAGGGCTGGTATCCCGGCTCCGACCTGCCGATGCGCGAGGACGAGCGCAGTCGCAAACTCACCAAGTTCGGTTCGGTGAAGTATGTCTATCCCCGCGATCTGATGCGGACGATGCGGGAGACGATCACCGCCGCCGTCGCGCGCGAACTCCCCTTCGCCCGGATCCTCTACTGGACCTGATCGGCCGATCCGCCCAAGGCTCGGCTTGCGAACGTCCCCGTATCAGCCCGGACCCGCCTTGCCGTCTGCATCGAAACGTCTCCGCGCGGCCTGGATCGTGGGCAGGTTCGCGAAGGCCCAGGAGCCGAGCGCCTGGACCGGCACTTGCAGCGAGCGGCCGAGCTCGGTGAGTTCGTAATCCACGCGGGGTGGGATCGTCGGCGTGACCGTGCGCAACACGAGGCCGTCTCGCTCCAGGCCGCGCAGGGTGAAGGTGAGCATCCGCTGCGAGATGCCGCCGATGATCCGCTTCAATTCGTTGAAGCGTCGGGGGCCGTCCGTGAGCGTCATCACCACGAGGATGCTCCACTTGTCGCCGACCCGCGCCAGCACCGTACCGACCACCCGGCAATCGCCGGGGCGGTGAATGGGCTGTGCCTCGGTTACCTCCGTGTGTCCGGGTTCCACGAATGTGCCTCCTTGCGCGAGCAACGCTCCGGTACTCTATAGCGCCTCGGTATCATTCTGATACCGAGGATCGAACATGAATCTTCTGCACATCGACAGCAGCATCCTGGGCGAGCATTCCGTCAGCCGCGCCGTCTCGGCCGCCATCGTCGCCCGTCTCCAGGCGGGGGCACCGGACCTCGAGACGACTTATCGCGATCTGGCCGCCACGCCGATCCCCCACCTCTCGGGGGCCTATCTCGCGGGCCATCAGCCCAATGCCACCAACACGCCCGACATCCAGAACGACGTCGCGCTCGGCCGCACGGTCCTGGCCGAATTCCTGGCCGCCGACATCGTGGTGATCGGCGCGCCGCTCTACAATTTCACGATCTCGTCCCTGCTCAAGGCCTGGATCGACCGTATTCTCGTGGCCGGCCAGACCTTCAAATACACCGAGAACGGCGCCGTCGGCCTCGTGCCCGAGAAGCGCGTCATCGTGGCCGTGGCGCGTGGCGGTCTCTACGGTCCGGGTTCGGCCGCCGCCTCGGCGGAGCATGCCGAGACCTATCTGCGGGTCGTCCTCGGCTTCATCGGCGTCACCAACCCGGAATTCATCGTCGCCGAGGGGATCGCCCTCGGTCCGGAAGCCCGCGAGAAGGCCCTCGCTGGGGCGCTCGAAGCCGCCTCCGCGCTGCCTGTCGCTTAGCGCCGGCCGAACAGCCGCTCGATGTCGTGGAGCTTCAGTTCCACGAAGGTCGGGCGGCCGTGGTTGCAGGTGCCGGCGAAGGGGGTCGCCTCCATCTCGCGCAGGAGCGCGTTCATCTCCTCGGGGCGCAGGCGCCGGCCGGCGCGGATCGAACCGTGGCAGCTCATGCGCGAGAGGATCGCGTCGAGGCGCCGCCCGAGGGGGCCGCCCTCGGTGCCGTCCGCACTCCCCTCCTCCAGTCCGCTCTCGTCGAGGGCGTCGAGGATGTCCTCCAGAAGACGGCGAGTGGACGAATCGGCCAGCGCCACGGGAACTTCGCGCACGAGGACGGCGCCGGTGCCGAAGGCCTCCAGCGTCAGGCCGAGACGGTCGAGATCCGGGGCGGCGGCAACGAGGCGTTCGGCATCCTGGGGCGCCATCTCCACCACGTCGGGGATCAGGAGTCCCTGGCGGGCGATGCCGCCGGCGGCGCGTTCGCGCTTTAGCCGCTCGTAGACGAGGCGTTCATGCGCCGCGTGCTGGTCGACGAGGACGATCCCGGCGCGGGTCTGGGCGACGATGTAGGTCTCGTGAAGCTGGGCGCGGGCGGCACCCAGCGGGTGATCGTCCGGCAGGGGCTCCACCTCCGGCTCGCGGATATCGGCGCCCGGCGGCGCGAGATCGCCGGAGAACAGCGCCTGCCCGGCCTCCTCGAACCCTGCCTCCTCGAATCCTGCTTCGGACCGATCGAACGCTGCCTGCGGGGCCTCGAACAGACCTCCGCGCGCACCGAACGACGATGACGGCCCGAGGCCGGCGGGTGCGCCGAACGAGGGCAGGCCCGGCGGAAGCGCCGCCCTGCCCGACCAGGCGCCGCGACCCGAATGCGCCTGCATCGCCGGTCGCATCGTCGGTGAGGGATGACTAGGACGCAGGGCGTCGATGGTCCGGGCGGCCCCCGTGCTGGCATTGCGCGCTCCCACCTGCCGCAGGGTCTCGTGGATGGCGCTGACGATGAGGGCGCGCACGAGGCCCGGCTCGCGGAAGCGCACCTCGGTCTTGGCGGGATGGACGTTCACGTCGACGAGGGCGGGATCGCAGGTGATGGCGAGGCCGAGCACCGGATGACGGTCCGAACTCATCGTGTCGGCATAGGCCCCGCGCACGGCGCCCAGGAGCAGGCGGTCGCGCACCGGGCGGCCGTTGACCGTGAAGTGGATCTGGTTGCCCGCCCCGCGATGGTAGCTCGGCAGGCCGATATGGCCGGACAGGGCGAAGCCCTCCCGCGCCATGTGGAGGGGGGCCGAACTCGCGCCGAAATCCGGCCCCAGCACCGCCGTGAGCCGGCGCAGATCGGCGTCGTCGCCGGTCTCGGCGGAAAAGACCAGGGGGCTGCCGCTCTCGGAGCGGAGGGCGAAGCGGATCCGCGGCTGCGCCACGGCGAGACGCCGCAACCCATCGGCGATGGCCAGCGCCTCGGCGCGGTCGGATTTCAGGAATTTCAGCCGCGCCGGCGTCGCCGAGAACAGGTCGGTGACCTCGATCCGCGTGCCGCGCGGGCTCGGAGCGGGGCGGACCTCGCCCTTGATCCCGGCATCGACCACCAGGGTCGATCCGGTCTCGGCCTCGGCCGTGCGGCTGGTGAGGGAGAGGCGGGCCACAGCCCCGATGGAGGGCAGCGCCTCGCCGCGAAAGCCGAGGGAATCGATGCGGGTCAGGTCGCCGCCGGGAAGTTTCGAGGTGGCGTGACGCTCCACCGCGAGGGTGAGATCGTCGGCGCTCATGCCGGCGCCGTCATCCACCACCCGGATCAGCCGGCGGCCTCCCGCCTCGATCGTCACCTCGATGCTGGTGGCGCCCGCATCGATGGCGTTCTCCACCAATTCCTTCACGGCGGAGGCCGGGCGCTCCACCACCTCGCCCGCGGCGATGCGGTCGACGAGGATCGGGTCGAGGCGGCGGACGGGGCGGAGCACGGGCGGCATTCCCCCCACCATAGGCGAGGGCGAAGCCGCCTCAAAGCGCCGCCCGCGTCATCGCGGTGGGCAGGGCGCGGTCAAAAGAAGGGAAAGGCGAGGCCCCGTCCGGCCTGGACCCAGGCGGTCGCGATGACAATGCAGAGGAGGCAGGCCGCCAGCGTCACGAGCAGCTGTCGCCGAGGTAGGCCAAAGGCGATGAAGCCGGCGGCTGCGAGCGGCAGGATCTGTTCCCCATGCATGCCGAGGAAATGCGCGATCCTCAGATCGCCGCCCGCCCGGTTCCAGCCGAGCAGGGGCAGGCTCGCACCGGTCGGGCCGACCGCATGGCCGTGGTTGACGCTGAGGGCGATGCCGGTGGCGGCCCCGAGGATCACCGTGGTCGCGAGGCCGAGAATCACGGCCAGGCGCAGGCTCGGTTCGAGGCCGAGGCGCGGCCGGGCCGCCACCGCGATGGCCAGGGGAATCTTGGCCGCGAGCAGGGTCAGCGCCATGATCCCCATTAGGGCGTAAAGGGCGGCGTGAAGCGGATCGCCGTCGTTGAAATGCGAGGCCTCGGCCCGTGCCGCCTGCACGGTGATGTAGCCGAGCTCGAACCCGCCGGCGACGACGAGCAGGAGCCGGCCGATCCGCAGCGAGCGGGAACGACGCCGATCCGGCCGGACGTAGCCGGTCAACCAAGCGAAGGTCAGGGCGTACAGGCCGACCGAGACGAAGAACTTCGCGGGCTTCGCCCAGACGAAGGCGCCATCGATGAGCCGTCCATCGACGAGGGGGAGTGCCAGGGTGACGGCGCCGGTCAGCAGGCAGGCGAGGCCGAAGGCGGTGAGGACGGGATCGTCCGCGCGGAGCCGGGCGAGTGCCGTGGGGCGGGGAGCGTCTCCGACGAGGGCGGGCGCGATCATGGCCGGGTCTCCAGGCCGAGCCTGCCGGTGCTCAATCCGATGACGAGGGCGAGGAGGAGACCGGCCGGGCCGACCAGGAAGGTGAGGACGAGACAGGGCAGGAGCAACAGAGGCGAGATCCCCGCCCCGATCCCGGCGCGAGCGATCCAGGTCCCGACGAAGAGGTCGAAGGCCAGATAATGGATCCAGCCGGCGGTGAGCGCATGGTCGTCGGCGAATAGGGAACGCACCGCCTCGATGGAGTCGAAGCCGCCCTTCGCTCCGCCTGCCAATCCTGCCGCCAGGGCACCGAGATAGGCCACCGCAAGGAGCGCCGGCAGGACGAGGCCGGTGCCGATCCAAGTAGCTCTTCGGAGACGGGGAGCGAACAGCGCGATGGCGAGGGCGATCCAGCCCAGCAGGGCGATCGTGCTGCAGAGGGAGAACAGGCTGGCTGCCAGGATCACGTCTTGCCCATCCTTATCTTGACATCGTATATATCGAGCATGAGCGCGCATCTTGACACTGTCAAGTCATCGAAGGACGTCGGAGCCGCAGAGGCCTCGCCCTACCATCACGGCGATCTGCGGTCCGCCCTGATCCGGGCGACGACGGCCATCCTGCGGGAGCGCGGGATCGACGGGTTCTCCCTGAGGGAGGCGGCGCGGCGGGCGGGCGTTTCGCCGGCGGCCCCGCAGCATCATTTCGGCGACGCGCGCGGACTTCTCACCGCCGTGGCGACGGAGGGGTTCCGGATGCTGGGCGACGCGCTGGCCGCCGCCGATTCCGCCGCGACCGACCGAGACGGGCGCATCCGCGGCCAGGGCCGGGCCTATATCGGCTTCGCCCTGGCTTATCCGGCCGAGTTCGACACGATGTGGCGTTGCGCGCGGATCGATACGGGCGACACGGCCTATCGTGCTGCGGCCGGTCGCGCCTTCGGGCTCCTGAAAGCGGCGGTGGCCGGAACCCCTTTCGAGGATGACGGGCTTCCGGCGGCGTCCAATCCCGCCGCTCCGGACCCGAGGGCCGTCGCCTGCTGGTCCCTGGTCCATGGTCTCGCCCGGCTTGCTCTCGACGGAGCGCTGGGGCCGGCCGAGGCCGCACGCGGCGCCGTCGATGCGATGCTGGAGCCTGTCCTCGACTGCCTGACGGTGTGACGCCGGGACGAGCCGGCCCAACGCCTGCTCTCATCGCGAGGCCGGGAGCGGATACGCTCCGGATCTTGCCGGGTTAGGGCCCGTCGTCAGGCGACCCCGGCCCGCAGCAGGTCGTGATAATGGACGAGGCCCACGGGGCGCTCGTTCTCGACGACGATGAGTGAGGTGATCTTCATCGATTCCTGGATTTCCAGGGCCTTGGCGAGAAGGGTCTCCGGGCTCACGGTGCGCGGCCGGACGCTCATCAGCGCCTCGACCACGAGGCTGTCGAGATCGGCCCTGAACACGTTGCGGCGCAGGTCGCCGTCGGTGAGGATACCGGCGAGGCGGCCGTCTTCTTCCACCACCACCACCGATCCGAAGCCCTTGGCGTCGATCTCGGCGATGGCGGCCCGCATACCCGTGCCGCGCCGGACCACCGGCAGCTGGTCGCCCGCATGCATCACCTCGCGGACCTGCCGGAGCGAGGCCCCCAGGCGTCCGCCGGGATGGTAGATGCCGAATTCGCGGGCTGAGAAGCCGCGGGCCTCGAGTAAAGCGATGGCGAGGGCGTCGCCCAAAGCGAGCTGCATCGCCGTCGAAGTCGTCGGCGCGAGCCCGTTTGGGCAGGCCTCGCGGGCCTTGGGCAGGGTGAGGCAGATATCGGCCTCACGCCCCAGGGTCGAGCCGGCATTCGCCGTGATGGCGATGAGGCCGACCCGATAGCGCCGCGCATAGCCGATGATGTTGGCGAGTTCCGTGGTCTCGCCCGACCAGGACAGGGCGACGACGACGTCCTCCGGCTGGATCATGCCGAGATCGCCATGGCTTGCCTCGGCCGGATGGACATAAAGCGCCGGTGTGCCGGTGGAGGCCATGGTCGCGGCGATCTTGCGGCCGACATGGCCCGATTTGCCCATGCCGGTGAGGATGGCGCGGCCCTTGGCGGCGGAGATGCGGGCGACGGCGTCCGAGAAGGCCGTGCCGAGCCCGTTGCCGATGGCCTCCATCAGGCAGTGCAGGCCCTCGCACTCGGTTTCGATGGTGCGCAGGGCCGAGGCGATGGCGGGCGCATGGCCGGCATCGGGGGGCGACATCCGCTTCTCCGCTGCAGCACCGCCCATCACAATCCCCGTCTTCGCCGGCGCGCGCGGCGCCATGACGTGCCGCCTATGCAAGGCGAATGTGGTCGGATGGGGGCTTGGGCGCGTGGGACGCGGCGCACCGGTATCGGCGGCGGCGTGGCGGAGACCAGGGTATTGGGGGTGGGCGGCAGGAATCCCAGGCCGCCCGGTGGACGGAACTATACTACGCCGATGCTGAAAAATTTCCGATCGCAACAAGTGATCGTTAACCCTTCGGCTGGAATGTCAAATCCCAAGTAAAGGCTGATCGTCGCGAACCGCGGTCAGGAAGAGGTTTTCATGTCGATCCAGACTCGCTCGATTCGTGCCAAGCTCATCACAGCATTTTCCCTGCTTACTTTGTTTGTCATTGGCCTGGGGGTGCTTGGGATCGTCAGTACGCAGCGCATGCGCGAGCAAGCTCTCGATATCGAAAACAATTGGCTTCCGAGCGTTCGTGTCCTCGGCGAGATCGATACTCTGACGGCCCGCAACAACGGCGTCATGCTGCGTCACACGCAGGAGACCGACCCCCAGAGACTGGCGACCATTGAGGGCGACCTCGTGCGGTTCGGGAAGAGGATCGACGATAAGAAAACCGCTTACGAGCGGATGATCGCCTCGCCCGAAGAGCGCGAACTCTACGAGACGTTCACGCGCGAGGCCGCCAAATTCGCCGCGATCCGGCAGACCATCCTGGACATGTCCCGCAATGGGGAGAAGGCACAGGCGTTCTCCCTCTACGAGAACAAGGGGATCACCATCCGCCGGGGCATGTCGGACGCCCTCGAAAAGCTGGTGAGCCTGAACAATGTCGGGGCGGATCAGGCGCAGGCACGCAGCAAGACGGTCTTCGAAGAGGCCCGGACCCTGGGCATCGCCGCCATCGTCGTCGCGGTCCTCCTCTCCGTCCTGTCCGCCTTCCTGATCATCCGCGGCGTGAGCCGGGGCATCGATTCCGTGGTGCAGCCGATGCAGGCCCTCGCCGCCGGCGACCTGTCGGTGACCATTCCGCACCAGAACGCCAGGACCGAGATCGGGCGCATCGCCGATGCCGTGCAGGTGTTCAAGGACGGATTGCACAGGATGAAGGCTCTGGAAGACGAGACCGTGCTGGCCCGTGCCGGCGCGGAAGCGCAGCGCAAGGCTGCCATGCGGTCCATGGCCGACGGCTTCGAGTCCGCCGTGGGCGGGATCATCCAGACCGTGTCCAGTTCGGCGACGGAGTTGCAGGCCACCGCGCAGGGCATGGCCGGCACCGCGACGCAGACCGCCGCGCAATCCACCAGCGTCGCCGCCGCCGCGGAACAGGCCGCCTCGAACGTCACCACCGTGGCGGCGGCGGCCGAGGAACTCGGCTCGTCGGTGCAGGAAATCGGCCGTCAGGTCAGCGCCTCGGCCAGCCTGGCCCATGTCGCCGTCGAGGAAACCGCGCGGACGGCGCTGCTCGTGAAGGAGCTGAACAGCGCCGTGGCGAAGATCGGCGACGTGGTGACGATGATCAGCGACATCGCGGGCCAGACCAACCTCCTGGCCCTGAACGCGACCATCGAGGCGGCCCGTGCCGGCGAGTCGGGACGGGGCTTTGCCGTCGTCGCCGCCGAGGTGAAGGAACTCGCCAATCAGACCGCCAGGGCGACCGAGGAGATCGGCGGCCATATCGCCTCGATCCAAGGCTCCACCGATCAGGCGGTCTCGGCGATCGGCGGCATCACCACCCGCATCCAGGAGATCAGCGCCGTCGCCACCACGATCGCGGCCGCGGTGGAGGAGCAGGGTGCCGCCACGCAGGAGATCGTCCGCAACGTGTCCCAGGCCGCCACCGGCACGGGCGAGGTCACGGTGAACATCGCGGGCGTGGCCGGCGCCGCCGAGGAGACCGGTGCTGCCGCCAGCCAGGTGCTCGGTGCGGCATCGGAGCTGTCGCGCCAGTCCGAACATCTCAATGCCGAACTGGGCCGCTTCCTCGCCACGATCCGCGCGGCCTGACCAGAGTCGGGCTTCTGCGCGGACGAGCGCCGTCTCCCTCGGCGACAGGTCTGCTCGCTTCATGGGTTCGCCACGAGCGGCACGTGGCGATTGCCCTCCGGGGCGACCATTCCGACTCGGAGGGCGACGATCCGGCGGATGCGCCTCTGCCGACTGGCGAAATCCGCCCCCGGCGCGGTATGCCTCTCGGATGCAGCGCGTCATCGTCATGGGGCCGCCCGGAAGCGGAAAATCGACACTGGCGCGGCGTCTCGGCGCTGCGCATGACCTGCCCGTCTTTCATCTCGATCAGGCTTATTTTCGTCCTGGTTGGGAGCCCGTGCCGGCCACCGAGTTCCGTGCCGAAGTCGAGCGCCTCGCGGCCCTCCCCCGCTGGATCATCGATGGGAACTACACGGACGTGATCGGGCCGCGCTTCGCGGCGGCGGATACCCTGGTCTATCTCGATCTCCCGGGCTGGCTGACGATGGCGCGCGTGATCCGGCGCTTGGCGGCGAGCTATGGCCGGGTCCGGCCGGATGCGGCGCGCGGATGCCCGGAACGGCTCGACGCCGAGTTCCTGCGCTACGTCTGGACCTGGAACCGCAAGAGGCGAGCCCGGAACCTCGCCCTGATCGAGAGGTTTCCCGGCAAGGTCGTCATCCTGGCGAGCCGGGGGGAGCAGCGGCTGTTCGGAGGTGCGTGACCCTTCTCCGATAGGCGCTCGCGTCGGTGGGGGGGGCGGCTGTCATCGCCGGCCTGCCCTCGCTAGAGTCCAGGCCGCCCTCGCAGGAACCCGCGCCCGCCCATGCCATCACCACGCACTGCCGCGAAGCACGCCGAACTCGGCCCCGATTTCTACGACGTCGTCGCCGCCGCCGACTTCCCGAAGACGATCCTGCGCTACCGGAACCGGCCCTGGTCGGCGCGGGTGGGGCTCGACGACCTTTCCGACGAATCGTGGGTCGCGCATTTCGGCCGGTTCCAGCCCCTCGCCGGCAGCCTGCCCCAGCCTCTCGCGCTACGCTATCACGGCCACCAGTTCCGCTCTTACAACCCCGATCTCGGCGATGGGCGCGGCTTCCTGTTCGCCCAGCTCCACGACCTCGCTGACGGCCGCCTTCTCGATCTCGCCACCAAGGGCAGCGGCACCACGCCGTGGTCGCGCACGGCCGATGGCCGCCTCACCCTGAAGGGGGGCATGCGCGAGATCCTCGCCACCTCCATGCTCGAGGCCCTGGGCGTCGACACCTCGAAGACCTTCAGCCTCATCGAGACCGGCGAGGAACTGGAGCGGGGCGACGAGCCCTCCCCCACCCGGTCCAGCGTTCTGGTGCGCCTCAGCCATTCCCATATCCGCATCGGCAGCTTCCAGCGCCTGCTGGCTCTGGACGAGCCGCACAACATCGAGAAGCTCCTCGATTACGCGGTGCGCACCTACCTGCCGGAGGCTTGGCGCGAGGAGACCGCGCCCCGTGCCGTCGCCTTCCTGGAGCAGGTCTGCCGGCGGGTCGCCCGCACGGGCGCCCAGTGGATGGCGGCGGGCTTCGTCCACGGGGTGCTGAACACCGACAACATCAACATCACGGGCGAGAGCTTCGATTACGGTCCGTGGCGCTTCGCGCCGACCAGCGACCCGGGCTTCACCGCCGCCTATTTCGACGTCCATGGCCTCTACAGTTTCGGCCGCCAGCCCGAGGCCCTGTTCTGGAATCTCAGCCGGCTCGCGGAATGCCTGATGCCGCTCGCCGACCGCGACGCCCTCGAAGGCGCCCTCAAAGTCTTCGGGTCGAGCCTGCAGGACGCCTTCGCCGATGCGCTTTTAGCCCGGCTCGGCCTCGTCAAGCCCGCCGACGAGGGAGACCTGCACCGCTTCGTCGCCGCGTTCTGGGGCTTCCTGTCAAAGAGTCGGGCGCCGTTCGAGCAGACCTTCTTCGACTGGTACGGCGGTCTCCTCAGCGCCGACCGTGCGGCGGCGAGCCCCTCTGCCGCCTTCTACGAGCGCGAGGATTTCGCCGCCGTCAGGACCAGCCTCGCTTCCCTGTCCCCGGTGGAGGGAATTCGGCTCGATCACCCGTATTTTGCGCGGCGCGAGCCCTGCACGATGCTGATCGAAGAGGTCGAGGCCCTGTGGGATCCGATTGCCGAGCGGGACGATTGGTCGGCCCTCCATGCCAAGCTCGATGCGATCGCCCAGATGGCAGAGGCCTACGGCACGGCGCCATCAGTTATCGACTGAGACGGCGCCCTGTTTCGGACACAAGGCTGCGTTGTTCTGGGGGACGGCGGCGGGCGACGTCCGCCTGGACGGCACGATGACGGACATTCGGATCACGGCAGGCACCTTCGGCGAGGGCGTGGCCACCTACGAGAACGGCGTGTTCCGTTTTCCCAACGGCGAGGCCCGCGGCGTGGAGGATCTCACCGATCTCGGGCTCGCGCCCGAGTCGACGCCGGAGGCCCATTGGAGCGGTGACATCGTGCGCGGTCTCCAGGGTGCGCTGGCCACTTCGACCAAGGCCTTACCGTCGCCCTTCGGCTTTGCTGCGTCCTTCGTGGGCCTCGGGCTCGACGTGCTCGAATCCTCGGCCAATACCGCCGCGACCCTGCCGATCACGTTCAGCGACGGCGCCAGCGCGACGATGGCCGCCGACGGCGCCGTGGCGGCTCTGATCCGGCGCGACCGCGAGGTGGTCCGCCTCGCGCTCGAGCGGGTGGCCCCGGCCCCGGCGGTCCAACCGGCACCGGCACCGGAGCCGATCGTCTCGACACCGAATCCGAACGATCCGACCCTGACCTCGATGTTCCAGTACGAGAAGCGTAAGGGACGCCTGCGCCGCGTCGTCACCGAAACGACGCCTCAGGAGACGTGAGCGGACGCCACGGATCTCCCGCGCCCTGAAGGTGCACGTCTCCCGCGCGGGGGCGGGGGAATGGCGTGCCTCAACCGTCGATGACGCTCACATGAGCAGCGACGACTTTCCAGCCGTCGGGGAAGCGGATCCAGGTCTGGCTCTGCCGGCCGACCTTGCCGGGTGATCCGTCGCGGCGGAACAGGGTCATCGCCACGGCCGTATCCCGCCCATAGGCCGTGATCACCGTATCGGACAGGGTCCGCTCCAGCCCGGCCGGTGAGCGGGCGCGGCGGAAGGCACGGATCGCATCCATGCCGTAGAGGTTCTCACCCCCGCCATAGCGGATGGTGCGGGGATCATCGTGGAACAGGGCTTCCAGCACCGCCACGTCGTTGCCGGTGAGCGCCGCCTCGTAGGCCGCGAAGGCGGCCTCGACCTCGGCGATCACGTCTGGCCCATCGATCTCCATCGGCTCGCTCACAGGATCGCATGCGGCGCGGAGACTACGCCGTTTCGTTCGAGATGCCGCGCGACCCGCAGCGCCAGATCCTCGCGCCACGGGGCGGCGATGACCTGGACACCGAGGGGCAGGCCGTCATCGATCCGCACGGGCACCGCCACCACGGGCAGGCCGATGAACGAGATCGGCTGGGTGAAGACGCCGATATTCGCCCGCACCGGCAGCGTCACCCCGTCGAGCTCGAAGGTGACCTGGCCCGATCTCGGAGCCCGGCAGGGGGTCGAGGGGGCCAGGATGATGTCGACCTCGCGGAAGAGGTCGAGCATCGCCGCCCGGTACCAGCGGCGGAAGCGCTGCGCGCGCTCCACGAAGGGGGCGGGAATCATCGCCCCCGCGATCAGCCGGTCGCGCACGGCGGGGTCGAAATCGGCGGCGCGGGTCCGCAGCCGGTCGAGATGGAGGGCGGCGCCCTCGGCGGCGGTGATGAGGTAGGCGGCGGCCCGCGCCCGCGCGGCTTGCGGAATCTCCACCCGGCGCTTGGCGCCCAGGGATGCGGCGAGGGTCTCCACCGCTACGAAGGCCTCGCTATCACCGCCACGCGCGAAGTATCCGCCCGCCACGGCGATCCGCAGGTCGCCGATACCGTCGTCGAGGCTCGGCATGGCGGGATCGGGGGCGCGGGTGGTCGCCACCGGGTCGTCCGGATCGGGGCCCTGCATGGCATCGTAGGACAAGGCGAGGTCGGTGACGCTGCGCGCCATGGGCCCGAGATGGTCGAGGCTGCCGACGAAGGGGAAGCTGCCCGCCCGTGTCAGCCGGCCATAGGTGGGCTTAAGCCCGAAGCAGCCGCAGAAGGCGGACGGCACACGGATCGAACCGTTGGTGTCCGAGCCGAGGGCCAGGGGGACGAGGCCCGCGCCGATGGCGCCGCCCGAACCCCCGGACGAGCCGCCGGACATGTGCCCGAGATCGTGCGGGTTGCGGGTTGCCCCGTCATGGACGTTCTCCCCGGTGAAATCATAGGCATACTCGCCCATGTTGAGGCCGCCCACGAGGATGGCCCCGGCGGCTTCGAGCCGTCGCACCAGGGCGCCGTCCCGTTCGGCGGGTGCGAGATCGCGGTTGATCTTCGAGCCCGCCCGCGTCGGCAGGCCCGCGATGTCGATGAGGTTCTTCACCGCGAAGGGCACGCCCGCCAGCGGCCCCAACGCCTCCCCACGGGCTCGCGCCGCATCGACGGCATCGGCTCTCGTCAGAGCGCGTTCGGGCAGCACGTCGGTGAAGGCATTGACCGCCGTGTCCACCCGCGCGATGCGCGCCAGCACGGCCTCGACCACCAGGCGGGTGCTGATCGCCCCATCCCTGACGGACCCGGCGATGTCGGCCGCGTGCATCGTGCTCGGATCAGTCATGTCGCCGCTCACGCCGCGAAGACCGGAGCCGGCTCCGCCTCGTCGGGCAGGGGAAATCCCGCGACGAGGCCGGCGGCGCCGTGGAGTACGGTGAGGTTCGCCCCCACCGCCGCGACCCAGGCGGGATCGAGGGGAATGCCCAGAAGCGCCGACGCGGCGTCGATATAGGCATCGAGCCCACCCGATGCGAGCTCGGTCTTCGGCATCTCGGCCATGGCTTCCTCCTCAAACCCCGATCCGGCGGAACCGTCGCATCCCGGGGAGCAAGGGTCGGGCCGGACTATGTGACGATCTCACGGAAGCACCCTGTGCGTCATGGCAGTCTTTAGGAGGTTGAGCGTCTTTCCCCATCCGCCGTCCTGAGATCGTGAGAGCGGGCGAAACGGGTCAGTCGGACCCGACGGCATCCGATCCTCACCATCGTTCCGGATGACGTCGAACTCTGCCCTTGCCTTATATGCAAAGCGCATCTAACTAAGATGTAGAACGCATATAAGGCTCGCCCCGTGACCGAAACCGAATTCCTGGCCGAGTACGATCCCGCCGCCTACGAGCGCCCTGCCCTCACAGTCGATCTCGTCCTGCTGGGCCTGCGCGCGGGCCGCCCGGCGGCGCTGCTGCTGAAACGCGAACAGCATCCGCATGCGGGTCGCTGGGCGCTGCCCGGCGGTTTCGTGGGGATCGACCAGACCCTGGATGCGGCCGCTCTCCATGTCCTGCATGAGAAGGCGGGGATAACCGGGGTGCATCTGGAGCAGCTCTATACGTTCGGCGCGCTCGCCCGCGATCCGCGCATGCGGATCGTCAGCGTGGCCTATCTCGCCCTCCTGCCGGAGGCGGCCCTCGCCGAGGCTTTGGAGCGCGCACCCTCCCTCGTGGCGGCCGGGATCGAGGTGCCCTGGTCGGGCGAGGCGGGCGGAGACGTGGTGGCACTGTCGCCCAAGGGTGAGGTTCTGCCCCTCGCCTTCGACCATGCCGACATCCTGGCGATGGCCATGCTGCGCCTGCGCGGAAAGCTCGATTATTCGGATGTGGGCTTTGCCCTCCTGCCCGAGCATTTCACCCTTCGACAGCTGCAGGACGTGCACGAGGCGGTTCTCGGCACCACGCTCAACAAGCCGGCCTTCCGACGCCGGATGCTCGACCGGGGCTGGCTGGCGCCGACCGGATCGCGCGAGGCCGGAACGTCGTTCCGCCCCGCCGAACTCTACCGATTTCAACCGTCCCGCTGACCCGACAGGAGGTTTCCATGGCATCGATCCGCAACATCGGTCTGGTCGCGCAATTGCGGAGCGAGGCGAGCAGCCACGTCATCCGCTATCGCCGGGGCCGCATCCGCCAGAGCGGCCGGGGCCTCGTCTTCTGGTTCCGCCCGGAGACATCGAGCATCGCCGAGATGCCCATGGACGACCGCGAGATGACGCTGTTCGTGCGTGGCCGCAGCCAGGATTTTCAGGCCGTCGCCGTGCAGGGGACGATCGGCTGGCACGTGATCGATCCGGAACGTCTGGCCAGCCGCATCGATTTCTCCATCGACCTTCGCACCGGTAAGCTCCAGGGCGAGCCGATCGAGAAGATCGAGGCGCGCATGGCCGGTATCGCCAGTCAGGCGGTGCTGCAATATCTCGGCGGCAAGCCGGTGCGCACCATCCTCGATGCCGGCCCCGAACCCCTGCGCGGGGGGCTGGAGGCCGTCTTGGCGGCGGACCAGTCCCTGGCCGAGATCGGTGTCGCCGCCGTGTCGGTGCGGCTCACCAACCTCGCACCCACGAGCGAACTCGAACGCGCCTTGCAGACCCCGACCTTCGAGGCGCTGCAGCAGAAGGCCGACGAGGCCACCTTCTCCCGCCGCGCCCTCGCCGTGGAGAAGGAGCGTGCCATCGCCGAGAACGAGCTCGCCACGCGCACGGAACTGGCGCGCCGGGAAAAGCTCCTCATCTCCGAGGAGGCGGAGAACGCGCGAAACCGGGCGGCCGGCCTCGCCGAGGCACAGGGCGTCGAGGCGACGGCGGAAGCCGAGCGCATCCGCCTCGTCGAGGGAGCCAAGGTCCAGGCCGAGGCGCAGCGCGTCGCGATCTACCGCGACCTGCCGCCCGCGATCCTGCTCGGCCTCGCCGCGCAGGAACTGGCGGGCAAGCTCGATACGATCGAGCATGTCAGCGTGACGCCCGATCTCCTCGCCGCCGTGATGGGCGAGTTCCACAAGGCCCGTCCCCTGGTGGGAGCGCGTTGAGGATGGCCGCCCTCACCCACCGCGCGGTCTTCGTCATCCGCGAGACCGATTACGAGGCTCTGATCGCCCGGCACGCCACGAACGGGCAGGCGCGCTTCTTCCTGGAGAGCCGCGGGCAGAAACTCGAGGATGTGGTCGAGCGGCACGAGCGGTTCCACGCCGTGCTTAGCCAGGCACGGGCCTCGGTCCCGGGCGAGTGGCGCCAGGCCCTGGTGCGGCGTGCGGACCTCGACCGCTTCTTGTTCGCCGCGGACGACGTCGTCGTCGCCGTGGGCCAGGACGGGCTGGTGGCCAACGTCGCCAAGTATCTCGACGCGCAGCCGGTGATCGGCGTCAACCCGGCGCCCGACCTCTATGACGGGATCCTCGTTCGGGTGGCCGTCGAGCGGCTCGGGCAGGTGCTCATCGCGAGCGTCAACGGCGCGGCGCAGGTGGAGCGGCGCACCATGGTCCAGGCCGTGCTCGACCATGGCGAGACGCTGTTCGCGTTGAACGAGATCTTCGTCGGGCACCGCAGCCACCAATCCGCGCGCTACCGGGTCGAGGCGGCGGGCGAGGCGGAGGATCAATCCTCCAGCGGGCTCATCGTCGCGTCCGGTACGGGGGTGACCGGCTGGGCGCGGTCCATCGCCGAGGCGACGCATCTCGCCGTCCCCCTCGGCACGGAGGAGGCGGCGGTGGGCTACTGGGTGCGCGAGCCATTCCCGAGCGTCGCCAGCGGCACGCGGCTGCGCGCGGGGAAGCTGACCGATACCGGGCTCGTCGTCACCTCACGGATGAACGACGGCGGCGTCGTCTTCGCCGACGGCATCGAGCAGGATTTCCTGGCCTTCGAATGGGGCCGCCAGGTCATGCTCTCGCCGGCGGATCGCACGCTCAATCTCGCTATTGGCTAAGTGTCGCCGGGATGTTTCGAGGGATCGAGAGCGCGCAAAGAAAAACCCGCCAAGTCATGGACTTAGCGGGTCGAATTCTTGGTAGCGAGGGAGAGATTTGAACTCCCGACACAAGGATTATGATTCCTCTGCTCTAACCAACTGAGCTACCCCGCCATAACAAAGGAACCCGCGCGGTGCGGGCGCCCCTGAAGAGATCGGCGGTATAAAGAAATCCGCCTTCGGGTGTCAACGGGGAGTTTGCGACTTGGCCACTCCCAGGCGCGGTTTTGTCAGAGGCGGGTGCCCAGGATCTCGGCCACCTGCGGGATGTCCTTGTCGCCACGGCCCGAGAGATTGAGCACCATCAGATGCTCGGCGGGCTTCGTCGGCGCGATCTCGAACACCTTGGCGAGGGCGTGGGCCGGCTCAAGGGCCGGGATGATCCCCTCCAGCATCGAGCACAGCTTGAACGCCTCCAGCGTCTCGGAATCCGTCGCCGAGAGGTAGGTGACGCGCTTGGCCTCGTGCAGCCAGGCGTGTTCGGGGCCGATACCGGGATAGTCGAGGCCGGCCGAGATCGAGTGGGCGTCGGCGATCTGACCGTCTTCGTTCTGCAGCAGGTAGGTCCGGTTGCCGTGGAGCACGCCCGGCTTTCCGCCGGACAGGGAGGCAGCGTGCAGGCCCGAGGCAATGCCATGGCCGGCGGCCTCGACCCCGTAGATTTCCACCTCGCGGTCGTCGAGGAACGGGTGGAACAGGCCCATGGCGTTGGAGCCGCCGCCGATGCAGGCGATGAGCGAGTCGGGCAGGCGCCCTTCCATCTCCAGCATCTGCTCCCTGGTCTCGCGACCGATGATCGACTGGAAATCGCGCACCATCGCCGGATAGGGGTGAGGTCCGGCCACGGTGCCGATGCAGTAGAACGTGTCGGCGACGTTGGTGACCCAGTCGCGCAGCGCCTCGTTCATGGCGTCCTTGAGAGTCTTGGTGCCGGATTCCACCGGGATCACCTCGGCGCCGAGCATCTTCATGCGGAAGACGTTGGGCGCCTGGCGCGCCACGTCGACGGCGCCCATGTAGACGACGCATTTCAGGCCGAACCGGGCGCAGAGGGTGGCGGTCGCGACCCCGTGCTGACCGGCGCCGGTCTCGGCGATGATCCGCGGCTTGCCCATGCGGCGGGCCAGCATGATCTGGCCCAGCACGTTGTTCACCTTGTGCGAGCCGGTGTGATTCAGTTCCTCACGCTTGAAGAAGACCTTGGCGCCATGGCCCGGAGCCGACTTCGTCCGTAAGTGCTCGGTGATCCGCTCGGCGTAGTAGAGCGGGCTCGGGCGGCCGACGTAATGGGTCAGGTGGCCGTTCATCTCCTCCTGATAGGATGGATCGGCCTTGGCCTCCGTATAGGCCTTCTCGAGATCGAGGATGAGCGGCATCAGCGTCTCGGCGACGAAGCGACCGCCGAAAATGCCGAAGCGGCCGCGCTCGTCCGGTCCGTTGCGGAACGAGTTCGGAGAGGGGGCGATGGTCACGGTTGTCGTCCTTCGCGTCTTCGGCCGGCGAGTCTCCGCCGGGCCTGTGCGTTCGGTATTGGGTTGCGCCAATGCCTAGACCCGCGTGGGGGGCGTCTACAATGCGGCGAACGCGTCGATTTGTGAAATCGGACCCTATTCGTAGGCCCGAACCGCCGCGATGAAGGCGGCGATGCGTTCCGGGCTCTTGTCTCCCGGCCGGGTCTCGACGCCCGAGGAGACATCGACGGCGCGCAGGCCCGTGCGGGCGAGGGCTTCGGCGAGGTTCTCGGGGGTGAGACCGCCCGAGAGCATCGTCCCCGCCGGCAAGGTTATCCCTGCGAGAAGATCCCAATCGAAGGCGAGGCCGTTGCCGCCGGGAAGTGCCGCGTCCGGCGGCGGCTTGGCGTCGAGGAGGATGCGGTCTGCTGCCTCGTACGCGGCGATGGCGGCGAGGTCCGAGGGCGTCGAGACGCCGAGCGCCTTCATGACTGGGCGACCGCTGCGGTCGCGAATCGCCGCGACCCGCTCGGGCGTCTCGTGTCCGTGGAGCTGGATCCAGTCCGGATCGACGGTGCCAACGGCCGCATCGATCAGGGTATCGTCGGGGTCCACGAGGAGGACGACCCGCTCCGCCCTGCCCTTCGCCCGGTCCGACAGCAAGCGCGCAGTCTCCAGCGGGACATGGCGCGGGCTCTTGGGGAAATGCACGAAGCCGACGAGGTCGGCCCCGGCCGAGAGCGCCGCGTCGAGAGTGTCGGGCGCGCTCAGCCCGCAAATCTTGACGCGGATTGACGGCATTGACGGCACTAACGCGGCGCGGGGAGCGCGACGCGGCTGTCGAGACCGGGATAACGCTCGGCCGGAGCGGGCTCGCTCGCCGCGACACGCGACTTCAGACGCTCGGTCTCGCCCTCCAGGCGCCGGATCTCGCGGCGGCGGGCCGCGCTCGTCCGTCGCGTGCTCGATTGGCCCAGCCACGTGCCGATGCCGCCGCAGAGGATGCCGATGGCGACGGAGGCGAAGATGAGGACGTAGAGCGGCAGCGGCAGGCTGAAGGCCGGCGTGTCGGTCGTGAACGGATCGAAGGACAGGCGGACGACCTCCCGGTTGGCGACGGCCAGGGCGACGACCACGATCGCCACGGGAAGCAGGATCAAACCCTTGAAGAAGCGGATCATCGAGACACTCCGGTCGATGGGACGAGGCTGTGCATGGCGTTCAGGATTCCTCGTTTTCGGAGGGCTCCTCGGCGCCGATCCCGGCCTCATTGAGTCGCTGGCGCATCTCCTTGCCCGTCTTGAACACGGGGATGGCCTTCTCGGAGACGGCAACGGGCTCACCGGTGCGCGGGTTGCGCCCCCGTCGCGCATCGCGGCGCTTGACCGAGAAGGCGCCGAAGCCGCGCAGTTCGACACGGTCGCCGCGCGCCAACGCCTCGGCGATCGTGTCGAGGATCGCCTTCACCAGGGTTTCCACGTCGCGCTGGTAGAGATGCGGGTTCTGCTCTGCGATCCTGAGCACGAGCTCCGACTTGATCATGCGGCGGTCTTCCCTGACTTCATGCGGTTCCGGCACCCCTGCGGACGTGATCCGGGCAGGCGTGATTCGGCGTCGCCCTCAAGGCGCATCGGCGGAACCCGGACGCCAGAGGGCGAGCATGCCCCCTTGCGCGAGACCTGCCGTCTCGTCGCCGGCCTGACGCAGGCGCGTGGCGAGGCCGCCCAGCCCCATCAAGTCGGCCCCCATGCCGAGAGCCGACCAGAGCTTGAAATCGCTCTCGGATTTCGGCTTCCAGTCGCGCACGGGCAGACCCTTGGCGACGTTGCGCTCGGTCTCGAGCCAGGCGATCGCCTGACGCTCCCCGCCGACACCGTCCACCAGCTTCAGCGGAACGCTCTGGCGGCCGCTGAACACGCGCCCGTCGGACACGGTCGCGAGTTCTTTCTCGGAGAGCTTGCGCCGCTCGGAGACGAGGCCCTTGAACCAAGCGTAGGTATCGCCGACGACGGAGGCCAGGGCGGCGCGGGCCTCGGGCGAGGTCGGGGTGAAGCCCGACGGCTCTGCCTTCAGCGGCGACGACTTCACCGACTCGACCTTGACCCCGACCTTGTCGAGGAGGCCGGACAGGTCGGGATACTGGAACAGCACGCCGATGGACCCGACGAGGGCGGTTTCCCGCGCGACGATATGATCGGCCGCGATGGCGGCGATATAGGCGCCCGACGCCGCCGTGCCGTCGACGAAGGCCACCATGGGCTTCTTCTCGGCCAGCGCGCGCAGGTTGCGGTAGAGTTCCTCTGAGCCGGTGGTGGTGCCGCCAGGCGACGAGATCGAGACGATCACGCCCTGCACCGTGCCGGCATCGCGGACCCGCTCGATGAGTTTCGTCGTCGATTCGCTGCCGGCGATGAAGCCGCCGATAGAGATGCGGGCGATCTGCGGTTTCACGGCCGGGAAACCGAAGCCGTCACTGCCCCGGACCCGGTAGCCCAATGTCCCGACGGCGACGATCAGCCCGCCGATCCCGACGACGCGCCACAGGGAGAGCTTGCGGCGCAGGCGCCGGCGATCGATCAGAAGTTCGGCGTCTGCGGCCATGCGATCGTCCCGCTCCCTTGACTCGTCCGCCCGCTGCGGGCGGCTGTTCGCTCACGGGACGTCAGGATGCACCGGTCAGTGCCTCCATCGTCCCCCAGAGATCTGTTCCACACCCGCCGCCGGATTGCACCAAGCCGTTGGCAGCTCTCGCATCCTTCCGCCGGAAGACCGATGGAGTCTGGGGTACGCGAAAGCAGGGCCGTGTTCTAGCGCCCCCTCCGGTAGACCGGCAAGAGGACTCGTCGACGGGAAGCGAGGCTTCGGCACAAAGCCGTTGGGGATGGTGGCTCGACGGGTGGTTCGATCGCTCGGCCGAGACAGAATCCTCCGCTGTCGAACTGGCGACATCGGAGGATTCCTGCGTTCTCCTTCACTCGCTCAGGGAGCGAGGTCGTGGACCGGCTTCGTCGTGGTGGTGCGGTTGCTGTTGAGAACGGTGTTGCTGACCGGTGTCTGCTTGAGCGCCTCGACGTCGATCTGCGGGGGAGCCGGGAGCTGCAACTGCTCGCTCGTATAGGCCCAGGCCTGCGCGACCCGCTCCGGATCGTCGTTGAGCTTCAATCCGTAGCTCGGGACGATCTGCCGGAGCTTCGCCTGCCATTCCGGCGACGAGACCTTGGAGGCGAACACCTTTTCCAGCACCTTCAGCATGATCGGGGCCGCGGTGGACGCGCCCGGGGAGGCGCCGAGCAGCGCCGCGATGCTGCCGTCCTTCGCGCTGACGATTTCCGTACCGAGCTTCAGAACGCCGCCCTTGTCCTTGTCGCGCTTGATGATCTGCACGCGCTGGCCCGCCTGCCACAGGCGCCATTCTTCCTTCTTGGCCTTGGGGAAATACTCACGCAGGGCGGCGATGCGGTCATCGTCCGAGAGCATCAGCTGGCCGGCCAGATACTCCACCAGGGGATATTCATCCACGCCCACGCGAACCATCGGCCAGACGTTGCTGGTGGTCGTCGAGGACAGGAGGTCGAAATAGGAGCCCTCCTTCAGGAACTTTGTGGAGAAGGTCGCGAAGGGACCGAACAGCAGGACGCGCTTGCCGTCGAGGACGCGCGTGTCCAGATGCGGAACGGACATCGGCGGCGAGCCGACCGAGGCCTTGCCGTAGGCCTTCGCCAGATGCTGCGTGGTCACATCGGGATTCTCATTGACGAGGAACGAGCCGCCGACGGGAAAGCCGGCGTAGTCCTCGCCTTCGGGGATGCCGGATTTCTGCAGGAGATGCAGCGATCCGCCGCCCGCGCCGATGAACACGAACTTGGCGTCGAAACTCTGCTCGGACCCGTCCTTGAGGTTCCGCGAAACCACGCGCCAGGATCCGTCGGGGTTCTTGTCGATGGTCCGGACCTCGGACGAGGCCTTCAGGTCGAAGTTCGGCTGGCTCTGCAGATGCGCGACGAACTGACGGGTGATCTCGCCGAACTCCACGTCGGTGCCCAAAGAGGTCCAGGTGGCTGCGATCTTCTGCTTGGGATCGCGGCCCTCCATCATGAGGGGAACCCATTTCCGGATCTGCTCGGGATCGGTCGAATAGTCCATGCCCGCGAAGAGCGGGCTCGCCTTGAGCGCGGCATGGCGCTTCTTGAGAAAGGCGATGTTCTCGTCGCCCCACACGAAGCTCATATGTGGGGTGTAGTTGATGAACGAGCGGGGGTTCTTCAGGACGCCGTTGCGAACCTGCCACGCCAGGAACTGGCGCGTGACCTGAAAGGCCTCGTTGATCTCGACGGCCTTGGCGATCTCGATATGGCCGTCCTTCTTCTCTGGCGTGTAGTTGAGCTCCGCGAGGGCGGAATGGCCCGTGCCGGCATTGTTCCAGCCGTTGGAACTCTCCTTCGCCACGCCGTCGAGCCGCTCGATCATCTGGATCGACCAGTTGGGTTCGAGTTCGCGCAGCCATACACCGAGCGTGGCGCTCATGATGCCGCCGCCGATCAGAAGGACATCGACCTTCTTCGCCGGAGGGGCCGCGAGAACCAGGGAGCCGGGCACGGCCACGGCCGCCATCCCGGTCAAGGCCGTGCCGAGGATCTGCCTGCGGTTCAGGGCAGGCGCCGTGGAGGAAACGCCCTTGGGCGGGCACATATCGTTGTCATCGGCGCTCATCGCCATACCTCGTTCTGCGGAACACGTCCGAAGGACCCTCATCGGACGTCTGTCCGTCCAGGGCATCGGATCGAGAGGATCGGAGGAGCGCTTCTTCCCAGAGGGCATTCTTGCCCGGTGTGCTGGTTTGACCAGTCTGCCGGATCGATGCCCCGCCGATCCCGGTCGGTAAAGGGGTCGGCAGTAGTCTTCCAGCTATTATTTGTCAGTCCGATGGTACGATTGGACGCTCTGGCTTTCTCTCTGGAATATTTACAGACGAGAGGTCAATACGACGCCTCGTGACTTCGGGTATGTTTCCATGTCCGAAAGGATTCCGCACGGGCAGCCCAGCCGTGGAGGACGGCGAGCCGGCGCGAAGGGCATCTTCGGCGACCATCCGCGAAGCGCCAGGGCTGTTTCAGCTGATCGACCTGCGGCCCGAATGTCCCATCCGGGCTGCCGCTCCGGAGTCCCGTCCGGTACCGGCGATGTCTCGAACAGTGGCGTTTGCAGTTCGAGCCGATCCCTCGGTGCCCGCCTCCTAGACGATGGCCCGGAGGGCAACAATCGGCGGGTCGCCGCAATCCGTTCAAATGCCGGGTTTTGAAACCGCCACGTGAGAGCGAGCCCGCTCGAAAGAGACCGTGTCGAGACAGAGAAACGCCCGCGCGGGAGGCGATCCCGCGCGGGCGTCCAGTGTGCGGTCACCGGCTCGGATGAGCCGGCGACCGTTGGTTTCCGCGCCGGATTTAGTCCTGCGCGTCGTCCTTGTCGTCGCTGGTGCGGGCCTTCTTGAAGGCGGCACCGAGGATCTCACCGAGGGAGGCGCCGGAATCGGCGGATCCGAACTGAGCCATCGCCTCCTTCTCCTCGGCCATTTCCAGGGCCTTGATCGAGAGCTGGACGCGACGCGCCTTGCGATCGAACTGGATCACGCGGGCATCGAACTTCTCGCCGGCGGCGAAGCGCTCGGGGCGCTGATCGCCACGGTCACGAGCCAGCTCGGCCCGGCGGATGAAGGTGGTGAGGTCGGTGTCGACGATCTTCACCTCGACGCCCGAATCCTTCACTTCCAGCACTTCGCAGGTCACGATCTGACCCTTCTTGAACTCGCCGGCCTCCGTGAAGGGGTCACCGCCGAGCTGCTTCACGCCGAGCGAGATGCGCTCCTTCTCGACGTCGACGTCGAGAACCTGGGCGCGCAGCATGTCGCCCTTCTTGAACTCCTCGATGACCTGCTCGCCGGGACGGTTCCAGTCGAGATCCGACAGGTGGACCATGCCGTCGACGTCGCCGTCGAGACCGATGAACAGACCGAACTCGGTCTTGTTCTTGACCTCACCCTCGACCTCGGAGCCGACCGGATGCTGCTCGGCGAAGGCCTCCCAGGGGTTCTGGAGGGTCTGCTTGAGGCCGAGCGAGATGCGGCGCTTGACGGGATCGACTTCGAGGATCTGCACTTCCACTTCCTGCGAGGTGGAGACGATCTTGCCCGGGTGAACGTTCTTCTTCGTCCAGGACATCTCGGAGACGTGGATCAGGCCTTCGATGCCCGGCTCCAGCTCCACGAAGGCGCCGTAATCGGTGATGTTGGTGACACGGCCCTTGAGCTTGGCGTCGACCGGGTAGCGCTGGGCGATGCCCTCCCACGGATCGGCGAGCAGCTGCTTGATGCCGAGCGAGATGCGGTGGGTCTCGTGGTTGATCTTGATGATCTTGACCTTGACCGTCTGGCCGATGGTCACGACCTCGGACGGATGGTTCACGCGGCGCCACGCCATGTCGGTGACGTGGAGCAGGCCGTCGATGCCGCCGAGATCGACGAAGGCGCCGTACTCGGTGATGTTCTTGACGACGCCGTCGATGACCTGACCCTCTTCGAGGTTGGCCACGAGCTCGGAGCGCTGCTCGGCGCGGCTCTCTTCGAGGACGGTGCGGCGCGACACGACGATGTTGCCGCGGCGGCGATCCATCTTGAGGATCTGGAACGGCTGCGGGGTGCCCAGCAGCGGGGTGACGTCGCGGACGGGACGGATGTCCACCTGCGAGCGCGGCAGGAACGCCACGGCACCGTCGAGATCGACGGTGTAGCCGCCCTTGACCTGGTTGAAGATCGCGCCGGTGACGCGCTCGTTGGCCTCGAAGGCCTTCTCGAGCTTGACCCAGCTCTCCTCGCGGCGGGCCTTGTCGCGCGAGATGACGGCCTCGCCGAGCGCGTTCTCGATGCGGTCGACATAGACCTCGACCTCGTCGCCGACGGCCAGTTCGCCTTCGCGGCCGGGGCCGTTGAATTCCTTGAGGGCGACACGGCCTTCCGTCTTGGCGCCGATGTCGATGACGGCCACGTCCTTCTCGATCGCGACGACGCGACCCTTGACGACGGAACCTTCGGTGATCTCGTGCTCGAGGAAGCTCTCCTCGAGGAGAGCCGCGAAGTCGTCGCGGCTCGGGTTACGCTGCAGGGCGCTACCAGCGGTCATTCTGTCTCCTGACAGGCCTCATGGTCGAGGCCGGCGTCGGCGGTTCGTGTGACGGGACACCCTCGGCGATCGCCGCCCGCGCGCCCCCTGGAGGACTCGGCAGGCTCACCTCCCGCAGGAGGGCCGACGCAATCTGGAACAATGGTCGAGGGCCATTCCCCAACGGTCCGATGGCGGGACGAAAAGCCCGCGCACAGTCGAATCCGAAGGGAGGACGGCGCTGCCATAACCGATCGCGTCCGTTTCGGCAACAGAACGCTTGCGATCCGCGTCGGAGGATGCGTTCACGTAAGCATCCAGCGCGGCGTATCGGCGTGGCGCAGCCAGATCGCGGAGGCGACCGAAAGCGCCTCGAGCGGCATCTCCACGTCGCCGCGGCCCTTGTCCCAGAGTTCGATTCCAGAAAAGCCGATCTTGCGGATCGTCAGCCACGCGCCGAAGGGGAATGTCGCGTCGGTCCCCTGACCGGGGCCGAAACATTCCTCGAAAGCCAGGGGATCGATCATCATCTGATCGTATTTCCGGAGGTGCTCCACCATCGAGACCTTGGACCGGAACAGGATGCGGTCGCGGATATGGGACGAGAAACACGGCTCGTATTCCGTCAGCGTCATCCGGAGCTTGCCTCCGATGCGCAGATAAGGCGGGTTCGGCCCATCCTCGCTGAAGTTGAGCGGGCTCCAGCCTTCCTCACTCATCAGTGATTCGGCCAGTGTCACCGGTTCCGATGCCACCAGTCGCGGATCGGTGTCGCGAGCCGCCGTATCGGTATCGAGGCCGGTTCCCGTGGCCAGGATGTCGGACCCGATCGTGTGGCCGCCCGGCTCGTAGTCCGCCACGTCGTGTGCCGTCTCGTGAGAGGCCATCATTCGCCCCGTAAAAGTGTCCCCGGCAATCGAGGGCGATCAATATTGCGCATTTTCTTATGCTTGGCGATCATGCAGCGCACCAAGACGACAAAGGCGCCGCAACAGCGGCGCCTTCTGTATGGAGTCTGTCGGTTGGCGGACGCCCGACGGGACGATTATTCCTCGTCTTCGTCCTCGGTGCTGCGCATGCCCTTGAGCTTGGCGAAGACCGAATCCGCGTTGAGCTTCTCGTCGCGCTCGTTGCGGTGATGCTCGTCGGCTTCCTCGAAATTGCCGGCCGTGGAGACTTCGGTGGGCAGCAGGGTCGCGCCGGCGTCGGTCGGCAGGACAGCCGGGCGGTCCTTGGCGGCGCGCTGGACTTCGAAATCGAGGTCGATCTGCGTGCAGAGGCCGAGGGTCACCGGATCCATCGGCTGCAGCGAGCTGGAATTCCAGTGGGTCCGCTCGCGGATCTGCTGGATCGTCGACTTGGTGGTGCCGACGAGGCGGATGACCTGCGCGTCCTTGAGTTCGGGATGGTTGCGCAGCAGCCAGAGGATGGCGTTCGGCCGATCCTGACGGCGCGACAGCGGGGTGTAGCGCGGACCCTTGGTGGTGCGCTTGACCTCGGGCAGCTTCACCTTCGAAACGGCCACCTTGAGCTTGTAGTTGGGGGCCTTCTGCGCCTTCTCGATCTCGTCGCGGGTGAGTTGCCCGGTGGTGATCGGGTCGAGCCCCTTGATCCCGGCCGCGACTTCGCCATCGGCGATGCCCTTTACTTCGAGGGGGTGCAGCTTGCAGAAATCGGCGATCTGCTCGAAGGCGAGGGACGTGTTCTCGACCAGCCAGACGGCGGTCGCCTTCGGCATCAACGGACCTTGGGACATGCTCTGTGGCTCCGACGTTAGCGGGGGAACGGGCGGCGCCGGGCATCGGTCCGCAGGCTCCGGATCAGTCGATCCGGAAGTCCCGTCTCACGCTCTCAAAAGGGGATCAGCGTATATAGGCGGCTGCCGGAGGGCGCGCAATTGCCTTCACGTCCGGTCATCGACGATGGACAGCCGGATACGCCCGCTCTCCCCCGTCGATTGGCAGCCGTGCGGCGTCGACCGTCAGACGAACAGGCTCGAGACGCTCGATTCCGTGGCGGTCCGGCCGATGGCCTCGCCGAGGAGCGGAGCGATGGTGGCCACGCGGATGTTGCGAGCGAGCTTGACCGCCTGCGTCGGCTGGATCGAATCGGTGATCACCAATTCCTTCATCCGCGAGGCGGCGATGCGGGAAACCGCGCCGCCCGAGAGCACGCCATGGGTGATGTAGGCCGACACGTCCTTGGCGCCGGCGTTGAGCAGGGCCTCGGCCGCGTTCACCAGGGTGCCGCCGGAATCGACGATGTCGTCGACGAGGATGCAGGACCGACCCTCGACCTCGCCGATGATGTTCATGACCTCCGATTCACCCGGGCGCTCGCGGCGCTTGTCGACGATGGCCAACGTCGCGTCGATGCGCTTGGCGATGGCGCGGGCGCGGACCACGCCGCCCACATCGGGGGAGACCACCATCCACTCCTTGGGGTCTAGTCTTTCCTTGATGTCGCGCACGATCACCGGGGCGGCGAAGAGGTTGTCGGTGGGGATGTCGAAAAAGCCCTGGATCTGCCCCGCATGGAGATCGAGGGTCATCACCCGGTCCGCGCCGGCCTCGGTGATGAGGTTGGCCACGAGCTTGGCCGAGATCGGGGTACGGCCGGAAGTGCGCCGGTCCTGCCGGGCATAGCCGAAATAGGGGATCACCGCCGTGATGCGCCGCGCCGAGGAGCGCCGCGCCGCATCGATCATGATGAGCAGTTCCATCAGGTGATCGTTGGCGGGAAAGGAGGTCGATTGCACGATGAAGACGTCCTCGCCGCGGACGTTCTCCTGGAGTTCGACGAAGATCTCCATGTCCGCGAAGCGGCGGACCATGCACTTGGCCAGGGGAAGCTCGAGATAGGCGGAGATCGCCTCCGCCAGCGGACGGCTGGAATTTCCAGCGATGATCTTGATCGAGGACTTCATGCCGCCGTCTTCATCTCTCGATTCCTGCGCCGCGCCGGATACCGGCCCCTCGGCGCGGCACCCCTTACAGCCCCCGACCCGGTGTCACAATGCCTTCACCGATCATTGAGGGCTGCCCTGCACAGATCACGGCTCCAACAGGCGATGGAGGTGGACGATGAAATAGCGCGTCTGAGCGCTGTCGACGGTGGCCTGCGCCTTGGATTTCCAGGCGCTCTGCGCGGAGGCATAGTCTGGAAAGATTCCGACGATGTCGAGCCCCTTCACATCGCGGAAGTTGATGCCTTCGAGGTTCTCGAGCTCGCCGCCGAAGACGAGATGCAGCTTCTGTCCGCTATCGATCGTGGTGGTCATCGTCTCTCCTTGGCAGGCCGTGGGGCCGCTGGCACGGGGTGGGATCGAGGGTGCGGGCCGACATTCGGCGCCGCGCTTTAGCGGTGTTCGCGACGCGAAGCGAGATGCCGCATGTCGGCAAGCATCCGCCGGGCCAAGAGTCACGGCCCCGCCATGCGCCGGCCACGGGACTCACAGTTCGAACAGGGATTGCTGAGGCGGGGCCTCCGCCGGCTTTCGCGGCTGCCGCTTGCGCTTCGGCGGCCCCTCCCCGCCGGGCGCCGTATCGTCCGCGGCCTCTGACCGGGCGAACCGCGTCCCGTCCGCGAATTCGAGGCTGACACGCTGGCCCGGCGTCACCGAGGCGGCGGCGCGGACCGGGGCTCCGTCCTCGTCGCGGACCAGGGCGAAGCCACGGGCTAGGACGGCACGATAGCTCAGCGTGCCGAGCAGCGCCGCGAAATTGCCGAGCCTGTCGCTCCGCCGCTCGATCAGGCGGCGGACTGCCTGGCCGAGCCGGGTATCGAGGGCGCCCAGGCGCTCGAAGCGGCGGGCGGTCTCCGTGCGGGCACGGACGAGGGTCTGTTCGCGGGCGACGACGAGGCGCTGGCCGAGATAGGCCAGCGCCTCGCTTTTGCGCGTTGCATAGTTCTGCAGGGCGGAACGGGGACGGTCCGCGACGAGGGCGAGGCGGCCGCGCGCCTGGGCCAGCCGCAGTTCCGGCGGGTGCCGCCCGAGCCTGTCGAGCAGGCGGCCGAACCGTGCCCGGTGATCGCGCGCATTGCCGGCCAGCGCGGGCATGAGCCGGGCATCGGCTAGGTCGAGGCGTTGGCGTTTTCCCGCGAGGAAGGCATCCGCCCCCGGCATGGCGCGCAGGAGCGCACGCAGGTCGGAGCCTTCGCGGTCGAGCTTGCGCCTGACGGCCTCACCCTGGCGGTGGCCGAGGTCGCGGATCTCGGCGACGAGATCCGCGCGAACGGGAACGGCCATCTCAGCGGCGCCCGTGGGCGTCGGCGCGCGGCGATCCGAGACGAAATCGATGAGGGTGGTGTCGGTCTCGTGGCCCACCGCCGAGATCAGGGGGATGGTGCTCTCCGAGGCGGCGCGGACCACGATCTCCTCGTTGAACGCCCACAGATCCTCGATGGAGCCGCCGCCCCGCGCGACGATGAGCACGTCCGGCCGTGGGATCGCGCCGTCCGGCCGGAGCGCATTGAAGCCGCGGATGGCGGCGGCGATCTCCTCGGCTGCCCCCTCCCCCTGGACGCGCACGGGCCAGACCAGGACCGGCCGGGGGAAACGGTCTTCCAGCCGGTGAAGGATGTCCCGGATGACGGCGCCGGTGGGCGAGGTCACCACTCCGACGACCCGCGGGAGATAGGGAATGGCGCGCTTGCGGTCCGCGGCAAACAGGCCTTCCGCCGAGAGGACGCGCTTGCGCTCCTCCAGCAAGGCCATCCAGGCACCGATCCCGGCCGGTTCGAGGGTCTCGACGACGATCTGGTAGGACGACTTGCCGGCGAAGGTGGTGATGCGCCCGGTGGCGACGACCTCCAGCCCCTCCTGGGGGCGCTGGCGCAGGCGGTTGAAGGTTCCCTTCCACACTACAGCGTCGATGCGGGCGGTGCCGTCTTTGAGCGAGAAATACGCGTGTCCGGAACCGTGCTGGCCGCGATAGCCGGAGATCTCGCCGCGCAGCCGGACATGGCCGAACGCGTCTTCCAGCGTCCGCTTCAGGGCCGAGGCGAGGTCCCCCACCGACCATTCCGGCACGTTGGAGACGGCCGGTGTCGGGGCGGCAGGATGTGAAACAGGGGGAGGAACGAGGGCCATGGCGCGGCGGACGCTAGGCTGGGCAGGCACGCGGGTAAACCCCGGCGCGGTCCGTCAGAACATCAGAGCCAGCAGCAAAATGCCCGACAGCACGGGGGCAACGCCGATGGCGAGCGCCCAGGGCCAGAAGCCCGGGACGTGCGGGGGACGGTTGTCGTTGACGGGTCTCACCGAGGGTCGGCCACTCACTAGGAACTGCGACAAACGCAGGCCCGACCCGGTTTGCGGGACGATCGGGAGAGCAGTGGAGTGGCGGCATCCTGGCATGACGGTGTTCAACCCGCAGACGGCCCGTATCGTTCCTGCGACGGCCATCGATTGCGTGAGGTCGGAAGCCGTTAATAGAGCATCGATGCGATCGGCGCGCCAGGCCCTCCGCGAGCGCCTGCTTCGCCGGAAGACTGTCCATCTCTCGCTTTTCGGGGGAAACCCTGTGCGGGAATGCCCGCCGCCCTGCGCTGCGGGCCTTCGAGGATGCTATGTTTCGGACCGACCGTTCGCTACCTGGCCACTCGCGCCGGCTCCGGCATCCCGGCATGCCTTCCGCGTCTTTCGAAGCGTGACTTATGAACATCCTTCTCATCGGCTCCGGCGGACGCGAACATGCCCTGGCTTACGCCATCGCCAAGAGCCCGCTCTGCTCCCGCCTGTTCACGGCCCCGGGCAATCCGGGTACGGCCGAATACGGCGAGAACCGTCCCGATCTCGCGGTCACCGACCATGAGGCGGTGAGGCGGTTCTGTGAGACCGCCGAGATCGGCCTCGTGGTGGTCGGGCCCGAGGCGCCCCTCGTGGCGGGCCTCGTGGACGATCTCCAGGCGGCGGGCATCCGCGCCTTCGGGCCGACGAGGGCGGCGGCGCAGCTCGAAGGCTCGAAGGGCTTCACCAAGGATCTCTGCGCCGAGCGCGGCATCCCGACCGCCGCCTTCGCCCGCTTCACCGAGCGGGACGCCGCCCTCGCCTACCTGGCGCAATCCGGTGCGCCCATCGTGGTGAAGGCCGATGGGCTCGCCGCCGGCAAGGGCGTCGTGGTGGCGGAGACCCTGGAGCAGGCCGAGAGCGCGGTCCGCTCCATGCTCGGCGAGCCGGGCGCCGAGATCGTCATCGAGGAATGCCTGTTCGGGGAGGAGGCGAGCTTCTTCGCCCTCTGCGACGGCACGAACGCGGTGCCGATCGGGACGGCGCAGGACCATAAGCGCGTGTTCGACGGGGATCGCGGCCCCAACACCGGCGGCATGGGCGCCTATTCCCCGGCCACCATCCTGACGCCCGCCCTCGAACGGGAGGTGATGGACACGATCATCGCCCCGACGCTGGCCGGTATGCGGGAGCGCGGGACACCCTTCACCGGCATCCTCTATGCCGGCCTGATGCTGACGGCCGATGGCCCGAAGCTCATCGAATACAACACCCGCTTCGGCGATCCCGAGGCCCAGGTGCTGATGCCCCGTCTCGCCTCCGATCTGGTGCCGGCCCTGCTCGCCGCGTGCGAGGGCGACGTCACTGGCATCGCGCTGCAATTCGACGCTCATCGCGCGGCCCTGACCGTGGTGATGGCGGCGGCCGGTTACCCCGGCGCGGTGATGCGCGGTTCGACGATCCGGGGGATCGCCGAAGCCGGCGCCAACAACGCAGTCATCGTGTTCCAGGCCGGCACGCGGGCGGAGAACGGCCGCATCGTCGCCGATGGCGGCCGGGTGCTGGCGGTGACAGCCACCGGCGACAGCATGATGGAGGCCCAGGCCCGCGCCTATGCGGCGGTGTCGCGGATCGACTGGCCCGAGGGCTTTTGCCGCCGGGACATCGGTCGGCGGGCCGTGGCCCGCGAAGTGGCGGGGGACGGCATCTGACGAAGCCGCGCCCTTGAAATTCCGGGCGACCGCTCATCTTGCACGGTGACGGCCGGTATTGCGCCGGCGCGAAGGAATCGACCGATGGGCTACGTTTCGAAGACCGTGATGGAAGAGGGCAAGGCCGCCAAGATCGCCGGCCAGGCGGACACGTCCAACCCCTACCCCGCCGGATCGCAGAACAGCGCCGACTGGCTCGAAGGCTACACCTACGACGAGGCCGAGCAGAACGTCGACAACGACTCGGACGAGTAGCCTCCCGGTTCAGTCCTTCGTCCAGACCTGTCCGTGATAGACGAATACGTCCGGTCGGTTGGCCAGAGCGGCAAGACCTGAAAAGGCCGGGTCCTGAACCGAGATCACGCTGGTGGGGATCGCCTCCATCTGCGTGACGAAGGGCGGCTTGTGCTCGAAGGATTGCCGGAAATCGCCCTTCTTCAGGATGGGCAGGATCCGCGGGGCGATGCCGCCGCCGATATAGACGCCGCCCGTGGCGAGGAAGGTCAGGGCGAGGTCGCCGCAGACCCGTCCGAGCAGCTTGGCGAACAGGGTGACGGCCTCGGCCGCAACCGGGTCGCTGCCGTCGATACCCGTATCGGTCACCTTGGCGGGTTCGGCATCCGCCGCCTCCCGCCCGGTTCGCGCGAGATGGACCGCCTTGTAGAGCCGCGCGAGGCCGGGCCCCGAGAGCAGAGCCTCCACCGTCACCCGCCCCTCGAGACGCTCCACATGCCGCCAGATCTCCTCCTCGGCCGCATCGGCGGGGCCGAAATCCACGTGGCCGGCCTCGGTGGAGACGATGGCGAGATGGTTCGCGTAAGCGATCACGGCCGCCGCGCCGAACCCGGTTCCGGGGCCGAGGACGAGCCTCGTGCCCTGGTCGCCCCTCAGCCCGCCATCGCGATAGGGGCCGATCGGCGTCAGGTCGGTGGGGGCGATATCCACGGCGCCAGCGGCGACGGGGACGTAATCGTTGACGACCACGGCCCGCGAGAGGCCGAAATCCCCGCCGATCCGCGCGCCTTCGATGACCCAGTTCGCATTGGTGAGACGGACGGAGGGGCCATCGATCCGGGCGGCGACCGCCAGGATCGTCGAGCGCGGCGCCGGTCCATCATACTTTTCGAGAACGGAGCTGATCGCGGCGCTCGGGTCGGGGAAGGCGTTGGTCGGGACATGGCCGACGATCTCAGCCCCGGCGCCCGCCTCCGGCACGAGTGCGAAGCGGGCATTGGTGCCGCCGATATCGCCGACGAGGACCGGGAACTCGAACATGCGTGCGGTTGTCCTTCGCGCTGGAATCCGGGGTTTCGCATCTCGCGCGCCCTCGATGCGGGTGCGGAGCATTACGGTTGGAACTGGAAGACCGGCTCGGATACGAGATCGCGGCCGGTCGCGCCCTCAGGCGGGCGGCAGGGCGTCGGGGTCGATCGGCGCGCCGTCGGCCCAGGCATAGATGAGCGCGCGCACGGCATCGGGATCGGTGAGGCGCCGGGTGGCGATGGTGTCGCTGCCGCCGATGCGGACGCTGACCCCGCCCTCCTCGTTGACCACGGCGAAGGCCTTCTCGTCGGTGAGGTCGTCGCCCAGAAATATCGCGCGGCGGCCGGCATAGGGCGGCGCCTCGGACAGGGCGCGGATGGCATGGCCCTTGGTCGCGGAAGCCGGGACGATCTCGCCGACCGCCTTGCCCAGCTGCAGCCGGTAATCGACGCCGAGATCGGAAGCGGCCGCCTTCACGGCCTCCTCGGCCTTCGCCGCGTCGGTGGGCGTGGCGAGGCGCCAATGCACCGCGACGGAGGCGCCCTTGTCCTCGATCAGCACCGATTCGAGGTCGCGCACGGCGTCCTTCAACCCCGCGATGCGGGCGCGCAGGGCAGGATGATCCTCGGCGCTGCCTCCCGACACCACCCCGTCGACCCGCCGCTCGACCCCGTGAAGGCCGGCGACATCGAACCTGGCGGGCGAGAGGAAGTCGTCGATCACCGCGATGGGGCGGCCGGTGACGATGGCGAGCGCCCCGCCGAGCCGGTCCCGCAGGCGCAGGAGCGCGGGCGCGAGCTCCGGGGGCACCACCACCTGGTCCGGGCGCGGAGCGATCTCCACCAGGGTGCCGTCGAAATCGAGAAAGAGGGCGAAATCCGTCACAGGCATCTTTCCAGGGTGTCTGGCTCGGGATGGCCGGCTCACCGAGGGCCGTCCATTGGAGCAGTCGAATTTCTATCATCCGCGTCGCGGGCCGGGCTAGCATGGCCCGCGCCACGCGCAAACGCCGCGTCTCGAATATCGCCTGAGCGCCGGCCCCCATCGCGAAAACGGTCTCCCGTTTCCGGAAGGGTGTTCTCCCGGTAACCCATTGATCCAAATTCGAAATTGGATGATTCCGATGCAGCCGACCCCCCTGCCCTTCGGCCCCGGCCAGGAAAGCGTGTGGGATTATCCCCGCCCGCCGCGGCTGGAGCGGGTGTCCCGGCGCCTGCGCGTGGTGTTCGCCGGTGCGACCGTCGCCGAGACGGTGGCGGGGTACCGCGTGCTGGAAACGAGCCACCCGCCGACCTACTACCTGCCCCCGGGTGATGTGGCCGATGGCGTTCTCGGGCCGCCCATTATGGGGGGGATCTGCGAATGGAAGGGCCGCGCCGTCCTCCACGATGTCCTGGCCGGCGGCCATCGGGCGCCGGGCGCCGCCTGGGCCTACCCGGAACCCACACCGGATTTCAGGGCCATTGCCGGATTCGTCGCCTTTTATGCCGGGGCGATGGAGGCCTGTTTCGTCGGCGACGTGAAGGTCGAGCCGCAGCCCGGCGGCTTCTATGGCGGCTGGATCACGCCGGAGGTCATCGGCCCGTTCAAGGGCGGACCGGGCAGCATGGGCTGGTGAGCGCCACGGACCGCGCTTTCGATGCGCCATGCGGCGGGCCTTCGATGCGCCATGCGACGGCTTTTTAGCGTGGAACCGACAGCCGGCAAATACCGGTACCCATGGCGCCGAACGATGCTCTAAAGGCCGAGGTCAGGTTCGACGAGGCGGCCGCGCGAGGGCGGCGACAACGGAGTGGCGCGCATGCAGGACATCCCTGTGGAGAACATCCCGGTCACCGACCCGAAGGCCCTCGGTCTCTGCCCCGAGCGGCTCGAGCGGGTCGATGGCTGGATGCAGAGGCTGGTGGCCGAGGGCAAGCTCGCCGGACTCTCGGTGATGCTGTCGCGGCGCGGGGAGACCGCCTTCTTCCGCGCCCATGGTCTGGCCGACATCGCCCGCGCGACGCCGTTCGCCGCCGATACGATCACCCGCATCTACTCGATGACGAAGCCGCTGACCTCGGTGGCGGTGATGATGCTCTACGAGGAAGGGCGCTTCCAGCTCGACGATCCGATCACCCGCTTCCTGCCCGAATTTACCGACATGCGGGTTTTCACCGGCGGCAACCGGGTGAAGGCCGAGACCGTGCCGGCCGAGCGCCCGATCACCATCCGCGACTGCCTCACCCATACGGCGGGCTTCACCTACGGCTTCATGGAGGCGACCCTCGTGGACGCGCTCTACCGGCAGAACGGCGTCGATTTCGGCGAGAACCAGGATGCGAGCCTCGCCGAGGTGGTCGCCCGGCTTGCGCGGCAGCCCCTCCTCGCCCAGCCCGGCGCGGAATGGAACTACAGCGTCGCCACCGACCTCCTCGGCCACCTCGTCGCGGTGGTCTCGGGCCAGGATTTCGGCGATTTCCTGAAGACGAGGGTCATCGACCCGCTCGGCATGGTCGACACGGATTTCCACGTGCCCGCCGACAAGGTCTCGCGGCTGGCGGCCAATTACAGCCTGTTCCGTGATCGCAGCCTCAAGCTCTACGACGACGCGGTGGGAAGCCGCTTCGCCGCCAAGCCCGCGATCGCCTCCGGCGGGGGCGGCCTCGTCTCGACCGCGTCGGATTACATGCGCTTCTGCCGCTTCATCCTCGGGCGCGGCGCCCTCGACGGCGTGCGGCTCCTGGGCCGCAAGACGGTGGAGCTGATGCTGATGAACCATCTGGGCGGCGACCTCGCCTCGATGGGCCAGCCGCGCTTCTCGGAATCCTCCTATACGGGAATCGGCTTCGGGCTCGGCTTCTCGGTCATGCTCGACCCGGCGCGGGCGCAGATCGTCGGCACGCCCGGCGAGGTGGCCTGGGGGGGCTTGGCCAGCACCTCGTTCTGGATCGACCCGGCCGAGGATCTCGCCGTGGTGATGCTGGCCCAGCTCATCCCCTCCTCGGCCCTGCCGATCAGACGGGAGTTGCGGGTGCTGACCTACGCCGCCCTGGTGGAGTGACGGGGCTTTGGGCGAGGCATCGTCCCGGCTGCCTTCGGTACTGAGGGCGCAGCCCTCAGCTTCATCAAGGCCCGCGTCGCCAAGGGTACGGTCATTCAAGCCGACGAGGCTCCGTCTTGGGACGGCCTCCACGCTCAGTACGAGGTTAAGCGCATCAACCACCGCAAGGCCTACAGCGAGGACGGGGCCTGCACGAACATGGCCGAGGAGTACTTACCCCGCCTCCGTCGCGCCGAGCAGGGCCATCACCATCACATCGCTGGCGTCTATCTCCTCCGCTATGCGCCGGAGGCATCGTGGCGCGAGGATCACCGCCGCGAGGCCAACGGCGCTCAGTACGAGCGGATTGCCGGTCTAGCGATGAAGCGCGGCCCGTCTGTCGATTCTTGCGGCTACTGGCAGCGGCATCTGTAACCGGGATACAAAGATATGTCAGATACAATCAGCTTGGCCTTACTATCTTAAACAGAGAGGCCTTAAGTTCATTTTTCGTGTCTATAACTTTACCGAAAGACAGTTTCCAATTCTTCATTTTTGATGGGTTCTGGAATTCTTCCAATGAATCTAAGAATTGTTGTAAGGCGTTCTGATAATTTTCAATCTTTGTATCGATGTCGCTTGAAGAAAATGCACCTTTTAGTTTTTCGGCATTCTGAATTTGCTTCGAAATTTCGCTCGAAAGCGCCAATGCGGATTTATTTATCGGCTTTTTGTCAAGCATAGCGGTGATTAAATCGCGTGATTTTTGCGAAACCTCATCGTCGGCAAAAGCGAATGCAGTGAGCTGCTCTAATTGCTTTTCTCTAAGCTTGGAAATGGCGTCATTTTGATCGTCTCGTAGTTTCGAGCGCGTATCGCTATAATCAGTTATTACTGCGTTTAAAGCAAGAGAAGCTAACCCGCCCACGGCCGCAGCAAGCGACACACTACGAGTAGCTCGCAAGATTAACCGTATCCATAACTTAGGTTTTTTACTCATGGCTTTTTAGGTGGTTGCTTTGCTACCCGAGCTCGTACGCGCAGCTCCGCTCTATTTTTTGACTCTAGCATACTCTCACAGGCTTTGCGAAGCTGGTCACCTCTTAAGCTACGAAAAACAATCGCCGCCGCGTTCGATATTGGCGGGTCGCATTCTGCATTATGACTGTTTTGATGATTCACAAAATTAATATCTTGTGCGGCAGCCTTTAATTCACGAGCGTCAGCGATACTGGAGAGAGCTAGTAGGCCGGCAATAACTGTCACAGCAACTATCGGCGTCGGTTTGATGCCAAAATACCTGCCATAGCCGGGAGAATGACTTTCTGCGGAATAGTGGCAAGAGTATTCAGCAGGAGGATTCTTGAAGAGAAACTCAAATATGTCCTCGATGTCAATGAAGTTTTGCCCAGCTTCTTCCGCAATGCAAGCATAAGCAGCTAACTTAAAAATTACACCAACAAGAGTGTTGTCGCTGTCAAGAAAATTATCATTCCCATTGTATACTACAGAGCCGTACTTGCCGTTCCATATAAAATTTTCGTAAGCAAGAGACAGTATTTCATTATATAATTTGTCTTCTATATGAGAGAACGGGTGCGGATGCCGAAGTATTGACGAGAGACGAGGCGATATGCTGTCCTCAGATCTGAGCGGGAACCATTTTATATTACGAGCTTCGAATGCGACGTCGCCGTACCACTCGACGCCCGTGACCCTCATTCTAGCGTCGGGATCATCAAGAAACTCTCCGATTAATATTTCACCTTGGCTTTTGTAAGATGGGACAACAAGTAGGTCCCCTTTTTTAGCAACTTCGTAGAAATTAATGACAGCTTGAATAGTTCTGCCGCGAGAAGGGGAATTTGACTGGGTTGTAAAATCGCGCCAATCCGATTTAAGTAAGTGTTCAGGGCCATGTTCAATGCGTTGATTCACAAGATCCTGACTTGCCAATATTTTTGCCAAAAGATTGTCAGTCAGTCCGACATCATCATTTGGTATCTCAATGTCGGGCAGTTCCAAAAATGCTGTATTTGTCGACTTGAATGCCTCAAGAAGCCTATATGATTTGCCTGGGAAAAGGCGCCATAACGTGCAATTATCAGGTACTATTTTAGCGCCGATATTGATGTCCATAGGAGGCGCCTGATTCGATGCGAAAAACCTTTTTCCTAATGAGGCTAACCATCCGTAATCTCAACGTGTAGACGCGATTTGCGGAAGGGCCACTTAAAACTTCAACCGCCTGTTGTAAAATCATCACGAAGAGCATCTGTGATCTAAGTGATTGAGCCTAAGACGCTGGTATCCACCGCTTCAAATCGCCCTTGACCCGCATCTCCCTGACGTTCCCCGCCTGCTTGCTCTTCCACAAGCAGGCGCCGACGCGCTTCCGAATCATCTGCGCTACCTTTGGATCGTCCTTGTCGAGTCCCCGTCCGGTCATGACGTGGTCCGCGATCTCTCTGGACCTAAGCGGCCCGTCGGCGACGCGGAGCGCCCCAAGAACGAACCGCATCATCTCCCCACGGAAGGCAGCGTGTAGCGGCGGATACTGGCGGTTCCTGATCTCTCCCACCTCCGCCGTGGGGTCGAAGATGCGGATGACGCTTCGATGGCATCCAGCGATATGACGAGCTTCCGACTTCGGGGAAGGGCAGCGTCACCTCCCCTGTCTTGGATTCGAGCCTGGAGATCGCCCATTCCCCCTTCGCATCGGCGACCGGCTCGATGAGCCAGCGCAGGGAGCGCACCTGGTCGCGGCCTCGCTCGGCCGGGAGCCGCGCCTCGACATATTGCTTGGACCACCACAGCATGCCGGAGGTGGGGAAAGTGACCGTGACCTTCTGCCTGGCCGCCTCGCAGACGAGCTGACGGACCCGGAAGCTGTTGCCCGCTGCGGCCTTCGGCCTGAGCGCGGCCTCCAGCAGGCCGGAGCCGCCGCCGGACGCCTTGAGGGCTTCCTGGCACCGGAGCTCGTCGCGCCGGGCAGCCAAGGCGCGGCTTCCCTCCTGGCAGGCCTGAGCGAGGGGCCTCAGACTCTCATGCGACGGAATCATGCCGCGCCCGCATTGCAGGATGCCCGACGCCGGGGCGTCCGATAGAGGATCGGCGGCCGCGAAGGCCTTGTCGACTTCGCCCGTGGCGGTGCGGACGGCCTCGGCTCGGGCGTCGGCGACCTTGCCGTTGAACTCCGTCACGAGGGCCGCCGGCGGATAGATCCCGCGCACATCGCCCGTGCCCATCAGGAACCAGTTGTTGGCCTCCAGCCCTGCGAACGTCTTCGGTGCGGCCTCGATCCGCCCGGCCTGCTCCTGGAAGACCTGCCGGACGCTTTTCGCCACGTAGTCTTCCGCCATTCCGGTGCAGGTCTTGTAGAGGCGCGACAGGGCCTCGTTGCCCCATGGCGTGCCGACGAGCCGGTCGCATTGCGAGCGAGCCTCGTTGAGGGGGAGGATCTCGAGGCTGTCGCCGCCGAACACCTCCCGAAGCTCCCGAGCGGCGGCCTGCTCCATCTCGGTGCGACGGGGGTCGAGCGGGGCTCCGAGGAAGCGGTCATGGGCCATCCGCGTCACGCCGTTTCGGCGGAGCTCCTCCCCGCCGAGCTGCAACCCGTTCGTCTCACGGAACGACGTCAGGGTCAGGGGAAGGGCGAGGAGGCGCTCCCGCTCCTCGCGCAGCCAGAGGGCGGCCTTCCGGCGCTTCTCGATGTCGGGATAGGATTGAGACAGCAGCCGCACGACGGTCCTGCCGTCCTTGCAGGACTGGGCTTTCCGGAGGAGGTCCTCCGTGAAGGGACGGTCCCAGTATTCGACCGGCAGACCGACCGCCCATTCCAGCCGCTCGATGTCGAGATAGCCGAACGTCGCGATTCGCTCGCACACGGTATCCCCCGGCAGGGCCTCGAGCGGTTGCCCGCTCGCCGCGAGGCGGTCGGCGACGATGCGCAGGAACTCCAGTGCAGCCTGGCGGGCTGCCCCGTTGCGGTCGAGCGACCCATCGGGCGCCAGAGCGGGGCTGGTCGCCGCGCGCATCTCTTCGACGACCTGAGCGCGGGCGGCCGGCTGATCGATGGGAAGCTCCGCGAGCCGCTTGCGCTCGGCATCGTAGAAGCGCCTCCAGAAGGTCGGCGCAGCCTCGGCGTAGCGCTGACGATAGGCTTGCTGGTCGAGGTCCGGCAGCAGGTCGAAGGGGGGAAGTGTCTGCTGCTACCCGGCGACGGCCCGCGCCGTTTCGACGGAGGGACGGGCCTCGCCCAGCAGGCCGAAGAGGCGATCGATCCGTGCTTTCACGCTCTCGCTCCGGGAGAGCGTGAACGGCTCGCAATCGGCCTGCGGCTTGCCTTGGCCGGTGAGCCAGCGACCCTGGAGGCTGTCGCCGTTCTGCCCGAATCGCACCGCCACCCAAGGTCGGCCGCGTCTGTCCACCAGGATGAGACCACCCTCCGTTTCCTGAGCGAGCAATTCCAGCTTTTGGAAAGAAGACGCGTTCGTCTTGCGAAAGAAGACGTCGAAAGCCGAGCCTTCGGGTCTGAATTCCCAATCGTCCAGCGTCGACACGCCGCCGCAAACGTGGCTCCCCTTGAAGAAGCCGGCATCGAATGCTTTGGCCTCCTCCGATACCACTGTGGACATTGCGAGGACGATGAGGGCTTTCAGGCTAAACTTCATGGATCGACCTGGGTATCCACAATGATCGTGCATCGCTTCACCCCCCTCTGCGAAGGGTAATCGATGCCTTTGACACGCAGAGTCTATGTCGAGCCTGCACCGCACTCAACGTTTGGTCGTAAGCCACCTCGGCCAACCGGAATAAGTCCCTGCTGGAAACATCCGACCGCACCGAGTCAAGAGAGCGCCTGACGGAACCCCTTGATCCAGCCGCTCGCCATGAGAGGATGGCCGCGAGGCTGCGACGGGAACCGGCTGAGCGCGGGAGGGATGGAGGGCGACCCGCGATCATCGGGACGGATCACGTCTGTGCGGTGCCGCCTGCACGATGGCCCATTCGGTAACGCCCGGTTAACCATCCTGGCGTGACTGTCTTCGACCTTTCCCGAGCGCTCGAAATTCCGATGCCGAGGAGGCCAGATGACCGCGAACGCACCTCCGCCGGCATTGCGGTTGTTACGGCCCGACAAGCCCGCCATCGCGCTCGGCCTCGCCGTCAGCTACCTGATGGTGAAACCGGCCTTCGCCAATCTGCGATTCGGCGAATGGTCACGCATCCTCGTGGGCCAGATCAATCGGGGCCATTACTGCTTCGCCATCGACGAGGCGGGCCAGATTCAGGGCTTCGTCGGCTGGGCGCTGACCAGTCGCGACAAGGCGGAGGCATGGGTCGAGGGCCGGGGCGCGCTGTCCTACGACGATAGCTTGGCGGGGGACTGCCTCGTCTTCAACGCGTGGTCGGCGAATTCCACCCGCGTGCACCGGTTCCTCGTGGACGAAGCCCGCAAGCTGATCAGCGACAAGCAGACTTTGTACTTCAAGCGTCATTACCCGGACGGTACGACACGCCCCGTGCGGTTGACCGTGAACGACTTCGTTGGGGGCCATATCGATCGTGCCGCGACCGCCGCTCGCCCATCGCGCCGCACCATTACTTGAGTAAAAATTTTATCATAGCCTTTGAGCGACTGTCGTCACTCTCGTTTTGAATATACAAAAATCGATGTTAGTCGGCAGACTGCGATATATTTTTTTGATTTTCACGATGAAATCAAGCAACGGCTGGCGCCGAGCATGTTTTTATCGAGTGTCGCGGCCCACAGTTTTGTAGGGTCTTTCACGAATGACAGTTACGCAATATTCAGATTTTTGATTTAGATCTCTCTTATTGGAATAGAGCAATGTAGATGGAATACGGTTATGTCAATTATTAAATACTCATTGGGCGGTGATTACAGCGAAGCGACCGGCATCGAAGCGCTATTGTCCAATGGACCGGTCGATTTACTGGGTCAGAATCTGCTCTCCGTTATCAATAAGGATGGCGGTTTTGTCCTCAAGGACGATCTCATCGAATCGCCGCTCGTTACGAATGCGCCGATTATTGACCAAGTGTTGTTGGATAGTTTTAATGATGGACTATACGTCGACTTCTCTGATATTTCAGGCAACTTAAGTCTTAACGGCGGCGAGCGGGGGGATGTGTTCCTTGCCGGTTCCGGCGATGACAATGTCAAAGGCGCCGGTGGCAACGACGTCCTTCAAGGTGGCTCTGGCGATGACACCTTGAAAGGCGGCGGTGGTAGCGACGTTTTGGAAGGGGGGCTCGGCACCAACGATATCCAGGGCGGCGGTGGAAACGATACGGTCAGCTATGAGCATTTCGCTTCGCCCGCTGATATCGGGCTCGGACGCCTGTTTGGAGTCCGCGTCGATCTGGACACCGGCGTGGGTTCCGATGACGAGAGCGTTCTCGTCAACGATACGTTGACGGATATCTCAAATATTCGTGGCAGTGTTTACGACGATGACCTGTATGGCGATGCCGGCGGCAATGTCATCGAGGGCGGTGCGGGTGCGGACGCGATCGATGGCCGCGAGGGGATCGATACGCTGAGCTACGCACACTCGACGCAGGGTGTGACAGTCGACCTGTCGCTCGGATCCGTCTCCGGAGGCGACGCGGATGGAGATGTGATAGACGGAATGGAGAACGTCGTCGGGAGCACCGCCAACGACGACCTCACTGGCGATGGCGGAGCCAACACGCTCACCGGTAACGGCGGTATCGACACCCTGAACGGGATGGGTGGCAACGATAGGCTGGTCATCAGCGGCACGCCTGCGGACATCGATGGCGGAGTGGGCCGGGACTTCCTTTTTGTGAAGGGCGGCGGTACCGTGAGCCTCACCGAAGCGTCGTTCGCCGGCATCGAGGTCGTCTACGTCCGCAACGACGCGCAGCTCGACATGTCCGCCGTCAATACCGGCAGCAGGATCGTCTCTCAGTCCACCCTCGGTCATGCCGTCGATATCACCGGCACGTCACGATCCGACCTCGTCGCGGGCGCAACCGGCGGAGACAGGCTGTTTGCCGGTGCGGGCACCGACACCTTTCATTTCGAGGCCGGTTTCGGTCGTGACAACGTCTACGGCTTTGACGCCTCGACCGATCACATCCATGTCGACATCGCGGGTGTCGACGCCTTCGACATCAAGCTCACGTCGTTCCATGACGACCGTGACACCGTCGTCACTTTCAGGGGCGTCGAGGGCACCAGCAAGATCATCCTGCACGACGTGACCGTGGCCGAGCTTCAGGCGGGGCCGAGCGACCTGTTCACCTTCGGCGCCTGACGGAGCCGTTGGCACGCGCGATATCCGCGAGGCTTTCACCGCCTCGCGGACGATCCGACGAGTCTGGACCCGGATCGAAAGGGTCGGTCCGATACCCTACTCGGCGGGCTTGGCCGCGGGCTTCGGTGCCGGCGCTGCCGGTTTCGTGGAGGGCGCGGCAGGGGCACCGGTCCCCGTGGCGGCCGGTGCGGCCTTTGGCGCCCATTCCGGATCGGAGCGGGGACCGCCCGGGCCGTTGGTGGGGCCGGTGATCTGTCCCGGTGCCGTATCGGTGACCTTGGTCCAGGCCTGCGACATGCACATGAAGCGCAGCATGCAGCCGCGCACGGTGAGTTCGCCGGGCTTCTCGCTCCAGATCGTCACGTCGTAGAACGACCCGTCCTCAGCGTTGTAGATCTTGCCTTCGTAATGGTTCTCGGCGTTGGGCTTGATGCCCATGACGAGCTGGTGGCCGAGCGATGGGCGGGCCTGCTTCTTCGGGTCGGGGTTCTTGAAGTCGATCCGAGGCTGGCCCTTGTCGTTCAGCGGCACCTTCAGCCAGACGACGTAACCGCACAGGTGATCGTTCTTTGCACCGCATTTCTCGAGACGGACGCGAGCCCGCCCGTCCTCGGTGAGCCAGGTTCCGCTCGGATCGTTCGGAGCAGCCATGGCGAGGCCGGACATCGCGCTGAGCGCAAGACCGGCCACCGGCGCCAGGAGGCGCCCGGCCACGGCCGAAATGGGTCGATACGTCATCAAGAACATCCTTAACCCGCCCCGAAACGCCACTGTCCGCGCCCATGCCGTCCGCCCGTCCGGGGCGCGTGGTCGAGCGCGCGGTGGCGGGAGCCGCCCCTCGTCTGAAGGCCCCGGCTTCGGATGCGAACGTGACCGGATCATGACCGGCTCACGGCGTCCTAACGGATTTCGCGCAAGCCGCGAGAGAATTCTTCGTGAGGTTCGGCGTGTCTCGCCGAAGACGATGCCGCATGAAAAAGGGCCGATGCTCACGCACCGGCCCCGATCCCGCCACTGACGAGGAACTCTGGCTTACTCGGCCGCCGTCATGTCGGAGGTGAAGTGACCGCACCAATCCTTGGACGCCACCACCGGCCACAGGCCCGGCGACTTCGGCTCGGGCTGGCTCACCGGCGGGTTATAGCGGCAGAGACCTTCGTCGCCGGCCGACTGACCGCCATTGATCTTGTGATCGTCGAAGAAGCGGCAGCTCTCGCAGGCCGCGCTGGTGATGTGTGCCATGTGTCTCTCCCAATGATCCGGTTCAGGGGCAGGAGGCCTACCGAGCCCCGCCATCCGCGTGGTTCTTAATTAGAATAACTCCAGACTAAGGTCAAGGGCGTCATGCGGCTCGATCCGGCGGCTCGGCGCGTGGGACTGGACCGCAAGGCGTGTCGTGAGCACTCGCGTTTGGGGATGTCGACCAACTGTTCTCGTCAAACGAGACATGCGTGGACCGACCGACCGTTCAGGCCAAAGCGGCTCCGGCCCGGCCGGTTCGTGCCGGCCCGTGGACCCTCGAACGTCATCCGGCTCTCTCGCCCGATGCCCCTCGCTCGCGTACAAAGGACAGCGAACGGCTCGGAGACCAATTTTGTACAAAGTTAAGGCAAACGATCACGCTGGACGCGCGCTGGTTTTCGCGTGCGGCACCGCTGATCAGGCTCTGGAGAAAACCTGGGAGCTGGCAGGCCGGGGCTTCAAAGATATCTGCGTGGCCGATCCGAAAGGCCGCGAAATGAAAGCTGCCGCCTTCGAACGCGCCATGGATCTGGATGTCGACTGGAGCTGAGGACGCGAGGGTATCCCAAGCTTTCACAACGTCATCGATTGCGTGGAGGCGCAGGCCTGATCGATCTGTCGAACACAGATATCGAGCGGCGTCATGCACGCATCGTTGCGCGACCGACAATCAGCCGCAATCCGTCGGGAAAGACTGAGCATTACGACATAGCGAGTCGTTCGATGTGACTGCCGGCTATGGTGTCGTGCCATCGATCCTATGGGCGTGAATCTGGGCATCCGCCTCCCTGGCCATTTGGATCGAGCGCCCCTTGGCTGATAAGTGAAGCCGTTCATTCGAAAAGGGTCACGGCGATTTCCGAAGATGCATGGTCGACCGTGCTGGGGCTGGTGGCAGTCCTGGTGCTGGTGTTCGCAAACGGGTTCTTCGTTGCCGCTGAATTTGCCCTCGTCTCCGTGCGCCGCTCGCGGGTCGCGGAACTCGTCACCGAACGTCGCGCGCATGCGAGCGCCCTGCAGCGGGCGACCGACCGGCTCGATGCCCATCTCGCCGCGACGCAGTTCGGCATCACCTTGTCGTCCCTCGCGTTGGGCTGGGTCGGCGAACCCGCCCTCGCCCACCTCGTCGAGCCTGCGCTGACATGGCTGCCGATCGGGCTCAGCTCGGTCGCATCGCACACCGTCGCGGTCGTCGTCGCTTTCTCAATCATCACCTCCCTGCACATCGTGCTCGGCGAGCTCGCCCCCAAGAGCCTCGCCCTCCAGCGTAGCGAGCGCACGGCACTGGCGGTCGTCCGCCCCCTCAGCGTGTTCCTCCTCGTCTTCCGCCCTGCGATCCTCTTCCTCAACGCCCTCGGCAACGGGGTGCTGCGCCTCTGCGGCCTTCAGCCGGGACATGGCGAGGGCTCCCTTCACTCGACGGCCGAACTCAACCTGCTGATCCAGGCGAGCCAGGAAGCGGGCCTCATCCGGGAGGTTCAGCAGGAGGCCGTCGAGCGCATTTTTGCCATCGGCGAGCGAAAGGTGCGGGACATCATGACCCCACGCCACGAGGTGTTCTGGGTCGATCTCGACGACCCGCGAGAGGTGGTTCTCAAGGCGATCCGCGAATGCGACCACGCCCAGGTCGTCATCAGCCGCGGAGAGGTCGACGAACTTGTCGGCATCGTGCGCAAGCAGGACCTGCTCGACCAGGTCCTCGACGGCAAGGAGATCGACCTCGCCGTGGCCACGCAGCCGCCCATCGTCGTGCACGAGAGCATGACCATCCTGGCCGTCCTCGAGACCTTCCAGAGCCAGCCCATGCGCATGGCCGTGGTGGTGGACGAATACGGGACGTTGGAGGGCATCGTCACGCAGACGGACCTCCTGGAAGCGATTGCGGGCGATATTCCGGAGGTGGGCGAAGAGCCCGACGTCGTCGAGCGCGCAGACGGATCGCTCCTCATCGACGGCATGATGCCGGCCCGGCAGGCCTTCGAACGCCTCGCCTTCTCCGAGACGCCCGACAGCGACGACTTCACCACCCTGGCCGGCTACGTCATCTTCCAGCTCGGACGGATCCCCGGCGTCGGCGATGCCTTCGATGCGGGAGGATGGCGCTTCGAGGTGGTCGACATGGACGGGCGTCGCATCGACAAGGTGCTCGCCAGCCGGAGGCATTGACCACGCGACGGCCTCCGACGTGACCCCCGGCTTCATCCAGCCGGATGAAAAGCCGGGCCGCTCATCCGTCAGGTCGCCAGCCCGAGGGCGGTGCGAGCCTCGGCCGGGGTGGCGACCCGCCTGCCATGACGGATCACCGCGTCCACGGCGCGGCCGACGAGTTCGGCGTTGCTGGTCGCCAGGCGGTCCTTCGTGATGCGGATGTTGTCCTCCAGGCCGGTGCGCACCGCGTCGGCCCCGCGCGCCAGGGCCCATTCCATCACGACCGCCTGATTGCGGCCGATGCCGGCCGCCGTCCAGGTCGCCTCGGGCAGGATGCGCCGCATCTCGCCGAGCAGGATGTCGAGCAGGCGCTCGTCCGCCGGCATGGCGTTCTGCACGCCCATGACGAACTGCACATGCGGGCGCGCGTCCATGAGGCCCGCCTCCACGAGGCGCTTGGCGCCGTGCAGGTGCGAGAGGTCGAAGATCTCGATCTCCGGCCGGACGCCGTATTCTTGCATCTGGCTGGCGAGAGCGGCCACGAGGCTCGCGGGGTTCTCGTAGACGATGGTGGGGAAGTTCACCGAGCCGGTGGACAGCGACGCCATGTCGGGCCGATGCTTCAGCGACAGGCCGCGCCCGGCCGGGTCGCGCCCGCGTCCTCCGGTGGAGAACTGCACGATCATCCCGGGGCAGTGCCTGCGCAGGCCCTCCTGCACGGCGGCGAACTTGTCCGGGTCGGAAGACGGGCTCTCGTCGTCGTTGCGGACGTGGATATGGGCGAGCGTCGCGCCGGCCTCGAAGGCCCGTTGCGTGGATTCGATCTGCTCTGCGATCGTCACCGGCACGGCCGGGTTGTCTTTCTTGCGTGGCACCGAACCGGTGATCGCCACGGCGACGACGACGGGGTTGCGACTCATGGCTCTGTCCTCCGGCGGCAGGTCGAAGACCGCGGTTTCGGCCTCGTCGCAGAGTAGGAGGCTGTCCGCCGGATCCTCGCGAACCCGACGAGACACGCATCCGTACTCTGGGCGTTGAATGCCTTTTCGCGCGGAAAGGCGGTTCGTCACAACCGCCCGGTGCCTCGATCCGAGCCCGCGATCCGGCTCCGCCTCAACCGCCGAACATGAAGTGGTCCGCCGTCAGCGAGGTCGGGATGACGTCGTGGACGATGATCTTGTTCGACGGATCGGTGTCCCCGATGACCGTGATGACCGAGTCGCGGCCGCCATTCGCGCTCCCGATCTTCAGGTCCGTGAATGCTGAGACATCGCTGCCAAAAGCGAAGTGATCTTTGAGGATGTCGAACTTGTAGATGTTGTCCCGGCCGTTCCCTTCCGGGAAAACAAACAGATTGGAGCCCTCACCGGCAAAGAGCTTGTCGTTTCCGGCGCCCCCAAGGATGGTGTCGCTCCCCTTTCCGGCGACGATGCGGTCGGCGCCGCTCGTGCCGATGATCGTCGCGCTGTTATCGACCGTGCTTGCCGATTTTATCGTCATGCCGCTCGAGACACCGGACATGTTGAGCGAGGATCCGCTCCGCACATGGATCGCTTCGATGCCACTGAAGTTGTCATCGTTCAGTTCGGCGCCGCTGTCGGTATCGATGAAGAGGAGGTCCTTGCCGAGGCCGCCTTCGACCTTGGTGGGCGTGCCGCTGATGACGAACCGGTCGTTACCGTCATTGCCAATCAGTGTATCGGAGCCTCCGCCGCCCCTCAGGGTGTCGTTGCCGGCACCGGTGGTGAGGACATCGCCGAAATCGCCGCCGGTCAACTGGGTCGGACCGTTGAAATCGCTGAAATCGAAGTAATAGCCGTTGCTCTTGCTGTCTCCGCCCTCAGGAAGGACGCTGGGCGTCCCGGGCGATCCCATGTCGAAACGCAGCGCCATGTCGGTGGTGTCCTCGGCAACGCCGGTGATGACATTCAGCGGGCCGAGGTAGACGGCGGTTGTTCCGAAGGGAAGGGGAGAGTCCGAGACCAGGGTCACGCTTGCCGAATCAGTGTAGTCCGCGTTCGCGGTATATTTTATCGTCGCCATAGCTAGACTATCCTCAACAAGACGGAATCGTTCGCCCACAGAGGTTGTCATCGCTGAGGAATATTAAAAAATACATAAAACAACAAACTATTCGTAATATATTTCATTTAAAATATAGTATAACAATTAAATAACGCCGAATAGTAATTGGATATATTTGCGAATCATATTGTATGTATTCGCCTGTAAAAGACAAACCGATCTGTATCACCAATGGGCATTCTTGTAATACAATTATCGATGGTGTCGGCTCGGTTTCACAGAGGCCAATGTTCGGTGTCTCAATTATTCTTGCTTCGATGGGCGAGTCGTTGAGTCGATCGGACCCGGCGATCGAATCGGCATCGCCATCGTCCGGGAGCATGCCTGATGGGTCGGGGCGCGCCGCGCCTCGTTCGGAGATAAGCTCGCGTCTGGGGATGAGACTGGGCCCGACGTCGGCGGTCGTCACAGCTTCGCCGCGGCCGGGAAGCGAGCGGTGCGACGTTCTTCTTGACGCAACCGTCGGGACGGGGCGTCAGGCGATGTCGGGATCCTCGTCGTCCTCGTCGATGAGGCTCAGCGTGCGCAGGATCGCGAGGGCGACCATCTCGGCATCCACCTCGCCCTCGGCCGTGGCCGGCAGGATCGCCACGGTGCTGACCTCTTGTCCGGCGAGACGCCCGACGACGACCTTGTAGACCTCCCCGCCGGGCGCGTCGTCGTCGCGCACGAGGCAGACGCGGTGATCGCCGGCCTCGCCGTAGACGCGCTCGGTCGTCACCTCGACCCGGTCGTCGTCCCCGCGCGCCGGCTTGCGCGGCTGACCGAAGGTCGGACGGATGATGTTGCTCATGTCGACCCTCCCGGCCGCATTCATTCAGACGTCGAGATTGGCGACGCTGAGGGCGTTTTCCTGGATGAACTCGCGGCGCGGCTCCACCACGTCGCCCATCAGCTTCACGAACAGGTCGTCGGCATCCTGGGTGTCCTTGATCCGAACCTGGAGGAGCGAGCGGACCTCGCTGTCGAGGGTCGTCTCCCAGAGCTGCTGCGGGTTCATCTCGCCGAGCCCCTTGTAGCGCTGGAGCTGGAGGCCCTTGCGCCCGAAGGCCATCACCGCCTCGAACAGGCCGACGGGGCCGTGCAGGACGGTCTCCTCGCCCTTGCGGGCATAGGTCACCGGCTCGCCGTAGATCTCGCGCAGGGCTTCGGCCCGGTCGGACAGGCGGCGCGCCTCCTGCGAGGCGATGAGCGAGGCATCCAAGGTCACCACCTGGCGCACCCCGCGCAGGGTCCGGCTGAGGACGTAGCCGCCTTCGCTGACGGAGCCTTCCCAGCCCTGCTCGATATCGTCGGCGATGACGTCCATGCGCCGGGCGATCTCGGCGGCGCGCTTCGTCGCCTCGTCGGGGTTCTCGTCCACGTTGGTGCGGAAGGCCCCGGCGATCATCGCCTGTTCCACCGTGGCGCGGTCGTAGCGGGTGTGCAGCGCCTGCATCAGGCCGCGGAACTGGCGCGCCTCCTCCACAAGGACCTTCAATTGCGGCCCGCCGAACTCGGCGCCGGAGGCGAGGCGCAGCACGGCCCCGTCGACGCCGGCATCGATGAGGTAATCCTCCAGCGCCCGCTCGTCCTTGAGGTAGATCGCGGTCTTGCCCTTGGCGGCCTTATAGAGCGGCGGCTGGGCGATGTAGACGTAGCCGCGCTCGATCAGCTCCGGCATCTGCCGGAAGAAGAAGGTCAGCAGCAGGGTGCGGATGTGGGAGCCGTCCACGTCCGCATCGGTCATGATGATGATGCGGTGATAGCGCAGCTTATCCGGGTTGAAGCCCTCCCGGTCGGTGGAGGAGCGGCCGATTCCGGCGCCGAGCGCCGTGATCAGCGTGCCGATCTCGGCCGAGGAGAGCATCCGGTCCGCCCGCACGCGCTCGACGTTCAGGATCTTGCCGCGCAGGGGGAGCACGGCCTGGAAGTGGCGGTCGCGGCCCTGCTTGGCCGAGCCGCCGGCGGAATCGCCCTCCACCAGGAGGATCTCGCATTTCGACGGGTCGCGCTCCTGGCAATCGGCGAGCTTGCCCGGCAGCGAGGCGATGTCGAGCACGCCCTTGCGGGTCACGGTCTCGCGGGCCTTGCGCGCCGCCTCGCGGGCGGAGGCCGCGAGGATGACCTTGCCCATCACGGATTTCGCCTGGGCCGGGTTCTCCTCGAGCCAGTTGGAGAGGCCCTCGTTGAGGACGTTCTCCACGGCCGGGCGGACTTCCGACGAGACCAGCTTGTCCTTGGTCTGGGACGAGAATTTCGGGTCGGGCACCTGCACCGAGATCACGGCGGTGAGGCCCTCGCGGCAATCCTCGCCGGTGAGGGTGATCTTCTCGCGCTTGGTGATGCCGGTGGATTCGGCATAGCCGGTGATCTGCCGGGTCATGGCGGCGCGGAAGCCCGCCATGTGGGTGCCGCCGTCACGCTGTGGGATGTTGTTGGTGAAGGGCAGCACGGTCTCGTTGAACGAGTCGTTCCACCACAACGCCACCTCGACGCGGATGTTGTCGCGCTCGGCCCGCACGAAGACCGGCTTCGTCATGCCCTCGATCGGTTTGCGCGAGCGGTCGAGATAGCGCACGAAAGCCTCGATCCCGCCCTCGTAGAACAGCTCCTCGCGCTTGTGCTCGGCATGGCGCGCGTCGGTGAGGACGATGCGCACGCCGGAATTGAGGAAGGCGAGTTCGCGCAGGCGCTTCTCCAGCGTCGCGTAGTCGAACTCGATCATCGTGAACGTGTCGGTGGAGGGCAGGAACGACACTTCCGTGCCGCGCCGTCCGTTGCCGTCGCCCACGACCACCAGCGGGGAGACCGCGTCGCCGTGGTGGAACTCCATCGCGTGCTCCTTGCCGTTGCGCCAGATGCGCAGGCGGAGCCATTGCGACAGGGCGTTGACCACGGAGACGCCGACGCCATGTAGGCCGCCGGAGACCTTGTAGGAATTCTGGTCGAACTTACCGCCCGCATGGAGCTGGGTCATGATGACCTCGGCGGCCGAGACCCCCTCCTCCTTGTGGATGTCGGTGGGGATGCCGCGGCCGTTGTCGGACACTGTCACCGAGCCGTCGGCGTTGAGGGTACAGGTGACGATGTCGGCGTGGCCTGCCAGCGCCTCGTCGATGGCGTTGTCCACCACCTCGTAGACCATGTGATGCAGGCCCGACCCGTCATCGGTGTCGCCGATATACATGCCGGGCCGCTTGCGCACGGCGTCCAGGCCCTTGAGCACGCGGATGGATTCCGCGCCATAGGCCGTGGCCGCCAGGTTGCGGGAGGTGTCGTCGTCGGTCATGTCGGACATCAAGTTCCCCAGGCAGGCGGGTCTTTGCTTGATTTTCGTGCCCCGGCTCGGTCCCCGGGTACGCCTGCGATTCGTTCAGTGGGCTATATATAAGCGGTGCGTCTTGAAAATGCACCGCATGAGCATAGCTGTGGCGATCCAATCCGATGGGGCGGTGGAAGGTGTTCGAGCGTCGGGCGGGAAGTGAGAAAGTCAGGCCGTTCCGGAGCCCGCGCGCACCGAATTCACCTCAAGGCCCGAGGACTTTGATGAAAGCCGCACCCGCACCGAAGAACGCGGCGCCGGCAGCCATCCCCGACAAAGCGATCTGCCAGGGAGCGAGCATCCGATTTCGCGCCAGCTTCGATGCTTCAGCGGCCAGTTTGCTCTGCTCAGCGGCGAGCTTGCTCTGCTCGGCGATCAGTTTGTGCTGCTCGGCCACGAATTTGCGGGTCTCTTCCTGAGCCCGCTCGATTCGGGCGCGCTGCTCCTCGAGATCAAACGGCACCGTCTCCGACATCGATCCTGGTCCTCGAACGAGCAGGCGATCCGTGATCGTCCTCCGCTAGGATATGAGGTGGCGCCGCGGGGAGTGGCAAGAGACAAGAGCCGCCAGTCCCTTCCTGCCCCACTGCGTAGTCACGACGGTGCCAGGCGGTAACGCTCTCATCCATCTCCGAAGCTCACTCCTGCAGGAACGGATTGGTCATCCGCTCCTCGCCCAGCGTGCTGGTGGGGCCGTGGCCGGGGATGAAGGCGATGTCGTCGCCCAGCGGCAGGACCTTCTCCTTGATGGCGCGGATGAGCTGGTTGTGATTGCCGCCGGGCAGGTCGGTACGGCCGACCGAGCCCTTGAACACCACGTCTCCCACCAGGGCGAAGCGCGCGTCGCGGCTGACGAAGACGACGCTGCCGGGCGAGTGGCCGGGCGCATGCAGGATGTCGAAGGCGAGATCGCCCACGCTCACCGCGTCGCCTTCGGCGAGCCAGCGGTCCGGAATCACCGCGCGAGCGCCGTCGATGCCGTAATTGGCGCCCGTCTCGGGCAGGGAATCGAGGAGGTAGCGGTCGGCCTCGTGCGGGCCTTCGATGGGGACGCCAAGCCGCTCGCGCAGCTCGTCGGCGCCGCCGGCATGGTCGATATGGCCGTGGGTGAGCAGGATCTTCTCGATGGTGATGCCCTGGTCGCGGATCGCGGCCTCGATCCGGTCGAGGTCGCCGCCGGGATCGACGACGGCGCCGATCTTGGTCTCGTCGGACCAGATCAGGGTGCAGTTCTGCTGGAAGGGCGTCACCGGGATGATTCCGGCGCGGGGCGTGCCTGCCATCGGGACCGTCTCTCCGTCGATTGGGCGCGAGGATCGCGCGGGAGCCGCCTGTCTAAGCGGGTTCGCGTCGGCAAGCCAACGCTTCCGCGCCCTCGGGCTTTTGGAGCGTCGCGGGTTTTGGCTCGTCGGGCCGTCCGCGGTGCCGCGTGCCGACGATTGCCGCTGCGCCGCCAAAATTCGGCCTCGCCGGCTTCCTAGACGTGGCCTATCTGGACACCGGCACCGTCCAGGACAGGCCCGCCGGCCTGAGACGACGACGCGGCCACCCTCACGCCAGCCGGGGCAGTCCCTTGAGCACATGCTGAAAACCGCCTTCGTCGCCGCTCGCGACAGGCAGCGCCTGAGCGAGATCGCTGCCGTTCTGATCGGCTACGGTGTCACCAAGGTGGTGGAGCGCCTCGGCCTCGGCCATCTGGCGCGCTTCGCCAAGCGCCGCCGGCCCCAGGTGGACGTGGCGCGCCTGTCCCAGCCGCAGCGCGTGCGCCGGGCGATCGAGGCCCTGGGGCCGACCTTCATCAAGCTCGGCCAGATCCTGGCGAGCCGGCCCGACCTGCTGACGCCGGAATGGACCGAGGAGTTGGAGAAGCTTCACAGCCAGGTCCGGCCCATCGCCTGGGACAAGATCCGGCCGCAGCTGGAGGCCGATCTCGGCGCTCCTCCCTCGGAGATCTTCGCCGAGTTCGACATCGTCCCCCTGGCCGCGGCCTCCATCGCCCAGGTCTACCGGGCGCGGCTGATGTCGGGCGAGGAGGTGGTGGTGAAGGTCCTGCGCCCCGGCCTGCGCAAGATCATCGAGGCGGATCTGCGCCTTCTGGCGCACGCCACCCGCATCGTGGTGGACGAGTGGCCGGAATTCGGACGCTACCAGCCCCACGAGCAGATGCGTCATCTCGCCAGCGGCCTCTACGGCGAGCTCGACCTCATCAACGAGGCGCGCAACTGCGAGACCATCGCGGCGATCTTCGCCGACCGGGACGACATCGTCATCCCCAAGATCCACTGGGAGTTCACCTCCGAGCGCGTCCTCGTCCAGGAATTCATTCACGGCATCCCGCCCAACGACCATGCCCGCCTGGACGCGGCCGGGATCGACAAGGTCAAGGTCGCCCAGAAGGGCACCGACGCCTTCCTCAACATGGCGCTGATCGAGGGCGTGTTCCACGCAGACCCGCATCCCGGCAACATGCTGGTGATGCCCGGCAACCGCATCGGCTTCATCGATTTCGGCATCATCGGCCGCCTCTCCGAGCGGCGGCGCACCCAGCTCCTGATGCTCATCGGCGCGATGCTGAAGGAGGATTCTGACGGGCTGATGGCCGTGCTCCTCGACTGGACCGGATCGAGCAACCCCGACCTCACCAAGCTCGAATCTTCCTCCCAGGCCTTCATCAACCGCCATGCCGGCTCGGTGCTGAACTTCGGCGACCTCCTCACCGACTTCATGACCATGGCCCGCGAGAACGACCTGGCCATGCCCACCGACCTCGCCATCCTGTTCAAGGGGCTGGTGACGGCGGACGGGGTGATGCGCCATCTCGACCCGAAATTCGACCTCTTCACCGCCGCCGGCCCCACGGTGAAGAGCAAGCTCGCCTCGCAATTCTCGATCAAGGGTATCACCCGCAAGGTCGAGGCGGTGGGGGCCGGCCTGTTCGGCGCTGCCTCCGAACTGCCGACCCTGATCCATCTCATGCTGGTGCGCCTGAAGCAGGGCCGCGTCACCGTCGAGATCGAGCTGAAGGGCATCGAGAAGCTCACCCGCGGCATCGAGCGCGCCGCCGCCCGCATCGCCGTGGCGCTCATCGTCGCCGCTTTCGCGACCCAGCTCGCCCCCCGCTTCATGGACCTCGGCACCCCGGCCTTCGTCACGGTGGGCGCGATGGTCTGCGTGATCGGAATCGGCTGGTTGGTGCTGCTGGGGCGGAACAAGTAGGCGTGCGCCGCCCCTGAGCAGGGCTCGCGACAGCAATCACCGGTTTTGCATTCCAAAACCTGCTCAGGACGTCGAGGCGGGTTCGGCTTCGCGGGGGCGGATGCCGGAATAATCCACCGTCGCACGCGCCTTCGACAGGTCGTGGGCGTTCTGGAGGTTGAGCCAGAATTGCGGCGCCGTTCCAAACCGGACGCCGAGCCGGATCGCGGTATCGGCCGTGATGCCGCGTCGGCCCCGGATGATTTCGGAGACGCGATGGGGCGGCACGCCGATCTCTGCCGCGATCTGCCGGGCGGAGAGGTCGAGGGGCGTAAGGTACTCTTCCACGATGATTTCGCCGGGATGGGTGCGGATGCGTGCCATGGCCGATCTCCTGTGCGGTCGCTCGATCATGCCCTCGATCACGGCACCGGGACAGTACGGAGCCAACCTGCGCGTCGCAGCGAGAGAATGGCTGGGTGAGTCGTCTGCGGGCGTGATGGGACTTGGCACGGGTAGGTCCCTGGCAGGGAGCGCCGACGGGCCGCCGGGCTCGCTGTGACGCGACCTCGCAGACGACAGGTCGAAATATTCTGCGATAGAAAATTTCTTCTAGGTTGTAAAAGTCATACGATAAATTACCTGAAGTCGGCGCCCCATATTGGGCTGCCAACGAAAGGGTTTACGCACCATGGCTGATCGCGCGGTCAGGAAGACGGGAAAGAACGCTCAGGGCGACATCACCGCATTGTGCAACGACGGCGACGTCTGGTCTCCGCGCCGGAAGCAGGATGCCATCAACGACATCGAGACCGGGCTCCACACCTATCATGTGCCTTGGACCAACGGACGAACCGAGATCCGGGTCGTTCAGGGCCCGAACGGCAAATACCTGCGCACGGATCGCGATCAGACCACCCGGAACAACCTGGACGATCTTCCGGACTGCTGATCCCGTTCAGGGGCGGGATTGGACGCCGCGGCCGGCACGCCCTCGGCCGGGCCGGCCCGGTGCCTGCAAGGCAGACTCACCCCACCCGTCGCTTCAGCGGCGCGTCGAGGCCGCCGAGGCGGAACCAGTGGTAGCCGTAGCGCTCCATCATCAGGCAATGGCGGCCGTCCTCATCGGCCTCGCTGCGGCGGCCGGTGAGGAGGTCGACGAGGACGCGGCCCTCCGGCCCCTCGACCTCCGGTGAGAGGGAGACCTCCATCGGCGTTCCGGATAGGTTGTGGACGCAAAGCACCGAATTGCCCTCCCAGTCGTAGCGGATCGCCAGGATCGCGGGCGAGGCCGTCTCGAGCACCACGAAATCGCCCCAGCCGATCTCCGGCACCTCCTTGCGGGTGCGGATGACGCTCTCCATCCAGTTGAGCAGCGAGCCGCGGTCGTGGCGCTGGCTCGCCACGTTCACGTGGTCGAAGCCGTAGGCGCCGCTCCCGATCACCGGCAGGGTCGGGGTTTCGCTCTTGGTGAAGCCTCCGTGCGCCTCCGCATTCCACTGCATCGGGGTGCGGGCGCACTCGCGCTCCTTCAGGGAGAGGTCGTCGCCCATGCCGATCTCGTCACCGTAGCGCAGCACCGGCGTGCCCGGCAGGGTGAACATCAGGGAATAGGCGAGCTCGATGCGCTGCTGGTCGCCGCCCAGCATCGGGGCGAGACGGCGCCGGATGCCGCGGTCGTAGAGCTGCATCCCCTTCTCCGGCCCGAACGCGTCGAAGACCGTCTGGCGCTGGGCCTCGGTGAGGCGTCCGAGATCCAGTTCGTCGTGGTTGCGCAGGAACACCGCCCATTGCGCCGAATCCGGGCGGTTCCAGGTCTTGCGCATCGCCTTGGCGAGGGGGCGGCCGTCGCCGGAGGCCAGCCCGTAGAAGAGCGCCTGGTTGACCTGGAAGTTGAACAGCATGTGGAGCCGGTCGGCGTCGTCGCCGAAATAGTCGAGGTCCTTCTTCGGCAGGATGTTGGCCTCGCCGAGGATGATGGCGTCGCCCTGGCGCCATTGCAGGAACTCGCGAAAATCCCGGAGCATGTCGAATTGCTCTTCGGGCTCGCCCGTGACTTCGGGGCCCTTCTTGGCAATGACGAAGGGCACCGCATCCATGCGGAAGCCCGAGACGCCGAGCTGGATCCAGAACCCCATGATCTTCTGGATTTCGGCCCGCACCGCCGGATGGGCCGTGTTGAGATCGGGCTGGAACGGCATGAAACGGTGGAAGTAATAGGCTCCCGCCTTGGCGTCGCGAGTCCAGGTCGTGGTCTGGACGCCGGGGAACACCATGCCTTCGTCGGCGTGGGGCGGCTTCGTCTTCGACCAGACGTACCAGTCGCGGTAGGGGGAATCCGGGTCCGATCGGGCCGACTGGAACCAGGGGTGCTGGTCCGAGGTGTGGTTGACCACCAGATCGATGAGGACGCGCAGGCCCCTCTGCTTGGCCGCGTGGGTAAACGCGACGAAGTCGCCGAGCGAGCCGTAATCCGGGTCGACGCCATAGTAATCGGTGATGTCGTAGCCGCCGTCGCGCTTCGGCGAAGGCTGGAACGGCATCAGCCAGATCGCCGTGATGCCCATGCCCTGCAGGTAATCGAGCCGGCGCTCCAGTCCGACGAAGTCACCGATGCCGTCGCCGTTGCCGTCGAGGAAGGTCCGGACCGACAGGCAGTAGACGACCGCGTTCTTGTACCAAAGGTCCTTGATCATGCGACGCAGGTCTCCGGAGGGCCGCGCCGGCGGGCGCATCCGGCTGCAACGTCGACGGGGAAGGAAGCGTTGCGGGAGGCCGGTGCCGCGCCGGTCTCCTTAAATCAGCCGCCTTGTGCATCCCATCTCGTGCCGTGTGCGTTGCGGCTGCCGATCCTGTCGTCCGTGCCCTGTGACGCGTCCTGGATTTCGGTGCCCTCCCCTCGATGAATATCATCCTGATCAAGCTGTTCGCCACGGCGCTGACGCTCAGTCAGGTGACGACGCGGCCGGATGCGGTGAAGACGCAGTTCGATCCGGTGGCCGACAAGGCCCAGGTGGTGCAGATCCTGCGCGACGGCTGCGCCCATATGCGCAAGGCCTTCGACATCGAGGACATCAACCTCGACGAGCTGATCTCCACCGCGATGGAGGACCCGTCGGCCATCGCCGGGGCCTCCGCGCCGAAGCTCCTGCACGGGCTCGATATCGGCGAGCTCAACACGAGCTACCGCCAGTTCTGCAAGGGCGAGAACCCGGCGAACTCGCCCTTCGACGCGGCCGAGGTCATCGCCTTCTACAACAAGGCCGTGGCCGACCTGCCCTCGGCCCAGGACCTGAAGGACCGCAAGCTCCCCGGCGCCAGCCTGATCCTCGACGGGGCCGGCAAGCGCTACGCCGAGGCGTTCGAGGCCAACGGGCGACGTCTGAGCGTGCCGATCGGCGACGTGCCGGTGATGGTGCAAAAGGCGTTCGTGGCGGCCGAGGACAAGCGCTTCGAGACCCACAAGGGCATCGACGAGCGCGGCGTCATCCGGGCCTTCATCGGCAACCTCGCCTCGCCGGGGCGCCCGGCCGGCGGCTCCACCATCACCCAGCAGGTGGTCAAGAACCTCTCGGTGGGCGACGACGTTACCTACGAGCGCAAGATCCGCGAGATGATCGTGGCCTCGCGCCTGGAGCGGATCCTCGGCAAACCGCAGATCCTCGAACTTTACCTCAACGGCATCTATCTCGGCCGCGGCTCCTACGGGATCGAGATGGCCGCGCGGAGCTATTTCGGCAAATCGGTGGGGCAGCTCACCGTGCCCGAGGCGGCGCTGCTGGGCGGCATGCCGAAGGGGCCGAACTTCTACAATCCGGACAAGTATCCCGACCGCGCCAAGGAGCGCCGCGCCTATGTGCTGGCGCGGATGAAGGACGAGGGCGTCATCACCGAGGCGCAGCTGACCGAGGCGGCCAACGCCCCCCTCGGGTTGAAGCCGATCGAGACCACGCGACGCGATTCCGGGTTCTACTTCGTCGATCACCTTACCCGCGAGGCGCGCACCTTCGCGGGCATCGACTCGCTCACCTCCGCCTCCCACGTGGTCCGCTCCACCATCAATGCGGGCCTCCAAACCGCCGTGGAATCCGCCCTGCAAGACGGGCTCGCCACTTACGAGCGCGCCACCGGGCGCCAGCGCTACGAGGGGCCGGAATTCAACCTCGCCGACAGCATCGCCAAGCTCGGCGGGTCCACGCCCGCCGTGGAGGGATCGGTCCAGTCGGTCCCCCTCGTCGTCGGCGGCGAGGCGAAACCGAAAGCTGCGCCCGTCAAGCCCGCCCCTGCGGTGGCGGTCGCCGGGCCGAAGCCGGTGCCGCAGACACCCGTCTGGCAGCGTGCCCTTGAGAGTGCGCGGCCCGTGCTCTACGACGTCCACTGGCCGCTGGCCGTGGTGCTCGAATCCGGGCGCGGGCCGGTGAAGGCGGGGCTCGCCGACGGGCGCATCGTCAGCCTCGATCCCGGCATCGCCAAGGGCCGGCTCCAGACCTACGACGTGGTGCGGGTGAAGTTGCGCGACCCGAAGGCCAAGGCTCTCCGCGCGGACCTGCGCGTGCGTCCCTCGGTCCAGGGCGCGGCCCTGGTGCTGGAGAACCGCACCGGGCGCATCCTCGCCATGGACGGGGGCTTCTCCTATCCGTTGAGCCAGCTCAACCGGGTGACGCAGACCGTGCGCCAGCCCGGCTCGACCCTGAAGCCGCTGACCTATCTCGCCGCGCTGAATGCCGGCCTGCAGCCCAACACCCTGGTGATGGATGCGAGCGTGACCCTGCCGCCCATCGGCGGTGTCGGCCAGTCCTGGAGCCCGAAGAACTACGATGGCGGCGGCTCGGGCGCGACGACCCTCCGGCGCGGGCTCGAATTCTCGAAGAACCTCGTCACCGCACGCCTGCTCCAGGGCGGCATCGCCGATACGCCGCCGGCGAGCCTCACTCGCATCTGCGACCTCGCCCTCGAAGCGCAGCTCTATGCCGAATGCGAGCGCTACTATCCGTTCGTCCTCGGCTCGCAGCCGGTCCGCATGGTCGATCTTGCCGCCTTCTACGCGGCCGTGGCCAATGAGGGCGCGCGGCCGGCGCCTTACGCGCTGGAGGCGGTGGAGCGCGACGGCGCGGTCCTCTACAAGCGCGAGCCGAAGGAGCCGGTGCGGATCGGCTCGGCCGACAGGGTGGCCTTCTATCAGCTGAAGACCATGCTGCAGGGCGTCACCAACCATGGCACGGCGGCGGCGCTGGCCCGCTTCTCCGGCTCCATCGCCGGCAAGACCGGCACGTCCGAGAACGAGAACGACGCGTGGTTTGCCGGCTTCACCAACGAGATCACCATCGTGGTCTGGGTCGGCTACGACAATGCCGACGGCACCCGCCGGACCCTGGGGCGCGGCCAGACCGGCGGGCATCTCGCCGTGCCGATCGCCGGCACGATCCTCCAGGCCGCCTGGGCCAACGGCGTGGCGCGCACGCCCCTCGCCCCGCCCTCCCCGGAGGCGAAACGCCTGCTCGCCGACCTGCCCATCGACCCTCGCAGCGGCGCGCGCGTCTCCGGCGGCGGCTTCATCGAGCATTTCCGGCTGAGCGACGGCCGCGTGGCCGACACGCAGTACCAATTGCTGCCGCGCGAGGTGCAGACCGCCATGCGGCCGGATTCCGAGGACGGCGACACCGGCGGCCTCGACGACGGCGCCGACGTGGTGGGCGACCTGTACGGCAACCTCACCACGCGGCGCGAGCCCGAGCCCGATCTCTTCGACCCCTTCGGCGAGCGGCCGGCCCAGCCGCGCGGCCGCCGTGCTCAGGGGGAGGGCTACGAAGGGTCGCGGAGCCCGGCATGGCCGGGCACCCAGCGCTCGCCCTTCGGCGAGGACGAGCCGCCCCGCGCCCGCCGCCGCGATCCCGACTACCTGTTCGGCGACGACCCGCGCTACTGAGGCGCGGATCCCCTCCCCTCATCAGCAAACCGAGGCCCCGACGTGAAGACGCAGCTTCCGGCGACACGTGTCCTTGCCCAGATCATCGCTTTCCTGCCCGTGCTGGCGCTCGGCCTCCCCGTCTCCGCGCAGGAGGGAATGAAGGCCCAGGTCCCCGCCGACCGGATCAGGGAGGTTCCCGCCATCGAGCCGTCGGGCCTTGCCGCCCTCAAGCCCGGAGTGATCCTGTTCACCGACCACCGGGACAACCCGGCCAACCCCGAGAGCGGCCTGACGCCCTATCTCGAATGGCGAAAGCTGCGCCCGGCCGAGCAGGCGGCCCTGGCGCCCTACCCCGCCTATGCCGAGCCCGATTACAGCGTGACGCTCAACGGCGTCTCGAAGCAGCGGCACGAGACCCTGAAGGTCTATGTGGCGCAGGGGCGGTTCGTGGTGGGAAAGCCCGCGGACTCCATCGACCTGTCGGCCTTCGCCAATCTCGGCTTCGTGTCCAAGATGGACCCCGTCATCAAGCACAAGACCTTAAGCCCCGCCGAGGTGACGCCCACCAAGGACCCGGCCGCCGCCTTCGCCCGCCGCCCGGACCGGGCTTGGTGCGAGGGTGCCGCCGCCTGCATCGAATCCCGCTACGACCTCGAGGGCAAGCTGCCGCTCGGCGTGAAGCTCGCCAACAAGCTGGAGGACGGCGCCTCGAAGAAGGTCGCCGAATTCGTCTCGTTCCAGAGCGAGCTGCGGACCCTGCCGGCGGCCGAGGCGGCCTCGCTCGCGGCGCTCACGCGGGTCGACACCCCGGTGGCCGGCGGCCTCGAACAGACGATCTTCTGGGTCAACCAGATCCTGCGCTTCGGCAAGTTCCTCGCCGTGTTCCAGCCGATGCCGAACGATCCCGGCAAGACGGTGGTGACGACCTACATGGCGCTTGCGATCAAGGCCGATGTCCTCGACCGCAAGCAGGAATATGCCCGCGTGCCGGTGCTGAAGAACCTGCTTCCGGCGCAGGTGCTCATGGGCAATTCGTCCTTCAACACCGGCACGTCGATCAGTGCCGGCCTGCCCACCTACGCCCGCAACCGCATGATCGCCTTCGCGGACGCCCTGGCGAAGAACTGAAGGAGTGGTCTCAGTTACCGCGGCTGACGATGGAGGGCATCGACGGGGCGGTGTAGGCGCGGTTTACGTCGCGGCGGGTCTGGGTGCCGTTGGTGTCGTTGGAGCGGCGGTAATTCTCGGTGCTGAAGCTGTCCGAGAAGCCGCTGCGGTCGGCGCTGTTGCAGGCCCCGAGGGCACAGAACAGGCCGGCGGCGACGAGGAAGGCGGTGGGACGCATCGGAGGTTCCTGGGGTACTGATCCTGCTGGACCGATCGCCCCTGTGGTGGTGCCGGGGAGGTCGCCGCGTCAAGCACAAGGATAACGAAACGTCACGGCTTACCGGCAGAGTGATGTTCCCGCGCCACGAAAACGCTCACTACGCTCAACGACATTCGGGCATCGGAGGCGCATTCATGCGGAATCGCCGTCCCTGGATCTGGTGCTCCGGCCCACCTTGGGCGACACATTGTCCGACATGAGCAACGTAGTCCCCTTCTCCCGCCCCCGCGCCGTTCCGGCGCCACAGATCAGCGACGTGGTTGCGGTCGCAGACGATCTGTTCGCCGCCCTGGAGCTGCTTCAGGGCGTCACCCATCGTGCCGCAGCCATGGGCCGTCCCCGCAGGGAGATGGAACTCACCGTCCGCAACCTGCGCGAGGCCGTCAGTGCCGTGGAGCGCGCGCTCGACTGCATCGGCGAAGGGGACGAGGCCGGCCAGGGCTGAGCCGACACCGCGCCGGAGCGGGATGAGTCCGGGCGTCCCCTCGCTCGCATGAGCGACAGTGCGATGGATGTCGCCGACGGGCGGGCGCGGGTCCCCTCTCCTTCCGGGCAGGGCGATCGCATATGCCGATTTGCTCGTCGAAAATCGAATCGCAGCACCCCGTCATCCCGGGACCGCGCAGCGGAGCCCGGGATCCAGAAACACAGGCGGTGCAGGACTTTGCACCGTCGGCGGCTCTGGATTCCGGGCTCGCCTATGGCGACCCGGAATGACGGCGTGGTGCCATGTGCAATCGCCCTGCTTTTCAGGAGAGGGCACCCGCGCATCCCGCGAGATGGACGACGGCGAGATGTGTGAATGCCGTAGCGCCCGCCGCGCGAGAAGCGCACGCCGAATCCCGCCGGGACGATCATATTTCTTGTACCTTCGTCCACTTGTGGACAGACGCTCCGTTGATGATACGCTATGGCGCGAGACAGAAGGTGAACACCGCGTGTCCCATGCTCTCGTCGACTGAGTCCTTCCTCGAAGGCAATCTCCTGCTGAAGGCTCTGTCCCCGGAGGATCGGGGATTGCTCGCGCCCCATTTCGAGCGTGCCGACGTTCGGCGTGGCGAGACCCTGTTCACCGTCGGGGCCAAGGTGTCGTTCATCTCGTTTCCCTGCGAGCAAACGGTCATCAACCTGATCGTCTCCATGCGCGACGGGCGGAGCGCGGAAACCGCCACGATCGGGCGGGAGGGCGCCGTGGGCGGGGTCGTCAGCCACGGCAGCCTCCCGGCCTTCAGCACGGCCCTGGTGCAGATCGGCGGGCCGGTCCTGAGGCTCGATGCCGCCAAGCTACAGGACGCCAAGCTCCGCTCGACCACCCTGCGCAACCTCTTCACCCGCTATGCGGACTGCCTGCTGGGACAGGTGCTGCAATCCGTGGCCTGCAACGCCCTCCACCCGATCGAGGAGCGCTGTCTGCGCTGGCTGTTGACGCTGCAGGACAGGATCGGCACGGAAACGCTGCCCGTCACCCACGAACTCCTTGCCAACATGCTGGGTGTCCAGCGGACCTATCTCACCCGGATCCTGCGGACCCTGCAGATCCAGGGGCTGATCGAGGTCGGGCGCGGCCGCATCACTATCCTCGACCGCGCCAGGATCCAGGAGGCGGCCTGCGAGTGCCACGGCGCCGTGGTGAGCCATTTCGAGACTGTACTCGGGGCCGTCTACGATGCCGAGGGGCGGATGCTCTCCGTCGATCCTCCGACCCAGCCGCGCCAGGACGATTCCGTCCGTGCGGCCGAAGCCGTCTGATTCCGGGATGGTCGAGCACCGTGGGAGTGGACGAGGCGTACCGCTCCGCGGGAGACCTGCCGGGCTCAGTCTCCAATCTCGTATCCGTGACGGAAAGCGTGGGGGCAACTTGCGAAATCTGGCGGCGAGACTTGTTCGCCGCAAGATCTGACGGCATCTGATGGGACGGCGACCGACCGAGTCTGACGCGAATACGATGACCATTGCGAAAGTACCGTCACCCCTCCGCGGGAGCCGTCGCGATCCTTCATCGCCGGTGCCGGCCATAGCCGTCGGCGACAGGCCGGACGGCGTCGGTGCGAATGCCGGCGGCGACAAGCCGTCCCGCGACCGGAGCTCCATCGATGAGCGCTATCGGCTGGTGGCCAAGGCGACCAGCGACGTCGTCTGGGACTGGGATCTGGTGCACGACACCATCGTATGGAACGAGGCGCTCGCGACGTCCTATGGCTGGCCGCCGGCCCATGTCGGCCCGGGCTCCGCCTGGTGGCTCGGCAACATCCATCCCGACGACAGGGGCGCGGTCTCCGCCGGTCTGAACGCCCTCTTCGAAGGGCACTCGGACCTGTGGAGCCATCAATACCGCTTCCTGAAGGGCGGCGGTGGCTACGCGGACGTGCTGGATCGCGGATATCTCGTGCGTGACGCTTCGGGCGTGCCGCTGCGGATGGTCGGTGCGATGCTCGACATCACCGTGCGAACCCAGTTGGAGGCACAGTTCCGCGCGGTGTTCGAGGGCGCGAATATCGGGATCGTCCAGTTCGATCCCCGCAGCGTCCTGGCGCTGCGGGTCAATGCCAAGCTCTGCGAGATCTGGGGCGCGCCGGAATCCGAGATCGTCGGGTGCTCGCTCGCCCAATGGACGCCCGCCGAGGATGCGGGCGAGCGCGACGCCCTGCATCGGCGGCTGGCCACCGGCGAGACCCTGCAGGACAGCTTCGAGAAGCGCTATCGCCGGCGGGACGGGCGGCTCATCTGGGCAAGGGTCAACCTGGTCTCGCAGACCCTCGGCGACGAAGTCCACGCCATGGCGATGATCGAGGACATCACCGAGGAGAAACGCGCGGATGCACGCCGTGACGCGCTCCTCAGCCTGGGCGACCGCCTGCGCGAACTGCGCTCGAACGCCGAAGTCGTGGCGACGACGGCGGAGATCCTGGGCCGGACCCTGGCCACGACGCGGGCCGGCTACGGCATGGTCGACCTGCCGGCCGGACTGGTGACGGTGGCGCATTCGTGGTCGTCCGACGGACAGGTCTTTCCGAGCCAGACCCTGCCGCTGGACGAATATCCCGCCAGCATCGCGAGCCTGCGGCGCGGAGAGGTGCTCGCGGTGGCCGACCTCGCCTCCGCGCCCGAACTCGACACGGACGCGGCCCTCTACATCGCCCAGGGCGTCCGCGCGGTGATCTCCGTCCCCCTGCTCCGGCGCGGCCGACTCGTGGGCGTGCTCTACGCGACGGAGGCGTCGCCGCGCGCATGGACCCAGAACGAGATCGATTTCGTCCGCGACGTGGCGGAGCGGGCCTGGAGCGGGCTGACCCGGATCGAGGCGGACGAGCAGCAGCGCATCCTCAACCGCGAACTCAGCCATCGCATGAAGAACACCCTGGCGATGGTTCAGGCGATCGCCTCGCAGAGCCTGCGCAACGTCACCGACATCGAGGCCGCCAAGCATGCCCTCGCCGCGCGCCTGATCGCCCTGGGCAAGGCCCACGACATCCTGCTGACCGGACAGCGGGAGAGCGCGGAGATGGCGGCGGTGCTGACGAGCGCCCTGTCGCTGCACGACGACCAGCAGCCCGGCCGGTTCCACCTGTCGGGCCCCGACATCGTCATCGGCTCGAAGGCGGCGTTGTCCCTCGCCCTGATGATGCACGAACTCGCCACCAATGCCGCCAAGTACGGCGCCCTCTCCCGGCCGGACGGCCGCGTCACCGTGGCGTGGAGCGTGGTCGCGGCGGACGAGGACGACACGATCCACCTCACCTGGTCCGAGCGCGGCGGCCCGCTCGTGCATCCCCCGACCCGGAAGGGCTTCGGCTCGCGCCTCATCGAGCGTGGGCTCGCCGGCGCGGTGGGCGGCGAGGTCTCCCTCGCTTACGAACCGGACGGCCTGGTGTGCCGGGTCATGGCGCCGCTTTCGGGGTTCCAGGGAAATTTCTAGCAGCCCAAAAAGGCGTCCCGCTCGCGTGGCCCTTTCGGTCTTCAAAGCTTCGTCTGGTCCCGACGGTGGGCAAAATCCGACGCCGATATTGTGGCTGTACGCTTTTTGTTCTAGCTGGGTGACGGATATGCGTGGCGTGCGTCTTGCCCGCCCGGCCCGTGCGCCCGACATGGCGACCGGTGGCGGGGCCGTCGTCGTCGACCTCGCCGCATGACGTCTCGGAGACGATCGCCGCCGAGCGTCGTTGTCGACTGCCCGTTCCTGCAAGCCCTGCCGCCCAAGTCCTGCCGCCCAAGTCCTGCCGCTCAAGCCCTGCCGCCGAAGAGACCCAATGGCCAAAGCAAAAGCCGCCGCCAAGACACCACGGGGCCTGAAGAGCCAAGCGGCGCAGGCGCAGGAAGAGAGCGTCGAGGCGCGGATCGAGAAGCTGTTCGAGGGGAGCCCCGACCGTCGCGTCATCGCCGTGCGCGGCGCGCGCGAGCACAACCTCAAGAACATCGATCTCACGATCCCGCGCGACAAGCTCGTGGTCTTCACCGGCCTGTCGGGGTCGGGCAAGTCGTCGCTCGCCTTCGATACGATCTATGCCGAAGGGCAGCGCCGCTACGTCGAATCGCTTTCGGCCTATGCCCGCCAGTTCCTCGAGATGATGTCGAAACCCGATGTCGATCAGATCGACGGGCTCTCCCCGGCCATCTCCATCGAGCAGAAGACGACCTCGAAGAACCCGCGCTCCACCGTGGGGACGGTGACCGAAATCTACGATTACATGCGTTTGCTCTGGGCGCGGGTCGGCATCCCCTACTCGCCCGCCACCGGCCTGCCGATCGAGAGCCAGACGGTGAGCCAGATGGTCGACCGGGTGCTGGCCCTGCCCGAGAAGAGCCGGCTCTATCTCCTCGCTCCCGTCGTCCGGGGCCGGAAGGGCGAGTACCGCAAGGAGATCGCCGAGTTCCAGAAGAAGGGCTTCCAGCGCTTGCGCATCGACGGCGAATACTACCCGATCGACGATGCGCCCAAGCTCGACAAGAAGCTCAAGCACGATATCGACGTGGTGGTGGACCGCCTCGTGGTCCGGGCCGACATCGCCGCGCGGCTGGCTGATTCCTTCGAGACCGCCCTGGAACTGGCCGACGGCATCGCGCTGATCGAATTCGCCGATCCGGCCGAGGGCGAGAGCATCACCTTCTCGTCGCGCTTCGCCTGCCCGGTCTCCGGTTTCACCATCGCCGAGATCGAGCCGCGGCTGTTCTCGTTCAACAACCCGTTCGGCGCCTGCCCGACCTGCGGCGGCATCGGCCACGAAATGCGGATCGACCCCGAACTGGTCATTTCCGACGCCAAGCTCAGCCTCAAGCGCGGTGCCGTCGGCCCCTGGGCGAAATCGACCTCGCCCTATTACGGCCAGACCCTCGACGCCCTGGCCAAACATTACGGCTTCAAGACCAGCGTGCCCTGGTCGGACCTTCCCGAGACCGCGCACAAGGTGATCCTCTACGGCTCCGGCCGCGAGTCGATCCGCTTTGCCTACAATGACGGCATGCGCGCCTACGAGGTGAACAAGCCGTTCGAGGGCGTGATCCCGAACCTGGAGCGGCGCTACAAGGAGACCGAAAGCGACGCGTCCCGCGACGACATCGCCCGGTTCATGAGCGAGACGCCCTGCGCCTCCTGCGGCGGCAAGCGTCTCAAGATCGAGGCCCTGGCGGTGAAGGTCGCCATGCAGGACATCGGCGATGTCACCGCGCTTTCCGTGCGCGAGGCGCACCGCTGGTTCTCCGAGCTCGCGGAGAAGCTGACGCCGAAACAGAACGAGATCGCCTTCCGCATCCTCAAGGAGATCCGCGACCGGCTGACCTTCCTCGTCGATGTCGGCCTCGATTATCTCACCCTGGCGCGCGGTTCGGGCTCGCTCTCGGGCGGCGAAAGCCAGCGCATCCGCCTCGCCTCGCAGATCGGCTCCGGGCTGACGGGGGTGCTCTACGTCCTCGACGAGCCCTCCATCGGCCTGCACCAGCGCGACAACGAGCGCCTGCTCGGCACGCTGAAGCGCCTGCGCGACCTCGGCAATTCCGTCATCGTCGTCGAGCACGACGAGGACGCGATCCTCCAGGCCGATTACGTCGTCGATGTCGGCCCCGGCGCCGGTATCCATGGTGGGCAGATCATCGCCCAGGGCACCCCCGAGGAGGTGCTGAAGAACCCCGCCTCGCTCACCGCCAAGTACCTGACGGGCGAGATGAGCGTGCGGGTGCCCACCGCCCGGCGGAAGGGACGGAAGGGCAAGCTCACCCTCGTCGGCGCGCGGGGCAACAACCTGAAGGATGTGAGCGTTGAGATCCCGCTCGGAACCTTCACCTGCGTCTCGGGCGTCTCGGGGGGCGGCAAGTCCACCCTCATCATCGACACGCTCTACAAGGCGGTGGCCAAATCCCTCAACGGAGCGATGGAGCACCCGGCCCCGTTCGAGCGCCTCGACGGGCTCGAGAATCTCGACAAGGTCATCGACATCGACCAGTCGCCCATCGGACGCACGCCGCGCTCTAACCCGGCGACCTATACCGGGGCCTTCACGCCGATCCGCGACTGGTTCGCCGGATTGCCGGAGGCGAAGGCGCGCGGCTATCAGGCCGGCCGTTTCTCCTTCAACGTGAAGGGCGGGCGCTGCGAGGCCTGTTCGGGCGACGGCGTCATCAAGATCGAAATGCACTTCCTGCCGGACGTCTACGTCACCTGCGACGTGTGCAAGGGCCGCCGCTACGACCGCGAGACCCTGGAGGTGAAGTACCGCAACCATTCCATCGCCGACGTCCTCGACATGACCGTCGAGGAGGCGGCCGACCTGTTCAAGGCGGTGCCGACGATCCGCGAGAAGATGGAGACCCTGGCGCGGGTCGGTCTCGGCTACGTCAAGGTCGGGCAGCAGGCCACCACCCTGTCGGGCGGCGAGGCGCAGCGGGTGAAGCTGTCCAAGGAACTCTCCAAGCGCGCCACCGGCCGCACGCTCTACATCCTCGACGAGCCGACTACCGGCCTTCACTTCCATGACGTCGCCAAGCTCATGGAGGTGCTCCACGAACTCGTGGACCAAGGCAACACCGTCGTGGTGATCGAGCACAACCTCGAGGTCATCAAGACCGCCGACTGGGTGATCGACATGGGGCCCGAGGGCGGAGATGGCGGCGGCGTCGTGGTGGCTGAGGGGACGCCGGAGCAGATCGCCAAGTCGAAAGCGAGCCATACCGGCAGGTTCCTGCGCGATGTGCTGGCCCGCCGTCCCCTCGCCGAGGTCACTGCCAAGGGCCGGGACGCGGCGGAATAAGCTGCCCGTCCGGCCACGGCCAAGCTAGATTCGACGGCGACGGGGAACGATGGCCCTGCTGCGGTGCACAGGCACCACGCATGCGTGGATCGCGGTCCGCTGGCGATGCGCAAACTCCTGCCGTCGATTGCGCAATCGTCCCGCTGCATGGATCGGTCGCAACGGTTTGACTGATCAGCGTTATTTTGCCGATACGTTGCTCAATGCGGCGCCATGCCCAGCGGAATTCTGCTGAGAAAGTTAACAAAACCTTGCGCTGCACCGCGTCGAAATTGCGGCTTTTCCGCAACGGTTCGTTTGGAACTGCCTCGATCCGAAGCATTGGACTGTCAATCCGATCCGACCTGTAGAATAGTTCTCAGCGTTGAGACACGAATTCGGGCCGCAAGGGGGGCCCTACGCACTGGATGTCAGCAAGCCGCGAGAACGCGGCACTCGGCACGATGGTTCGTAGGTCTGCGCGGCGAATGCCTGAAATCCTTGGGAAGGACTAGACAATGACGAAGAACTGGCTGGCCACCGGCGCGCTTGCGCTCACCATGGGCATGACCGCCACGGCGTCCTACGCCCAGACGACCACGATCCCCGGCGAGCAGGTCGGCCTCGCCACCGGCGCTCCGCTGCCCGAGGGCATCTACGCTCTGAACACTTTCGTCTACCAGTCGCGTGACAACTCGGCTCTGGACGTCGGGATCAACATTCCCGTGCTGGTCTGGTCGACCCCGCTGGTTCCGCTCGGCGGCCGCATCGAGCTCCTCGTTGCTCCCCCGACCGTGTTCACCTTCGGCAAGAGCGGCCCGTCCGGCCTGCGTGACACGTCGATCAACGTCGGTACCTTCGTCGGCGGTATCTGGGCCTTCGACCTCGGCAACAACTTCGGCGTCAGCTTGCTCGGCGGTGTCTACCTGAACGAGCTGAACGGTGACCGTGGTGTCCTGCGCACCAACGCCGGCGCCCTCGCCAGCACTGCCGTGCTGCCCCAGCTCTCGTCGAACACCTACCGCTTCGGCGTTGCCGCCAGCTACACCGGCGATGGTTACAATCTGACCGCCAACCTCACCGCGAACATCTACGATTCGCCGTCCTCCTTCGGCAGTGGCCGTGACTTCGGCACGATCTACTCGCTCTCCGACTCCCTCAACCTCGACCTGACCGCGACCAAGAAGTTCGGTAAGTTCGAGATCGGCGCCATCGCGTACGGTACCGTCAACTTCGACACCGGCGCCAAGGCCGGCAACATCATCAACGCCGCCTTCAACGATCGTGGCCGGTTCCTGATGGGCGGCCTCGTCGGCTACGACTTCGGCTTCGCCACCGCGCAGGTCTACGTCGCCCGTACCGTCGCCACCACCAGCTTCGACAGCACCGAGATCTCGGGCCGCCTGATCGTTCCGCTGTACTCGCCGACCCCGGTCGCCGCTGCTCCGGCCCCGATCATCCGCAAGTACTGATCTCGAACTCGGCGGCGAGGGTCGTCCTCGCCGCCGTGCGGATCACGAAAGCCCGTCCGACCTTCCGGTCGGGCGGGCTTTTGCTTTGGAGGAGACGCTCGCGTCCCGCCCTATCTCGCGCGAACACGACTTTCCGCAGCGTCCCCGAAACTTTTCTCGTCCGGGCTCCGTAACGAGCGATGACCCCCGCGAAGGGGATAGCTCGAGAGGAACGCTCCATGACCAACACCCGTCGCCCCGTGGCCTCCACGTTCGCCGCCGTCGCCCTAGCCTTCACCATGGGCGCCGCGTTCCCGGTGGCCGCCGTCGCCAAGAACCCGACCGTCGGCGGCGCTCCGATGTATGCGACGAAGAACATCGTCGAGAACGCGGTCAACTCGAAGGATCATACCACCCTCGTCGCCGCCGTGAAGGCCGCCGGTCTCGTCGACACCCTCGCGGGCCCCGGCCCGTTCACCGTCTTCGCACCCACCAACGCCGCCTTCGCCAAGCTCCCGGCCGGCACCGTCGAGACCCTGGTGAAGCCCGAGAACAAGGCGACGCTGACCTCCATCCTGACCTATCACGTCGTCCCCGGCACCCTGACCGCCAAGGATCTCATGAAGATCGCCAAGGACGGCGGCGGTGAAGGCCAGATCAAGACCGTGCAGGGCACCCCGCTCGTGGTCCAGACCAAGGGCAAGGCCGTGTACCTCACCGACACCAAGGGCAACACCGCCAAGGTGACCATCGCCAACGTGATGCAGTCGAACGGCGTCATCCACGTCATCAACGGCGTTCTGCAGCCGTAAGACGTCTTTCTGGACCCGAAACTCATCCCCCGGCTCCCTTGGAGTCGGGTTTTTTTTGTTGTGCCTCCGAAGCCTCCCGCGGTCGCGGATCGGCGATCGCCTTTCCGCCGCTCCGCCGGGAGGCTTCCCCCTTATCAGTCCGCGCGGCTGAGCTTGCGTGCGCTGGCGAAGCGGTTGAGGAAGCGTGGCTCCTTCTCCGGCGCCACGCGGATGGCGAGGTGGATCGTGCCGGCCTCTTCAGCACGGCGGTCGAGAACCTCGGCATTCTCGTAGAGCCAGTTGAGCGCCGCACCGTCCTCGGGCGCGAGGGTGACGGCGAAGGTGGAGCGGCGCTTGGCGATCCGCGCCTCGATCCGTCCCGACAGGGCCGCCAGGCCCTCGCCCGTGAGGGCCGAGACCAGGATCGGCACGTCGCTGTCCCGGTCGTTGCGCCCCTGGGCACTCAGGTTGAGGAGGCGCGTGCGCTCCGAATCATCGAGCAGGTCAGCCTTGTTCCAGACCTCGATGATTCGCTCGGCCGTGGTCTCGATCCCGAGTTCGCGGAGTACGTCGCCGACATCCTCGGCTTGCGCCTCCGAATCGACATGGCTCACGTCGCGGACATGGAGCAGGATATCGGCCTCGATCACGTCCTCAAGCGTGGCGCGGAAGGCGGCGATGAGGGCCGTGGGCAGTTCCGAGATGAAGCCCACCGTGTCCGAGAGGATCACCGTCTCCCCATGCGGCAACTTCGTCGCGCGCGCGGTCGGGTCGAGGGTCGCGAACAGCATGTCCTTGGCCATCACCTCGGCCTTGGTGAGGGCGTTGAACAGCGTCGACTTGCCGGCATTGGTGTAGCCGACGAGGGCGACGATCGGGTACGGCACCCGCGCCCGGCTCTCCCGGTGCAGGCCGCGCGTGCGGGTGACGCTGTCGAGCTCGCGCTCGATCTTCGTCATCCGCTCCTGGATCATCCGGCGATCGGCCTCGATCTGGGTTTCGCCGGGGCCGCCGAGGAAGCCGAAGCCGCCGCGCTGGCGTTCGAGGTGGGTCCAGGACCGCACGAGGCGGCTGCGCTGGTAGGCGAGATGGGCGTGCTCGACCTGCAGCGTGCCCTCGCGGGTGGAGGCGCGCCGGCCGAAGATCTCCAGGATGAGGCCGGTGCGGTCGATGACTTTGCAGCCGAACGCTTTCTCTAGGTTGCGCTGCTGCACCGGCGACAGGGCACAATCCATGACGACGAGGCCGATCTCCTCGGCCTTGATCCGGCCGGCGAGCTCTTCGACCCGGCCCTTGCCCAGATAGGTGGAGGGGCGGATGCGCGAGACCGGCGCGATGATCGCCTCGGTGACGTCCAACTCGATGGCCACGGCGAGACCCGCCGCCTCGTCGATCCGCGCCTCGCTCGAGCGCGAGACGTCGGCCGGTCCGCCGCCTGTCCGGGGAGCGGCGGACCGGGTGAGATAGGGGCCGATCACCAGCGTATGGGTCGCGGCCGCGATCTCACCTTCGGGAGCGGCCATCGCCTGGAGCCGGGCTTCGCCCGGCGTTGTCATTTGCGTCATGAAATTCGGTTCGACCCTGTCCCCTGAAGATGAGGAGAATGGGCTTTTGCCGACGTCAAACAAGGGCAGTCTTCGGTCCTCGTTCGATGTTCGGCGTCAGACGTCCGGCAACGTCTCGTCATGGGCAAGACTGCCGACGTCTCTTCACGCCTTATCGGGCGCCGTCTCGTCCGGCTCGAACAACTGAACCGGATGCCCGGGCATGATCGTCGAGATCGCATGCTTGTAGACGAGCTGCGAATGCCCGTCCCGGCGCAGGAGGACACAGAAGTTGTCGAACCAGGTCACGACGCCCTGAAGCTTGACGCCGTTGACGAGGAAGATCGTGAGCGGGATCTTGTTCTTGCGGACATGATTGAGAAACGTGTCCTGCAGGTTCTGAGCGCGTTCGCCCGCCATTCTTTATTAATCCTTCTTAGAAACCTGCCGCCCGCCGTGACTGGCGGGTTCTTGTTGGTTCGAATGCGTAGCAGACCGGTGAAAACAGACAACCTCGACTATTACACGGTGATTGTCACGCACATGCAAGGGGCACGTACATGTAAGGGGAAGGTCGCCCGGGCCCTCAGGGGCCGATGCCGAGCGACTTCAGCTTGCGGTGGAGGGCCGAGCGTTCCATGCCGATGAACTCGGCGGTGCGCGATATGTTTCCGGAGAATCGTGCGATCTGCGCGATCAGGTATTCGCGCTCGAAGATTTCCCTCGCCTCGCGCAGGGCCAGGCTCATCAGCTTCTCGCCCCCCGCGCCGTTCGGCGTCGTCGGAACCAGGGCGCCGATCTCGGTGGGGAGCATCTCGGAGGTCACCTCCTGCTCCGGATCGGTATGGGTGAGGATCATCAGCCGCTCGACGTTGTTGCGCAGCTGGCGGATGTTGCCCGGCCAGTCGTGCGATTGCAGCACCGCCATGGCGTCCTCGGCGATGCGCCGGCGGGCGAGGCCGGTGGCGGCCGAGATCTGCTCCATGAAGAAGTTGATGAGTTCGGGCACGTCCTCGCGCCGCTCGGACAGGGACGGTACCCGGATCGGGACCACCGAGAGGCGGTGGAACAGATCCTCGCGGAACCGGCCGGCGGCGATCTCCTCGGCGAGGTCGCGCGAGGAAGAGGAGATGATGCGCACGTCCACATGGACGCGGGTGGTGCCGCCGACGCGCTGGAAGTTCTGGTCCACCAGCACGCGCAGGATGCGGTTCTGGGTCTCGCGTGGCATGTCGGCGATCTCGTCGATATAGAGGGAGCCGCCATGGGCCTCCTCCAGGGCACCGACCCGCCGGGCGCGGCCCTCGCCGGCCTCGACGCCGAACAGTTCCGCTTCCATGGTCTCGGGTGTGATCATCGCCGCGTTGATGACGACGAAGGGACCGCTGGCGCGGGACGAGGAGGCGTGGAGGGTCCGCGCCGAGAGTTCCTTGCCGGAGCCCGGCGCGCCCAGGATCATCACGCGCGCATTGGTGGGGGCGACCCGCTCCACCGTCTGTCGCAATTGGTTGACCGCCACGGACCCGCCGACGAGCCGGCTCGCCTGGCCGGAGCGCGCCTTCAGGTCGCGCACCTCGCGCTTGAGGCGGGAGGCTTCGAGGGCGCGTTCGGCCACCAGGACCAGCCGGTCGGCCTTGAACGGCTTCTCGATGAAGTCGTAGGCGCCCGCCTTGATGGCGGCCACCGCCGTCTCGATGTTGCCGTGGCCCGAAATCATCACCACCGGCAGGTCGGGATGTCCGAGCTTGATCTGGTCGAGCACCTGCAGCCCGTCGAGGCGCGAGCCCTGCAGCCAGATGTCGAGGAACACGAGGTGGGGGCGGCGCGACTCGATGGCGGCCAGCGCCTCGTCGGAGCCTCCGGCCGTGCGGGTGCGGTGACCTTCGTCGTCGAGGATGCCGGCGACGAGGTCGCGGATGTCGGCCTCATCGTCGACGATCAGGATATCGGCGCTCATGACGTCATCTCCGCGATTGGGGGTGCCGTCGGTGCGGCAACCTTCTCAGCCTGCGCGGAGGGTTTCCCCTCCGTCGTCTTTTCCCGGGTATCGAGGGGAACGCGCATCCGCACGCATCCGCCCCTGCCCGTGGGGTTGTCGTTCAGTTCGATGCCACCGCCATGCTCTTCGAGCACCTTGCTGACGATGGCGAGTCCGAGCCCGGTGCCGCCCTCGCGGGTGGTCATATAGGGCTCGAGCAGCCGCTGGCGCCCCTCGACGGGGAAGCCTTTGCCGTTGTCGGTGATCTCGATCACCGCGAACCCCTCCTCGACGAGGAGGCGCAGATCCACCCTGCCCTTGCCGAGTTCGGCCTCGGGCACGGCGGAGACGGCCTCCACCGCGTTCTTGAGGATGTTGGTGATCGCCTGTGACAGCAGCCGGATGTCGAAGGCGGCGTGCAGACGGTCCTGCCCGGCCTCGGTGAAGGCGAAATCCATGTCCGGATGCGCCACCCGCATCATGAACAGGTTCTGCTTGGCGATCTCGCTGAGGTCGTTCCGGGCGATGGCGGGTTTCGGCATCCGCGCGAAGGACGAGAACTCGTCCACCATGCGCTTGATCTCGTCCACCTGGCGGATGATCGTCGCCGTGCACTGGTCGAACACGTCCTTGTCCGCGACGATGACCTTGCCGTATTTGCGCCGGATGCGTTCCGCCGAGAGCTGGATCGGGGTCAGCGGGTTCTTGATCTCGTGGGCGATGCGGCGGGCGACGTCCGCCCAGGCGGAGGTGCGCTGGGCCGTGACGAGGTCGGTGATGTCGTCCAGCGTCACCACGAAGCCGCGGGCGCCGCCTTGCGCCTGCTCGCTGGTGACGCGCACGGTGACCGTGCGCTCGCGCCCGTCGCGGGTCAGCTGGATCTGCTGCTGGAGGGCGCGCAGGCGCCCCTCGCCGCCCTCGGGCAGGATGGCCTGAAGCTCGGGCACGGCCAGGACCAGCGGCTTGCCGATGATGGCATCCGCCTTGAGCCCCAATGTGCGCTCGATGGAGGGGTTGGCGATGGTGACGAGGCCGGCCGCGTCGACGCCGATGACGCCCGGCGAGACCCCGGAAAGGACCGCTTCGGTGAAGCGGCGGCGCCGGTCGATGAGTTCGCTCGCCGCCGTCAGCCCGTCGTGCTGGCGGCGTAGCTCCTGGGTCATCTTGTTGAAGCTCTCGCCGAGATGGGCGAGGTCGCCGTCGCTCTTCCGGGCCGGGACCTGGGCGTAGAAATTGCCCGAGGCCACCTGATCGGCCGCGTTGATCAGCCGGCGGATCGGCGCCACGAACCGGTTGGCGAAGTTGAGGCCGAACCAGACCGCCGAGAGCAGGGCGATCAGCGCGATCAGCACGAAGATCGAGGCGAAGCTGATCTGGATCGAGCGCTTGAGGGAATCGTAGGTGAGATACTCGGCCGCCGCCGCCCGCGAGACGCCGGGGAAGTCGACGGCGAGCTGGCTCACCTGGCGCTGCACCAGAAGCACCGCCCCATCATAGGCCGGCATCCGCAGCAGGGCGGCGAAGACCCTCCCCTCGCTCGGCCTCAGGCAGATCGTCTCGTTGGATTTGGCGGCCTCCTCGAAGGCCGCGGCGGAGGGCAGCCTGCGCTCCTTGAGGACGTCGATCTTCGCCCGTGCCACGAGCTCGTTGGGTCCGCGCATGATCTCGGCGACCGGCAGTCCCAGCGCGGTGGCCCGCGTGGTGAGGAAGTTCTCGAACCACTCCCTGTTCACGTCGAAATTCGGCCGTGCCCGCGTGAGGTCGTCCGTGAGGATGCGGATCTCGCGGGCGAGCGACTGGCACTGGTTCTCCTGGTAGGCGTCGGCCACCTCGACGGATTTCAGCACCACGTCGCGGACGCGGTCGGTGAAGCCCAGCGATAGCCCGCGATCGATCGTTACCGCCGCCACGACGGCCAGCAGCACCGTGGGCAGGATCGCGATGAGGCTGAACAGGCCGACGATGCGGGTGTGCAGGCGCGCCACCGCCGCATTGGCCCGGCGCGCATGCAGGAAGACCCGCGCCTCCCAGGCGATGATGACGAACAGGCTGAGGACCAGGAAGACGTTGATGCCCAGCAGCGTCAGGCCGATCGTCGGCGTCGGCGTCACCCGGATCACGCCGGCGAGGATCAGGAAGGTCGCGATGGCCGAGATCAGGGCCGTGGCGACCACGAGCGCGCCGATCCAGCCGGGGCCGCGCGGTGCCGCCCGGATGGTATGAGGTTCGGCCTCGCCTTCCGGTGAGACATCGTCTCCCGGGGCGGCCGATTGTCTGGAACGTCGAAGCCACGCCATGGCTGATGCGTCGCCACAACAGTGTGGCGAAATTAATACGAATCGGGCCATCGTGTCGGTGGACACCATGGGTGCGGCACGCGCCGCGACGGCGCCTTACGCCCTGAAACCGATGGCACCGCAGCGATCTGCGACCGTTTCTTGCTTGGAAATCTCTCGGTCGACCGGCCGAGAAAATACATTATTCTCCAAGCCTCCCCTCAATTCTTCAAGCCTCCCCTCACACCGAGTTCGCAATGCCCGAGACGCCCGTCTATTCCTCCGCCGCCGTTGCCGCGCCTCACCATCTGGCCGCCACCGCCGGGCAGACCGTGCTGGCGCAGGGCGGCAACGCCATCGAGGCCATGGCGGCCATGGCGGCGACCATCGCCGTGGTCTATCCGCATATGAACGGCATCGGCGGCGACGGGTTCTGGCTGGTGCGCGAACCGGGCGGGCGGGTGCGCGGCATCGAGGCCTGCGGCCCGGCCGGGTCCCTCGCCACGGTCGAGCGCTATCGCAGCCAGGGCCACGAGACGATCCCCTCGCGCGGGCCGGATGCGGCGCTCACCGTGGCCGGCGCCATCGGTGGCTGGCGTCTTGCCCTCGACCTCGCCAGGGCGCTGGGCGGCCGGCTCCCCCTCGACACCCTCCTGGCCGACGCGATCCGCCACGCGCGCCAGGGCTGCGCCGTCTCGCCCTCCGAGGCCCGCTACGTGCCGAAGGAGATCGACACGCTCCACGACCAGCCGGGTTTCGCCGAGACCTTCCTCGATGCGGGCAAGCCCTTCGCCGCCGGCGCCACACGGCGCCTGCCGGCTCTGGCCGACACCCTCGAACAGCTCGCCCATGCCGGGCTCGACGATTTCTACCGGGGCGACCTCGGCCGCGAGATCGCCGCCGACCTCGACCGCCTCGGTTCGCCGGTGACCCGCGCCGATCTCGAAGCCTATGCGCCGCGAGAGCGGGCAGCCCTGTCCCTGCGCCGGCGCGACGCGGTGCTCTACAACTTCCCGCCGCCCACCCAGGGCCTCGCCGCGCTCATCATCCTCGGCATCTTCGACCGGCTGAAGGTGTCGCGGCCGGAGAGCACGGCGCAGTATCACGGGCTGATCGAGGCGACGAAGCGCGCTTTCGCCATCCGCGACCGCACGGTCACCGATTACGACCGGCTGAGCGTCGATCCGGCGAGCTTCCTCACTCCGGAGCGCCTCGACCGCGAGGCGGCGCAGATCGACATGCGCCGCGCCGCCTCCGTGCCCCTCCGGGGACCGGGCGACGGCGACACCGTCTGGATGGGCGCCATCGACAAGGACGGCCTGGCCGTCTCCTACATCCAGTCGATCTACTGGGAATACGGCTCGGGGATCGTCCTGCCGAAGACCGGCATCCACTGGCAGAACCGCGGCACCTCGTTCTCCCTCGAGAAGGGCGCGGTGAACCCCCTGGAGCCGGGGCGCCGGCCGTTCCACACCCTGATCCCGGGACTCGCCGCCTTCGACGACGGGCGCGTCATGTCCTACGGCAGCATGGGCGGCGACGGGCAGCCGCAATTCCAGGCCCAGATTTTTTCGCGGTATGCCGATTACGGCATGAGCCCGGCCGAGGCGGTGGACGCGCCGCGCCTGCTCTACGGGCGCACATGGGGTGCCGAATCCCTGAGCGTGAAGGTGGAGGACCGGTTCGATCCGGCCTGCATCGCCGAGCTGCGCTCCATGGGCCACAAGATCGAGGAACTGGGCGGCGCCTACATCGATTCCCTGGGCCATGCCGGCATGCTGGTCCGCCATCCCGGCAACGGGCGGATCGAGGCGGTCCACGATCCGCGCTCGGATGGCGGATCGTCCGGCCTGTGAAATGGGTCCCCGCCGGGGATCGGACGATCGAGACCTTGAGACCGGAAGGTTCATGATGGCGGATGGCGCGATCACCCAGCGGGAATACTGGAACGGCGAGGTCGGAGCGCGCTGGGCCCGCAACCAGCGCAGGATCGACGCGGTCTTCGCGCCGCTCACCGCCGCCCTGTTCGAGGCGGCGCGCCTTCGGGTCGACGGCTCGGCGCTGGATATCGGCTGCGGCGCCGGTGACTGCGCCATCTTCGCCGCGCGGCGGCTCGGACCGAGGGGACGTGTGGTGGCGGCCGACCTCTCGGCCCCCCTGCTCGACGTGGCGCGCGAACGGGCCAGGATCGAGGCCCCCGCCCTGGCGCCGATCGCGTTCGTCGAGGCGGATGCCCAGGTCCACGAGTTCGGCGATGCCGCTTTCGAACACGCGATCTCGCGCTTCGGGGTAATGTTCTTCGAGGATTCCGGCGCCGCCTTCGCCAATATCCGCAAGGCCCTGGTTCCCGGCGGGAGCCTCACCTTCCTGTGTTGGCGGCGGATCGAGGACAATCCCTGGATCACGGTGCCGAGGAACCTCGTCCTGCCCCTCGTGCCGGAACCCGAACCCGGCCCCGCCGACGCGCCGGGGCCGTTCCGCTTCGCCGAGGCGGAAACCCTCAACGCGGTGCTGGCACAGGCCGGCTTCCTCGACATCACCCTCGAGGCGATCGACCGGCCCCTCACCCTCGCGATGTCCGGCGACGGGAGCGCCCGAGACGCGGCGGAGGCCGCCGCGGATTTCGCCACCGAGCTCGGCCCGGTCTCCCGGCTCCTGCGCGATCAGTCCGCTTCGGTCCGTGCGGACGCGCTGAAACGGGTGAGCCACGACTTCGCGGAACGAGCCGTTTCCGGTGCCGTGTCCCTGGATGCCGGCTGCTGGCTGGTTTCCGCGCGGCGCTGAAAGCCGGGCCGTGCAATCTGGTATACACTTTGCGTCTCCGTGCCCGCAGCATGGAGTGCATAATGGATACGAATCTTTCCCGGCAGCGCTGGATCCAGCTCGGCCTCGGCCTCGTCGCCATGATGGCGATCTCGAGCCCGCAATACGTCTGGACGCTGTTCACCAAACCGCTGATCGCGACGACGGGCGCGAGCCTGCCGCAGCTGCAATGGACCTTCACGATCCTGATCGTGCTGCAGACCTTCTTCTCGCCCGTCCAGGGCTACCTGATCGACCGGTTCAGCCCCAAGCTGATGATCGCGCTGGGCGCCATCCTCTCGGGCCTCGGCTGGGTGCTGGCCGCCCGCGTCGACACGCTCTGGGGCGTCTACGCCACCTACGGCCTGTTCTGCGGTCTCGGCACCGGCATCGTCTATGTCGGCATCGTCGGCCTGATGGTGAAGTGGTTTCCCGATCGCCGGGGCTTCGCCGTGGGTGTCGTCGCCGCCGGCTACGGCATGGGCGCGATGCTGAGCACCTTCCCCATCAGCGACATGCTCACCGCCTCGGGCTACCGCCACACGCTGACGGTGTTCGGCATCATCCTCGGTGCCGTCGGCGCGCTGGCCGCCCTCGGCTTGCGGGCTCCCCGCGCCGACGAGGTCCTGCCGGCCCCGGCCAGCAACCTCTCGACCTGCGTCCACGACACCGCCCCGAGGGAGATGCTGAAGACGCCTCTGTTCTGGCTGATGTTCGTGATGATGACGATGATGTCCACCGGCGGCCTCATGGTGGTGGCGAACTTCGCCTCCTTCGCCCGCGACTTCGGGGTGGCCGACGCGATCATCTTCGGCTTCGTCGCCCTGCCCTTCGCCCTGACCTTCGACCGCATCACCAACGGCCTCACCCGGCCGTTCTTCGGCTGGGTCTCGGACAAGATCGGCCGCGAGAATACGATGGGCATTGCCTTCGCCGCCGAGGCAGTGGCCATCGCCCTGCTCCTCGTCTTCCGCGAGAATCCGTATGCCTTCGCCCTGCTCTCCGGCGTCGTGTTCTTCGCCTGGGGCGAGATCTTCTCGCTGTTCCCCTCGATTCTCACCGACACGTTCGGCACCAAGCACGCCACCACCAATTACGGCTTCCTCTACATGGCGCAAGGCATCGGTTCGCTCTTCGGCGGACCGATCGCCGCCTGGATCTACCTGGTCCAGGGCTCCTGGCTCCCGGTCTTCGCGATCATCATCACCCTCGAGGTGCTGACCGCGATCCTCGCCTATTTCGTCCTCAAGCCGATGCGCCGGAACTGGCTCGGCCTCGGCGAAACGCGCGCCATGACGGCCAAGCCCGCCATGGCCTGAGGTTCCTGGCCAGATCGATTCTGCGAAGCGCGGACGGGGAAACCCGTCCGCGTTTTGCGTTGAGGCGCTGTCGGCGATGAACGTCCGGTGCGTGCTGGCAATCGTGCGGCCCGTCTCTCATCGACGCCGAGCAGGCCCCGGGACGATCCGCGCTCGGGCCGCTTGGCGGGACGGAGAGTACGACCCGGTTGAGTCGAGCCCTCGCCGAGTGACATAAAAAAGTTATTCGGCCGCGACGCGAAGGTGCCCCTGTGGGCTGGCCTGCGCTTCGCGTTCGGCACGCCAGCCCGATTGAACCGGAGCGATCGCGACCTGGTTTCGCCCGCCGTGCTTGGCGCGATAGAGTGCCGTGTCGGCTGCCTTGACGAGGTCGGCGCTGTTGCTCGACGTGCTCGGCAGGGAGGACACGCCCAGCGATGCAGAGACCTTCGCACCATGGCCCCCGGACAGAGCCTCTATCCGTTCCCGGATCTGTTCTGCCTTGAGCGCTGCATCCTCGAGGCTGCAATCGGGGAGAAACACGATCATTTCCTCGCCACCGTAGCGACAGGCGACATCTGTCTCCCGGAGCGCTCCGACGATCGCTGCCGCCGCCTCCCTCAGGACGGCGTCGCCGGTGGCATGGCCGTGCTCGTCGTTGAGGCGCTTGAAATGGTCGAGGTCGATCATGATCACCGAGACCTTCCGCCCCTCGCGCTCGGCGATGCGGACATATCGGTCGAGACTGTCCTCCATGTAGCGTCGGTTGTAGAGGCCCGTCAGCGGATCGCGGAGCGCCTGATTGCGCAGCTTTTCGCGCAGCGCGATGTTCGATAGGGCGAGCGACATCGCGTCCCCGAGCGCCGAACTCAGCGGCAGGATGGCCGAGAGGCGTTCCTCCGCGCCCGAATCCTTCGCGAAGATCTGAAGCAGGCCGAGGTTCTCGCCCCGCGCGACCATCGGGATTTCGAGGGCGGCGAGACCGGAGGCATGATGCTCACAGCAGAGGGCTCTGGCGCCGCTGCGGTTGATGTGCGGCTTGCCGCGCTTCATGGCCCAGCACTGGTTGATCGCGATCACCTCCGGCGGGGACGAACCCTCGTCGCATGCCCAAGAGGTCGAGAGGACGAGGCGGTCCCGCGAATTGTTGAAGACATAGAGCGCGCCGCTGAACCCGCCGATCAGTTCGCTGGCGGTGGCTCGGAGGACCGCGTTCGCATCGTGATGATCGGCGGCGCTCTGGAGCATGTCCGTCATCTCGAACAGATGGCCGATCTGCGTTCTGGACGCGTCCATGTCCGTGATGGCCGTCGCGCGGGCCTGAGCATCTCGCGCGCTCGATCGGAATGCGAAGATCATCACTCCGGCAATCAGAATCTGCGACAGCAACACGATGCTTTTGCCGATCTCGATGCGCGTCTCGTGATCGGCGAAGTGTGAGTTCCAGTCCGCCAGGAAGGCATCGAACGCGCGACGCATCGTGCCCATCAAAGCCGCACTCCTGCGTTCTTTCAGCAGGGACTGCGCCGCCTCCAGCTTTCCGGCGCGGACGAGTTCGAGTGTATCCGTCCAGGTGGCTTCGAGCGACTTGATGCTGGCGTCGGCGGAAGCGCTGGTTCCGTCGGGCATCCTGAGGAAAGGATCGAGGCGCGCCAGATACGTATTGCGACGGCTATGGAGCGCTTCGAAGGCGCGGCTGTACTCGCTGTATTCGGTGTCCCGGTCGCCGAGGGCTCTGTTGAGGACGTAGGCTTCCGCGTCCATGAGAGCTTCCTGGGCGATGCGCATCTGCCGCCCGCCCTCGCGCAGGTCGATGAGAGCCTGCTGGTGCCGGTTGGTGTAGAAGAAGCCCGAGAGCACGATCGTGATCATGACCACGACGAGACCGACCTGAGCGGCAAGGCGATGCCGGACATTGCCGCGTCGGGTGCTTGCCGCTGCAACACCCGCTTCGCGTTCACTCAGTGCCATTGCCGGTCCTACGATATCGGAACCGACACGGATCGGCACGCGGAAGACAGAAAGGCACCAACCTCCTGTCTCCGCGTGAAAGAAGATGGCTAAGAGATTGTTTTTTGGGCAGCTGCGTTTCGCGGGGCAGTCCGGGGTTCGCTCTCGCTCGGCCATAGCGGAGTGTCACCTCACCGCACACGAGCACCCGCGATCGGCTTCGGCGGCCCGCCTTCCGGAGTTACCCAATCCTGCGCGTTCCTGAGTCGGATGCCGCTGGCGTGGAGGGTGGAGCGCCAGATCGGCGCGAGCGGCGTGAGGCGGGGCAAGATGCGCAGTTCGAGGCCTGCCGCCGCCATTGCACCGGGCAGGTCCCGGATCGTGTCGTGGCCGGTGGGGACGACCGGGCTCGTCGACACCCAGGTGCCGAGATCCCCCGTGGGTTCGAAGGTCCCGGGCGGCATGCGGTAGCGCTCGATCGCGGCGGTGGCGATCCGCTCCGCCCAATCCTCCTCCACATAGGCCACGGCGCGGCCGGCGACGTCACCGAACCACCTGCGCCGGTCCTCCGGCGAGGTCCGTTCGGTGGGCCAGATCACGATCCGGGGGCAGTCGCGCGGGAACAGGTAGAGCAGGCCGTGGGCCGCATCGATCGCCCAGACCAGGGGGCCGTTCAGCCAGGCCCCCGCCGGTCCGCGATCCACGCCGACGCGGACGGGGCGTGGCGCGAAGACCCGGATCGCCGGGTCCTCGCTGAAATGGAACAGGTCCTTTGGTTCGCCGGACGTGTCGTTCGGGCTCACCGCGCGTTGCGGAAGACCTGAAGGTCGAGGTCCCGCACCTTCTTGCGCAGGGTGTTGCGGTTGACGCCGAGCAGTTCCGCCGCGCGGATCTGGTTCCCGCGCGTGGCGGCCAGGGCCGCGCCGATGAGCGGGCCTTCGATCTCGCGTAAGATTCGGTGGTAGAGGCCGGGCGGGGGCAGCGTGTCGCGATAGCCGCTGAAATACTCGGCGAGATGGCGCTCCACCGCCCCCGAGAGGGTCTCGTTGTCGGCCCCGCCCGATTTCCTGGCGGCCGAACCGTTGGCCTGCGGCTGGGCGAGGGGCAGCGTGTCGAGTTCGGCCTCGATCACCGGGCCGGTGATCGTCTCCTGCGGATACAGGGCGGCGAGGCGGCGCACGAGGTTCTCGAGTTCGCGCACGTTGCCGGGCCAGCGATAGCGCTTCAGGCGCTCCATCGCCTCGCCGTCGAGCTGCTTCCGGCTCAGGCCCTCCTTCTCCACCAGGATGAAGAAGTGGCGGATCAGGTCGGGCACGTCCTCCGAGCGCTCGCGCAGCGCGGGCAGGCGCAGCGGCACCACATTGAGCCGGAAGAACAGATCCTCGCGGAAGATGCCCTGCTGGATCGAGACGCGCAGGTCCTTGTTGGTGGCCGCGATGATGCGGACATTGGTCTTGATCGGCACCCGGCCGCCCACCGTGGTGTATTCGCCCTGCTGCAGCACGCGCAGGAGGCGGGTCTGGGCCTCCATCGGCATGTCGCCGATCTCGTCGAGGAAGAGCGTGCCGCCCTCGGCCTGCTCGAACCGGCCGGCCGAGCGCGAAAGCGCGCCGGTGAAGGCGCCCTTCTCATGGCCGAAGAGTTCGGATTCGATGAGGTCGCGCGGGATCGCCGCCATGTTCACCGGCACGAACGGCCCGGAGCGGCGACGGCCGTAATCGTGCAGCGCGCGGGCCACCAGCTCCTTGCCGGTGCCCGACTCGCCGGTGATCATCACCGTGAGGTCGGTGGGCATCAGGCGGGCCAGCGCCCGGTAGATCTCCTGCATGGCCGGCGAACGGCCCACCAGCGGGATGTCCTCGTTGCCGGGATCGGCGCCGGGGGCGGGCGTGCCGCGCGGCCGCGAGAGCGCCCGCCCGACGATGGCGATGAGCTCCTTCAGGTCGAAGGGCTTGGGCAGGTATTCGTAGGCCCCGCGCTCGGAGGCGCGGATCGCGGTCATGAACGTATTCTGCGCGCTCATGACGATGATCGGCAGTTCCGGCCGCACGCGCTTGATACGCGGCAGCAGGTCGAACACGTTCTCGTCCGGCATCATCACGTCGGTGATGACGAGGTCGCCCTCCCCTTGCGCGACCCAGCGCCAGAGGGTGGCGCAGTTACCGGTGGAGCGGACCTCGTAGCCGGCCCGCGACAGGGCCTGGTTGAGGACGGTGCGGATGGCGGCGTCGTCGTCCGCGACGATGATGTGGCCGTTGGGCATGACGCGACTCTATTGCTCCGCGGCCGACTCGCGCCCGTCACGGGCGCTCGACATGGGAAGGAGGAGACGGAAAGTGGTGCGGCGCGGCACGGGATCGCATTCGACGATGCCACCGTGATCGCCGATGATCTTGGCCGCAAGTGCAAGTCCGAGGCCGGACCCCTGCGCTTTCGTGGTCACGAACGGGTCGAACAGGTCGGGCAGGAGCTCGGCCGAGACCCCCGGCCCGTTGTCCCGCACCGCCACTTCGATGGGCAGGCTCACCCGTTCCCGCGTGCCGGGCACCTGCATCTTCAGCCCGGTGCGGAAGGCGGTGGAGAGGGTGATCTCGCCATCCACCGCGTCGGCGCCGATGGCCTCGGCGGCGTTCTTGACGAGGTTGAGGATGACCTGAATCAACTGATCGCGATTGCCGAGGACCGGGGGCAGCGACGGGTCGTAGGTCTCGACGAAGCGGATGTGCCGGGCAAAGCCCGACTGGGCCGAGCGCTTCACCTGATCGAGCACGCCGTGCACGTTGACGGGGCCGCGCTCCACCGGACGCTCGTCGCCGAACAGCTCCATTCGCTCGACGATGCGGACGATCCGGTCGGATTCGTCGCAGATCAGCCGGGTGAGCAGGCGGTCGTCCTCGGTGCCCGATTGTTCGAGGAGCTGGGCCGCCCCCCGGATGCCGGCGAGCGGGTTCTTGATCTCATGCGCCAGCATGGCGCCCAGCGCGATCATCGAGCGGGCGGCACCGCGATGGGTGAGCTGCCGGTTCATCTTGTCGGCGATGGTGCGCTCCTGGAGCATCATCACCACCGCGTCCTCCTCGTCGCCGAGCGGGGTCGCGAAGACATCGACGTTGCGCTCCAGGCCTGAGCGCGGCTGGACCAGTTCGACGCCGTATTCGCTGACGCTCGCCCGGCGGCGGCGCACTTCGGCCACGAGGGCGCTGATCGGGGACGAGAACGGGATGATGTCGCGCAGGTGCCGGCGCTGCATCAACCGGGCGGAATGATCGAAGAACGTCTCCGCCGCGTGGTTCACATGGAGGATGCGGTCGTCGGCGCCGATGGTGATGACCGGCAGCGGCAGGGCATTGATCACCGCCTCGCTCGTGGGCGGGGCGATGGTCCGGCCGCGATGTTCCTTGTCCACGCTCACGCTGCCTCCTCGGTGACGAATGGTCCGCGCGGGTGACGCATCGCCTTCGAGAGAAGGTCGGCTGCGATGGCCGGATCGGTGGTGGTGAGGAGCCGCGTCCGGTCGTCGGGGCCGAGCGCGCCGGACCCGTCCACATAGGCCGCCAGGTGCTTGCGCGCGTGGCGCACGCCCATGGCGGGGCCGTAGAGAGCGAGGAGCCCCTGGTAATGCTCCAGGGCGAGGGCGGCCTTCTCCACGGCGTCGAGGGAACGCGGTGCCCGGCCGGCGAGACCGGCGGCGATCTCGCCCACCAGCCAGGGACGACCGAGGGCCGCGCGCCCGATCATCAGCCCGGCGGCGCCCGATGCGGCGAGGCAGGCCCGCGCACCGGCGAGATCGACGACGTCACCGTTGGCGATGACCGGGATCGAGACCGCGTCCACCACGGCGCGGATGGCGGCCCAATCGGCCTGTCCCTTGTAAAATTGCTGCCGGGTGCGGCCATGCACCGTCACCGCCGCCAGGCCGAGCCCCTCGGCGCGCCGGGCGAGATCGGGGGCATTCAGGCTCGCATGGTCCCAGCCGAGGCGCATCTTGACCGTGACCGGGATCGCCACCGCCGCGCGGACGGCGGCGAGGATGCGCGTGGCCCCCTCGATGTCGCGCATTAGGGCGGAACCCGCCTCGCCGCCGGTGACGGTCTTGGCCGGGCAGCCCATGTTGATGTCGATGACATCGGCGCCATTCGCCTCGGCCAGCCGTGCGGCCTCCGCCATCGATTCGGGCACGCAGCCGGCGAGCTGGACCACGTGGGGATCGACCCCGCCGCCCTCGGCCCGCAGGCGCGCCTCTTCCGCCCCACGGGCGAATTCGGCCGCCGCCACCATCTCCGAGACGACGGCGCTTGCGCCCAGACGCCGCGCGATGCGACGCATGTGCAGGTCGGTGATGCCCGACAGGGGAGCGAGCAGGACCGGCACCGAAGCCGCGGCGCCTGCCCTCTCGCCGACCTGCCCCTGGCCATCGCCCGAGCGCAGAACGCTCAAATAATCATCAGCTTTCATTATGCCCAACAAATAGACAATCGCTGGGGCGACGCAAGCGCCTTGCGCGATTTGATTTCAGGCTATGCCCCGCTTAAACGACAGACCACCCCAGCCATCCACGCTACCTCGAACTGATGCGGGAGCACTTTTCCATGTCCGGCACCGCCTGGAACGCCGCGGTGGTCGTCGCAGCCGGCCGCGGGATCCGCATCGGCGGTGACGTTCCCAAGCAATATCGCAGCGTCGGCGGACGCGCGGTCCTCACACGGACCCTCGCCGCGCTGGCGGCCCATCCCGACCTCGCGGTGATCCAGCCCGTGATCGCCGCGGACGCGGCCTCGTTCTACCACGCCTGCGTCGCGGAACTCGACCCCGTTCTGCGCGCCAAACTCGCGGCCCCGGTCGAGGGCGGCGCCACGCGCCAGCAATCCGTCAGGGCCGGTCTCGAAGCCTTGGCCGGGAGGTCTGCGGAAACGGGCGCGCCGGGCCTCGTCCTCGTTCACGACGCGGCCCGCCCGCATGTGGACGAGGCGCTGATCGACCGGGCTCTTCTCGCCGGTCGTGACCACGGCGCGGCGGTGCCCGGCATCGCCGTCACCGATACGATCAAGATCGTCGAGGATCTCGGGACGGGGATCGGCCGGGTGCGCGAGACCCCCGCCCGCGAATCCCTGCGCGCCGTCCAGACCCCTCAGGCCTTCGCCTTCGCGCCCCTCCTCGCCGCCCATCGCAAGGCGGCGGAGGCGGATCTCCACGGCTTCACCGATGACGGGGCTTTGGCCGAATGGGCCGGGCTCGACGTGGTGGTGTTCGAGGGCGACCCGCGCAACCGCAAGATCACCCAGCCCTCGGACCTGATCGAGGCCGACCGCGGCTTTTCCGGCAGCGATGCCCTGCTCTCCGAACCAGAGACCGATTCCATGACGACCTATGTGACCCGCCTCGGGACCGGCTTCGACGTTCACGCCTTCACCGAGGGCGACCATGTCTGGCTCGGCGGCGTGAAGATCCCCGCCGATCGGGGCGTGCTGGCCCATTCCGACGGGGACGTGGCGCTGCACGCCCTCACGGACGCCCTCCTTGGGGCGATCGCGGATGGCGACATCGGCACGCATTTCCCGCCGAGCGACGAGCAGTGGCGCGGCGCCTCGTCCGACCGCTTCCTGGCCCATGCGGTGAAGCTTGTCCGCGACCGGGGCGGCCGGATCGACCATCTCGACATCACCGTCCTGGCCGAGGCCCCGCGCATCGGCGCCCATCGCGAGGCGATCCGTGCCCGCATCGCCGAGATCTGCGGCGTGCCCCTGAGTTCGGTCTCCATCAAGGCGACGACGACCGAGAAGCTCGGCTTCGTTGGCCGCGCCGAAGGGCTCGCGGCTCAGGCGGCGGCGACGATCCGCCTCCCGGAGACGGACGGGGGCGACGCGGCGTGATCGACGACCCGGCGCTCCTCGCCCGCGCCGAGGCGCTGGTGGCGGCCTATGCCGCCGCCGGGCTTCGCGCGGCCTGCGCCGAATCCTGCACCGGCGGCCTCGTCGCCGGGCTGCTCACCGCCGTGCCCGGCTCATCGGTGGTGGTCGAGCGCGGCTTCGTCACCTATTCCAACGACGCCAAATCCGAGATGCTCGGCGTGACCGCCGACCTCATCGCGACCCATGGGGCGGTGAGCAAATCCGTGGCCCGCGCCATGGCGGAGGGGGCGCTCGCCCATTCGCACGCGGATGTGGCGGTCTCGATCACCGGCATCGCCGGCCCTGGCGGCGGCAGCGAGGCCAAGCCCGTGGGCCTCGTGCATTTCGGCCTCGCCCGCCGTGGCGCCGCGACCCGGCATATCGAACGCCGCTACGGCGATCTCGGCCGCACCGAGATCCGCCGCCTCGCCGTGGTAGAGGCGCTGGACCTGTTCGGCCGAGCCGTGGAGCCCGTTGGGACGGATTGAGGCCTATGTCAGTTGCTTTTTTCCAAGGCTTCACCTCATCCTGAGGTGCCGCGGAGCGGCCTCGAAGGAGGGCTCCAGGGATCGCGCGAACACTGGAGGGCTCCTTCGAGGCCCGCTGACACGGGCACCTCAGGATGAGGTGCTCTGGTTGGATGATCTGCTTCAGCGTGAGATTCGCTGAGGAATCCGATCAAACCGGCTTTCACTCGGCGACTTCACCGAGGATCGCGCCCGTCTTCGGATCGGCATCGAACTTCATCTTTTGGCCGTTCTTGATGCCCTCGCCGTCCCAATGGCCGTCATCGGCCTCGAGCCTCGTGATCTCGGTGTAGCCCTCGGCCATCAGCGCCTTCTTGACCTGATCGACCGGCAGCCAGTCGGGGCCGGGCTGGTCCGCCACGGCGAAGCCGGCAAGGCCCGCATTCAAGGCGAGGGCGAGGACGAGAATCGGGATCGGTCTCACGGGGGTGTTCTCCGGTGGCGTTGCGCACCTGTATCTAGGGCCCCGCCCGGCATTGTCCGCCCGTCTTATCTACGGCGCCACACATCTCGCGGGCAGCACGGATCCCCTCTCCTTTCAGGAGAGGGAGCCCGTCGCGCCTCATGTCGAACCCTCAAGGGTAGAGAAACGGCCGTCGAGCAGATGTGTGGATCCAGTAGCCTGTCAGAGAACGGGCACCGGCGCGTCAGGCGGCGCCGTATACCCGGTCCGCCCTGCCCTCGAACGCATCGGTGAACTTGCGGAAGGCGCGGTCGAACATCGTGCCCATGAGGAGGCCGAGGGTACGGCTCTTGAACTCGTAGGTGATGAAGAAGTCGACGTCGCAGCCGCTCGGCGACCTCTCCTTGAAACCCCAGCGGTTCTCGAGGTGCCGGAACGGCCCGTCGATATATTCGGCGACGATCTTCAGGTTCTGCGGATCGAGGGTGACGCGGGTGGTGAAGCGCTCGCGGATCGCCTTGTAGCCCACTCCCATCTCGGCCACGAGGATCTCGGTGCCGTCCGGGCCGGGCTGGCGGCGCAGGACGCGCAGGGATTCGCAGAGCGGCAGGAATTCCGGATAGCGTTCCACGTCGGCCACGAGGTCGTACATCTGCTGCGGCGAGTGGCGCACCGCGCGGTTGATCCGGAAGGAAGGCATCGGCCCTCAGGCGTTGGCAGGCGCGAGGCGAGCGAGCCGGGCGGCCTTCAATCGTGAAAAATCCTCGCCCGCATGGTGCGAGGAGCGGGTCAGGGGCGTCGCCGAGACGAGGAGGAAACCCTTGGAATAGGCGGTGGTTTCAAGGGTCTTGAATTCGTCGGGCGGGACGAAGCGCTTCACCTCGTGGTGTTTCTTCGTCGGCTGCAGGTACTGGCCGATAGTGAGGAAGTCCACATCCGCCGAGCGCAGGTCGTCCATGAGCTGGACGATCTCGTTCCGCTCCTCGCCGAGGCCGACCATGATGCCGGACTTGGTGAAGATGGTGGGGTCGAGCTCCTTCACCCGCTGCAGCAGCCGCACCGAATGGAAGTAGCGCGCGCCGGGGCGGACGGTGAGGTAGTTGCCCGGCACCGTCTCCATGTTGTGGTTGAACACGTCGGGGCGCGCCTCCACCACCAGTTCCAGCGCGCCGTCCTTGCGCAGGAAATCGGGGGTGAGCACCTCGATCGTCGTGGCTGGGCTGCGCTCGCGGATGGCCCGGATGGTGCGGAAGAAATGCATGGCCCCGCCATCGGCGAGGTCGTCGCGGTCCACCGAGGTGATGACCACGTGGTGCAGGCCGAGCTTGGCCACGGAATCGGCGATCTTGGCCGGCTCGTCCCCGTCGAGGGCGTTGGGCAGGCCGGTGCGCACGTTGCAGAAGGCGCAGGCCCGCGTGCATGTGTCGCCCATGATCATGAAGGTGGCGTGCTTCTTCTCCCAGCACTCGCCGATATTGGGGCAGCCCGCCTCCTCGCAGACCGTGACGAGGCCATGCTCCTTCACGATGGCGCGGGTGGCGTTCCAGCCGGGCGAACCCGGTGCCTTCACCCGGATCCAGTCGGGCTTGCGCTGGATCGGGTTGTCCGGGCGATGCGCCTTTTCCGGGTGCCGGGGGCGCTGGTCGTTTCGCAGTAGGTCGAGGACGACGGCCATGGCATACCGGGCAAGCTGCGCCGGCAACGGGCCGGCGCTCGGTTCGAAAGGTAATGACTCGGCTCCCGCATCGCAAACGATCGGGAAACGATCCGCCGAACCTGTCAGTAGCTCATGCCGCGTCCGCGGATGGCCCTGTAGATGGTGATGATGATCACCGCCCCCGCCGTGGCCGAGAGCAGGTTGCGCCAGAAGCCGTAGACCGGGATGTGGAGCTTGGCGGCCAGATAGTTGCCGAGAAGACCGCCGAGGATGCCCATCGCGATGTTGGCGAAGAGGCCCATGTTCGCCGAGGTGAACTGTTCCGCGAGCCAGCCCGCCAGGGCGCCGATGACGATCGCCATGAACAATCCCACGCCCGGTTGCCCCAGCGCACCGTAGACTTCTCCATTCATACCCGTCGCTCCTTCGCAAGGAGCGGGGCGTGCCGGTCGCCCCGCTATGGGTCCTTCCTGTGACGCTCTCCCCCGCAGCGCAAGTCGCGGCGGCATGGAACTGGGCGGGGACTGCGGCGCCGGATGGGCCGCGACGGTGTCGACCGTTCGGCGTGAGGAACGTCCGCTCCTGGCGCGATACCCGGCCTGAGCAAGAACGATGCGGAAAATTAATTATTAATTTTAACTATATTCTGAACAAGCTTCGTATAGATCCGTAAAATTCTACGTATTGATTTCCGTCGACTTGTCAGCATCTCGTTAACGTTCTCTTAACTCTCTTTGGGTTGCCGCGACGTCGTTTCGGATGCGCGGCCGTTGGAGCGAGTGCCGTGAGTCGAATTCTTTTGACGGGTGCGACGGGGCTCATCGGTGGTGCCGTCCTGCACCGTGCCCTGGCGATGAAGACGGATACCGAATGGGTCTGCCTGGTGCGGGCCTCGGACGAGGAGGCCGGGCGTCAGCGCATCGCGGCGCGTCTCGGGCGCTTCACCAATGCCCTGAACGCCCAGCGTCTCGCGCAGCGTGTGGAGATCGTCGCGGGGGATTTCACCCACGCCGACACGATCGCCGATCCGCGCCTCGATGCGGTGACGCAGGTTCTGCATCTGGCCGCCGACACGTCGTGGTGGGCGCAGGAAAAAGTCCACCGGACCAACCATGACGGCACCCTGGCCCTGGCCCGGCGCGCGGCGCGGATGCCGCGGCTCGACCGTTTCCTCCATGTGAGCACGGCGATGATTTGCGGAGGCCAGCCGCCCGCGACGGTGGACGAGACCCTCTACCCCGACGCGGGCGCCACCCATCTCGTGCCCTACAGCGCCTCGAAAGCCGCGGCCGAGATGTCTCTGGCGTCCCATTTCGCCGACCTGCCCCTGGTCGTGGCGCGCCCCTCCATCGTGCTCGGCCACACCACGCTGGGCGCCCGGCCGGGTTCGAGCATCCTCTGGGTGATCCGCGCCTGCGACCGGCTGCGGCTCGTCGCCGGCTCCCGCGACGGGACCGTCGACATCGTCCCCACCGACTGGGTGGCCGACACCCTGGTGGAGATGCTCGCGAGGCCCGCCCTCGCCCACCGGACCTACCACCTCTCCGCCGGCACCTCGAGCCGCACCCGCTGGAGCGAGCTCGGCCGCACCCTCGACCGCGTCGACCCGGCCGAGAGCCCGCGCCACTACGAGGAATTCTCCGCCCGCGACCGGGCGACCCTTCACAGGCGCTTCACCGAGGTCTTCGGCATGGACGAGGCGATCAAGGTGGCGATGTTCCGGGCGCTGCAGGCCTATTACCGGTTCTGCGAACTCGACGTGACCTTCGACAACACGCGCCTCCTGGCGGAAGGCTTCGCCCCTCCCCCCGCGCTCGCGCAGTATATTGGCCGCTGCATCGAGACCTCCGGCGAGATCGTCGACCAGTTCCGCGAGGATTTCGGCGGATTTGCCGGGGCGCCCGTGCGGGGCGAGCAGACCGCTCGTCCGAGGCCGTCCCAGCCCGATGGCGTCACGAACCGGACCGTGGCGAGACGCGGATCCGCCCCGGGCTGATCCGTTCCTCGCCGGAGCCAAATGTCCCCTCGGCCATTAACCTGACCGAAGGGCGTCCGGCTCGGGCGCGGAGTCAGGGTCACGACCATGCGGAATCGATCAAAGCTCGGCCTTGCGGCCTTGGGCCTGGTGCTTCTGGGCGGAGCGGCGTTCCTCCGCTTCATCGTCTACCCCGAAAAGGCCAGTCTCGAAGCCTCGGCCGGGGAAGGCGCTAACCCCACCCTCCCCGCGCCGAACCCGACGCTGATGCCGACCGTGAACATCGCCCGCGTCGCCCGCTGGGAGAACGGCGCCAAGCCGAAGGCGGCGGCGGGGCTTCAGGTCGCGGCTTATGCGGACGGGTTCGACCATCCGCGCTGGATGTATCTCCTGCCCAATGGCGACGTGCTGGTGGCGGAGTCGAACAAGCCCAAGACCGACGACCCCTCCACCGGCATCGCCGACTGGGTCGCCGACAAGGTGAAGAGCATGGCCGGCGCCGGAGTGCCGAGCCCGGACCGGGTCGTCCTGCTGCGCGACACGAACGGCGACGGTGTCGCCGAAGAGCGCCACGTCTTCCTCTCCGGCCTGCACTCGCCCTTCGGCATGGCCTTGGTGGGCGGCGACCTCTACGTCGCCAATGCCGATGCCCTGGTGAAGGTGCCCTACGCGCAGGGCCAGACCGAGATCACCGCCAAGCCCGAGACGGTGGTCGAACTGCCGTCGGGCATCAACCACCATTGGACGAAGAACGTCATCGCGAGCCCGGACGGCACCAAGCTCTTCGTCACCGTGGGCTCGAACAGCAATGTCGGCGAGAACGGCCTCGACAAGGAGGTGGGCCGCGCCGCGATCTGGGAATACACCCTCGCCACGAAGCAGATGCGCGAATTCGCCACCGGCCTGCGCAACCCCAACGGCCTCGCCTTCGAGCCCACAGGCGGAGCCCTCTGGACCGCGGTGAACGAGCGCGACGAGATCGGAAGCGACCTCGTCCCCGACTATGTCACCTCGGTGAAGGAGGGAGGCTTCTATGGCTGGCCCTACAGTTACTGGGGCAAGCACGTGGACGAGCGGGTCCAGCCGCAGAAGCCCGATCTCGTCGCCAGGGCGATCGCGCCCGACTACGCGGTCGGCACCCACACCGCGTCTCTGGGCATCGCCTTCTCCAACGGCTCGACCTTGCCGGAGGCGTGGAAAAGCGGCCTGTTCGTTGCCCAGCACGGCTCATGGAACCGCCGCCCGAAGAGCGGCTACAAGGTGATCTATGTGCCCTTCAAGGACGGCAAACCCACCGGCCAGCCGGTGGACGCGCTCACCGGCTTCCTCGACGCGGACGAGAAGGCGCAGGGACGGCCCGTTGGCGTGATCCTCGACAAGACCGGGGCGCTGCTGGTGAGCGATGATGTGGGGAAGGTGGTCTGGCGGGTAAGCGGTTCGACTAGGACACAATAGTCGAACTCCATCTTTCCCTGTTGATCGGCTCCGTCTATGGCGGAAACGGAAGCCTTCCGTCTCTTGGTCGCCATTCTTTGATTTTGATGTCTCACAATATGATCGATCTCCTGTGAGAGATCTTGCGATGTTATCATGGGTGGCCGATCGTAAGAGCTTGCGCTGGCGGATGAAAGTTGAAAGAGGTTTAAGGGGGGAGGCTCGGTGCCGAACTGAGTTTCCCCGGTCCGATGTTCCTCTGTCGGTAAAAGCATGACAACGCCCAAAGACAAGGCCCTGCACCGATCCGCCCGAGAAACCCTCAGGATGTGTCGCGCCGATGTCGAGCAGGGACGCTGGAACGACGTCGTCGCTCGGACGCACGACCCCGCACTGATCCTGTCGCTGCCGCAACTCTTCATCTACCGCCTGAACGGTGCTCTCGCCACCGGACGGGACGACGTCATCGATGAGGTCGCGCGCCACGTCTCATCGCTGACCGGCAGAGAGGCCATTGCGTATGCCGTCATCCGCGACCTGGTCATAAATCGGAGAAGCGATCTGGCGGGACGGATATTGCTCGAAAACACCTTCCTGCACGCGGATCATCGATTTTTGCACGAGGCAAGCAGCATCATCAAAAACACGCTGGACGAGGATTTGCAGACTGCCTTGGGCGAGCTGAAGAAAACTGTCAGTCGTGGCGGATCGGAAATGAAGCCGATGCCCACGGAGTTCCGGTTCGCTCCGCAACCGCCCATCGATCAGCCGGGCAGCGTGAAGGTTCAAAGATCGTCGGCGACATCCCCCCACCATGTCATAGCCTTGCGGCAGGAGGCCCGGTCGTTCCGACAGGTCATCGTCGATCAGGTCCACCCGGAGGTTCTGGAATTCCGCGATGTGTTCACGAGCGCGATCGGTCAAATCTGGACGGAGGACGGCGGGATCATTCGGCAGATGAAACAGCCGATCCCGTGCGTCGAACGATCCTCCGTGCCCCGGATCGACATCGCGCTGGCGTCCAATCGGCCATCGGCGGGGATCTATCACTGGCTCGTCGATAACCTTCCCCGATTCGCTTTCCTCGGCGAGAGCGGACTGATCGCGGACGACGCGTTCAAGGTTCTGTTGAACGGTGGCAATCCCGGCTTCGAGCAGACCTCGCTCGATATGATCGGTCTCGGTGCGTCGACCTATCGCGTCGACCGGCCGGTCTTCGTCGAACGCCTTCTCGTTCCTGTCGTGCGTTTCGAGGGGATGTCCGGATGGCGGCATCTCGACAGCGTCTTTGCGGTGATGGCCGAGCGGTCGATCGAGATGGCGCGCGCTCATGGCGTCACGCTTCCGGAGCGCGTCTATATCACCCGGCGTGACGCGAGGCGTCGCCCGCTTATCAACGAGATCGAGGTCGAGCGGGAGATGCAGGCCCACGGATTCGAGATCGCCGAATTCTCCACCCTCCCGCTCTGGCATCAGATCGCCATCGCCCACCAAGCGTCGGTCATCGCCTCGCCGCATGGTGCGGGCCTCGCCCACCTGATCTTTTCTCGCCCGAGGACACGGGTCATCGAGATTCTTCCCATCAAGGACGGGGCTTACAATCTACGCTTCAACTATGCGCGCCTCTGCCTCACGAAGGGGCACGACTACGTCGCCTGGATGGAGCCACAGCCGGTCAAAATCAACGGCTGGACGGTGGACCTGCCCGCTTTCGGACCGTTTCTGGCCCGCACGATGAGGGCAGCGTGACATCGACCCGCCGAACGTGTGGAAGAGCAGCCTCTTCGTGGCTCGGCACGGCCGATGAACCACCGCCCGAAGAGCGGCTACAAGGTGACCTACGTCCCCTTCAAGGACGGCAAACCTGCCGGCCAGTCGGTGTACGCCCTCACCGACTTTCTTCACGCCGACGAGAAGGCGCAGGGGCGTCCAGTCGGCGTGATCCTGAACATGACCGGGGCGCTACTAGTGTCGGAGGATGTGGGGAAGGTGATCTGGCGGGTGAGCGGCGTGCCGCGGACGCAACAGGTGCGCTTCATTCGCGGCTCTTGGTGACCCTTCGATTGGCTATTGTCCAGAATGAGAGCGGGTAGCGGGGGCACTGGATCGCAATGGCGAATGTCAGTAGTATCTGACGGTCATCAGTAACAACCTAGCGAATTGCGCGACAAATTTGGGGAATGATCGTCGATATGTCTGATGAGCAGCTTGCCTTGATTCGCCGGAAGCGAAGTGAAGAAACGATTCGATCATTCAAGACCAAGCGTACCCAGGTTGAGCGTTGGACATCCATCGAAGAGGTATCGGACCAAGCACTTTGGGATGATCGTGCCCGTGCTGCTGTAAAGCTCATACCCCGGAACGTCCGCGTTCTCGATCTCGGATGTGGCGCCATGAAGATCGAGAGCCTCTTGCCGGAGGGGTGCAGCTACATTCCCGCTGATGTCGTCAAGCGCGACGAAAGGACGGTGGTGATCGACCTGAACAAGCAACGCCTTCCTAATTTCGGTGCGGATTTTGTCCTTGGCCTTGGAGTCCTCGAGTACCTTTTCGATATGCCGAGGGTGCTCAAGCAGCTCTCGCGGCAGGTTCCAGAAGGTGTGTTCAGCTATCATCCAATGGACCAGTCGCCGAAAAAGGATCGGATTGCCCTCGGCTGGGTTAATTCGCTCAACGAGCCCGAGCTGATGGCGATCCTGAAATATTCAGGCTATAAAACTGTCACTCCTCATATCTATAAGACCGGGCTAACGTTTTACTACGTTCATCGAGAACGGAATGTTATAAAAGCGGACACGGAATATCTGCTGTAGCCTAATATTCGAGATCGAAGTATTCCTGTGAGAGGTGTCATTGACCTTCTGCAGAAATCAATTTCATCCGACCATACTACCACGGACATAGCCTCGCGAAATCAACCGGCTGGTCTCGCGTGCCCGGCGCTCGGCCTGCATCAGGTCGGACAGCGCGTCGGTGATGGCGCAGCGGAGGGCGATCTCCGCGTCCCCCGCCGTGCTGGTGAGATAGGCCTGGGCGATCTCCTCCACCGGGCAGTGAAGGCCCGGCGCCGCCTCACCCTCGTTCCTGATCCTGGTCAGCGTCTTCGGCATGGCCCGTCTCCGACTCGCGTTGAGAACGAAGACAGAACACGCCACGAGGGTTAACGGATCCTTAACGGGGTCGATAGAAGCCTGTGGACATCCGCGAGACGGGTGTCCGGGCTCAGCTGTGGATCACCTTGCCGTAGGCGTCGAGCACGCTCTCGTGCATCATCTCGCTCAGGGTCGGGTGCGGGAAGACCGTGTGCATCAGGTCTTCCTCGGTGGTCTCGAGATTCATGGCGACGACGTAGCCCTGGATCAGCTCGGTGACTTCCGCTCCCACCATGTGGGCGCCGAGCAGCTGGCCGGTCTTGGCGTCGAACACCGTCTTCACCAGGCCGTCCGGCTCGCCCAGCGCGATGGCCTTGCCGTTGCCGGCGAAGGGGAAGCGGCCGACCTTCACGGAAAAACCCTGCTCCTTGGCCTTGGCCTCGGTGAGGCCGACGCTGGCGATCTGCGGCTGGCAATAGGTGCAGCCGGGGATCTTGGCCTTGTCCATGGCGTGGGTGTGCAGCCCCTTGATCGTCTCCACGCAGAGCACGCCCTCGTGCTCGGCCTTGTGGGCCAGCATGGGAGGCCCGGCGACGTCGCCGATGGCGTAGATGCCTGGCACGTTGGTCCGGCCCAGGCCGTCGGTAACGACGATGCCGCGCTCGATGCCGATGCCGAGCGTCTCGAGGCCGAGATTCTCGATGTTGCCGACGACGCCCACCGCCGAGATGAGCTTCTCCGCCGTCAACTGCTGGCTCTTGCCGTCCGTCGTCTCGACGGTGGCGGTGACGGAATCGGCCGCCTTCTCCACCTTCGTCACCTTGGCGCCGGTGAGGATCTTGATGCCCTGCTTCTCGAAGCGCTTGCGGGCGAGGCCGGCGATCTCGGCATCCTCCACCGGCAGGATCTGCGGCAGCAGCTCGATCACCGTCACCTCGGCGCCCATGGTGCGGTAGAACGAGGCGAACTCGATGCCGATGGCGCCCGAGCCCATCACGAGCAGGCTCTTCGGCATCGTCTCCGGCACCATGGCTTCGTAATAGGTCCAGATCTGCTTTTTGTCCGGCTCGATGCCGGGGATCGCGCGGGGGCGGGCGCCCGTGGCGACGATGATGTGCTTGGCCGAATAGGAGCCAGCGGCGAGCGCGCCCTTCGGCGCGGGGGCGCGGCTCGTCTCCTTCACCGTGACCTTGCCGGGCTCGTTACCCTTGGCGGCCGATTCGATGACGGCCTCGCCCCAGATCACGTCGACCTTGTTCTTCTTCAGCAGCATGCCGACGCCGCCGTTGAGCCGGGTCGAGACGCCGCGCGAGCGCTTGACGATGGCGGCTGTATCGAACCCGACCTTCTCGGCCGACAGCCCGTAATCCGAGGCGTGCTGCATGTAATGGTAGATCTCGGCCGAGCGCAGCAGCGCCTTCGTCGGGATGCAGCCCCAGTTCAGGCAGATGCCGCCGAGATGCTCGCGGTCCACCACCGCGGTCTTGAACCCGAGCTGCGCCGCCCGGATCGCGGCGACGTAGCCCCCGGGGCCGGCGCCGATGACGAGGATGTCGTAGGTGTTGGACATGGCGCGCTCCTACTCCCCTCCCCCTTGTGGGGAGGGGCCGGGGGTGGGGGTGGTTCCGCCAGACTGGCGGGCGACGGACGAGGCAGTGGCGAGGGCGGCGAAGACCGTGTCGAGGACGGTGTCGATCCGCTGCATCACATCGGCATTGGTGAATCTGAGAACGCGGAAACCTTGATCTTCGAGAGCGAGCGTGCGGGTCTCATCGTAAGCGGCAGCGTGGTCGTGGCTATGCTGCCCGCCATCGACTTCGACGATCAACCGTGCCGACAAGCAGCAAAAATCGGCGACGTACCGCCCCAGTGCAACCTGACGACGGAAATGCGAACCTTCGATCGGAAGGCGATCCCTCAGGTGCCGCCACAATCGCCTCTCCGCATCTGTCGACGTTCGGCGGAGGCTCTTCGCATTCAGTGCGGCGCGCGGAGAGACAGAGTGCCGAGGCGGTTCCTTCCATGGCATCGGCCGTCGCCTCCCGTGAACCCCACCAAGCTCGCGCACCTCCCTCCCCCTTGTGGGGAGGGATCGAGGGTGGGGGTGGTTCCACCGGACTCCGCAGTGGGTCACCCAGTCACCCCCACCTCCAACTCCTCCCCACAAGGGGGAGGAGGGCCAGTTCAGCCTTCCACAACGATCAAACCAGCATCCCCATCGGGTTCTCGATCAGGCTCTTGAAGGCCGAGATCAGTTCGGCGCCGAGCGCCCCGTCGAGGACGCGGTGGTCGCAGGAGAGGGTGGCGGTCATGACCTGGACCACCGCCGGGGCGCCGTCCTTCACCACCACGCGCTTCTCGCCCGCACCCACCGCCAGGATCGAGGATTGCGGCGGGTTGATCACCGCCGTGAAGTGCTTGATGCCGAACATGCCGAGATTCGACACCGAGGTGACGCCGCCCTGGTACTCCTCCGGCTTCAGCTTCTTGGCCCGCGCCCGGCCGGCAAAGTCCTTCATCTCGTTGGAGATGGTGGAGAGCGTCTTCTGGTCGGCCTTGCGGATCACTGGGGTGAACAGACCGCCGTCGATGGCCACCGCCACGCCGACCTCGGCGTTGTTGAAGCGCAAGATCCGGTCCTCGGCCCAGACCGCGTTGGCGGCGGGCACGCGCATCAACGCCAGGCCCATCGCCTTGATGACGAAGTCGTTCACCGAGAGCTTGAACAGCGGTTTGCCGTCCTTTGAAGTGCCGGCGCTCTTGTTGAGCTGTTCGCGCAGGGCCATCAGCGCGTCGAGCTCGCAGTCCACCGTGAGGTAGAAATGCGGGGCCACCTGCATCGCCTCGGTGAGGCGCTTGGCGATGGTCTTGCGCATGCCGTCGAGGGGCACCTCCTCGAACGTGCCCTTTTGGTAGAAGCCGCGCACCTGATCGGTGGTGAGCCCCTGCGCCGCGGCCTTCGGTGCGGGTGCTGGCGCGGCGGGAGCCGGAGCAGCCGCCAGCGCTGCGGCGGGGGCGGTGGCCTTCGGCGCGCCGGCCTTGGCCGAACCGCTGGCGATGGCGGCACGCACGTCGCGCTCGATTACGCGGCCATGCGGACCGGAACCAGAGACGGCGGAGAGGTCGACGCCTTCGAGCTTGGCGATGCGGCGCGCCAGGGGCGAGGCGACGATGCGGCCGCCCTGCCCGGCCTGGGGGGCGGGAGCGCCGTCCGGCTTGGCTCCGTCCGGCGCCGCGTCGACACGCGCGTAGGATTTGTGGCCGTCGCCGGGAGTGGTGTTCAGTGCGGGCGTATCGTTCTTCGAAGCGTCTGCTTTGGGAGTATCGGCCTTGGGGGCCTCCGCCGCCGCGCCGCCGTTGCCTGCGGCCCCGACGGTCTTCGGGTCCTCACCCTCGGAGGCGATGATGGCGATGAGATCGTTCACCGGCACGTCGGCGGTGCCCTCGGCTACGATGATCTTGGCGAGGATGCCCTCGTCGATCGCCTCGACCTCCATCGTGGCCTTGTCGGTCTCGATCTCGGCGAGGACGTCGCCGGATTTGACCGCGTCGCCCTCCTTCTTGAGCCACTTGGCGAGGTTGCCCTTCTCCATCGTCGGCGACAGGGCGGGCATCAGGACGTTGATGGGCATCGTTATGAATCCTGATCGTCAGCGGATGGGCGTGGCGGGGCGGTCAGTTGAGTGTGCCGCCGGGCGGCAAGTCGGGGTCGAAGCTCTCGGAATCGAGGCCGGCGCGGATGCGCTCGAACGCCTCCTCCTCCGACATCTCGGTCTCCAGCGCGTAGACCCGCGCGGCCTGGCGAGCGAGGTCGATGAGAAGGCGGCCCCAGGTATAGGGATCGTCGAAGGAGCGGCGCAGGGCCACGCTCACCGCGCCGTCCACGACGCTGGCGCGCACGACCTCGATGCCGCCATTGTTCAGGGCGTCGGGGGGAGCGGAGAGTTCCTGGAACTTGTCGGTCATGGTGCTCAACTCCTCCGAGCCCGTACTCCGATCCGAGGCCTCATCCTGAGGTGCCGGAGCGGAGCGGAGGCCTCGAAGGAGCCCTCCCGTTCGAACTGCTGATACTGGAGCCCTCCTTCGAGGCCCGCGGGCGCGGGCACCTCAGGATGAGGCCCTGGCTAGGACGATGGTCGGTCCGCGATCGCCACCGGCTCACCGATAGCAGACCGCCTTCACCGCCTGGATCACCTCGGCGACGTTGGGCAAGGCAAGCTTCTCGAGGTTGGCGGCGTAGGGCATCGGCACGTCCTTGCCGGTGACCCGCAGGACGGGAGCGTCGAGGAAGTCGAAGGCATCGGCCATCAGGCGGGCGATGATCTCGGCGCCGATGCCCGATTGCGGGAAGCCCTCCTCCACCGTGACGCAGCGGCCGGTCTTCTTCACCGATTCCACGATCGTGTCGGTATCCATCGGACGGAGCGTGCGCAGGTCGATGACCTCGGCCTCGATGCCCTCTTCGGCGAGCGCCTGCGCCGCCTTCAGCGCGTAGGTCATGCCGATGGAGAAGGAGACGATGGTCACGTCCTTGCCGGTGCGGTGGATGCGCGCCTTGCCGATGGGGAGCACGAAGTCGTCGAGCTTCGGCACCGGGAAGGTCTGGCCGTAGAGGATCTCGTTCTCGAGGAAGATCACCGGGTTCGGGTCGCGGATCGCGGCCTTGAGCAGGCCCTTGGCGTCCGAGGCCGTATAGGGGGCGATGACCTTGAGGCCGGGGACGTTGGAGTACCAGGCCGAGTAATCGTGGCTGTGCTGGGCGCCGACGCGGGCGGCGGCACCGTTGGGGCCGCGGAACACGATGGGACAGCCGAGCTGGCCGCCGGACATGTAGAGGGTCTTGGCCGCCGAGTTGATGATGTGGTCGATCGCCTGCATGGCGAAGTTGAAGGTCATGAATTCGACGATGGGGCGCAGGCCGGTGAAGGCGGCGCCGGCCGCGATGCCGGCAAAGCCGTGCTCGGTGATCGGCGTGTCGACCACGCGGCGGGCGCCGAATTCCTGCAGCAGCCCCTGGGTCACCTTATAGGCGCCCTGGTACTCGGCGACTTCCTCGCCCATCACGAAGACCGAATCCTCGCGGCGCATCTCCTCGGCCATGGCGTCGCGAAGCGACTCGCGCACGGTCATGGTCACCATCTCGGTGCCGGCGGGGAACTCGTCCATCACCGGGGCGGGCGACTTGTTGGTGATGACGGCCGGAGCCGCCGGCGCGTTCGCCTTGTCGTCGCCGGACTTCGCCGTGGCGGCCGGTGCCGAGGCCTGGCCCTCGGCCTGCATCGTCGGGGTGGGGGCCGATTGCGCCGGGGCCGAGGCGTCCGGCTTCGAACCGCCACCCGCTGCCGCCGCGGCCACGTCCTCGCCCTCACCGGCGATGATGGCGATCGGCGTGTTGACCTTCACGCCCTCTGTGCCTTCCTCGATGAGGATCTTGGCGAGGATGCCCTCGTCGATGGCCTCGACTTCCATCGTCGCCTTGTCGGTCTCGATCTCGGCGAGGACATCGCCGGATTTGACCGCGTCGCCCTCCTTCTTGAGCCACTTGGCGAGCTTGCCTTCCTCCATCGTCGGAGACAGCGCGGGCATGAGGATGTCGGTCGCCATGAGGTTTTTGATCCGTAGGTTGGCGGGCGGCCTTCTGGAGAGGAAGCGGCGGCTTCTCGGTCCCTCGCTGCGGCTCTTCCCGTGCCGTCATGGCACGGGAGATGTCCCGGATGGGGGGAGCGTCGCGAGGTCGACCTTAAGCGCGGGCTTCCAGCAGGATGTCGGTCCAGAGTTCGGACGGATCCGGCTCGGGATCGTGCGTGGCGAACTCGGCCGCGTCGTTGACGGTCTCGCGGACCTTGGCGTCGGTGGCCTTGAGGTCGGCTTCCGGCACGCCGTGCATCTCGATCAGGCGCCTGCGCACCATCTCGATCGGGTCGTGCTCGTCGCGCATCTTGGAGACTTCGTCCTTGGTCCGGTATTTCGCCGGATCGGACATCGAGTGGCCGCGATAGCGGTAGGTCTGCATCTCGAGGATGTAGGGGCCCTGGCCGGAGCGGGCATGCTCCACCGCGCGGCTCGCCGCCTCGCGGACGGTGCGGACGTCCATGCCGTCCACCTGCTCGCCGGGAATGCCGAAGGAGATGCCGCGGCGGGAGAAGTCGGTCTGCGCCGAAGCGCGGGCCACCGACGTGCCCATGGCGTAGCGGTTGTTCTCGATCACGTAGACCACGGGCAGCTTCCACAGCTGAGCCATGTTGAAGCTCTCGTAGACCTGGCCCTGGTTGGCCGCGCCGTCACCCATATAGGTCAGGCTGACCTTACCGTTCTTCTTGTAGGCGTCGGCGAAACCGAGGCCGGTTCCAAGCGAGACTTGGGCGCCGACGATGCCGTGGCCGCCGAAGAACTGCTTCTCCTTTGAGAACATGTGCATCGAGCCGCCCTTGCCGCGGGAATACCCGCCGCGCCGGCCGGTCAGCTCGGCCATCACGCCCTTCGGGTCCATGCCGCAGGCGAGCATGTGGCCGTGGTCGCGGTACCCGGTGATGGTCTGGTCGCCCTCGACCGAGGCCATCTGCATGCCGATGACGACCGCTTCCTGGCCGATATAGAGGTGGCAGAACCCGCCGATGAGGCCCATGCCGTAGAGCTGGCCGGCCTTCTCCTCGAAACGCCGGATCAGCAGCATCTCGTGATAGGCGTGGAGGTCTTCCTCCCGGGTGAACTGGGGCGTGTTCGGTGCGGGAGCATGCGTCGGGGCGTCTCCGCCCCCCGTTCCCAACTGAGCCGAACCTTTGGCCGAATCGGCTTTCGCCTGACCCGCTTCGTTGGCGGCATCCATCGGCTTTCCTCCCGTGAACGGCTTTTCTGGAACCGTTTCTAGGACAGGGTTTTGCGGAAAGCGAGGCCGTCCCGTCGACAGATCGACCGAGTTGTCAGGCAGAATACGGCGGGACAAACACGATCGGGGTACGATCAGGGATTGATGATGACGACATCGTTCGCGTGGACGCGGCCGAGGACGATGCGGGCGCGTTCCTCCAGGAGATCCCGGTCGATCTGCTCGCTGCGCAGGAGCGCCACCCGGTGCTCCCAGATCGCCCGGTCGGCCTTGGCGGCCGTGAGTTCCTGCTTCAGACCGTAGGCCTGAATTTTCAGAGCGCGCTTGGCCTCCAAGCCGCGATTGCCGCTCTCGGCCTGATGCACGAAATAGCCGACCACGAGCGCGGACACGGCGTAGAGGCCGAGCGGCATGAGGACGGAACGGACGCGACGACGGACAACCATGTCCCGAGGATCGCGCCACAGGGTTAAGGATGTGTTGCCGATGCCGGTCTCTTTTCCAAAGCCCGCCTGCCCCATCCCCGCCCGATGATGCGGTTCGACCTCGTCGATCTCGGCCTGTTCCGCCACGTGGCCGAGGCGGGGTCGATCACGCATGGGGCGGCGCGCGCCAACCTGGCACTCGCCGCGGCGTCGAGCCGAATCCGGGCGATGGAGGTGTCCCTCGGGGCGGCCCTCCTCAGCCGGAGCCGCCAGGGTGTTGTCCTGACGCCGGCCGGGCGGGCGCTCCTCGCCCATGCCCGTTCCCTGCTGGAGGGCGTCGACCGGATGCAGGGTGACCTCGCCGCCTATGCGGGCGGCGCGATCGGCCAGATCAAGGTCCTGTCGAACACCCACGCGTTGACCGAATTCCTGCCGGAAGCCCTGAGCGCCTATCTCGCCCTCCATACCGGCGTCAGCGTCGATATCGTCGAGCGGACCTCGGACGAGATCGTCGGTCTCGTGGCGGAGGGAGCCGCCGATCTCGGCATCGTCTCCGGCACGGTGGATACCGGCACCCTGGAAACCCATCCGTTCCGCCAGGACAGGTTCGTGGCGGTGCTACCCTCCGGCCATCCGCTGGGGGAGCGGGACGGCGTGCTGTTCGCCGATGTGCTGGATTACGACCTCGTCGGCCTCGATCGGGCGAGCGCCATCACCCGCTTCCTCGCCGACAAGGCCATGCGCACCGGGCGGCCGCTCATGCGGCTGCGGGTCCAGCTGCGCGGCTTCGATGCGGTGTGCCGGCTGGTGGAATGCGGCGTCGGGCTCGGGATCGTCCCCGAAACCACCGCCCGGCGCGCCGCGCGCTCGATGGGCCTCGATATCGTCCCGCTCCTCGACCCATGGGCGGCACGCGACCTCACCATCTGCCTGCGATCCCTCGAAGCGCTGCCGGTTTTCGCCCGGGAATTCGTCGCTCACCTGCGCGTGGGCGCATCACGGCCCGGTTTAGGGCTCCCCTCGGGGGCCGGCCTTGGCTAAACACGGCTCGGGAACGGAATGGTCCGTGTCCGTGACACCGATGAAGCAAGGGGTGCCCGGCATCATGCAGGATTCGTCGCGATCCATGCCCGACGCCCCGCTGGTCGATCCGGACGTCCATGTGGAGAGCTTCCGTCAGGCCCGCGAGGCGCGCCGCCTCGAACTCGTGGAAGATTATGTGGAACTGATCGCCGACCTTATCGGCGATGGCGGCGAGGCGCGGCAGGTGGATATCGCCGCGCGCCTCGGCGTCGCCCAGCCCACCGTCGCGAAGATGCTGAAGCGCCTGGCCGAGGACGGCCTCGTGCAGCAGCGCCCCTATCGCGGGGTCTTCCTGACCGAGAGCGGGCGCATGCTCGCGGCCCAGAGTCGCGAGCGCCATCGCATCGTCGAGCACTTTCTCTGCGCCCTTGGCGTGAGCGCCGAGACCGCGCGGCGCGACGCGGAGGGGATCGAGCATCACGTCAGCGCCGAGACCCTCGAGGCATTTCGCGACTTCACGGAGCGCAAGGGCTGAGCGGAACGAGGCCCTGAGCAGGTTCGCGTTGGCACGCCAACGCTTCAGGCGGCTTGGCTCCTCGATGTGTCGCAGTTTTCTATCGCAGAACCGGGCACCACGTCTGCTAAACCCGCTTAGGGTTTTCGCGCCGAGACATGCCGCGTCGAACGGCTCGACGGCAGCGACAAGGTCGTCTCGCGTTCGCGCGAGGGACGGGCGAGCCCGCCGATCTCCCCCCATCCGCCCAATCCGGTCGACCTTGTAAGGAGCGGGGATGCCTGGATGACGCCATCCGCGACGGAGAGGTGGCCGGTGGCGACGCCGCGGATCATCTCGGGGGCGTGTTGCCGGGCGGCGATCCCGTAGAGGGATATGCCCTTGCTGCCGGGAGCCAGGAGCGTGCCGAGGGCGCCCTCCGGTGGGTCACCGGCGAGACGCGTGATCCCCCTGCCGGAATCGAGCACGGCCGCCGCCGCCTCGATTTCGCCGAACGCCAGGAGCTTGCCGGCGCGGGTGATGCGCACCTCGTAGCCGTATCCGTCCTGGTCCCGATGCAGGCGGGTCAGGCCGAGCTGAAGCGATTCGCAGATCATCTGGACGTGGTCGCGCGCATAGTCGTCGCTCGTCATGACGGTCGAGAAGACGTCCGGGCCCGTCTGCGTGCTGGCCACGATGTGCTTGAGGAACTCGAGCTTGGTCGATTTCTGCCTGACGGCGAGACCGCGTCTCAATCGGTCACCTCCCGCATCGCGTTCGAACGCCGCGGATTCTAACGCTGCGAGGGTTTCCGTTCCGTTGCAAAACTCGGTCGCCCTGCAGCGATCGCGTGGTCCGGGGAGAGTTTACCGCATCGTCAATCCGCCGGCCGAACTGCCGAGCCGCATTCGCGCGCCGTGCCCCCATCCACCAGGAGCTCCGCCGGTCGCGGATGGCTGAGAAAGCCGGTGGGGCTCGCCGTCAGCCCATAGGCGCCCGATTGCAGGACCGCCACGAGGTCGCCCGCCGCGAGGTCCGGCAGGGGCGTCGCGCGGGCGAGCATGTCGAGGGGCGTGCAGAGCGGGCCGACGACGGCGCAGGGCGAACGCAGGCCGCCCCGGTCCACCACGCTCGTCACGGGGTAATCGCGTTTGACCACCTGCCCGAGATTGCCGGACGCCGCGAGATGGTGGTGCATGCCCCCGTCGGTGATGACGAAGCGGCTGCCCCGCGAGAGTTTCACCGCCCTCACCCGCGCCACGTAGAGGCCCGCCGGCCCGGCGAGGAACCGTCCGGGTTCGAGCACGATCCGCGCCTCCCTGAGGCGGGGATCCGACCTCACACGGGCGATGAGCGCCGGCATTCCATCGCGGATGGCGTCGAGGTCGAGGGCGGTGTCGGTGGAGAAATAGGGGATGCCGAGGCCGCCGCCGAGGTCGATCGTCTCCAGCGGGCGCGCTATCCGGTCGGCCACCCGCTCCGCCAGGGACAGGCCGTAGGCCCATTGCGACAGGAGGGTCGCGGCGACGAGCCCTTGCGTCCCGGCAAAGAGGTGGATGCCCGACAGGTGCAGGCGGGGCTCTGCCTCCACCGCGTCGACGATGGCCTCGAGTTCCTCCTCGTCGAAGCCGAAGGGCGAGGGCTTGCCGCCCATCCGCATGGCGCCCCCCTGCGCGTCGGGCCCCGGATTGATCCGGATCGCCACCCGCTGGACGGTGCCGTGGCGCTCCGCGGCCTCGGCCACGCGCCTCATCTCCTCGCTGTTCTCCAGATGGATCTCGCCGATCCCGCCGGCGACGGTGGCCTCGATGTCGGCGTCGCTCTTGCCCGGCCCGGCGAACAGGATGTGGCGCGGATCGACACCGGCCGCCCAGGACGCGGCGAATTCCGCAGCCGACGCGATCTCCGCCCCCGCCCCCTCGTCGCGGAAGACACGGATGATTGCGGGGGCCGGGTTGGCCTTCACCGAGTAATCCACCACCGCGAAGCCGGCGACCGCCCGCGCGAGGTCGCGATAGGCGTGCCGAAGGAGGTCGGCGTCGTAGACGAAGAACGGCGTGCCGTGGGTCTCGGCGAGGCCGCGAAGATCGAGGCCGCCCACATGGAGCACGCCGTCGCGTCGCGAAAAGTTGGCGGCGACGAGGCGGTCCGCGAGGCTGTCGCCGATCGGGTCAGACATAGCTCGTCCGTTCCGCCACCAGGCGCTTGTAATCGACCTTGCCGTTGGGCGTCGTGGGCAGGGCCGGGACGGTCTCGACGGCGCGGGGAACCATGTGCGGAGGCAGCGTCCGCCGCACGGCCTGCAGGACCTCCTCCGGAGCGGGGCCGCTCCCGGCCGGCACGGCGACGGCGTGGATGCGCTGGCCGAGGCCGGCATCCGCCAGACCGATCACCGCCACCGCCCGGAACGCGCCGGTCTCCATCATCGCCTCCTCCACCTCGGTGGGGCTCACGCGGAAGCCGGCGCTCTTGATCATCGCATCCTCGCGGCCGAGGAAGCGGAAATAGCCGTCCTCGTCCTCCACCACGAGGTCGCCGGAGCGGCACACGAGTGTGCCGTCCTGCGGGAAACGCGGGTCCGGCACCAGGACGCGTGCCGTATCCTCCGGCCGGTTCCAGTAGCCGAGGGACACGGTGGGGCCGCGATGGTGGAGGATTCCGGGCTCGCCGGGCCGGGTCCGCTGTCCGTCGGCATCCACGGCGAAGATCTCGGTCTCGGGGATGGCGCGGCCCATGGAGCCCGGCCGCGCGTCGATCTCGCCCGGAGGCAGGTAGGTGGAGCGGAAGGCCTCGGTGAGGCCGTACATCAGCACGATATCGGTGTGCGGGAGCGCCCGGCGCAGGCGCGCCACGGTCTCCTGCGGCACCGCGCCGCCCGAATTGGTGAGGATGCGCAGGCTCGCCAGATCCGCCTTGCCGAGCCTCGGCGCCGCGCGGGTCAGCAGGGTCCAGAGGGTCGGGACACCGGCCAGGATCGTGATCCGGTGCTGCTCGATGGCCCGCACCACCTCGTCGCCGAAGCGGAACTCAAGGAGCACGAGACAGGCACCCTGCTCGACGCTCGTGAGGAGCTGGTTGAGCCCGTAATCGAACGAGAACGGCAGGACCGACAGGATGCGGTCCTCGGGCGCGATGGCGAGATAGCTGCGCACAATCCGCGTGCCGGCCAGGAGATTGGCGTGGCTCAGCATCACGCCCTTCGGCAGCCCGGTGGAGCCGGACGTGTAGAGGATCGCCGCGAGGCCGGGCGGCGGAGCGGTGAGAGTGTCGGGGGCGAGGCTGACGATCAGCGACGCGGCGAGCCCTCCCCCCGCAGAGTTACTGGATTCACCCATCTGCTCGATCGCTGTTCCCTCTCTCCGAGAGGGTTCGACAGTCGCGACGTGCTCGCTCTCCTGAAAGGAGAGGGTTGGGGTGAGGTGTGGTCCAGCTCCGGAGAGGTCACACACCTCACCCTGTCCCTCTCCTTCCAGGAGAGGGGACCCGTGCGGCCCGCGAGATGTGTGAATGCCGTATCCCGCTGAGGGGGTTATGGGGGGAGGGTCGAGGGCGGCGAGCAGGGTGGCGTCGGTGACGAGGAACCGCGCCCCGCAATCGGCGAGGATATGCCGGACCTGACGCGGGCGCAGGCTCGGATGGATCGGCACGAACACCGCCCCGACCCGGCTGACGGCGAAGATCGCCACGCATTCGGGAAGCGATTTCGGCAGCAGGATTGCGATCCGGTCGCCGGGTTCGGCGCCCGCCTCGCGCAGCCTCCGCGCCAGCCGCTCGACCTCGGCCCGCAACCCGCCATAGCTCAGCCGTTCGTCGCCGCGGACCAGGGCGATCCGCTCGGATGCGCAGGCCGGACCGTCGAGGAGATCGTGCAGCAGGGCGGGCGCCGGCATGGTGCTAAGCGGGTTCGGCAAAAGGGGTCACCGGTTTTGCGTCCTCGAACCCGCTCAGGGTTGCGCCCCGGCCCGCTTGGCCTCGACGAAGGCGGCCAGGGCGTCGACGCTCTCGAAATGCGCGAGCGCGAAGGCGTCCTCCTCGATCTCGAATCCGAACCGGTCGCCGAGCTCCATCATCAGGTCGAGCACGCCGATGGAATCGAGGGCATCGCTGGTGACGAGGGAGGTCGACCCGGTCACCGCACCCGGCGCGAGGCCAGGATTGCGGCCGGCGATGAAGGCGAGGATCGCCTCGCGCGCGGCGGCATGTGTCTCGACCACGGTCCGGTCTCCCCTCGGCCGTCCCGTCGGCCGTCGCCGCCCATAGCGATGTCGGCCGGGCAAGTCCATGAGCCGCTCCCCCGGCGCGGCCTTCGGGCGGTAAGCAACCTACGCAATAACGGCGTCGCCGATCCGCCAGACTGATCGGATACGCCCAATGAGCGATTGCCAGGGGTTGGGGCGAAATCTAGGTTCTGCGCGTCAAGACCAAGGATAAAGCCGATTCTCGTGGTTCGAATACATGAGAATTCATCCTGCATTCGAGCGGGGCTGCCATGACGCATGACACGATCCGGCGATCGACAGCCGAGTTTTTCGGAACGTTCTGGCTCACCTTCGGAGGCTGCGGCGCGGCCATCGTCTCCGCGTCCTACCCCGCCCTCGGCATCGGCTTTCTCGGCGTGGCCCTCGCCTTCGGGCTCACGGTGCTGACCATGGCCTATGCGGTGGGGCATATCTCGGGCGGCCATTTCAACCCGGCCGTCACCCTCGGCCTGTGGTCGGCCGGACGCTGCGCCGACCATCACGTGATCCCCTATATCGTGGCGCAGGTGGTCGGAGCGGTGTTCGGCGCGGGCGTGCTCTATCTCATCGCCTCCGGCAAGGCCGGATGGGTGCCGGGCGGTTTCGCCTCGAACGGTTACGGCGACCTCAGCCCGGGCAAGTACGGATTGCTCTCCTGCTTCCTCGTGGAAGCCCTGGCGACCTTCTTCTTCCTGTTCATCATCATCGGAACGACCTCGAAGGGCGCGGCCACCGGGTTCGCCGGCATTCCCATCGGGTTCGCCCTGGTCCTGATCCACCTGATCTCCATTCCGATCACCAACACTTCCGTCAACCCGGCGCGCAGCAGCGGCCCGGCCCTGTTCGCGGGCGCGGAGGCGATGGGGCAGCTCTGGCTGTTCTGGCTGGCGCCGATCCTCGGTGCGGTCATGGCGGGCGCCATGGCGCGCTGGCTCTACGAGCCGGACACGCTCATCGAGACCACGATCGTGGAGAAGCGGTCGGCGGCGTAGGGTTCGACGGCCGAGCGTTTGGTTCGGATGAGACCGGCTCTTCTTCCACCCGACCACCGCAACCCGAGGTGCCCGCGTCAGCGGGCCTCGGAGGAGGCGTCCATGGCGCTCGGCGCTCACTGGAGCCCTCCTTCGAGGCCTCCGCTTCGCTCCGGCGCCTCAGGATGAGGATTCTGGTGGGATGAGAATGGGTTGACCGGGGCCGACACTTTCCTCTTCCCACTCATCCACCTCATCCTCAGGCGCCGCGAAGCGGCCTCGAAGGCGGCCTCCAGCACCCACGGCGCGAACGGGAAGCCCCCGCTCCTCCCTAACTCTGCCAGACCCGCGGCATCGGCATGCCGCGGTAGGCTACGAGGAGGCGCGCGGCCATCGCCCGCAGGGCATCGGGGGCGGCGCTCAGGAATCGGGCAACGAGGTGCCCGTTCCAGGCACTGGCGGCGATGTCGACCCCCGGTGACGCGAGCGCGTCCACGTGACTGCGGAACGCCTCCAGCCGCGCCTCGGCATCGGGCGAGACGTCGAGGAGGGTCGCCATGGCCCGGGCGCCGCCGCCGAGGGCGGTCCGCTCCAGCAGGGCCGTGATAGGACCGTCGAAGGCGAGGGATTCGGCATAGGCCAGACGCCCGCCCCGGCGGATGCGCCACGCATCCCGGAACAGGCCGGAATCCAGCCGCTCGTGCCGGGCGGTGCGCCCGAAGACGACGGCCTCGAAAGCGAGCAGGCGCGCATCCGGGGCGAGATCGGCCTCGAACCGCCGCTCCAGCCGCGCCCGGTCGAACAGGATGGTCTCCTGCGGCAGCCAGTCGAGGCGTGCCCCCTCGGCGAGCACCGCCCGGGTGCCCACGTGACTTGAGGGACCGTCGGATTTGTAGATCTTCTCGGCGGCAGTGGTGGTGAGGACGAGATGGGCGCCCGCGCCCACCTCCGCCTCGACCCGGAACCCGTCGCCGCAGGCGATACCGCCCGCCGTGTTGAGGAGGACCGCCTCGCAGGCCCCCGCGGCGTGGCGCGGAAGCCGCAGGCGCAGCGGCCCGGCCTCGGACAGGTCGGCCACATGCGTGCCGATTCCGTGCCGGACGACGCGCACGCCGACGCGCCCGTCGGAGCGCTGCCGCGCCGGCGCGGCGTCTGGGGACGGGACGGCGATAGCCGTTCGTTCCTCGCTCGCTCCGTCAATGCTCGATTCGTCTTGGGCCACGCGCGTGCGGGCTCGGTCGTTCGCCGCCTCAGGCCGGTCCCGTGGCGACGGGCCGCGCGGGGTCGACGCCCCATTCGGACCAGGAGCCGTCATAGAGCGCGCGGGGGGGATGACCGAGGGTCTCGAGGGCCAGGGCGACGATGGCGGCCGTCACGCCCGAGCCGCAGGTGGTGACCACGGGTCTGGCCGGATCGACGCCGGCATCGGCGAAGACCTTGCGCAGGGCATCCGCATCCTTCAGCCGGCCGTCGGCCTGGAGCGCGGAGTAATGGACGTTGCGCGCGCCCGGCATGTGGCCGGGGCGCACGCCGGGGCGCGGCTCGGCCTCCTCGCCGCGAAAACGCGGGGCGGAGCGGGCATCGACCACCTGGGCCGAGCCGGTCTCGAGGGCGCGGGCCACGTCGGCGGCATCGGCCACGGCCCCGTGGTCGAGGCGCGCGGAGAAGTGGCGCCGGTCGCGGCGGGGACCGTCGCCATCCTCGGTGGGACCGCCAGCGGCCAGCCAGGCGGGAAAGCCGCCCTCCAGGATCTGCACGTCGCGCACGCCGAAGGTGCGCAGCATCCACCAGACGCGGGGCGCGGAGAACAGGCCCATCCCGTCATAGACGACGATGTGCATGCCGTCGCCGATGCCGAGCTCGCGCATGCGCGAGGCGAAGACCTCCGGCCGGGGCAGCATGTGCGGCAGGGGCGAGGTCTCGTCGCTCATGGCGTCGATGTCGAAGCGGATCGCGCCGGGGATATGGGCGGCCTCGTATTCGGCTGCGGCATCGCGCCCCTGGGCGGGCAGGTACCACGACGCATCGAGCACGATGATGCCCGGCGCGCCGAGACGCTCCTTGAGCCAGCCGGTCGTGACGAAATGCGAAGGCGCCATGTCTGCTCTGTCCGATCATAAGGAGGTCGGCGCCACTCAACCACATCCGCCCCCGGCTTGCACAGTCGCCGGCTCGCCGGGGCGGCACCTTGCGCACTCCCCATCTTGCACAGGCGCCACGTTGAGGCGAAAGCTCCCCGGAATGACCAGCCATCGCCACAGACGTCATCCGGAGGCCGCCCGATCGTGACTCCGCGCGAGACGTTCCACATCGAGATCCTCGGCTCCGACGACGAGGGCGAGGACCGCGTGCGCCAGCGCCTGTCGATCCGCGCGAGCGGGGCGGAAAGCGCCACGGAGCGCGCGCTCCTTCTGTTCGCGCGGGCACGGGCGCCGCAGCGCTCCGGCGGACCGGCCGAGGCGGTGCGCGTCATCGACGGGGCCGGGACGGAGGTGTTCCACCGGACCCGCTTCGACGAGACCGCCTGACCATGCGCCTCCTCGCGCCCCTCGGCGCGATGCTGCTGTTCGCCGGCCTGTTCGTGCGCAGCTACACCGTGCCTCCGGCTCCCGACCGGCGGGGCGGCACCACCCTGGCCCTCGCCTATCCGAACCGCGCCCTGTTCGGCAGCCCGCGCGGCGATTGCGTCGGCACGCCCCCGGACGAGGTGGTCATCGCCTGCCTGATCGGCTCCGTATCCCGGTTCCGCGCCGAATCGATGCCCCTCGTCCAGCTCCCGTTCTGCGGCACCTGCTACAGCCTGTCCCAGAGCCTCGCCGCCCTCGGCCGCGACGAGAAGGCGGTCCAGGCCAAGCTCGCTCAGATGGCGCGATACGGGTGGTAACCCCCGCGCCCGGCGAATGGCTCGGGCACCACGTTGACTTCGCAGGCGCGAAAGCGCATATCGCAGTTGCAGCGTCAGCGGCCGTGACAGGTTCGCTTGAGAGGGCTGCGTGACGGATCGCCGATTGCGCGTCAGCGCGGCCCAAGCGACCTGAGCCCCTCTCTTCAACGTGCATGCACCCGGATCGCCCCATCACGCGGGCGGCCTCCAGCTCAACGGACCAGCCCCTTCGACAAGACGGCCATCGTTTCGGTGGTGTCCGGCCGGTCCCGCTGCCTGAAAGTCTACCCTTGACCCAATTCACCGATTTCGGCCTCGCAGAGCCCGTGCTGCGCGCCCTGGATGAGGCCGGCTATAAGACCCCGACCCCAATTCAGGCCCAGGCCCTCCGCCCCGCCATGGAAGGCCGCGACCTCTGCGGCATCGCCCAGACCGGCACCGGCAAGACCGCGGCCTTCGCGCTGCCGATCCTGCACCGCCTCGCCCAGAACCCGCGCAAGGCCATCCGCCGCGGCTGCCGCGTGCTGGTGCTCTCGCCCACCCGCGAGCTCGCCAACCAGATCGCCGAGAGCTTTTCCGACTATGGGAAATACCTGTCGTTCACCAACACCGTGGTGTTCGGCGGCGTCACCATCTCCCGCCAGGAGAAGGCGCTCGCCAACGGCGTCGACATCCTCGTCGCCACGCCGGGCCGCCTCATGGACCTCATCGAGCGCCGCTCGCTGACCCTCGAAGCCGTCGAGATCCTCGTCCTCGACGAGGCCGACCAGATGCTCGACCTCGGCTTCATCCACGCCCTCAAGCGCATCGTGAAGATGCTGCCGAAGGAGCGCCAGAGCCTGTTCTTCTCGGCCACCATGCCGAAGAACATCGCGGGCCTCGCCGACCAGTATCTCCGCGACCCGGTGCAGGTCGCCGTCACCCCCGTGGCGACCACCGCCGAGCGCGTCACCCAGGAAGTCATCTTCGCCCATACCGGCGCGAAGCAGGCCCTGCTCAACCACATCCTGCGCGACCCGAAGATCGAGCGCGTGCTCGTCTTCACGCGGACCAAGCACGGCGCCGACCGCGTGGTGCGCGGCCTGGAGAAGGTCGGGATCAACGCCTCCGCCATCCACGGCAACAAGTCCCAGCCGCAGCGCGAGCGCGCTCTCGCCGCGTTCAAGGACGGGTCCTGCCGGGTGCTGGTCGCCACCGACATCGCCGCCCGCGGCATCGATGTCGAGGCGGTGAGCCACGTCATCAACTACGACCTGCCCAACGTGCCCGAGAGCTACGTCCACCGCATCGGCCGCACCGCGCGCGCCGGGGCGAACGGGCTCGCCATCTCGTTCTGCAACGACGAGGAGAAGGCCTACCTGCGGGACATCGAGCGCACCACGCGCCAGAAGATCCCCGTCGGCGCCTTCCCCGAGGGCTTCAACCCGCCGACCCGCCAGGAAGCCGCCGAGGCCGCCCAGGCCGAGGAGCGCCGTCCGGCGCCCCAGGGCCAGCGTCCCGGCCAGCGCCAGGGCCAGCGTCCCGGTGGCGGTCGTCCCGGCGCCGGTGCCCGTCCGGGCGGCGGTCGCGGTGGCCAGCCCGCCGGGCAGGCCCGTTCGGGTCGTCCCCAGGAGGGCCGCGGCGATCGTCCGTCGGACGGACAGGGCCGTGGCCCCCGTCCCGACCAGCGCGGCGACAACCGCGCTCCGCGCCAGGGCGAGCGCCCGCGCAGCGGTGGCGGCGGCAATGCCGGCGGCGAAGGCCGTGCCATCGGCTGGCTCGATCGCTTCCCGCGTTCCTGATCTCACCCAAGCTCTAAAGGTCGGGTTCTCCCGGCCTGACGCCGCCCCGGATCGTCCGGGGCGGCGTTGTCGTGTCCGGGCCCGCCGCCGGGACGGGCATTGCCGACGCACGATCCCGCGCCATCTGACGCTATGGCGGTGATCGCCGCGAGGGAGCGTGGATATGCGTTTCGAACTCTACCGGGATTCGGGTGGCGAGTGGCGCTGGCGCCTCCGCGTCACGAACGGCAACGTCATCGCCGACTCGGCTGAGGGCTATGCCCGACGGGAAGATTGCGAGCACGGCATCACCCTGGTGAAGGGCTCGGCCGAGGCCAGCGTGGTCGACATGACGTTGAAGATCGCCTGACCGGTCCACGCAGCGCTGCTTGAGCGAAGGCCGTTCGCCACAAGGCTAACCGTTAAGCTTGCCGGCAGGGGGCATGAAACGGTTTGCCGGTTCCGTGCGTTCGGATGACGGCCAAGCATGCTTTCCCGCGCATGCCGTCATATCATCACCGTCGTTCGATCATCCGAGGAGTCATGAACGTGTTGAGGAAACTCCTTCTGGCCGCATTGCTGGCCCTGGGCTTCGCCGCCTTGGCCCCCCAGGGCGCTTCGGCCGCGCCCATCGGCCCGGTTTCCGCTCTTCAGAGCGAGGCCGCACCGGCCGTCGCCGAGAAGGCGCAGTATTACTACCGCCGGCCGTATTACCGTCGTCCGTTCTACCGTCGCCCCTATTACGCCCGCCCGTATTACCGTCGTCCGTACTTCGCTCCGCGTCCGTTCTACCGTCGCCCGTATTACGCCCCGCGCCGGTTCTACGGCCCGCGTCGCTTCTACTACTGAGTCGTCGTCCACGCCTGCCGGTTTCGAGGCCCGGTCGTCCCCTTCGGGACGGCCGGGCTTTTTCTTGACCTGACGCCCCTTGTCGGCCGATGCAGGAGATCAAGCCGGGCCTCGGACGAATGAAGGCTCCGCAACGATGATGGGTGGAGACCGCAATGGCCGAGACCAGCGACCCGCGTGGGGACCTCACGGTGCGCACCATCGCGATGCCGGCCGACACCAACGCCAACGGCGACATCTTCGGCGGCTGGGTGATGTCGCAGATGGACCAGGCCGGGGGCATCGCCGGCGTCGACCAGGCGCAGGGCCGTGTGGTCACGGTGGCGGTCGATGCGATGACCTTCATCCGTCCGGTACGGGTGGGCGACGTGCTCTGCGTCTACACCCGGGTCGAGAGTGTCGGCCGCACCTCCATGAAGATCCAGGTCGAGGCCTGGGCGCGCCGCTTCCGCACCAAGCTGCGCGAGAAGGTGACCGAGGCCACCTTCACCTTCGTGGCCATCGACGACGACGGACGCCCGCGCCGGCTTCCCAAGCCGGAGCCGGAGAGTTCGCTGGAGCCGTAGGCCGGGCGAGGCGGGCATCAAACGTTCGGAGGGGCCACGCGCTGGCGCAGGCCGGTGATGACGGCCTTCAGGACGTCGGAATCGGCCTGGTACCCCGTGGCCGAACGGACGGCGTCGACCCGGTCATGGACGAAGGCGAGCTTGGCGATGACGGCCGGGGTCAGCTTGAAGGGATACAGCGCCGGCTGACCCATGCTGCGGCTGAGGGAATTCACCGCGTAGGTCAGCGGCAGCCAGACCGAGACCAGCCGGTCGAGGTCGGGGGATTGATACGGATCGAAATCGATCACCACGGGCTCCGGCGCGCTGCTGCGCAGGCGGGGCCGCAGTTGAAGCTCGAAGGCGCTCGCCGTCTCCACCGTGTCGACGATGTGGAGGTAATGCGCCCAGGTCTCGGCGAAATCCTCCCACGGGTGGCTGGTGGCGTAGGCGCTGACATAGGATTCCTGCCAGTCCGGCGGCGCGCCCTGGGCATAGTAGCGCTGCAGGGCCATGCCGTAGCTGGCGCGCTCGTCGCCGAACAGGTCGCGGAACGCCCAGATGCTCGGGTCGTAGCGGACCAGGACGTTCCAGAAATAATGCCCGATCTCGTGGCGGAAATGCCCGAGCAGGGTGCGGTAATACTCGCCGAACAGCATCCGGCGGCGTTCGCGCTCGACGTCGTCGGCCTCGGCGATATTGAGGGTGATGAGACCGCTGCGATGCCCGGTGAGGACGGGCGGGCCGACGCTGTAGTTCTCGGCCGGATCGACCAGGAAATCGAAGGCGAGGCCCGTGGCCGGGTTCTCCTCCCGCGTCATCAGGGGCAGGTCCAGACGCAGGAGCGAGTAGAACAACCGGTGCTTGGCCGCCTCGATCTGGCGCCAGCGGGTGAGGTTCCAGTCGAGGGTCAGGTCCGGGACAACGCGGTTGTGCCGGCAGGAGGTACAGTAGCGGTCCGCGCTGTCCTCCGGCACCAGCCAGTTGCACGCATGGTAATCGGCATTCGCGCAGAAGCGGTATTTCCGGGCCGGGTCGGCATAGGCATGCCAGACCGAACCGGAGGGTTCGAGGGCCGACATCTCATGCGACTGGCAGACATAGCCGAGCTGCCGCTGGCAGCTGTCGCATTCCGTGCTCTCGAAGCTCACCGGCTGGTCGCAGGCCTGGCACTGAAAGACCTTCATCGGGCGGCCGCGCCCGCCGGACGGACGCCGCGGAGGGCGAGCGGGAGCGCTTCGCGGCGGCATACCGCGCCGCGATGCATGGAATTTGCTTCGTGCCCGGCGACGGGCCGCATCGCCACGCCGTATGTCTGAACTGCCAGGGCCAAGATCCTCACGCGATGAACGTCTTCGCCTTCCACCAACCGGTCGGGCAACGTCGTTGTAGACTAGCACCGAATTCGACTGCCGTCGGCGCTGTTCCCGTCCTATGGTCATTCGGCCTCGAAACGCCGATGACAGCCGGGGCGCGCGTCGGCGATGCGCCCCGGCTTCCCGCCGCCGCCGCGCGTTTATCGCGCGCCCGGCACCACGTCTGAACCAGCGGGAGTCCCCGTGTCCATCAAAGCCGCCCTCCACCACGTCACCCACTACAAGTACGATCGGCCGATCCAGCTCGGACCACAGGTGATCCGCCTGCGCCCGGCGCCGCATACGCGCTCGCTCGTGCCGGCCTATTCCCTGAAGATCCTGCCGGAGAACCACTTCATCAACTGGCAGCAGGACCCGAACGGGAACTGGCTCGCCCGGCTGGTCTTCCCCGAGCGGACCACCGAGCTGAAGATCGAGGTCGATCTGATCGCCGAGATGGCGGTGATCAACCCGTTCGACTTCTTCGTGGAGGATTACGCCCAGACCCGCCCCTTCGCCTACGAAAGCGACCTCACGGCGGAGCTGAAGCCCTATCTCGTCACCGACGACGCCACGGGACCGGAGATCGACGCGCTGCTCGAGCGGCTGCCCGAACAGCCCAACACCGTGCTCTTCCTCGTGGCCCTCAACGCCATGATCGCCTCCGAGATCACCTACGGCGTGCGCATGGAGCCGGGCGTCCAGACGCCGGCCGAGACGCTGACCCTGAAGAGCGGCTCGTGCCGCGATTCCGCCTGGCTTCTCGTCCAGGTGCTGCGCCGCATCGGTCTCGCCGCGCGCTTCGTCTCCGGCTACCTGATCCAGCTCATTCCCGACACGACGGCGGTGGACGGCCCGGCCGGCACCTCCACCGATTTCACCGACCTGCACGCCTGGGCCGAGGTCTACCTGCCGGGCGCCGGCTGGATCGGCCTCGACGCCACCTCCGGTCTCCTCTGCGGCGAGGGTCACATCCCGCTGGCCGCCACCCCGCACTACCAGTCGGCCGCGCCGATCTCGGGCCTTGCCGAACCCGCCGAAGTGGAGTTCGGCTTCGAGATGACGGTGACCCGCGTGGACGAGGCGCCGCGCATCACCAAGCCGTTCTCGGACGAGGTCTGGGCCAAGATGGATGCGCTGGGCGAGCGGATCGACGTCGATCTCGCCGAGCAGGACGTGCGCCTGACCATGGGCGGCGAGCCGACCTTCGTCTCCATCGACGATTTCGAATCGGCCGAGTGGAACGCCGCCGCCGTGGGGCCGACCAAGCGCGGCCTCGCCGACAAGCTGATCCGGCGCCTGCGCACCCGCTTCGGACCGGGCGGCATGCTGCATTACGGCCAGGGCAAATGGTATCCGGGCGAGAGCCTGCCGCGCTGGGCCTTCGCCCTGTACTGGCGCCGGGACGGCAAGCCGATCTGGAGCAATCCGGACCTCGTCGCCAAGGAGGACGGCCCGCGTGATGCCACCTCCAGCAAGGCGAAGGCGCTGATCGACGGCGTCGCCAAGCGTCTCGGCCTCGAAACCTATGTGTTCCCCGCCTTCGAAGACCCGATCTACTGGGAGGAGAAGCGGGAGGAGTTGCCGATCAACGTCACCACCTCGGACGCCAAGTTCCCGAACCCGGAGACCAATGCCCGCATCGCGCGGGTGTTCGACCGCGGCCTCGGCGAGGCCGCCGGTTATGCCCTCCCCCTGGCGAGCCTGCCGCTCGGCAAGGACGATCCCGACGACCGCCGCTGGATCTCGGAACCCTGGCAGTTCCGCCGCACCCACGCCTTCCTGACGCCGGGCGATTCACCGGTGGGGTATCGCCTCCCCCTGAGCTCGCTGCCCTTCGTTCCGCCGGAGCACTACCCCTACTACCAGCCCCAGGATCCGCTTGAGGAGCGGGGCGCCCTCCCCGAGGGTCATCCCGGCACGAAGACCGAGAACGGATCGGGCGTCACCGGCGTCGCCGTGCGTACGGCGCTCGCCGTCGAGCCGCGGGACGGGGTGCTGCGGGTGTTCATGCCGCCGCTGCAGCGGGTGGACGAGTATCTCGAACTCATCGGCCATCTCGAGGCCGTCGCCGCCGAGCTGAAGCAGCCCCTGCATATCGAGGGCTACGAGCCGCCGTTCGATCCGCGCCTGAACGTCATCAAGGTCACGCCCGATCCCGGCGTCATCGAGGTCAACGTGCATCCCGCCACCTCCTGGCGCGAGGCCGTGACCATCACGAGCGAGCTCTACGAGGATGCCCGCCAGATCCGCCTGGGCGCGCAGAAGTTCATGACCGACGGCCGCCATACCGGCACCGGCGGCGGCAACCACGTGGTGCTGGGCGGCGCGACGCCCAACGATTCGCCGTTCCTGCGCCGGCCGGACCTGCTGAAGAGCCTCGTGCTCTACTGGCAGCGCCACCCCTCGCTCTCCTACCTGTTCGCCGGCCTCTATATCGGCCCGACGAGCCAGGCGCCGCGCATGGACGAGGCCCGGCACGACGGGCTCTACGAGCTCGAGATCGCCATGGCGCAGGTGCCCAAACCCGACGAGCCCAACATCCCGCGCTGGCTGGTGGACCGGATCTTCCGCAACATCCTCGTGGACGTCACCGGCAACACCCACCGCTCCGAGATCTGCATCGACAAGCTCTACTCGCCGGACGGCCCCACCGGCCGCCTCGGCCTCTTGGAGTTCCGCTCCTTCGAGATGCCGCCGGACCCGCGCATGAGTCTGGCCCAGCAACTCCTGCTGCGGGCCATCGTCGCCTGGGCTTGGCGCGAACCCCAGGAAGGCGGCTGTGTCCGTTGGGGCACGGGCCTGCACGATCGCTTCATGCTGCCCCACTTCCTCTGGACGGACTTCCTCGGCGTGCTGGAAGACCTCCGCCAAGCCGGTTACGACTTCGACCCGGCGGCGTTCCAGGCGCAGTACGAGTTCCGCTTCCCGGTCTTCGGGACGGTGGAGCAGGGCGGCGTCAAGCTGGAACTGCGGCAGGCATTGGAGCCCTGGCACGTGCTGGGCGAAGAGGGGGCGATCGGTGGAACGGTGCGGTACGTGGACAGCTCGGTGGAGCGTCTGCAGGTCAAGGTCGAGGGCTTCGTGCCCGGCCGCCACGTCATCAGCTGCAATGGCCGGCGCCTTCCGATGACCGGCACCGGCACGGTGGGCGAAGCGGTGGCGGGCCTGCGCTTCAAGGCGTGGCAGCCGGCCTCCTCGATGCATCCGACGATCCCCGCGCATTCGCCCCTCACCATCGATATCCTCGATGCGTGGAGCGGACGCTCACTCGGCGGCTGCCGCTACCATGTCAGCCATCCCGGCGGGCGCAACTACGAGACCTTCCCGGTGAACACCTACGAGGCCGAAGGGCGCCGTCTCGCGCGCTTCCAGGCCCACGGCCACACCCCCGGCAAGGTCGAGATGCCGGTCGAGGAGATCAGCCGCGAATTTCCGCTCACCCTCGATCTCAGAACGCCAGCACCCAGATGACCCAAGTGGCCGAGGCGCCAGCCGGAGGAACGGCGTCGCATGTCGTGCGCTGGACCTCGGACTACCGACCTCGGCCCGGAATCCCGGACGAGTTCGCGGGGCCGGACGGGCCTTGCGAAGGGCCTTGCAAAGGCGCCTGGCCACGTCTGCTCGACCGCCTCGGCGCCCTCAGCGGAGCCGAGATCACCGCCCGCTTCGCCTCGGCCGAGCGGCACATCCGCGATACCGGCATCTCGTATCGGATCTATGGCGACCAGCGCGAGCATGCCTGGCCGCTGAGTTCCCTGCCCCTGGTGATCGAGGGGGCCGAATGGCGCGCCCTCAGCGCCGGCATCGTCCAGCGGGCGGGGCTGATGGAATCCATCGTTTCCGACATCTACGGCCCCGGCCGGATGGTGGCGGACGGGGTGCTGCCGGCGGCCCTGGTGGCGGGAGCCCCGGAATTCCTGCGCCCGCTCTCGGGGGTGACGCCGCCGGGCGGGCGCTGGCTCAAGCTCTACGCCGCCGATATCGGCCGGGGGCCTGACGGGCGCTGGCGCGTGCTCGCCGACAGGACCCAGGCGCCCTCCGGCCCCGGCTACGCCCTGGAGAACCGGATGGTGCTGACCCGCGCCTTCCCGGACCTCTACGCCGACCTCCAGGTGGAACGCCTCGCCCCGTTCTTCCAGGCGTTTCGCGACGGGCTGGTCATGGGCGCGCAGCGCAGCGACCCGCGCATCGGCCTGCTCACCTCAGGCCCTTTGAGCTCGACCTATGTGGAGCAGGCGGCGCTGGCGCGCTACCTCGGCCTGCTGCTGGTGGAGGGCGACGACCTCGTGATGCAGGATGGGGTGCTGCATGTGCGCACCGTTTCCGGCCTCAAGCGCATCGATGCCCTGTGGCGGCGCATCGATTCCGACTATCTCGACCCGCTCGAACTCAACCCGGCCTCGCGCCTCGGCGTGTCGGGGGTGCTGGAGGCCCTGCGCAACGACAGCGTCGTCGTCGGCAACATGCCGGGTTCCGGCATCTTGGAATCGGGCGCGCTCGGCGCCTACCTGCCGCGTATCGCGCGCTATTTCCTCGGCACCGACCTCAGCCTCCAGGGGCCGAAGAGCTGGTGGTGCGGCGATCCCGAATCCCTCGCCCATGTCCGCGGAAACCTCGAACACCTGGACCTGCGGCCGGTGGCGACCCCGACCAAGGGCATGGGGCGCGACGCCATCCTCGGGCCGCACGCCATCGTCGCCGAGCGCGAGCGCGTGGTGGCCGCCCTGCGCGACCGTCCGTTCGACTACGTGGCGCAGGAGCACGCGCCCCTCTCCACCATGCCGGGCTGGGAGCCCGGCCCCGACGGGATGCGCCTCGTGCCCCGCCCCTTCGTGCTGCGCGTCTTCGCGGCGGCGACGCCGGACGGCTGGCGGGTGATGCCCGGCGGCTTCTGCCGCATCTCCGAGCGGCCCGACGTGAACCCGATCGAGATGCGGGCCGGGATCAAGTCGGCGGATGTGTGGGTGCTCTCGGACGGGCCGGTGGAGCCCGTCTCGCTGATGCATCCGGGCGCCCCGCGCGTGCGCCGCATCGCCGGTCACCTGCCGTCCAGGGCGGCCGACAACCTGTTCTGGTTCGGCCGCTACGTGGAGCGGGCGGAGGCGGTGATCCGCCTCGTCATCGCCCATCTCGGCAGCGTCGGGAACGCAGTGATCGCCGACATGGCCGGCACCGAGAGCGCCCCCACCGCCCTGCGCATCCGCGCCCTGCTGGACGAATGGGGCGCCATCGAAGCGCCCGACCTGCCGACGGCGAAACTCGCACAGGAAGCCCTGAGCGGGCGGGCGACCTACGGTTCGGCCCTGTCGCACAGCCTGTCGGCGCGCCACAACGCGGCCTCTCTGCGCGAGCGGCTGTCGAGCGAGGCCTGGCGCGCGCTGGCCGACCTGAGGGACCTCCTCGACCTCGACGAGGCCAAGGAGCTGGCCGAGGCCGAGCTTCTCGGGCTGGCGGAGCGGGCGCTCGGCCATATCGCCGCCCTCGCGGGGCTGGCGCAGGAGAACATGAACCGCACGGCGGGCTGGCACTTCGTCGATCTCGGCCGCCGGATCGAGCGGGCGATCAACACCTGCTCCTTCGCCGCCCGTTTCGCGGGGGACGAGGCGACGGCCGAGGATCTCGGCGTCATGCTGTCCCTCTGCGATTCGCACGTCTCCTTCGGCGCGCGCTACATGCAGGGCGTGGCCATCGACCCGGTGCGCGACATGGTGCTCCTCGATCCCTTCAACCCGCGCTCCGTCGCCTTCCAGATCGAGGCGATCTGCCGGCATCTCGCCGACCTGCCGGCGCTCCGCGTCGACGGCCTGCCCGAGTCGCACCGGCGCCTCGCCCAGAAGCTCGCCGCTGAATTCACCACGGCCGAGGCGTCGGAGCTCGACGGGGCGGCCCTGTCCCGCCTCGAGAACACCTTCGAGGGCCTCGCCGACGCGATCGTCACCCGCTACTTCCCCAACGGACCGCATGCCATGCGGCCGGAAAAGCTGGTGGGGCTCGCGTGATCTATACGCTGCGCCACGTCACCACCTACCGCTACGGCAAGCCCGTCCGCTACGCCCGCTGCGCCCTCAGGCTGCAGCCGCGCGACGGGGAGGGGCAGAGCGTCCTGTCGAGCGAGCTGACGATCTCGCCGACGCCGCGGACCCGCACCGTGCGGCGCGACTATTTCGGCCTCGACGTGGTCACCTTCCTGATCGACACCCCGCATAGCGAGTTGCGGGTGGAAGCCCTCTCGCGGGTGGAGGTGAAGCGCCCGCCGCTGCCGGAGCCGGAATCCGGCATGCCCTGGGAGAATGTGCGCGACACGGCGATCTCCGGCCGATCCATGGCGCCCGACGCCCCGGTGCATTTCGTGTTCCCGAGCGTCAGGGTTCCCCTCGACCCGGACGTGACCGACTATGCCCGGGCGAGCTTCACCCCCGGCCGGAGCGCCTATGGCGGAGCCGTCGACCTGATGCGGCGCATCCGCACCGACTTCAAATTCGACGCGAAGGCGACCAACGTCCACACGCCACTGGCCGAGGCCTTCGCCCTCAAGGCGGGAGTGTGCCAGGATTTCGCGCATATCATGATCGCCGGCCTGCGCGGCCTCGGCCTGCCCGCCGCCTATGTGAGCGGCTACATCCGCACCATCCCGCCCGCCGGCCGGCCGCGACTGAGGGGGGCGGACGCCAGCCATGCCTGGGTCTCGGTCTGGTGCGGGGATGGCTGGATCGGCCTCGATCCCACCAACAACATCGGCGCCTGCGACGACCACATCGTGGTGGCGCGGGGCCGCGACTACACCGACGTCTCGCCCATCGACGGCATCGTCTCCTCCTCCGGCCCGCAGAAGCTCAAGGTCGAGGTGGACGTGATCCCCGACGGCGAGGCCATGCCGGAGGCGGCGGGCGAGCCGGAGGCCGAAACGGCCTGAATCCGGGCCTCGAAGGAGAGGTCCACTTCGCGCTCCGAGTTCTGGAGGCCTCCTTCGAGGCCGCTTCGCGGCACCTCAGGATGAGGTGGTCGGGTAGGAGAAGACGAATCTCGGCTCCGTCAACCCATTCTCGTCCCACCAGACTCCTCATCCTGAGGTGCCGCAGCGAAGCGAAGGCCTCGAAGGAGCCCTCCAGTTCGCACGAGGCTGCTGGAAACCTCAGCCGCCTCCCTCCCCCTGGAACGGATGGATCGGCGGGATCAGCGCCGCGGCGAGTTCCAGACGCCCGGAGATGACGCCGCGCTCGGTGATCATCGTGTCGGCGATGGTCTGCAGCGTGGCCGCCGGACCCTGGACCAGGACCACTTCGAGGGTTTGGTTGTTCATCAGGTGGACGTGGAGCGAGGAGATCACCTCGGCGATGTAGCGCCGCTGCAGGTCGGCCAGACGCTGCTGCACGCCAGGCGCGAGATGATCGTAGAACAGCGTGATCGTGCCCACCATCACCCGGTCGCCGACCTTGTGCCGGTGCTCCACGAGCGAGCGGTGGAGGATCGTCGCCACCGCCTGGGAGCGGCTGGCGAAGCCCCGTTCCCCCACCATGGTGTCGAGTTCGCAGAGCAGATCCTCGGACAGCGACAGGCTGATCCGGCTCACCGGCTTGCGCCGCCCGCCCCCGCCCTCCTCCGGGACCGCCCCGTCATCGGCCCCCATCTCGGTCTCGTCGCCACCGGCCATCGGGCCTCTCCTCAATGCCGGGCCGAACCTGGCACGTCTCTTGTATGGGTGAAAAGCAATCGGTATTACGATTTCCAGCGATCGTACTACGCGGTTCGGAGAATGCAGATGCACCTTTCCACGATCCTGACCGCCGGACGCAAGGCCATCACGGGCTGCGCCCTCGCTCTCGGCCTCCTCACGGCCTCCGCCTCCATCCCCGTGGCGCATGCCGCCGAGCCCCTGCGCATCGGCTACAGCGATTGGCCCGGCTGGGTGGCCTGGCAGGTCGCCATCGAGAAGGGCTGGCTGAAGGAGGCCGGGGTCGACGCGAAGTTCGAGTGGTTCGACTACTCGGCCTCCATGGACGCGTTCTCCGCCGGCAAGCTCGACGCCGTCACCTGCACCAACGGCGATGCCCTGGTGATGGGCGGCAACGGCGCCAAGAACGTCATGATCATGCTCACGGATTACTCCAACGGCAACGACATGATCGTCGGCAAGCCCGGCGTGAAGGCGCTGGCCGACCTCAAGGGCAAGAAGGTCGGCCTCGAAGTCGGCCTCGTGGAACATCTCCTCCTCATCAACGGCCTGACCAAGCTCGGCCTCAAGGAGACCGACGTCACCCTGGTCAACGCCAAGACCAACGAGACCCCGCAGGTCCTGGCATCGGGCGACGTCTCGGCCATCGGCGCCTGGCAGCCCGTCGCCGGCCAGGCGATGAAGGGCGCGGCCGGCGCCAAGCCGCTCTACACCTCCGCCGACGAGCCGGGCCTGATCTACGACGTGGTCGCGGTCTCGCCCGCGAGCCTGTCGGGCCGGCGCGCCGAGTGGATCAAGTTCGTCGGCGTCTGGGACAAGGTCGTCGCCTATATCCAGGACCCGAAGACGCAACCCGACGCGGTGGCGATCATGGCGGCCAAGGTCGGCATCGACGCGCCCACCTTCACCCGCTTCCTCAAGGGCACCAAGCTCCTCACCCTGGCCGAGGGCGCCAAGGTGATGAAGGATGCCGACGGGTTCGGCTCCCTCTACGGCTCAAGCCGCTACGCCGACGCCTTCAACGTCAAGTACGAGGTCTACAAGACCGCCCAGGACGTGAAGAGCTACATCGACCCCGCGCTGACCGACGGCAAATGAGCGCCGGGATGCGCCAGGGCGTGGAGCGCACTTCCCCTCCCCCTTGCGGGGAGGGGACAGGGGTGGGAGTGACGCCGCCAGCCTCGGCCGCGGTGGTTCACCCGACCTCCCCCACCTCCAACTCCTCCCCGCAAGGGGGAGGAGGGGTCCGCGCCTCGTCTCCCATCCCCCGCCGCCGCTCCTGGGTCGGTGTCGCCCGGCCGCTCTCACCGCGCCGCCGGACGAGTCTCGCAATCCTGTCGTTCCTGATCCCGCTCCTCGCCTGGGCAGCGGTCTCCTACGTGCCGTTCCTGTGGCATCCCCTGGTGGAGGTGACCGAGCCCGGCGACATCGCCTGGATGGAGCCGGGGATGCGCGTGCCGAAGTCCGCCTTCGCCGAGGAGGTCGCCTCCGCCAAGGCCGCCGGCACCGCCGAGCCGGCGGGCAGGCCCGCCAACCCGGTCTATCTCCCCGCCCCGCACGAGGTGGCGGAAGCGTTCTGGACCTCGCTGACGGCCCAGCCGACCCAGCGCGACGCCATCCGCCTGCCGTTGAGCCTGTGGCACTCGATCCAGATCATCGCCTTCGGCTTCCTGCTGTCCTCGCTGATCGGCGTGCCGCTGGGAATCCTCTGCGGCGCCCAGCCGACCCTGGCGCGCCTCACCGAGCCGGTCATCGAGTTCGTGCGCTACATGCCGGCACCCGCCTTCGGCGCGCTGATGGTGGCGATCCTCGGCATCTATGACGGGCCGAAGATCGCGATCATCGTCATCGGCACCTTCTTCCAGCAGGTGCTGGTCATCGCCAACACCACCCGGCGGATCGACCCGTTGCTGATCGAGGCGGCACTCACCCTCGGCGCGCGCAATCTCCGCCTCATCCGCCGGGTGATCGTGCCGGCGATGCTGCCGCAGCTCTACCGCGACCAGCGCATCCTGCTCGGCTGGGCCTGGACCTACCTCATCGTCGCCGAGCTCATCGGCACCTCGTCGGGCATCACCTTCTTCATCACGCAGCAGGCCCGCTACCAGCATTTCGACAACGTCTACGCCGCGATCCTCATCATCGGCCTCGTTGGCTCGATCACGGATCTCGCCCTCGCCTGGCTCGGCCGCCGGCTGTTCCCCTACGACAGGAGCGAAGCGTGAACTCGGTCTCTCCCGTCGTCTCGCCCGTCACCCTGCCGATCGAGGCCTGCGATTACTGCACCCAGTGCGAGCCGGTCCGCGCCCGGTTCGAGAAACTGAAGAGCCGCGAGGTCGCCCTCCGGGTCGAGAAGCTGACGAAGACCTTCCGCAGGGCGGATGGCGGTACCACGGTGGCCCTGAAGGAAATCGACCTCGTCACCCACCGGCGCGAGTTCCTCTGCGTCGTCGGCCCGTCGGGCTGCGGCAAGTCCACCTTCGTGCGCATCCTCGCCGGGCTCGAGGCTTCGACCTCGGGCGTGGTCAGCGTCGAGGGCGTGCCGGTCTCGGGGCCGGGGGCCGACCGGGGCATGGTGTTCCAGGGCTACACCCTGTTTCCCTGGCTCAGCGTCCTGCGCAACGTCGCCTTCGGCCTGGAGGAGAACGGCACGCCGCGTCGGGAAGCGGAGCGCGAGGCCCGGCAATGGCTGGCGCTGATCGGGCTCGAGGCCTTCGCCGACAGCTATCCCCACCAGCTCTCCGGCGGCATGAAGCAGCGCGTGGCCATCGCCCGGGCGCTGGCCACGCGGCCGCGCATCCTGCTCATGGACGAGCCGTTCTCGGCCCTCGACACCCAGTCGCGCGCCCGGATGCAGGCCTATCTCATCGAGATCTGGAAGAAGATCGACATCACCATCGTCTTCATCACCCACGATCTCGACGAGGCGGTGCATCTGGCCGACCGCATCCTGGTGCTCAGCGCCCATCCGGGCGAGGTCGCCGAACTCATCGAGGTGCCGGTGCCGCGCCCGCGCAGCTACAACCAGGCGCTCACCCCTGAATTCCGCGCCACCCGCGCCCGCCTCGATGCGCTGATCCACCCGCCGAAGGACGAGGCCGAGGATTCCGTGGCGCCGGATGTGGTGACGCGCATGACCTCGGCCGGGGACGAGGTGGAATGATCTCCATGTCTTACACGACCGGCTCCGGCTTGCCTCATGGCGATCTCCGGAATGCCGACGTTCACGCATCCGGGTCGCTCAGGCACAGCCCTCCCCCCTTTACGGGGGAGGGTGGTCGCGGAGCGACCGGGAGAGGGGGCGACCTTTCCGGAGATGGCGCACCCCTCATCCGACCCGCTTCGCGGACCACCTTCTCCCGCAGAAGGGAGAAGGGGTCGTCTCACCTCGACCTCGCTGCCGCCGCAAATGCGGCCGAGCGCATCCCCCTCTCCCCGCTCGCGGGGAGAGGGCTTCCTGCTCCCTTGCCGGGGCAGGAAGCGAGGCGGCAGCCGACGGTGAGGGGGCGGTTCCGGATGAGCCTCATCCGCCGAGACCCCCTCACCCTCGCTTCGGCTTCGCCTGCGCTACCCGCAGGCACGACGGGGTGCCTGCGGGCCTCTCCCCGCCCGGCGGGGAGAGGGGGGCGCGACCGCTTCGTCGACCTACGGGCATCCCAGCCATGACCGCACCCTCCCCCCTCCTCTGGGCGAACCGCACCTGGGACGAGATCCCCGGCGACCTCGCCGCCGTTTCGCACGCCGCCATCCTGCCCGTGGGAGCCACCGAGCAGCACGGGCTGCATCTCGGCACTGGCATGGATTTCGTCCTGACCGAGGCTCTGACCCATGCGGTCTCGGCGCGGACCCGCGTGCCGGTGCTGCCCACCCTGCCCTATGGCTGTTCCCTCGGGCATAGCCGGCGCTGGCCCGGTACGATTACCCTCGATCCCGTGATGATGACGCGGCTCGTGGCCCAGATCGGCACCTCGGCCTACCAGTCGGGCGTCCGCCGGCTGTTCATCGTCAACGCCCACGTCACCAACGCCGCGCCCCTGCGCTGCGCCCTGGAGATGCTGCGCGCCGCCCATGACGACCTCATGGTCGCCCTGGTGAACTCCGCCACGGTGAGCGAGCGCGTCCGCGCCGCGCATTTCGCCGATGCCGACGACTGGCACGCCAACGCCGCCGAGACCGCGCTGATGATGGCGACGGCGCCCGATCTCGTGCGCCCGGACCGCATCGCCGATGCGGACGATCCCGACCGGACGGAGGGGCTCGTCTTCTCCCATCCGGTCAACCGCACCAGCCTGAACGGCGTCACCGGACGCCCCTCGCAGGCGAGCCTGGAAGACGGGAAACGCCTGTTCGACTGGATGGTCGAGGACTTGTCCGCGCTCGTCCTGCGCGGCCTCTCCGAGACCCCGCCCCTCCCCCATTCCTTCTCCGTTTCCGCTTAAAACCAAGGAGCCACCCGATGGCGCATGCCACCGAAATCGATCCCGCCATCGCCAAGCTGCAGGACGACCTGCGCGCCAAGGGCGTGAAATACGTCATCGGCGCCTATGTCGACATCCACGGTGCGCAAAAGGCCAAGGTGGTACCCGTCGACCACCTGCCGCAGATGGCGGCGGGGTCCGAGCGCTATACCGGCTATGCCCTCGACGGGCTCGGCCAGGCCCCGAACGAGGATGAGCTCGCCTCGGTGCCGGACTTCTCGCAGCTGATCCAGCTGCCCTGGGAATCGAAACTGGCCTGGTGCCCAGCCGACCTGACGTTCCAGGGCCAGCCCTACCCGCTCTCCACCCGCGTTGCCCTCAAGACCGTGCTGAAGGATGCCGAGGCCATGGGCTTCGGCTTCAACCTCGGCATCGAATGCGAGATCTTCCTGCTTAAGCAGGAGGCAGACGGCTCGCTGCACACGCCGATCCCCGAAGATAAGCTGGTGAAGCCCTGCTACGACGTGCGCGGCTTCGTCGACAATTTCACCTGGCTCGACAAGGTCGCCACCACGATCAACGATCTCGGATGGGACCTGTATTCCTTCGACCACGAGGATGCCTGCGGCCAGTTCGAGTTCGACTTCAACTATGCCGACGCCCTGACCATGTGCGACCGGCTCACCTTCTTCCGCATGATGGCCAAGCATTATGCCAAGGAAGAAGGCCTCATCGCCACGATGATGCCCAAACCCTTTGCAGATCGCACCGGCAATGGCGCGCATTTCAACATGTCCCTCTCCGATAAGGAGACGGGCAAGAACGCCTTCGCCTGCGACCCGAAAGACGATCCGCGCGGCCTCGGCCTCACCGAGACCGGCTACCACTTCATCGGCGGCGTGCTGAAGCACGGGCGGGCGCTCTGCGCCGCCTTCGCGCCGACCGTGAACAGCTACAAGCGCCTCGTGCGCCAGGGCTCCATGGCCGGCTTCTCCTGGGCGCCGGTATTCAACTCCTACGGCTCGAACAACCGCACCAATTCGGTGCGGGTGCCGGCCGGCGGCGGACGCTGCGAAAGCCGCAACGCCGACGGTGCGGTGAACCCCTACCTCGCCGCCGCCCTGGTCCTCGCGGCCGGCCTCGAAGGCATCCGCGAGCGCATCGATCCGGGTGCCCCCAACGAGGACAACCTCTACGACCTCACCGACGCCCAGCGCGCCGAGCGCGGCATCGAGTTCCTGCCCCAGACCCTCGCCGAGGCTGTGGACGCCTTCGCTGCCGACCCGCTGGTGGAGAAGACCCTGGGCAAGGCGCTGCGCGACGAGTTCATCCGCTACAAGCGCGCCGAGTGGGAGGAGTATCACCTCACGGTCAGTGCTTGGGAGATCGAGCGCTACAGCCATCTTTTCTAGGCAGGCTCAACAAAAGCGGTCGCTGGTTTTGCATTGTCAAACCGGCGACACGTCAAAGGCCCGGGCGAGGTGAAGCATTGGCATGCCGATGCGAACCTCGCTTGCCGTTAACCCTTACTCGAAGCAGATTCTCAACACACTCATGCTTCTCTCCTGCAGTCATTATTGGTATTCGCAAGGGTGGTCGAGATTCGGCCGGCCGCGGATGCGGTTGCGGGGGAGATGGTTCGGTGGAGATTGCGCGACTGCTTCATACGTTCGGCGGTCCGTTGTTCGCCCTGTTCGGCGGAATCGGCGCGCGGTCGATGGGGACGCTCGTGACCGGCATGGGGAGCGGCGTCCGGACCGTGGATTTCGCCGGGTCGCCCCGCCCCTGCAAGCCCTACCGGCCGGACCCGGGCCGGATCGTCTCGGGCGATCCCGCCCAGACGGTGAGCGTCGCCTACCAGAGCGACGACGGTCTCTTCTCGGCCGGAACCTGGACCTGCCAGCCGGGCAAATGGCACATCGACTTCGCCCAGAACGAGTTCGTGCACATCCTCGAAGGGGTGGTGGTGGTCACGGACGGGGATGGGCTCGCCAAGACCTACCGGGCGGGGGACGCCTTCGTCTCCCCCGCCGGTTTCTCCGGCACCTGGGACGTCAGGGAGCCGGTGCGCAAGTACTTCACACTCGGTGGTCCGCCGGGTTAAGCAGCACCGCTAACGACGCATGCCCGCCGGGACGACCCGGCCGCGCCAGGGCTGTTTTTCCGGGACGACCCGGAGAACAGCCTTGAGGAGACGGGCATGACCGACACAGCCAGCATTATCGCCGAGAATCGGCGACGCTACGAGGAACTGAAGGCGCAAGGGCAGGGCCATGCCCCCCGCGCCCTGCCGCCGCCCTCCGCACGGGGCTTGCCCCTCGACGAGGCGGCGATCCTCCACACCGAGACCATCCCCGGCGGCTGGTATCGCACCTTCGAGCTCAATGCCGGCGAGGCCCTGCGCATCGCCCTGGACCATGGCCCGTCCAGCGTCGCCCTCGTGGCCTGGAACGCCGCCGAGACGTCGGAACGCCTGAACTACGCCGATACCGTGAAGGTGCAGTGGACCGCCGCCCTTCAGCGCGGCCGGGTGCTGTTCTCCGACATGGGCCGGGTGATGCTGTCCCTCATTGAGGATTCCTGCGGTGCGCACGATGCGCTCGTCGGTGGTTCGAACGCCGCCTCCAACGCCGCCCGCTACCCCGGCGGCCCCCATCGCAACACCCGCGACAACCTCGTTCTCGCCGCCCTGAAGGCCGGGCTCGACCGGCGCGACATCCCCGCCTGCGTCACGCTGTTCGCCCCCGTTTCCGTCGGCGCGGAGGGGCGCTTCGCCTGGAACGAGGCCGGGCGCCGCGCCGGCGACTTCGTCGATCTGCGCGCCGAGCTCGACCTCCTCGTCACCCTCTCCAACTGTCCCCACCCCCTCGACCCGAACCCGGACTATGCGCCCAACCCCGTGGTGGTGACCCGCTTCCGGGCGCCCGTCCCCGCGGCGGACGATCTCTGCCGCACCGCCACGATCGAGGCCGTGCGCGGCTTCGAGAACAACGCCGCCATCGGCTTCTGACGGGAGGGACGCATCATGACCAACGACACCCAGCTTCTCCTCGACGAGGTCTTGCTCGACGAGGTCGTGCCGGCCCAGGCGCCCTGGTCGGGCCTCGTGCGCAAGGGCCAGATTCTGCGCATCACCGACACCGACGGCTGCCAGGCGGTGGACACCCTGTTCTACCGCGCCGGCGACATGGGCGAGCGCTACTCCTCCCAGGACACCCTGCGCGTCCAGGGCTCGGCCTATGTGACGACGGGCACCCGCCTCGTCTCCAACGAGGGCCGGGTGATGGCCACCGTCACCGCCGATTCCTGCGGCCGGCACGACACCTCGGCGGGGGCCTGCTCCTGCGAGGCCAATACCGTCCGCTTCGGCCACGCCACCCGCTATCTCCATGCCTGCCGCGAGAACTTCGCCCTGGAAGTCGCCAAATACGGGCTCTCGAAGCGCGACATCCCGCCCAACATCAACTTCTTCATGAACGTGCCCATCGAGCAGAACGGCGAACTCGCCATCGTCGATGGCGTCTCCGCGCCGGGCGACTACGTCGAGGTCACGGCGGAGATGGACGTGATCTGCGTGATCTCGAACTGCCCGCAGATCAACAACCCCTGCAACGGCTTTAACCCGACTCCGATCCACGTCTCCATCCGGGATCAAGCCTCGACCGGGGATCTGCGCTGATGTTCGGCAAGATCCTCATCGCCAATCGCGGCGAGATCGCCCGGCGGATCGCCTGCACCTGCCGGCGCATGGGTGTCGCGTCCGTGGCGGTCTACTCCGATGCCGACCGGTTCACCCGCGGCGTGCTGGAGGCGGACGAGGCCGTCCGCCTCGGACCCGCGCCGGCCGCCGAGAGCTACCTGAACGTCGAGGCCGTGATCGCCGCCTGCAAGGCGACGGGGGCGCAAGCCGTCCATCCCGGCTACGGCTTCCTGTCGGAGAACGTGGCCTTCGCCGAGCGTCTCGCCGCCGAGGGCATCGTCTTCATCGGCCCGAAGCCCGAGCACCTGCGTGCCTTCGGCCTCAAGCACACCGCCCGCGACCTCGCCCGCGCCAGCGGCGTGCCCCTCCTGCCCGGCACCGGCCTTCTGCCGGATCTGGACGCGGCGATCGCGGCGGCCGAGACCATCGGCTACCCGGTGATGCTCAAGAGCACCGCCGGCGGCGGTGGCATCGGCATGCGCCTCTGCGCCTCGGCCGACGAACTGCGCGAGCACTATACCAGCGTGGAGCGCACGGCCCGCGCCAGCTTCGGCGATGCCCGCGTCTATCTCGAACGCTTCGTCGGCGAGGCGCGCCACGTGGAGGTGCAGATCTTCGGCGACGGCGCCGGCCGCGTCGTGGCGCTCGGAGAGCGCGACTGCTCGCTCCAGCGCCGCAACCAGAAGGTCATTGAGGAAACGCCGGCTCCGAGCCTGTCGGAGGCCGTGCGTGAGCGGCTTCACGCGGCCTCTGTGGCTTTGGGGACAAGCGTCGCCTACGCCTCGGCGGGGACGGTGGAGTACATCTACGATCCCGTCCGCGAGGATTTCTCCTTCCTCGAAGTGAACACCCGCCTCCAGGTCGAGCACCCGGTCACCGAGGCGGTGTTCGGCATCGATCTCGTGGAATGGATGATCCGCCAGGCCGCCGGCGAGGACGTGATCGGCGCGGCCGGCCCCCTGGTCCCGCGCGGTGCGGCGATGGAGGCGCGGCTCTATGCCGAGATCCCCCACGCCAATTTCGCCCCGAGCGCCGGCCTCCTCACCGAGGTGCGCTTCCCCGCCGAGGCGCGCATCGACGGCTGGATCGAGACCGGCACCGAGGTCACCACGCATTACGACCCGATGCTCGCCAAGATCATCGTGACGGGCGAGGACCGCCCGGCGGCGCTCGCCGCTTTGCGCCAGGCCCTCGACGACAGCGCGGTTTCGGGGATCGAGACCAATCTCGATTATCTGCGCGCCATCGCCGGTTCCGAGCTCTTCGCCTCGGGCCGGGTCGCCACCACGGCGTTGCGTGACTTCCCCTATGCGCCGCGCAGCATCGAGGTGCTGGTCCCCGGCGCGCAATCGAGCCTGCAGGAACTGCCCGGCCGCATCGGCCTCTGGCATGTGGGCGTGCCGCCGAGCGGGCCGATGGATGCGCGCTCGTTCCGCGACGCCAACGCCCTCGTGGGCAACCCGCCCGACACCTGCGCCCTGGAACTCACCGTGTCCGGCCCGACCCTGCGGTTCCACGCCTCCGGCACCGTGGCGCTCGCCGGGGCCGCGATGACCGTACGCCTCGACGGGGTCGAGCAGCCTCACGGGAAGGCTTTCGCGGTCGAACCCGGACAGACCCTGAGCATCGGCGCGATCGCCGGCCCCGGCCAGCGCAGCTACCTCGCCCTGCGCGGCGGTTTCGCCGCCCCCGTTATCCTCGGCTCGCGGGCGACCTTCGCGCTCGGCGCCTTCGGCGGCCATGCCACCGGCGTCCTGAAGGCCGGGGACGTCCTGCATCTCGGCGATGCCCCTTGCGTCGAAGCGTCGATGCCCGCGCCCGCGCCGCTGACCCATGCCTGGGAGATCGGTGTGGTCTACGGGCCGCACGGCGCGCCGGACTTCTTCCGGGACGAGGACATTTCGGACCTGTTCTCAGCCTCTTACGAGGTTCACTTCAACTCGGCCCGCACCGGCGTGCGCCTCGTCGGCCCGACTCCGCTCTGGGCGCGGAGCGACGGCGGCGAGGCCGGACTTCACCCGTCGAACCTCCACGACAACGCCTACGCCATCGGCTCCATCGACTTCACCGGCGACATGCCGATCCTCCTGGGGCCGGACGGCCCGAGTCTCGGCGGCTTCGTCTGCCCGGCGGTGATCGCCCGCGACGAGCAGTGGAAGATGGGTCAGTTGCGGCCGGGGGATACGGTGCGGTTCAGGGCAGTGGAGCGTGCGGGGGACGATCCCTTCGCCCTGTCTCAACTACATCCTCATCCTGAGGTGCCGGAGCGTAGCGGAGGCCTCGAAGGAGGGCTCCAGAGAACGCCGCGCCCCCTGGAGGCCTCCTTCGAGGCCGCTTGCGCGGCACCTCAGGATGAGGTCGTTGGATTGGGGGGAGGGAGAAGGGCGGCCGGCTCGCCCATCCTCGCCGCCGATTCCTCCGGCCCCGTGCCGGTGGTCTACCGCCGCCAGGGCGACGACAACCTGCTGGTCGAATACGGGCCGATGGCCCTCGATATCGGCATCCGCCTGCGGGTCCACCTCCTCGCCGAAGCGGTGGCCGAGGCGCGGTTGCCCGGTCTCATCGACCTGACGCCGGGCATCCGCTCGCTCCAGATCCATTACGACGGCACCACGCTGCCGCGCTCCCGCCTCCTCGGGCAGTTGCGCGAGATCGAGGCCGCCCTGCCAGCCGTCGAGGACGTGACGGTGCCGAGCCGCGTGGTCCACCTGCCCCTGTCCTGGAACGACCCCCAGGCCGAACTCGCGATGCGCAAGTATCAGGAGCTTGTGCGCCCCAACGCGCCCTGGTGCCCCTCGAACATCGAGTTCATCCGCCGCATCAACGGCTTGGAGTCGGAAGCTGACGTGAAACGCATCATCTTCGATGCGAGCTATCTCGTGATGGGGCTGGGCGACGTCTATCTCGGCGCGCCGGTGGCGACGCCGGTGGACCCGCGCCACCGCCTCGTCACCACCAAGTACAACCCCGCCCGCACCTGGACGCCTGAGAACGCGGTGGGCATCGGCGGCGCCTATATGTGCATCTACGGCATGGAGGGGCCGGGCGGGTACCAACTCTTCGGCCGCACCATCCAGATCTGGAACACCTGGCGGATGACGAAGGAATTCGTCCCCGGCCATCCCTGGCTGCTGCGCCCGTTCGACCGCATCCGCTTCTTCCCCGTGAGCCACGACGAGCTGACGGAGGCGCGGGCCGCCTTCCCGCACGGGGCCTACCCTCTACGGATCGAGGAGGGGACGTTCTCCTATGCCGAGCATCGGGCCGAGCTCGCCCGCAACGCCGTCGAGATCACGCAGGCGAAGCTCCGCCAGCAGACCGCCTTCGAGGCCGAGCGGCAGCGCTGGCAGGATGAGGGGCTCGACAGTTTCGTCGCCGACGAGTGTGCGCCCGTGGGCGAGGAGGATGCGGTGCCCGCCGGCCATGTGGGCGTGCCGACCACCGTGCCGGGCAACGTCTGGAAGGTTCTGGTCGAGGAAGGCCAGAGCGTCGCGGCCGGCGAGACGGTGGCGATCCTCGAATCGATGAAGATGGAGATCGCCGTTTCCGCCCCGGTGGCGGGAATCGTGCGTGAGGTCCGGGTGAAGCCGGGCCGCACCCTGCGCGGCGGCGATCTCGTCGCCATCCTCCAGGAGATCTGAGCGGATGAGAGAGCCGACCGACATGCTGCCGACCATCCCCGACCTGTCGACCCTGCGCGACCTCTACGCCTCGGGGCGTGCCACCCCCGTGACCGTCGCCGAAGCCGTCGCCGACCGGATGGAGGCGTCGACGGACCCCGCCATCTTCATCACCGCCCTCGACCGTGAGGCATTGGTGAGCGCGGCGCGGGACCTGATGGCGCGCCACCCCGAGCCGAACTCCCTGCCGCTCTGGGGCGTGCCCTTCGCGGTGAAGGACAATATCGACGTCGCCGGCCTGCCGACGACGGCGGCCTGCCCGGCCTTCGCCTACACGGCGGAGGCGGATGCCGAGGTGGTGGCGCGCCTGAAGGCGGCGGGTGCGTTCTGCACGGGCAAGACCAATCTCGACCAGTTCGCCACCGGCCTCAACGGCACCCGCTCGCCCTACGGCGCGCCGCGCAGCGTGTTCAGCGCCGCCCATGTCTCGGGCGGGTCGAGCTCCGGCTCGGCCGTCGCCGTGGCGGCGGGGCTCGCGAGCTTTTCGCTGGGCACCGACACGGCCGGTTCCGGCCGTGTGCCGGCGATGTTCAACAACCTCGTGGGGATCAAGCCGACGCCGGGCCTGTTCAGCACGACGGGCCTCGTCCCCGCCTGCCGCAGCCTCGACTGCATTAGCATCTTCGCAGCGACCGTCAGCGACGGTCTCGCGATCCGCCGCATCGCGGAAGGTTACGATGCCGCCGATCCGTTCTCGCGGCGGGCGGTGCCGCATTCCCTCCCCGCCCGGGGCCTGCGCTTCGGCGTCCCGATTCCGGCCGAGCGCGAGTTCTACGGCGATGCCGAGCGCGAGGCGCTCTATGATGCGGCCATCGCCCGCCTCGAAGCGCTGGGCGCCGTGGCGGTGCCATTCGATTACGCGCCCTTCCGCGAGATCGCGACCCTGCTCTACAACGGGCCGTGGGTGGCCGAGCGCCTGGCCGCCATCGCCGCGTTCTTCGCCGGGAATGCCGAGGCCCTCGACCCGAGCGTGAGGAGCATCGTCGAGTCCGCCAAGGGCTACAGCGCCGTCGACGCGTTCGAGGGGCGCTACGCGTTCGAGGCCCTGCGGCGGCGCACCGAGGCGACCTGGGCGGAGGTCGACATCCTGCTCCTGCCGACCTCCCCCACCACCTACACGGTGGAGGAGATGCGGGCCGACCCGATCCGCCTCAACAGCCATTTCGGGCATTACACCAACTTCGCCAACCTTCTCGGCCTCGCCGCGATAGCGGTGCCCGGAGGCTTCGGCGCCGATGGATTACCCGGCGGCGTGACGCTCGTCGGCCCTGGCTTCAGCGACGAGGCTTTGGGCCCCTGGGCCGACGCGCTCCACCGCGCGGCCGCGTGCGGGATGGGGATCGCGCGCGGCGCGACCCTGCCCGAGGCCAGCCGGGTGCCGGCCCCGGAGGCGGACGAGATCGCCATCGCGGTGGTGGGCGCCCATCTCACGGGGCTCCCGCTCAACCACCAGCTCACCGATCTCGGCGGCAGGAAGGTGCGGGCGGCCCGGACGTCGGGCGCGTACCGCCTCTACGCCCTGCCCGGCACCCAGCCGGCTAAGCCCGGTCTGGTCCACGAGCCGGGCTTTGCCGGCGGCGGGTTGGAGGTGGAGATCTGGGCCCTGCCCCCGGCGAGTTTCGGCCGCTTCGCCGCCGCGATCCCCGCCCCCCTCGGCATCGGCAAGCTCACCCTGGAGGACGGCTCGGACGTCTCCGGGTTCCTGTGCGAGGCCCATGCGGTGGCGGGCGCCGAGGACATCACCCACCATGGCGGCTGGCGCGCCTATCTCGCCTCCCGCTGACGCATCCCGTCAGGACACGGGCTGCGATCCGGCCTCCGGCGAAGCGGGAATCCCGCCCGCCGGCGACCACAGCCTTTCGCAAAAGAAGCGCTCGCGCAGGAGCATCACCAGAGCCGCGCGCTTGTGCGGGAAATCGAAGGTCTTGATCCGCGCGAAGCCCGACCGCTCCAGGTTGCGCAATTGCTGGACATGGTCCGCCTTGGGCTCGCCGACGATCCGCTCCGTGCGCGGGTCGTCGAGGAAGAGCGCGTGCATCAGCGAGGGCAGCCAGGCCGAGATGTAGGCCTTGCCGCGAAACCGGCTCTCGCCGATCAGGACATGCCAGCCGCGATCGTAATCCTGCACGTCGTAGAACGGGGCGAGGCGGTTCTCCTTGGCCCAGTAGATCTCGAAATAGCCGAACGGCTCGCCACCGATTGTCCCGATCAGCGGGATCATGTGCGGATCAGCGATGAGGCCGGCGAGATAGGCCTCGTGCTTGTCGCGTTCGCCGGCCTCGCCCCAGGCGGCATCGACCACCGGATCGTTGAACCAGCGATGCAGGGTATCGACGTCGTCGATTGTGGCGGCGCGGAACGCCACGGCCTGTCCGAGCCAGGGGATGAAGCGGGAATAGATCACGCCCTCGGGCTTCGGCGGCCGCTGCGGATGGCGCTTGCCGCCGCTCATCACCAGCCGCGCCGGAAAATCGCGCGATGCCAGGTTGGCGAGCCAGGGTTCGGGGCGCTGCCACAGCATCGTGGGATCGACGCCGAGGCCGTCTCCCTCCCGCACGGCGAGGCCGCGTTCCATCAGGGAATCGGCGAGGCCGGCGAAGCTCGCGGGATCGAGGCCGATCCGCTCGGCCTCGGGATTGGTCGCCGAGACCGTCTCGAAGGCCGCCGTGACACTGGTGAGGACGTCTCGCGGGTCGGGTCTCACCGGCTCCTTGATGGAGAGATGCAGGCCGGCTCCCCCCTGGAGGCGCAGGCGGAGACCGACCCGGCCTTCCGCCACGACGCTGAGCCGGTCGCCGTCGCGATAAACCTCGAGGGGACGGCCCGTCGCCTCGCCGCATCGAAAGGGTGCTGTCGTCCGGAGCATCGCGTCTCGTCGTTGGCTGGAACCGGCATCCGCGAACGGGGACGCCCTTTCGGGAGAAGACGACCGGCGGCGTGGTAAATTTAGTAGCGCGCACGAAACTTCCGGCCATCGCACGCGGCGTGGCCGGACGATCCGGCTCCCGCCGCCCCGCGCCGTCACCTCACACGGCCTATCTAACGCTGGGCGGGTAAGATAGTCTGGATACAACCGATCACGATCCGAAGATGTCGTTGCTCATGCAAAGGATGATCCGCGGCCATGCAAAGCCGGGCTTCGGGCGGATGCGGTGTCCTGCGACAGCACAAGTCCTTCCCAGTGAGCCTAAATATCCATCAAACCGTGATTATCGACTGTCCGATATGAGTTTAGAAGACTTCTAATTCAAATATTTTCTGACCAAGGCGCCCTTGTAAGTCTGTGAAATTTCCCTCTTTAGCCTCGGTGTCTGAGGTGGGGGTGGCACTTGCCCGGCGATGTGGCGCGGCGGGGTGGTTTCCCCCGGTTTCGTCCTGGCCTGCACATTCGAAGAAGGTCGTCCATGGGACAACGTCATACGCACGAGACGCGCAGCGACATCGACGCTCCGCTGCTCTCCACTCTCATCGCCGAGCAATCGGGCCTCGTCGCCTACGCGACGCAGATCCTGCATGATCGCTCTGCGGCCGAGGACGTGGTGCAGGAGGTGGTGCTCAAGCTCTGCGAGGAGCCGGCCGCCGACCTGCGTCAGGGCCGCCGCATCGAGGCGCCGGTGCCTTACCTGCGGCGGATGGTGCGGAACGCCGCCATCGACTGGGCGCGCCGGACCTTGCGCGAGCGCTGCCGCTTCGTGCCGGACGAACTGGCCGAGGCCGTCGCCGCTCCCTGCGCCTGCCCTCAGGATCGTCTCGAACAATGCCAGGCCCTGAAGGCCGCCCTGGCCGCACTGGAGACGACGTCGGAGCGCACCCGCCGGGTCTTCCTCGCCCACAGGATCGACGGTGTGCCGCAAACCGTCCTCGCCCGCGAGAACGGCGTCTCCCCGACGCTGGTGAATTTCATGATCCGTGACGGCACGGCTCTGTGCCGATCCGCGGCGTCCTGAGCAGGTCTCGCACCGGTACGGACCACCGCCATCCGGCAGGGGACGCTTTCAGGGAAAGGGGGGGTCGGATGGCGCTCGAAGCGACGTCCGATGGCGCTCGAAAGCACCGTATCATGGCGGTGGCGATGACGCGCGCCACGCTCGTCACAAGATCGTTGTTCACCAGGGACTTGGAAGAAACCTGGTGGAGCTGAGCGGGATCGAACCGCTGACCTCCGCAGTGCGATTGCGGCGCTCTCCCATCTGAGCTACAGCCCCGTTCCGAGGTGCCGGCCTTGTAGGCGCGCGTACCTCGACCTGTCAATTCCGGAATTCCCGACGTTAGACCCGAGCCTGACAAGGCGGGGCGAACGAGGACATCAGACCGCGCATGTATGCTCTTCTCTGGCTCTTCGACACCGTCGTGCAGCTCTTCATCTATGTGCTCATCGCCAGCGCCGTGCTGAGCTGGCTCGTGGCCTTCAACGTGGTCAACGTGCGCAACCCGATCGTCTCGCAGATCGGTGAGGTGCTGTATCGGCTGACCGAGCCGGTCCTTCGCCCGATCCGCAGCATCCTGCCCAATCTGGGCGGCATCGACCTGTCGCCGATCGTCCTCGTGCTCCTGCTGCTCTTCATCAGCCGCCTCCTGCACGAGGTCATTCCGCCTCAGTCCGTCGTCTATGGCGGCTGAGGCCGCGCCGCGCTGAAGGCACAAGAAACACTTCGAGGGACGACCAAGAGATGAAGACCAATCCCGGCCGATTCTTCGAGGATTACCGCCTCGGCGAGACAATCCGCCATGCCACGCCGCGTACGGTGACGAGCGGTGACGTCGCGCTCTACACATCGCTCTACGGGCCACGCTTCGCGGTGCAGTCCTCGGATGCTTTCGCCAAGGCGATCGGCTACCCGCAGAGCCCGCTCGACGACCTGCTCACCTTCCATGTCGTGTTCGGCAAGACGGTGCCGGACATCTCCTTGAACGCCCTCGCCAATCTCGGCTACGCCGAGGGCGGCTTCCGCCGGCCGGTCTATCCAGGAGAGACCCTGTCGACGGTCTCCGAGGTGATCGGCCTCAAGGAAAGCTCGAACCGCCAGACCGGCGTGGTCTACGTCCGCTCCACCGGGTCCGACGCCAACGGCGAGACGGTTCTGAGCTATTGTCGCTGGGTGCTGGTGAAGAAGCGCGACCCCGAGGCAAAGATCGAGCAGGAGCACGTCCCGACCTTCGCCAAGGTCGTCGACCCGGCCGATCTCGCCGGCGCCCTGCCGCCGCTGAACGTCGGCGCCTACGATCTCGACCTCGCCGGCTCTCCGCACCGCTTCGGCGATTACGTGGTCGGCGAGAAGATCGACCATGTCGACGGCATGACCGTCGAGGAGGCCGAGCACCAGATCGCCACGCGCCTCTACCAGAATACCGCCAAGGTGCATTTCGACGGGTTCGCCGCCAAGGATACCCGCTTCGGCCGTCGCTTGATCTATGGCGGCGTCGTGATCTCGCTCGCGCGCGCGCTCAGCTTCAACGGCCTCAGCAACGCCTTCGCGCTGGCCGGCATCAATGCCGGACGCCATGTGGCACCGCTTTTCGCCGGTGATACGGTCTATGCCTGGAGTGAAGTGCTTGAAGCCGCAGAGCTTCCCGGCCGTTCCGATATCGGCGCCCTGCGCCTGCGTACCGTGGCTACCAAGAACCAGCCCTGCGGCGCCCACCCGGACAAGACCGGCGACGGCTACGACCCCGCCGTGATCCTCGACCTGGATTACTGGGCCTTCATGCCGCGCTGACGCGTGCTCAACTCCCGGCGAACAGGCCCATCACGGCTTGCCGCAGAGGGTTCTCGGGGTTCGACAGCAACCGGATCGCCATCGCGCAGGCGATGGTGACCAGCAGCGGCCGGATCAGCTTCGCACCAAGGCGGATCGCCAGGATCGAGCCGATCTGGGCCCCGATGAAGGCTCCGAAGGCCATGGCGATGCCGATGGTCCAGACCACATGGCCCGAGGCCGCGAACAGGGCGAGGCTGCCGAGGTTGCTGGCGGCATTGGCGAGCTTGGTATGGGCGGTGGCGCGCACCACGCCGAGGCCGAGGAGCGTCACGAACCCGATCATGTAGAACGCGCCGGCGCCCGGGCCGAACACGCCGTCGTAGAAGCCGACGGCGGGCGCCCAGGTGAGCGCGAACAGGCCGGGCCGCATCCGCGCCGCCGAGTCCTCGCTGCTCATCCGCCGGGCGAAGGCGAAATAGAACGCGATCCCGATCAGCAGCACAGGAACGGCTGCGTCGAGGACGGGGCGCGGCAAGAGGCTCACGCAGAGCGCACCGCCGATCGAGGCAAGACCGGCGGCGAGCGCGATCTTCCAGGCCGCCGGCCAATGGATGTGGCCCCGACGCGCGAAAGCGATGGTCGATGAGACGGCCCCCGCACTGCCCTGAAGCTTGTTGGTGGCGATGGCGCTCACCGGATCGAGTCCGGAGAGAAGCAGGGCCGGCACAGTGATGAGGCCGCCGCCGCCCGCGATGGCATCGACACACCCGGCCGCCACGGCCACCGCGAACAGGCCCGCAACGAGGCTGATGTCGACACCGAAGATCATTCCGTTCTCTCCTCCGTCCGGTCGCGACCGACCGGATGCCGGCGGGAGGCGGATGGGGCCTTCAGTTGCGCACGATCACCTTCGTGCCGACCTTCACCCGGTCGTAGAGGTCGACCACATCCTTGTTGGTCATGCGGATGCAGCCCGACGAGACGGCGGCGCCCATGGTCTCCGGCTCGTTGGAGCCGTGGATACGGTAGAGCGAGGAGCCGAGATACATCGCCCGTGCGCCAAGGGGGTTGTCCTGGCCGCCGGCCATGAAGCGCGGCAGGTCGGGCCGCCGGGCCAGCATCTGCGCCGGGGGGCGCCAAGCCGGCCATTCCTTCTTCATCGTCACCGATTTCTGGCCGGACCAGGAGAAGCCCTGACGGCCCACGCCGACCCCGTAGCGGACGGCCTGGCCACCGCCGAGCACGTAGTAGAGCCGCCGCTGACTCGTTGAAACCACGACGGTGCCGGGCTTCTCCGCCCCCTTCCACGCAACCGTCTCGCGCGGGATCGCCTGCTCCTTGAAAATGTTCATGAAGTCGGCGATCGGCCCGCTGTCGAACGGGTTTCCGGCGCTGGCGCCGCCGCACGTGGCGAAGCCCATGCCCATCGCGAGAGCCGTGGCGGCGAAAAGGGAGCGCGTGCCCATTGTAATCGTCTCCGTCCGGACCTGGACAGGCGGCGCGTTGCACCCCGTCTCCCATTCCGGCGAGGTCCAGCCTCGATGAGCCGGACTTCAGATGATCGGGCCGGCAGACTTGGCCGGATGGTTAAGGACGGTCAACCCGCTGCGATGCGAACGGATTATGCTGTGGGATTGGAGCAACGGCTGTGATTCGAACCGCCATTCGACTGTTTGACAGAATGTCGCAGGTTATTGCGTTGCGGGAACTTTCGCACCACCCTCAGTTTCGTGACCTCACCGCCGACCAGTTCCGCCGCTGCCCCTCTGGAGGCAGGATGCTTCGCTTCGACCGCCTTGCAGGGGCAGGCGGTCGTCCGTCTGCGCTCGGCGCTGTCGACCATGCTGGTGTTGCTCTCCCTACTCGTGATGGTGCTGTCGAGCCTCCCGCAAGGGTTGTGGGCCGGTGGCGTCGGGGCGCCGGTCTCGAGCCAATGGCCCGATGGTTTCACGAGCCAGGGCGAAGCGCCTTCGACCGGTTCCGCATCGCATCTGGAGATCGACGACGCTGTGACGCCGTCCTCCCTGTCTGGATCGCGGCTCCTCGGTGAAGCCTTGGAGCCGGCCTTGCGAGGCCGTTCCGCCCTGTCGCTTGGGATCGGCGCGGATGCACCGCTCTATCGCCCTCCCAGGACTACGGCGTGAGAGCTTGGCCGCGGCGTTTTGACCACCCGGCCGCGTAGCTCGTCTTTTCACCGGCTCGTGTCGCGCGATCGCCAAGATTGTGAACGATTTCTGAAGCCGTGATGTGTGTGGTCGGCCCCTAGTCGGCCGACGCATGCCCAATGACGCCATGGCCGCATCGCGTGGCCCAGCGATTGCCACGGTGCCGAAGTCGCTTCGCGGATCTTCGCCCGGGACTTGAGTGTCAGAGCTGCCAATCCGCCGGGCGGGTTGCGATCGACCGCGTATCGCACAGGAGCGAAATCATCGTGACGTCTACTGCCCTTCGTACCCGACGTGTCTGGCCGGCCTCCCTGGCTGCTGCCTCCGTCATGGTCGCCCTGTCCGCCTGCAATCAGAAACAGCAGGCCGCGGCTCCTGTTCCGAGCCCACCCGCCGAAGTGAGCATCGTCACCGTCCGCGAGCAGCCAATCCCCTATCTGCGCGACCTCCCCGGCCGCGTCGCGCCCCTGCGCATCGCCGAAGTGCGTTCCCGCGTCTCCGGTCTCGTGGTCAAGCGCACGTTCGAACAGGGTAGCTTGGTCAAGGAAGGCGACATCCTCTACAAGATCGATCCCGCCCCGTTCGAGGCGGAACTCGCCAGCGCTGAGGCAGCGCTCGCCCGCACGGAGGCCGCCCAGGTTCTCGCCGGCCAGCAGGCTGACCGACTCGAGCAGCTCCTGTCCCGCCAGACCGCGAGCCAGGCGCAGTACGATAGCGCCTATGCCGGCCTGAAACAGGCCCAGGCCGAAGTCGCCGGCGCCAAAGCCGCCCGCGATCGGGCCAAGCTGAACCTCAACTATACCGACGTCCGCGCCCCGATCTCCGGCCGGATCGGCCGGGCCCTTCTCACCGAGGGTACGCTGGTGGAACAGGGGGCCACCGCCAACCTTGCCACGATCCAGCAGCTCGATCCGATCTACGTGGACATCACCCAGTCCGTCGGAGAGCTGAACAAGCTTCGCAGGGACCTCGCGAGCGGCGAGCTTTCGCGCCTGTCCAACGACACCGCCAACGCGCATCTCATCATGGATGACGGGTCTCTCTACGGCTCTGCCGGCAAGGTGCTGTTCTCCGATGTCACCGCCGATCCGAGCACCGGGCAGGTCACCCTGCGCGTGCTGTTCCCGAACCCGCATGACGAGCTGTTCCCGGGCATGTATGTCCGCGCCCGCATCAAGCAGGGCATCGACGTCGACGCCATCGCCGTGCCTCAGCAGGCGATCCAGCGCACCAATGACGGCAAGGCCGAGGTCTGGGTGGTCGGCAAGGATGACAAGGTCATGCTCCAGCCTGTGGAGGTCGGACCCGTCGTGGATTCCCAGTGGGTCATTCGCGACGGGCTCAAGTCCGGCGACCGCGTCGTCGTGGAGGGCGTCCAGAAGATATCGGTCGGCTCGTCGGTCAAGACCGTCGAGATGAAGGTCGCTGCCCAGGCGGAGGCCAAACCCTACGATACCGATCTCGACGACAAGTCGGCCGCCGCGCAGCCCGCTTCCGCTCAGGTTCGCTGACCCATGGCCCGCTTCTTCATCGATCGCCCGATCTTCGCATGGGTCGTTGCGCTTTTCATCTGCCTCGGCGGGATCCTGTCGATCCCGAGCCTGCCGGTCGCGCAGTATCCCGTCATCGCTCCGCCCTCGATCGCCCTCTCCACCTCCTATCCCGGAGCGTCGGTCGAGAACCTCTATACCGGCACCACCCGCCTCATCGAGGATGAGCTCAATGGCGCGGCCAACATCCTTAGTTTCGAATCCGCGAGCGATGCGTTCGGCGTCATCGAAATCACGGCGCAGTTTCAGCCGGGCACGGATTCGAGTCTCGCGGGCGTCGAGGTTCAGAACCGCCTCAAGCGCGTCGAGGCGCGCCTGCCGGCCGAGGTACGCCAGCAGGGCACGCTGGTGGAGGAAGCCTCAGCCGCGACACTGAACATCATCACCCTGATCTCGCCCGACAAGTCGATGGACGAGATTGCGCTGGGCGACTTCCTCATCCGCAACGTCATCAACGAGATCCGCCGTATCCCCGGTGTGGGTCGCGCAACGCTCTACTCCACCGAGCGCAGTCTCCGCATCTGGATCGATTCCGACAAACTACGCGGCCTGTCCTTGAACGCGTCCGACGTCTCAAAGGCGATCACCAACCAGAACGTCCAGATCGCATCGGGCGCCGTCGGCGCCATGCCGAGCCCAGCCTCGAACACCGTCAACTTTCCCATCATCGTCAAGGGTCAGATGACGGCGCCCGAGGAGTTCGGCGCCATCGTCCTGCGAGCCAACCCGGACGGGTCGAATGTGCGCCTACGCGACATCGCCCGGATCGAGCTCGGCGGTGAAGATTACAAGTTCACCACCCGGCTGAACGGCGGTGAAGCGGCGGGCATCTCGGTGACCCTGGCGCCGGACGGCAACGCCCTCGAGACCGCTTCCGCCATCCGCGCGAAGATGGAGGAGCTGTCGCAGTTCTTCCCGTCCAACGTGCAATGGGACATCCCCTACGACATTACGCCCGCCGTCGAGGCCTCGATCAAGAAGGTGCTGATGACGCTGGTGGAGGCCGTCATCCTCGTCTTCGTGGTGATGTTCTTGTTCCTCCAGAACATCCGGTACACCCTAATCCCGACCATCGTCGTTCCGATCGCCCTCATGGGGACCTGCACGGTGATGTTGCTCGCCGGCTTCTCGGTGAACGTGCTGACGATGTTCGGCATGGTGCTGGCCATCGGCATCCTCGTCGACGACGCCATCGTGGTCGTCGAGAATGTCGAGCGCATCATGAACGAGGAAGGGCTGTCTCCGAAGGAGGCGACCCGAAAGGCGATGAGCCAGATCACCGGCGCCATCATCGGCATCACCCTGGTGCTGATCGCCGTCTTCATCCCGATGGCGTTCTTCCCCGGCTCGGTGGGCATCATCTACCGTCAGTTCTCCATTGCCATGGTGACGTCCATCGGCTTCTCGGCGCTTCTCGCCCTGACGCTGACGCCGGCTCTCTGCGCCACCCTGCTCAAGCCCATCGAGAAGGGCCACGGCCATTCCAAGGGCGGCGTGTTCGGCTGGTTCAACCGGATCGTCGACCGCGAGACCGCGCGGTACGGCCGCGGCGTGGCAGGAATGATCAAGCGCTCGGGCCGGGTGATGATGGTCTACCTTGCCCTTGTCATCGGACTCGCCTTCGCTTTCGTGCGGATGCCGGAAGGTTTTCTTCCGGTGGAGGACCAGGGCTTCTTCACGGTGGATATCCAGACGCCGCCCGGCTCGTCCTTCAATCGCACCCTCAACGCGGTGAAGGCGGTGGAGGAGCACCTGATGGCCCAGTCCGGCGTCGCCACGGTGACGGTGGTCAACGGCTTCTCGTTCTCCGGTCAGGGGCAGGTGACGAGCCAAGCCTTCGTGACACTGAAGCCCTGGGGTGAGCGCGATGCGGCCAACTCGGCGGCTGCCTTGGTGGAGGGGACCAACAAGGCGCTCGGCACATATAAGGACGCCGTGATCCAGGCGCTTGAGCCGCCGCCGATCGACAACCTCGGCAACGCTTCGGGCTTCAGTTTCCGCCTTCAGGATCGCGCCCAGAAGGGGTACTCGGCCCTGATGGCTGCACAGGAACAACTGCTCTCCCTCGCCAAGAAGAGCCCGATCCTGCAGAAGGTTTATGTCGAAGGGCTACCTCCGGCACCCCAAGCGGAACTCGTGATCGATCGCGAGAAGGCGGCGGCCTTGGGCGTAGACTTTGAGGAGATCAACAACACGATCCAGGTCAATCTCGGTTCGGTCTATACCAACGACTTCCCGAACCGGGGCAAGATGCAGCGCGTCATCGTGCAGGCCGAGGATAGCCAGCGCCTGAAGGCGGCCGACCTGCTGAACTACGGGGTGAAGAACAGCCAGGGCGCGATGGTGCCGATGTCGTCCTTCGCCGATCTCAAATGGAGTGTCGGGCCGGCGCAGATCATCGGCTTCAACGGCTACCAATCGGTGCGTATCACCGGCGAGCCGGCAGCGGGCTATACCTCCGGCGATGCGATCGCCGAGATGGAACGCCTGATGCAACAGTTGCCCAAAGGCTTCGGCTACATCTGGACCGGCCAGTCGCTGCAGGAGAAGCAGGCCGGCAGTCAGGCGACGCTGCTGCTGGCCCTGTCGATCCTGATCGTGTTCCTGTGCCTTGCCGCCCTTTATGAGAGCTGGTCGATCCCGTTCTCGGTGCTACTGGTGATCCCGCTCGGCGTCATCGGCTCGGTGGCGGCGGTCTACCTGAGGGGCATGCCCAACGACGTCTACTTCAAGATCGGGCTCATCACGATCATCGGCCTCTCGGCCAAGAACGCGATCCTGATCGTGGAGTTCGCCAAGGACTTGTGGCGGCCGGGCAAGTCCCTGGTCGATGCGACCATCGAGGCCTCCACGCTCCGCTTCCGGCCGATCGTGATGACCTCGCTGGCCTTCATCTTCGGTGTGGTCCCCCTGGCCATCGCCTCGGGCGCGGCTTCGAAGAGCCAGCAGGCCATCGGTACCGGCGTGCTCGGCGGCATGATTTCCGCCACGATCCTGGCAGTCCTCTTCGTGCCGGTCTTCTTCGTCTTCGTCATGCGCCTGTTCAGGACGAAGCCGGTCGAGCACGAGCCGAAGGCGGCCGAGGCTGGTTCGATTCCGTCGAGCCATCACGCTCCGGCGGAGTAGGATCGGTCCCTCTTCCCCGGATACGGGGAAGAGGGACCTAGACATGAAAAAGGCCTGGAGCCGGGGAGAACCCGGTTCCAGGCCTTTTTTCCTTGTGATGATCATTGGGCGGCCGGGCTGATTGCCCGGCCGCTGCTTCCGAAGGGAAGGCTCAGGCAGTCTCGAGCAGGCGGCGGGCGATGACCTGGGCCTGGATCTCGGCGGCACCCTCGAAGATCGAGAGGATGCGCGCGTCGCAGAGCACACGGCTGACGGCGTATTCCAGCGCAAAGCCGTTGCCCCCATGGATCTGCAGGGCGTTGTCGGCCGCCGCCCAGGCGACGCGGGCGCCGAGCAGCTTCGCCATCCCGGCCTCGAGATCGCAGCGCTTGCCCTCGTCCTTCTCGCGGGCGGAGAAGTAGGTGAGCTGGCGGGCGATGTTGATCTCCACCGCCATCATGGCGATCTTGTCGGCGACGCGGGGGAAGTTGATCAGCGCCTTGCCGAACTGCACCCGGTCCTCGGCGTAGCGGAGACCGAGGTCGAGGGCGTTCTGCGCCACGCCGATGGCGCGAGCCGCCGTCTGGATGCGGGCGGATTCGAAGGTCTGCATGAGCTGCGTGAAGCCCTTGCCTTCGACTTCGCCGAGAAGGTTGGCCGCCGGCACTTCGAAATTGTCGAAGGCGAGCTCGTATTCCTTCATGCCGCGATAGCCGAGGACGTGGATCTCGCCGCCGGACAGGCCGGCCACCGGGAAGGGATCCTCATCGGTCCCGCGGGGCTTCTCGGCAACGAGGAGCGACAGACCCCTGTGACCCTTCTCTTCGGGCTTGGTGCGCACGAGACAGGTCATGATGTCGGCGCGGACCGGGTGCGTGATCCAGGTCTTGTTGCCCGAGATCTTCCAGACGTCGCCGTCCTTCACCGCCTTGGTGCGGAGGGACGCGAGGTCGGAGCCGGTATTCGGCTCGGTGAACACGGCGGTGGGGAGGGTATCGCCGGACGCGATGCCGGGCAGGAAGCGGTGCTTCTGCTCCTCGGTGCCGCCACACAGGATGAGCTCGGCGGCGATCTCCGAGCGGGTGCCGAGCGAGCCGACGCCGATATAGGCGCGGGACAGTTCCTCGGAGACGACGCACATGGAGATCTTGGGCAGGCCCATGCCGCCGTATTCCTCTGGGATCGTCAGGCCGAAGACGCCGAGCTCGGCCATCTTGGTGACGATCTCCATCGGGATGTAGGCGTTCTGGCTGTGCCATTCATGGGCGTGCGGAACGACCTCGGCGAGGCCGAAGCGGCGCATCTCGGAGCGGATCGCCTCCATGTCCTCGTCGAGGCCGGACTTGCCGATGGTGGCAGAGCCACCATTGTCGCGGATGCGCGCCACGAGCGCGGCGCGGTTCTCAGGCGTGTTACCCTCGACGATCAGGGTTTCGACGGCGTCGGTCCGGAACTTCATGACCTCGCGGGCGGACAGGCCCAGCGAGCCGGTCGGACGCACGATCTCGCCCTGGCTCATGGGAATGCCGGAGAACATCTGGTCGAGATATTCGCCGATGCCGATCTTCACGAGGAGCGCCTCGGTCTCCCCGAATTCTCCGGTCTCGATCAGGCGCGCTGCATAGGCGCCGAGCTCACGTACACCTTCGGCATAGGTGGCGAGCCAGGCGAGGCCGTGGGCGGCATGCTGCTCGGACTCGAGCTTCTCCGGCGAGATCTTGCCCTCGGCAGAGAGCACCTTCGCGCGAACCCGGCGGGTCGCTTCGGCGACGAGGGCCTTCGCGGCTTCGCCGGCGCCCTGGGCGAGGGTCAGGAGATCCTGCGGTTCGGTGGAGACGGCCGGGGAAGCGGACATGGTTCGAATCTCTCAAATCAGAATGAGGGTTGGCGCTCATTATAGGCAGGTTTGCCAAGTCTGTAGAGGCGTCTCGCCGCAGCGCGGCACTATCCCACCTGAATTCATTATTTCTTGCCGTGAAAAGCCTAGTTCTGCTCGGCAAAGCTAGGAGATCTGAATTTTATTGAGAGACGAATCAAAGAAAAACTCATCTTCGGCTGGCGACCGCGACCCCAATCGTGGCCACGGCCATGCCGGCCATCTGGATTGGGGCCAGTGTCTCGCCGAACAGGAGATAGGCCATCGCCGCCGAGACCGGGGGGACCAGGAAGAGCAGGGAGGCGACGCCGGCCACCTCGCCGCGCCGGATCAGGGCCAGAAGAAGCAGGATGCCCGCCACCGAGTTAATGAGGATCGACCACGCCAGTCCGCCCCAGAGCGGCAGGGACGCGTCGAAACGGCCCGTGCCGAACAGAAACGCCGCCGGTACGGCAAGGAGCGCGGCCCCGACGAACTGGATTGCCGCATTCGGCAGCAATTCGGCCTGTCCCGCACGACTCTTCTGCCACAGCGTGCCGATCGTCATCGCCACCATGGCACCGAGGCAGGCGAGAAGCGGAAGTGCCGGAATGCCGGACGCGTCCGCAGCACCGATTTTCGGGGCGAGGACGAGAAGCGCACCGGCAAAGCCGGTGGCGATCCCGGTCCAGCGACGCGGGCTGACGATTTCACCGAGGAATGGACGCGCCATCGCCGCCGTGAGCAGGGGCTGGAGACTACCGACCAGGGCAGCGATGCCCGATGGCAGGCCGCGCTCCACCGACCAGAATACGCCGATGACGTAGATGCCCTGCATCAGCACGCCGGCCACCAGGGCATCACGCCATCCCGCGCGACTCCGAGGCCATCTCGCGCCGAGGCCGAAGGTGATGGCGCTCAGAACGATGGCGACGCCGACGAGCCGGATGGCGACGAATGTGAAGGCCTCCGCATGGGGCGCCACGAAACGCGCCGCGACAAAGCCCGACGCCCAGATCAGGACGAAGATCGACGAGACCACCGAAGCGGGTACGGTGCGGGTTGGGGAAGCCGGCGCATCGACTGACATGACGGTGGCGCAGGCAACACACCGAACCGCCGAACACAAGTCGTACCGGTGGCGAGCAGCGATGCATCGCCCCGAACATTGCGCCGTCGTCCGGCCTCGCGTTTAGACAGTCTGTATCGTCGAGCCCCACAGATCACGAGAAGCGCCCCAACCGCCGTGAGCCGTCTCCGCAACAGCACCGACATCGCCAGCCTCGCCGCCCAGCGCTTCGTCTCGCATGACGGCTGGGCGATCGCGAGCCATATCGCTCTCTCGATCCTGACCTCGCTGTTTCCCTTCCTGATCCTGCTCGCGGCCTTGGCCGGCCTCCTTGGCACCAAATCGCTCGCCGACGAAGCCGGCATCCTCATTTTCGATGCTTGGCCTCGCGAGGTGGCCAAACCCATTGCCGGGGAGGTTCACCGGGTGCTCACTGAGCAGCGCGGCGGCGTGCTCACCATCGGTGCTCTCCTTGCCCTCTACTTCTCCTCCTCGGGGGTCGAGAGCCTCAGGGTAGGGCTCAACCGTGCCTACGGCCTGCGCGAGACCAGGCCCTGGTGGCTCACCCGCCTCGAATCGATCGGCTACGTCGTCTGCGGCGCCTTCGCCATGCTCGCCTTCGCTCTGCTGGTTGTCCTGGGGCCGCTGATCTGGCGCAGGGTCATCGACGTGGCGCCGGGGCTCGAGCCGTTGAGCCTCACTGTCGCCCTCGGCCGCATCGGCATCACCGCCTTTCTCCTCGCGGCGGTTCTCGTCATCGCCCACAAATTCGTGGCGGCCGGCCGCCGTCCGATCCTCTCGGTGTTGCCCGGCGTCCTGGTGACGCTGGTGCTTTGGTTCCTTGCCGGCCTCGGGTTCGGCTTCTACCTCGACCGGTTCTCCACCGCTTACGCCTCCACCTATGGCGGACTGGCGACCGCGATGGTCTTTCTAGTTTTTCTCTACTGGCTCGCCGCGATGTTCCTGTTCGGTGGCGAAATCAATGGCACCGTCATTGCAGCACGACGCCAGCGGCTCCAGGCCCGGATGCTGGCAAGACAGGCCGAGGCGCGCCGGCACTGAAGCAGGGTGCCGCAGCCGGCATGCCGACATCCACCTGTGACCTTCGCGGCCTATGCCGAACGGTCTAGCGCGGGCATGAGGGCGACAGGGCTGGCGCGATGGTCGGTCGGAGGTTCAAGGGTAATGCGCATCAGGTTCGGCTGCGAGATGGGCTACGACTTCGCCTATCCTACTCCGATGATCGTCCGGTTGACGGCGCATCCGAGCCGGTTCGCGCGCGCGACCGAGCCGGACCGTCTGGCCATCGGCCCCGAGACGCCGCACGAAGTGTTCATCGACGATTTCGGCAACCGGTGCTGCCGCCTCGTAGCACCGGCGGGGGCCGTGACCCTGTCGGTGGAGGGATGGCTCGATGATGACGGCGATCTCGATCCGGTCGTGCCGCAAGCGATCCAGCATCCCATCGAAGACCTGCCCTTGGAGGCCCTGCCCTTCCTCGTGGCGAGCCGCTACTGCGAATCCGACCTGCTCTCGAACGAAGCGTGGCGCCTGTTCGGCGACGTCCCGCCCGGCTGGGCCCGCGCCCAGGCGGTCTGCGATTGGGTCCACGGCCATATCAGCTTCGGCTACGGCTATTCGAATGTGGATCGTACCGCCGCCGATGCTCTTGCCGTCGGGCGTGGGGTCTGTCGCGACTATGCTCACCTGTTCGTGGCGTTCTGCCGTGGCCTCAACATGCCGACCCGCTATTGCACCGGTTATCTCAGCTTCATCGGCGAACCCGAGCCACATCCGCCCGGGGATTTTGCCGCCTGGACCGAAGTCTATCTCGGCGGCGCGTGGCATGTCTTCGACCCACGCAACAACGCTCCTCGTCGGGGCCGCATCCTCGTCGCCCGGGGGCGCGATGCGGCGGATGTTCCATTGACCCATACGTTTGGATCGAACGTGCTGACGAAGTTCCGGGTCTGGGCTGAGGAAGAGGTGGAGATAGAGACTCCCGTCGGATAGTTCCCGGAGTGGCCCCTCCCCCGCAAAGGGGGAGGGGCGTCTCTTGTCAGGCTGCCAGGGCGAGTGCGGGCTCGGAGGCGTCGGCACCGGCCATGAACTGCGCCCGGGCGAGGTCGGCGAAGCGTCCGTTCTCCGCGACGAGTTCCTCGAAGGTTCCCGATTCGACGATCCGGCCCTCGTGGAACACGAGGATGCGGTCGGCGTTGCGGATCGTCGCCAGACGGTGGGCGATGACGAAGGTGGTCCGGCCTTCCATTACGGCTTCGAGCGCACCCTGCAGCTTCCGCTCCGTGGTCGCGTCCAGGGCGGACGTGGCCTCGTCGAGGATCAGCACGGGCGGATTCTTGAGCAGCGCCCTGGCGATGGACAGACGCTGGCGCTCGCCGCCGGAGAGCGAGCGACCGCGCTCGCCGATGATCGTGTCGAGACCGTCGAACTGGCGATCCATGAACTCCGTCGCCTGGGCGCGGTCGAGGGCGTCGAGCATCTCCGCATCGGTGGCATCGGGACGGCCGACCTGGAGATTCTCGCGGATCGAGCGGGCGAAGAGCATCGGCTCCTGGAACACCACGCCGATGTTGTGACGCAGGGAGGAGAGGCCGATATCGCGAATGTCGGTACCGTCGATGCGGATCGCGCCGGTATCCGGGTCGAATGCGCGGTGCAGCAGGCCCAGTGTGGTCGACTTGCCCGAGCCGGTGGTTCCGACGAGGGCGATGGTCTGCCCGGCCTGCGCCGTGAAGGAGACGCTCTCCACGGCCTTGCGGCGCGGGGTATAGGAGAACCCGACCTGATCGAAGGAGACCTCGCCCTCGAAACGGGCCACCTGCATGGCGCCGGGACGATCGTGGACGGCCGGGGTCGTGTCCAGAATCTCGAAATACTCGGCGATCTTGGGCATCTGCTGGAACAGACCGTTGATGCAGGTGGCGACCTGATCGAGGCGGGCGACGAGCATGGTGGCAAGGCTCATGAAGGCCACCACTTCGCCGATCGAGGCCATGCCGTGCTGATGCAGGGCGATACCCGTGATGAAGATGGCCGTCATGGTCAGGGTGGCGGCGGCGCGGGTCGCGACGTTGGCGAGCGCCCACCACGACAGGACGGGGATCTGGGCCGCGAGCAGGTTGCGAATGATGCCATGCATGGCTTCCTTCTCCGCCTTGGCGCGGGTGAAGGACTGGATCACGGCGACGTTGCCGAGGGCGTCAGAGGCATGGGCGGCAAGGCCCGACTGGTAGGCCTCAACCCGGCCCTGCAGCATCTCGGTGCGACGCATGACGAAGGTGGTGAGCACGGTGAACATCGTCACCAGCACGACCAGGATCGAGCCGAGCTGCCAGTTCACGAACAGGGTCATCGGCAGGAGGACAGCCAGGGACACGACGGCGACGAAATGATCGCGGAAGAAGCCGAGCCAGAGCCAGAACATGCCGTTCGATCCTTCCAGCATCGCCTTCAGGACGCGGCCGGAATGATTCGAGGAATGGAATGCCAGGGGCAGTTCGAGGACATGCTCGAAGTAATTCGCCATGGAGGCGAGGCGATTGCGATGGGCCAGCCGGTCCGCATGCAGAGCGATGGTGACGCCGGCCGCGATGGTGAACAGGCCGAAGGCGACCCATGCGCCGATGAGCGGCGCCAGTGTCGAGAAGGCGTTACCGTCGCTCTTCAGATGCGTCAGCTGATCGATGATGCGCCCCATGAGCAGCGGCTCGGCGAAAGCCGCGACCGCGAGGGCCACATTGGCGACAGCGAGTAGGGCTGCCAGCCGCCGATCGGCGCCCAGTAGGCCCATGACGCGCGCATAGAGACGAACCAACGGCATGACGACGTGTGCTCCGATGCCAATCACGGCGCGGTCCCTTTTGCCGGAACCTTCGCCCTCAACCCTTCGCCTTCGACCCGGCCCCCATTCATCGGAGATCACAAGCCATTCGGCGTGCTCGGCTTATCGCAAGGCCACCCTGAACGGCGAATGACAGGAATGCGCCGGGCGGACCGTTATCCTTTACGGTTCGTTCAGCGCGTCCGCCTAACTCTGGCCAAGTCGCTTTCCGCTCGGATGCTCTTCCGCGGTGCTGGGTAAGCCGACCAGGGTTCACCATGGATCTCGCAACCGGTATCGGGCTTCTCGGCGGCTTCGGTGTCGTCTTCACCCTGATCATGATTGATGGCGGCAACTTCGCCGCCTTTTTCGATAAGCACGCGGTCATCGTCATCTTCGGCGGTTCCACCGCGGCCACGATGATCCGTTTCCCATTCGCCACGATGATGCATGGCCTGCCTATGGGCATGCGCTACGCCTTCACCATGCGGGCGATCAGACCGCGCGAACTCATCGAGGAAATCACCAAGATCGCCGACGTCGTGCGCAAATCCGGCCCGATGGCCCTGGAGAACATGGAGATCTCCGATCCCTTCCTGGCTCAGGGCGCCCGCTACATCGCCGACGGTTACGACCGCGAGTTCATCCGTGACACGATGGAGCGCGACCGCGACAATTTCCTCATGCATCTCGACGAAGGCTCGAAGATCTACCGCGCCTTCGGAGACTGCGCCCCCGCCTGGGGCATGATCGGCACCATTCTCGGGATGGTGACGATGTTCGCCAACATGTCGGACCCATCCAAGCTCGGCCCCGCCATGGCGACCGCGTTGCTCGCCACCCTCTACGGCGCGCTGATCTCCAACATGATCGCGCTCCCGCTCGCCGACAAGCTGCACGTGAAGCTGGAGGAGGAGGACGTCTCCCGCTCCCTCATCATCGACGGCATCCTGCTCATCCGCGACTCGAAGAGCTCGTCCCTCGTGCGCGAGATGCTGGTCGCCTACCTGCCGCACAACCACCGCGACGACCTCGCGGCGGAAGCGGCCTGACGGGAAGAGGGTAACCGGCCGTGGCCAGGAAGAAGCGTGGGGGCCATGGCGGTCACGGTTGGTTCGTGACCTTCGCCGATCTGATGGCGCTGCTCATGAGCTTCTTCGTGATGATCGCGGCCTATTCCACCCAGGACCAAAAGAAGATGCAGGCCGTTGCCGGCTCCATGCGCGATGCGTTCGGCGTCAATAAGGAATCGCGTTTCGCAGGCATCATCGAGGTGAACGGACTTCCGACGCCAGGGCATATCAAGAACCGCCGCGACATCCCGCCCGAACAGGCCACCGATCGGCCTAAACCGCCGGAACTTGAAGCGAGCGCTACTGAGGGTACCCCTGACAGCGGCTACCCGGAGGCGTTTGGTCTAGCCGCCGCGAGCCTGCGTCAGGCGATGCAAGACATGCCTGAGATCGCGGAGCTTTCGAAGAACGTCATCGTCACTCCGACGCAGAAGGGCCTCGACCTTTCCCTGGTGGATCAGGACGGCAGCACGATGTTCCCGAACGGGTCGAGCCGCCCGAACGACCGGACCCGGCGTCTTTTGGAGAAGCTTGCCCCCGTCATCCGCCAATTGCCCAACCGCATCGCGGTGACGGGCTACACCGCGACCGACAGGCCTGGCACGCGCCCCCCTGCCCCACCCTGGGAACTCTCGGCCAACCGCGCGATCAGCGTGCGCGAGATCCTCGCCGGTGCCGGTGTGCCCGACGATCGCTTCGCTTCGGTCTCCGGCAAGGCGGATACCGAACCATTGTTCCCGGACAATCCGTATCTCTCCTCGAACCGCCGCGTGACGGTGACACTCATGAGCGAGCCGGCACCGACGCCGCGTTCGATGAAGCTGCCCTGAGAGGGGGGCTCACTCGGCGACCAGCAGCGCCCAATAGACCTTGTACTTCGAATTCGGAGCATAGGCCGTGGCGATGCCCATGCGTGTCGCCCGAGGAGCCAGCATGACGGCGTTATGAGCCGGGCTGTCGCGCCATCCCGAGAAGGCCTCCGCCAGGGTGTGGTAGCCGGCGGAGAGATTGGCCTGCGCGCCTGCATAGCCGAGCCGCTGCACCGCGACCTTTACCGTCTGGGCCTGGCTCGGCTTGTCGGCGGCCGCCATCGCCGCTGCCTCGGCTTCGGCCAGACGCTGCAGGTCCGGGTCGATCCGTAGGGGGGCACCGCCGCTTCGCGCACGATAGGCAGAGATCATATCGCGTGCGGTGGCCGTATCGACCGATGCGCCGGAGGTGGTCATCGGCCAGTACAGGCTCGGGAGCGCACCGGTGGTCGGTGCTTCCTTGGCGCAGCCGGATAGCGCCAGACCGCCCAGAAGCGCGAGGCCGAACATCCGGAATCTCATCGTCATCGTTCTGGCCCCGCCTTCATCGTCGATCGTGTCGGTCTACGACACCTCCGCAGGGCTCCTCCGCCGGTTCGGTTCACGGGGCGTTGCCGAGCGCATCGGCTCGGCTTCCTCGTTTGCTGAAGGGCTGACCTGCCGGTCATCGACCTCCTCCGCTTGAGCCGGCCGATCCTGGCTCCGGTTTTGCGCGAACACGCCGGCGATCTGCCCGAGCGCGGTCTGGACCGGCTCCAGGCCTTGGACGGTGACGACGCTCGATCCGGGACCGAGGGCCGGGATGAACCCTGCGCCGGACAAGGCCTGAAACACGGAAAAGTTCAGGTCGCTCGTGACCTTCAGGCCCATGCTCACATCGACGATCATCGCGATCAGTTCGAATTCGAGGAAGGGATCGCCGATCTTGCGGAACACCACTCGCGGCGCCGGCTCCTTCAGCACGTCCGGATGGGCAGAGGCGCAGGCCACCAGCATCTCGGCGGCACGGACCGGATCCTGGTTGCGTAGGACGTTGACCGTGATGGTGACGCGGCCGGTGCGATCGCCTCGCACCCGGTTCTTCACGATACCCGAGATGAGGTTCGAATTTGGCACGATCACCGCCGAACGGTCGAAGGTCTGGATCTCGGTGGAGCGCACCGAGATGCGCTTCACGATGCCCTCGCTGTCGCCGATGAGCACCTGATCGCCGACGCGGATCGGGCGCTCCCACAGCAGCAGCAGGCCCGAGACGAAGTTGTTGACGATGGACTGAAGGCCGAAACCGATACCGACGGAGAGCGCACCGGCGACGATGGTCAGCTTTTCGAGGCTCAAGCCTAGATAGGAGAAGGCCAGCGCCAGGGCGATCAGGAATCCGCAATAGCCGGTGATGGTGGAGATGGAGTTGCGCAGACCGGCGTCGAGGTCGGTGGCCGGCAGGTAGGTCTGTTCAAGCCAGCGCTGGACGGCGCGGGTGATGACGACGCCGATGACGAGAAGTCCCACCGCATAGGCGATGGTGGAGAGCGAGATCGTCACGTCTCCGACCTTGAAGCCGAAGAAGGCGCTACGCACGGAGGTGAAGACGTCGGTGGAATCGAGACCCCACGGCGCCAGCGCCAGCAAGGCGGCCACTAGGATTAGAACCACTCGGGCGAGTCCCGTCGACAGAACGGCGATCTGGTTGATCGAGCGTTTGCGCAGGCCAGTATTGGCCTGAAGCGCTGTGGCGAAGCGTGTCTCGTCCTTGAGCGTACCGCCGATGAATGTGTCGGCGCTGGAGATGAGCAGGTAGAGGAGCGCGATCAGGCACGCCGTCCAGACCAACTGGTCGATGAGGAAGGCGGCGAAGGCGACATAGCCAACGAGGGGCGCGATGCCGATGACGATGACGGCCGCCCATCCGAGGAGGCGCGCCGGCCCGCCGATCGTGGTGGTGGATTCCGGCGCAACGTAGGGACCGAAACACGCCTCCTCCTTATCCGCCGTGTCGGCGAAGCGATGCAGGCCGATGGCGAGGATCAGGATGGTGGCAAGGGCACCGATGCCACGGGTGGCGATGGAGATCGACAGGGCGGCGTAGATGCCGGAATTGAGCGCCTCGATGGACTTCACCACGGTGATCACCGTGGCGATGCCGACGGCGAGCCGCGTCAGCCGCGACGCCGTCGAATCGCTGAGCGGAGCCGGACGCCAGGACGGTTTTTCCGGCGACAGCAGCGCATCGCACAGGGCCTCGACGAAGGCGATGAAGGCGAGGCCGCCGAGGATGGCGCCGGCCACCGGCATGAGTCGCTGCGGCAGCAGGTCCGTGGAATCGAGAGCGTAATAGACGGCGTAGCTTCCCACCACCGCCGGCACGGTGCCGAGGAGGAAGACGCGCCAGGCCGCCATCAGCTTCATGCGCTGAGTCGGATCGACCACGCTCTGGCTGCGCCGCCCGAGGCGCGGGGCGATGTTCCGGCGTCCGAAATACAGCGCCACGGAGATGCCCAGAGCTACCCCGAGTAGGAGGAGATTCCAGATTGATCCGTTGCGGCCGAACAGGCCTGCGATATCGGTGACGGCGGCTTGGAGAGCCCGTATGTCGCGCGGGACATCGTCGGCGATACGCATCCAAAGGTCGGGATTCACCAGTGCCGACGAGCGCTCGAACAGGCCGCGAGTGAAAGCCGCCCTACGCTTGTTGGTGATCTGGTCAATGATCTGGTCGCTCTGCACGAGGAGCGATTTCGCCAGCCGTTGTGTCTCGTCGATCTCAGCGACCGCATGTTCGCGCTCGACCCGCTCCTTGGCGACGTCCTCGCCCTCCTCGCCTTCCTTCGGCTTCGGGCCGAGCTGCGTTAGGCGCTCGCGGGCGGCTTCGAGGCGAGGGGTGGTGGCATCGATGATTTGACGGATTCGGTCTGCAATGGCGTCGAGGCCGTCGCGTGCTTTCAGCAGGTTGGCGGGATCGACGTTGCGGCCTGCAAGAAGCTTCTCGCGCTCGTCGAGATTGGCCTTGGCTTCGTCGAGCCGGTCGCGGACATTCTTGATCGCCTCCGACACCGCCTGTTTCGGTGCTGGCGGCTTCGCGGCCGGAGCGGGGGCTGTAACAGCGGGTGGGACGGCGGCGGGCGGCGGCTTTGCCGGCTCCGTCTGCGCGGGGGCGGCGGGCGCCGCCTGGGCCAGAACCGGAAGGGGATTCAGTAGGGAAGCACCCATCCACGCGGCAAGGAGCGCTGCATGTCGCATTCTGCCCTTCATGAATCCCAGTTCCATGTCGTTCCTTTCATCGGCTCAGAACGCCCGCCCCTCTGGCGTCGGCAGGCGGACCCCGGCGCGTGGGGCAGGCACTTGCAGGCCCCGTCTCCGGCAAGAGCCGTGGTCATCACGGGAGCGCCAGCGAAGGCACCTCACACGCCGAGAGCGGCCGCGGGTCAAAAGTCGGATCGTCGGATGGCCGATCAATGGGGCGAAAGGGTGCCGCAGACACATCATTCGCTGAGGCGGCCCGAAAGATTGTGGGCCGCGACGTCGGGGATCGACCGGGCAACCTTCACAAGCGTGTCATGCTGATATTAGACTACCGTGCAATGGACAGAGCCTTTTCGTATCGACGCGAGGAGGTGGCGTTGGCCGTCCATGTTGATGTGCCTCGCCACGAACCGGGCGTTCCCGCCCGATGCGACCGCTTTTGGCTAAGCCCAGGCCGGTCCACCCTCCCCGATCATCTGTTCTCTTCGCATCCTGTGCCGGTCCGGCGACCGAGATTTGTTCGTCGGATGCCAAAGTCGAAGACCGAACTGCCGGGACCACCGATCTTTCATCATCCGGGGACGATGCCGCGCCGTAACGCGTTGCGTCGTCCCTTCGTCGATCCGTCAAGAGAGTAGCGCCATGCTGGATCTCCAAACGCTCGTCCTCAACGCGGATTACCGGCCGCTTTCGTATAATCCGCTGTCCTTATGGTCCTGGAAGGACGCTTTCACCGCCCTGTTCCTCGACAGGGTCACGCTTGTGGCTAGCTACGATATCGAGGCCCGCTCGCCGAGCCGCGCCCTGCGGGTCCCGAGCGTCGTCGCCCTCAAGAACTACGTGACCCTGGCGCGCAGTCCGGCCTTCACGCGCTACAACATCTACCTGCGCGATACCTTCTCCTGTCAGTATTGCGGACTTCGGATGCCCTCGGGCGGGTTGACCTTCGACCATGTCATTCCGCGTTCGCGGGGCGGCTTGTCGAGCTGGGAGAATGTCGTCGCCGCCTGCTCACCCTGCAACCTGCGCAAGGCGAATCGTACTCCGGCGGAAGCGGAGATGCCGCTCCTGCACGAGCCTCACCGGCCGACGCGGCATGAACTCCATCGTCGCCAGCCGGAATTCGATCACCGCGAATACCACCACACCTGGCTGGACTACCTTTACTGGGACAGCGAACTGGAAAGCTGACGCCGGTCAGTCGTGGGAAAAGCGCGGTGGAGGTTCGTTGTAGACTGGTGCGTTGGGGTTGTGTGTGGGAACGAGACTAAGGACGACCGGCGGAGCGTACATGGTTCTCATGGCGCGCGGGGCCGGCCGGTAACAACCGTCGCGATGTGGTATCCGAGACGATAGTACGGCGCGATGGCGATGAGCATGCTGGGGGTGATCGTATCCGACATGTGAGCAGTTCCGTCGCCCGCCTGCCTCGGCATGCGAACCCGAGGTAAGCGCGATGGCCGCCATGCCGGTAGCGAAAATGTACCTGACCACCGCGTAACCTCTTAGAGCTTTGAGCCGGGTCGCCATGCGAGTGTCTCGGGTAATCCTCGCGACCGGAGACTGCTTAGAACTTTATGCCAACCGCGCCACGAACCGTATTGACGTTCACCTTTACGTCTCCAAATTTGGCGAACTGGAGGTATTGGTATTCACCACGCACGAAGATGTTTTGTGTAAGGAGGTAATCCCCGCCGATCCCGAGCGCATATCCGAGGCTGTATTTCTCTTTGGTGGTGCCACCGCTTTCGCTCAGGCCGCCGACGAGATTCGTCCGGTTGATGTCCGAATATTCCCTGAGATCGACGCTCACGTCATTGCCGACCACGGCCCGACCTATCGCCAACCCGGCAGTCACGAAGGGTAGAAATGCCCCCACCGGGTAACCTGCTCGCATGCGTATCGTCGCATAATCCTGAAGGCTGGCATGCGCGGCGGTGGAGATCCTGTAAATATCATAGGTTCCATTGCTGAGCATCACGCGCCGGGTGAGGCTGTCCTCTGATCGTCCCTTTTGATTGACGCTGGAATAATCGACCTCCAGTCCAATGACGGCCTCGTCGAATTGGTAGTTATAGCCGGCAAACCCTCCAATCCCGACATCGTGGGGGCGAGCAGGCTTCAGGGTATTGCTGCCCGAGATGCGATACTCGCTCTCGATTGCAGTGCTCCGAAGGATCTGCGCGAGATCCGATTGTCCGGACGGTCCGAAATTGAGTGACGTGGTCGTGTAGCCGGCATGCCCGCCGAAATATCCACCGTTCCAATCGATTTCGGCCGAGGTCGGCTCGTAGTCTGGACCACGTAGCACGCCATAGTCGAGATCGGCGGCATGGGCGGCCGGAAGCCAGCCGAGAGTGATGCAGGTCAGGAGTGCAAGGGTGACGGTACGCATTGAGGTCGTCCTCAGGGCTGCAGCCCGACTGTTCTTCCTGAACCTTGCGTCCTTTCTATTACAGTAACCTTAATGGTCCGTTGCATTCAGCTTTAATGGATAACGGCGAAGTTTATTCTCGTGGTCGTATGACGAGAAAGCCCGCACGGCGCGGGCCGGGCGGGCTTTAGGCGTGTATGTATAAGGCGCCCGAAGGTCCCGGCGCGCCGCGCCCTGCCCTACTCGTAGGGATTGCTGCCACCGTAACCGCCGCCCCCGAAGGCGGCGGCACCGCCGGCGAAACTGTAGCGCAGGCCGACGCGAACCTCGTTGGCCGAGATGTCCTTGAGGCGGGTCCCGAAGCCGAAATCGTCAAGGCCCGTCTTGGCGCGGCCGAGATTGACGTAACGGTAGTTCGCATCGATCGCGAAGCCCGCGCCGATCTCGTAGGAAACGCCTCCGGTCAATGCCCAAGCCAGCGACGTGACCGAACCGTTGCGACGTGCGGCAGCGGGGCGAGGGCCAACCACCGGGCTTCCGTCACAGAGCACGGGAACGGTGCAGGTCGTCTGGGTATAGGCGTTGCGGAAGTCTTTCTGCGCGATACCGATACCGCCGCCGATGTAAGGAGTGAGTCCCCACCACGTGCCGAGGTCCGCATAGACGTTCACGAGGGCCGTCAGCACGTCGAGCTTGCCGGCTTCGACGTTGTACCCGTTCGCGAAGTTCGAACCCGACGAGTAGGTGCTGAAGCGGCTGGGCAGGCGCTGGTCGATGGTTGCGTCCATGCGCAGCCAGTTGTTGAAGCGGTAGCCGATGCCGCCGCCATAGCCGGGCTGATGGCTCAGGCGCAGCCGCACCAGGGGCGGCGTGCCCGGTTCGACCAGCGTCGCGTCCTTGGGGTGATCGAAATAGCTCTCGGTGAAATCTGCGCGCAGGTACCAACCGCTGCCGATCTGGACCGGGGCGGGAGCCGGCGGAGGTGGCGGCGGCGGCAGGAGGTCCGCGGCGAGAGTCGGCGCGGCAGTGCCGATCGCCAGTCCAGCGAGGATCGCAGCGAGGGCTGCGGTGCGGTATGGGCGGGGCGGAGTCATCATGGTCCTCACGGAGGCATCGGCCGGAAAGCGCAGGTTACGGGTGCATGCCGGCGAGGGGGTCGACTGACCAAGATGATGAATTTAAAAGGTTATGATCGCCTTAACCCTAACGGCGCGTCAGCTGGAAAAGACAAATCGCGGCGGCGTTAACCCGGCGGTCGTGCGCGCATGAACGAAAACGGCGCGGATACCGATCCGCGCCGTTTTCGTGGTGTCATTGATAAATTCAGTATTTACGGACGATCGGTTCCGGCATCGGCTGATACTCGACCGCCGGAGCAACGGCGCCGCCGAGGATCCAGCGCATGCCGACCTTCACATCATGCGAGGCGATGTCCTTCAGGTGGTAATCCGTTTTGCAGAAGGGCGGCGCGTCGCAGGTGATCGTGCCGGTCTGCGCTGAACCCATGTTGAGATAGCGATAGGCCAGCTCGAGCTTGAGGTTCGGCGTAATCGAATAGCCGAGACCGGCATGGGCCGCCCAAGCGAAACTGAGCTTCTGCTTCTCCGGACCCGAGCCAAAGCCGCCCTGATAAAGGCCTTGGCCGTTGTCGGTCACGCCGCCGAACATGTGGTGGGCAAAGCCGACACCTGCGCCCACGAACGGGGTGACGCCGTAATATGTGCCGAGATCGACGTAGCCGTTGGCCATGCCGACTACTGAGGAGAACTTCCCGGACGTGCGATTGATGCCGCCGCTCGGCGTCTCGGCCGCATAGAAAATCCATTTCGCTTCCGAGCGGTACTCGCCGGTGAAATCGAAACGAAGCCAGGAATTGGCCTGATAGCCGATACCCGCGCCCACGAACGCCTGGTTGCCCAGATAATCCTTGAGGACATTGTACTTGTACGGGATCGGAGGGATGGTGACGTCCTTCGCGACGGTGTGCCCTTCGCCCAGAATACCGGCACCGGCGTCGCCGCGCAGATACCACGCCCCGCCGATCTCGATCGGCGGGGGCAGCGGCTCGGGCGGTAAAGTGGGAAGCAAGTCGGCGGCCTGCGCGAAGCATGGCGCTCCCACGCTCGCAAGGAGCGTGATCGAGCGCGCCAAGGCAGAAAGCTTGGAACGGCGCATAATGGATCCTTCAACTCGATCGTTCGGCTGAAGTGTGGGAGCACCAGCCTGGATGACGACCCCATCATCCGTCGGATGAGTTAAATCGTGCTTAACGTTAAACGTTAGCCTTTCCGAACCGTTAGAGTCCAAAGCCCTACTGCAACTTGCAGAGGATATCGACGCGTCGCAGGACTTGCATTCGCGCTGCGTTTCGCTGGTTGTCGCGAGTAATGAGGCGGAGAAATCAATGCGTCCTGAAGACGTGCGCGCCCTGGCGCTAATGCTGCCCGGGGTGGAGGAAGGCGCCCATATGGGCCATCCGGATTTTCGCATCGGCGGGCGGATCTTCGCCACCCTCTGGATCGACGATGAACGCGTTGTTCTCAAATTTCCGGCCGAGCATCAGACGCTCTTGGTCGAGGCGGAGCCGGACCTGTTCGACCCCGTTCCCGGCGCATGGGGGCGGCGTGGCTGGACCAACCTGTCCCTGGATGGGGCGGATGAGGAGATGCTCAGAAGAGCTCTCCTCACGGCATGGTGCTACCTCGCGCCGGAGGCGTTGCGTGATTAGGCCGCGGCCTTGGCGACGGCATCGACGATATCGTCCACCACTTCCGTGACGAGGCTACGGTCATCGCCCTCTGCCATCACACGAATGACCGGCTCCGTGCCTGAGGGCCTGATGACGACGCGGCCGGTCTCACCGAGACGCTCGCGGCCATGGGCGATGGCTGTGACGACCGCATCCTGCTGAAGCGGCGTGCCGGAGCGGTAGCGCACGTTCTTGAGGATTTGCGGCAGCGGGTCGAAGCAATGGCAGACTTCGCTCACTGGCCGCTCCTGGCGCTTGACCACGCTCAGAAGCTGGAGTGCCGCCACGAGACCGTCCCCGGTGGTGGCGTAATCCGACATGATGATGTGCCCCGATTGCTCACCGCCGAGATTGTAACCGTGTTCACGCATGTGCTCGAGGACGTAGCGATCACCGACCGCCGTGCGAGCGAGGCCGAGGCCGATCCCGCCGAGGAACCTCTCGAGGCCGAGATTGGACATGATCGTTGCGACGATGCCGGGCTGGGTCAGCCGGTCGTCGTCCTTCCAGGAGCGCGCCACGACGGCCATCAACTGGTCGCCATCCACCGACTGGCCCTTCTCATCGACGATGAGAACACGGTCCGCGTCGCCGTCGAGGGCAATGCCGATATCCGCCCGCAACTCCCGCACCTTGGCGGCAAGGGCCGCAGGTGCCGTCGAGCCGACATCGTGGTTGATGTTGAAGCCGTCGGGGTCGACACCGATGGCGATCACTTCTGCGCCGAGTTCCCACAGAGTTTCCGGCGCGACGCGGTAAGCTGCGCCGTTCGCGCAATCGACCACCACCCGCAGGCCGTCGAGGGTGACGTTGCGGGGCAGCGTGCGCTTGGCGAATTCGATGTAGCGGGCGTGCGCGCTCTCGATCCGCTTGGCGCGGCCGAGATCGCGCGGGCCGGCAAGCTTCTTGTGCAGTTCCCCGTCGATCAAGGCTTCGATGGCGCGCTCGACATCGTCGTTCAGTTTGAATCCGTCCGGGCCGAACAGCTTGATGCCATTGTCCTCGAACGGATTGTGCGAGGCGGAGATCATGACCCCGAGATCGGCGCGCATGGAGGGGGTGAGCATGGCCACGGCCGGCGTCGGCATGGGGCCGAGCAGCATCACGTCCATGCCCACCGATGTGAACCCCGCGACGAGGGCCGTCTCGATCATGTAGCCAGATAAGCGGGTGTCCTTGCCGATCACGACCCTGTGGCGGTGATCGCCCCGCTGGAACACCAATCCCGCCGCCTGCCCTACCTTGAGGGCGAGTTCAGGGGTGATCACCCCATTGGCGCGGCCCCGGATGCCGTCTGTGCCGAAATACTTACGCACGTTCTTCAATCCTGATCGTCACGGCCCGTCATAGCCGGTTTCGTTTCGCTGAATGGTATCGAAGCATGGCAAACGAATGGTGCTGCGTCCCAGTGCGGTCAAGCTTCGTCGCGGGTGAGGAGGCCGGTGAAGCCGGTAATGATCAGGGAAACGAGGACGGCGCCCTCGATCTGCTCTGCGATGCTGAAATAATACAGCGCCACCCCTCGCCAGGTCGCCGTGTTCACCCGCCAAAACCGGTCCGTGCCGGCATCGAAGAGCGGCATGAAGGTATCGAACGAATAGGCCAGCGGATCAAAGGCCGGGTAGAGGTTGACGAGCTTATCCCTCGCCTCGTCGCTGCTCGTGACGCCCGGCACGAAATCGGCCGCCGCCGTTCGGACGAAAATCTCACCGTCCTGGCAGAGACGTGGCCCCGCTTTGCAGGATTCGAAGGCAGCGCCGGTATAGACGGCGGCCCAGACCACGATGACCACAACCGACCAGCCCACGGCCTTCCATGGATTGAACCCATAATCGGCCAGGACGTGCAGCAGCCAGTTGATGCAGCGCAGGAACCACCCGGTTTCACGCGCGTGCCGCTCGGCCACGCGGCGGGCGATTGCGATGCGGTGAGCATCCTCCTCGTAACCCTGGCTGGCCAGCACCTTGGCGAGATGGCGCCAAGGTTGCGGGCGAAGCCGGGTGACGAGATCGTCGCGGGATTGCCCGCGGAGCCAGCGCTGCCTCGCCGTATGCGTCGGCAGCGAGGGCACTGCGTCGCCGTCTGGATTGTCTAGATGCTGGTATTCGAACCCGTCGAGGATGAGGTGATCGGCGTCGCGATCCTTCGCATCGCGAAACCTGTCAGGACCGAGACTACGGTGCAGAGGCACAGGAACTGGCCAGGCGGAGGCAAAATCCACATAGGTGCCCACCTTCAGCCGGGAAAGATCGACGATTCCGCGCGGGCGTCCGCATGCCGGATACCGCATGTCTGTGGCATCAGGCATGATCAGGTGCGAAATATTGGATTCGCTGAGATCGAGGGCAACGAAGCGCAAGGGATCGTCTTCAAAGCTCGCCACCCCATGCGCAGCTTCGCCGTAAGTGTCCTGGGCAATCGCGCTTGACAGGATGTGGCTGCCGGAGAGATCGAGGGAGCCGCGAATCTCGCCCCCCGAGAGCAGGATCGCACCGGTGACATAGGCGTCGCGCCCTATGATGAATCGTCCCTTCGTCTCGATGCCGCGCCCATCGAGCGCACCGGACGGGCCACCCGTCAGAGTGCCTCCGCTGATCTCGAAATGATGCTCTACGGTTGCGCGGCTGAAATTGAGGCCGCCGTTGATCGTGCTGGGAATGGGGACGTTGTCAGGTCCGACACCGCCGCGCAGGATGACGCTGCCGATACGGCTGCCCTGGGCATTGATGGCGGTACCGTTCGGTTGATGGAATGTCGCCCCCTCGGCGGCAAACTGCGCGGCAATGTGAGCGCTGACGAGGTGGCAGGTGCCCATGATGGTGGCGCCATCGAGGAAGATCCCCGCTACCGTCATGTCCTGCACATCAATGGCATCGCCGGCGGGGTTGTCGAAGACCGCACCCACGGCGACGAATTGCCCTCGGATCGTCGCACCGAGGAAGCGGCACCCTCCCTTCACCGTCGCATGATTGAGGAAAGACCCAGCCATGGAACTGCGCTGGGCGTTGATCGCATCTCCATTGGGGTGATCGAACACGGCTCCGTCTGCCGTGAATGTGCTGGCGATCGAGGCTCCGCTGATATCGCAGGTGCCAGTGAAGGTGGCATGAGAGATGAAGAGCGGTCCGGCAATTGTCACGCCTTGAGCCGACAAGCCGTTACCGATGCGGCTCTTCTCGAAAGACAATGTCCGCGTATGGCTGTTGCTGATGTCGATGCCGTCCGGGATCTCCGCATCGTCGATCCAGAGCGGTCTGACAAGGTAGCGGTCGGCACATGCAAGGAGGCCCACGACACGGCCGCCGACGAGCCGCACGCCCTCGGGAGCCACGGGCCAGTCCGTTCTCTCGGCGCAGACGAGAGCCCGGATCACGCTGGCGCGGATGGCCTCCTCGGGGGCGAGCCTCAGGATGTCGCCTGCACGGCCGGCCTCCACGAGACGGTGTTCCGGATCAGTCAGTTCACCGATCGCGTCCTGTGCCGCTTCGTACATCGATAGTGGCGCCTTATCGCGACGATGGACACGGTCGACCCGTACCTCGCCATAGTGTCGATCCGCGATGCCGTCCGGATTGGGCTTTGGCAACCAAAAGAAAAGCGGCGAGGTCGCCCTCGCCGCTTTGTTATCTTCGTAGAGTGATCACGTGGGCGTCACGCCTGCGGTTGGGGCTCCAGCCCACCCTCGCTGTCCCGCGGACGGCCACGACCAGCGGAGGGGACGGAAGAACCGCGAATAGGCGCCGGTCCATCGCCCGCATCGCGGATCGGCGGCTTTCCTGCGATCAAGTTCTTGATTTCGTCCCCCGAAAGGGTCTCGTACTCAAGGAGCCCCTGGGCGAGCGCTTCGAGATCGTCCTTATGCTCTCCGAGGATGCGACGCGCTTCCTCAAGGCCGGTCTCGACGAGACGGCGGACCTCGGCGTCGATCTTCTGGGCGGTGGCTTCGGAAACCGTCTGCTGACGGCCCATGGACATGCCGAGGAAGACCTCGTCGTTGTTCTCGCCGTAGGCCACGGTACCGAGCTCAGGAGAGAAGCCCCACCGGGTCACCATCATGCGAGCGAGACGGGTCGCCTGCTCGATGTCCGACTGGGCGCCCGAAGTCACCTTGTCTGCACCAAAGGTCATCTCCTCGGCGATGCGGCCGCCCATCATGATGGCAAGACGGGAGGTCATCTGCTCGAAGCTCATGGACAGCTTGTCGCGTTCCGGCAACTGCATGACCATGCCGAGCGCCCGGCCGCGCGGAATGATCGTCGCCTTGTGGACGGGATCGGTGGCCGGCACGTTGAAGGCGACGATGGCATGGCCGCCCTCGTGATAGGCAGTGAGCCGCTTCTCATCCTCGGTCATGACCAGAGTGCGCCGCTCGGCGCCCATCATCACCTTGTCCTTGGCGTCTTCGAACTCGTGCATCGTGACGATTCGCTTGCCACGACGAGCCGCGAGGAGAGCGGATTCGTTGACGAGGTTCATTAGGTCGGCGCCGGAGAAGCCCGGGGTGCCGCGCGCGATGACCTTGAGGTCGACATCCGGTGCCAAGGGCACCTTGCGGACGTGGACACGCAGGATGCGCTCACGGCCGACGACGTCGGGATTTGGCACCATGATCTGACGATCGAACCGACCCGGACGCAGCAGGGCGGGGTCGAGCACGTCAGGACGGTTCGTGGCCGCGATGATGATCACGCCCTCGTTAGCCTCAAACCCATCCATTTCCACAAGGAGCTGGTTCAGGGTCTGCTCGCGTTCATCGTTGCCACCGCCCAGGCCCGCACCGCGATGGCGACCGACCGCGTCGATCTCATCGATGAAGATGATGCAGGGTGCGTTCTTCTTCGCCTGCTCGAACATGTCGCGGACACGCGACGCGCCGACGCCGACGAACATCTCGACGAAGTCGGAGCCCGAGATCGTGAAGAACGGCACGTTGGCTTCGCCCGCCACCGCACGGGCAATGAGGGTCTTACCCGTACCGGGAGGGCCTACGAGGAGAACACCGCGCGGAATGCGGCCGCCGAGACGCTGGAACTTTTGGGGATCGCGCAGGAACTCCACGATCTCCTGCAGGTCTTCCTTGGCTTCCTCGACGCCGGCGACGTCGTCGAAGCTCACACGGCCCGACGCCTCGGTAAGAAGCTTGGCCTTCGACTTACCAAAGCCCATGGCGCGCCCGGCACCCGACTGCATCTGGCGACTCAGGAAGATCCAGGCGCCGATGAAGACCAGGATGGGCAGCCAGCTCACGAGCAGCTGAATAAACCAGGGCGTGTTGTCCGAGGGGGGACGCGCGGTGATCTGCACGCCCTTGCTCTGAAGCTTGGACACCAGGTTCGGATCGTTGGGCGCGTAGGAGGTGAAATTGCCACCGCCAACATAGGTACCGCTCACGTCCTGCCCGGAGATCACCACCGTCTGGATCTTGCCGGAATCGGCATCGTTCAGAAGCTGGCTATAGGCGATCTCGCTGCCGCCGCCGCGATGTCCCGGATTCTGGAACAAGGTGACGAGCGCCAGCACGAGCAGGAAGATGACGACCCACAAGGCAAAGTTGCGGAAGTTCGGGTTCATCGATCAATCCCTGGGGGCGTCCGGTCCCGCGTTTGGTGGACGGATCACGCGGAGGCATGTCGGCAATGTAGGCAGTGCCGCCCCCCTTGCCAAGTAAATCGGGCCAGCCTGCGGCAAGCCAGTCAGGGGAAAGGTGAGCGCGCCCCTAAGATGGAGACCGCCGGGGCGGGGCTGTGCGTAAGGAGAGGACGCCCTCCGCGTTCAGATCGACGAGGATGCCGCGAAGGGTTCTCCGCATGGCGGTCCCTGCAACGAGCGCCGGCCGGAGACCGTCGACGACGAGACGTTCCAGGCGTTCGAGGCGAATATCCCCTCCCCCGCCAGCCTCGTGCAATGCGAGTCCGACAACGCGGATGAGGATCGCGTCCGGCAAAGCGGCCAGCGGAGGGGCATCCAATACGACGGCATCTGCGGTGATGCGGAGTGCGTCGAAGGCGGCGCTGGCGGCGTCGCGTAAAGCGTCTTCGTCGCGAGCCATGCGGGCGGCGAGGCGGCGGAGCCGTTCGGGGCTGAGGCCTTCCGCCGCGAGATCGGGCATAAGGCGGCGCAGGCGCGCGCGCGCGAAGCGCTCATCCACATTCGAGGGATCGCGCGCGGAAACCAGCCCATGGGCAGCGCAGTAGGCGACGAGGTCCGCCTTCGGGATATCGAGGAAGGGCCTCGCTAGGCGCGTTCCCGGCGCGAGGTCGCGTTCGCGCCGCATCCCGGCGAGCCCCCCCGGACCGCTTCCGGCGAGGAGCCGCATCAGCACGGTCTCCGCCTGATCGTCGGCGGTATGACCGGTGAGAATGGTATCGGCACCGATCCTGCGCGCGCATTCTGCGAGGAGGGTGTAGCGCGCGTGACGGGCAGCGGCTTGAATACCACGGCTCGGCTTGTCGCCGTCCCAGGTCAGGATGTGGTGACTTAGACCGAACGATTTCGCGGCGAGCCCGACGCTCAGGGCCTCGGCGTGTCCCTCGGCGCGTAGACGATGATCCACCGTTGCCACCTGGATCGGATGCGCCGAACCGAGCCGGGCGGCTGCATGCATCAAGGCGGTGGAATCCGGTCCGCCGGAGACGGCGATGAGCAGGCGGCAGGAATCAAGGTAGGGCTTCAGCGCCGCGGCCAGCGTCGCGTCGATTCCGTCGCCCGATGGCGCGGCGTTCAAGCGGCGCAGCGCGCGCGTTTCTGCTCGCGGACCACGCCCTGGCGGACACCCTGTGCGGCGGAAGGGAATTTGCGTTCCAGTTCCGCGAGGGTCGCGCAGGCCTGTTCGCGAGCGCCGAGGGCATTCAGCGAGATGCCGAGCTTCAGCATCGCGTCCGGGGCCTGGGGCGAGCGGGCGTAATCCGTGGAGACCTTCAGGAACTGCTCGGCCGCCTCGCGGTTGCGGTTTCGCTGGAGGTAGCTCTCACCGAGCCAGTAGGTCGCTGACGGCACCTGCGCGTCGCGCGGATGCGACTGAATGAACTGGCGCAGGCTCATCTCCGCCTGTTCGTAATGCCGTCCGGCGATGTAGCCGTAGGCCGTCTCATAATCTGCTCGTGCGTCACCCGTGGTCGTTGCAGCCACGCTGGTCATCGGGCGCGCCGGGCTCGGCAACGCGCCGGTCGTGGGCACGCGTGAGGGAGGGGTTAGGTCGACGGGACCGCCCAGGCCGGGAGGAGACAGGCCGGGCTCCTCGTCATCGGCATCGACCACGGTGGGTGGCACACTCGGGCCCCGTGGCGAAGGCGCGGTGGCGATGGCGGCGGAGGGGATGGTCGTGCCGAGCTGCATCGGCCCGCCGGGACGGCCCGGATTCTGCTCCGGGTCGAAGACATCGCTGCGCTTCTGCTGCTTGGCTTGTCCGGGATTGGTGCCGGACGGAGGGGCGGCAGGCTTTCCACCGCCACTCTTGCCTTCCTGCAGCCGGTACTCGACGTCCTCTTGGAACTTGCGAAGCTGTTCTTTGAGCTGGCGATTCTCGTATTGCAGCGTCTCGATCTGACCCGCCATCTGTCGAGACTGGTTCTCGATGCGGTTCAGGCGGACGACGAACTCCGACGCATCCTGAGCCGCCGCCGGAACGACGACGGTCAGGGGGGCGAGGAATGCGAGAGACGTGGCCGTGAGAAGCAGGCGGCGGAGCATGGGAAACGGCACCAGTGGTCGGATCGGACGGGGATGCATCGGCAGCACCCCGCCGATAGCAGATGTGCCGGGACGCGGCAAAAATAGGGCCACGACTGCAAAGGTTACCTGTCGTCTTCAGGAGCCGGCGCCTCGGTCGAGGACGGTCACGGCGCGGCGGTTCTGAGACCAGCAGGAGATGTCGTTGCACACGGCGACCGGGCGCTCCTTGCCGTAGGAAACCGTCCGCATCCTTCCAGCGGCAAGTCCACGCGAGGACAGGTAGTCCTTGACGGATTGTGCCCGGCGCTCGCCGAGCGAGAAGTTGTACTCGCGGGTGCCGCGCTCGTCGGCATGGCCTTCGACAAGGAAGGTGTAGCGAGGGTAGCGCTGCAGCCACTGAGCCTGTTTGTCGAGGGTGGCGGTGGCAGTCGGCGTCAAGTCGGTCGAATCCGATTCGAAGAAGACGCGGTCACCGATATTGACGACGAAGTCCTGTGCGCTGCCCGGCGTATTGGCGCCGCCTGCAAAACCCGAGGCGTCGGCGAGATCCTTGTCGTTGGTGCAGGCAGCGACACTGAGCGCGGCGCAAAGGACTGCCGCGAGCGGAAACACGCGAAAGCGCGCGGTCATGGACATGGTCTTGCTCTCCTCGGGCGGGGCGTCCGGTTCCGGGACGTCCCCACGGGGCCGTTCGGTAGTGCGACCTGTGTAGGTCGAGCGGGTTAAGCGAAGGTTCCGTCAACCTTGACGGGGTGTTTCAAAGGCCGAATTCCAGTCGCCGTATGTGACGCTCGGCACCTCGATTTCCCAGAATGGCCTCGTGACCTGCGCAACGATCCGTGTCGCACCTCAAATGCGGCAGTCACGCGACGGATAAGCCGCGCGCTCCGCACTCTTGGCGAGTGTGCCTTCGGCGCAACGGGTCCGCGCCATGAGCTTCTCAAGGAGCACGATTGCCATCACTCGCGCGCGCCCAAGACGGCGAGGGCGGTCAGCGCGCGGTCGGCAGCGATCCGCCCTTCCTGCAGCGGGATGGCGATGTCGTCGCCTTTCAGGCAGGCCTGTTCGATGACCGAACAGCACCGCGAAAGGTCGAGAAAACCGAGAGACCCGCTCGATGCCAACAGAGCATGGGCATCCTGCGCGATAGTGGCCCGATCGTCGTTCCCGGCGGGAAAGCGGACGCGGATCTCGACGACGAGCAGGGAAAGAAGCCGTTTCAGATGGTCGTGCCCGAGAAGGACCTCGAGTTCGGCGAGCGTCGCCTCGTCGCAGACCGTCCCTCTCCCCTTGCCGGACGTGTGCTCCACCGCTGCCTCACGCATCGTCGAAGGGTATTTGAACGACCCACCGTCCATGTCGCCGACGATCTCCGAATCGACGCGATCATTGATGGAAGCTTAACCATTAATGCAGTTATTTGTTGATGTATGAAAGGGTCGACAGCCGGCATGAGTGGCGCACCGAACGTTCTGATCGTCGAGGACAATTTCCTCCTGCTGGATATGTTGACGATCCAGTGCGAGCGTGCCGGCCTCACAGCCGTGGCGGCGTCCAGTGGCGAAGACGCTCTGACGCTTCTCAGGACGCGTGGTGCCGATTTCGACTGGCTGCTGACCGATATTAATCTCCCGGGATTGATCGATGGATGGACGGTGGCTCGCGCCTTCCGCGAGGTTCGTCCTGACCGCCCGGTCATCTATGCGTCGACGAATGCTTATTTCGATCGCAGGCCACTTCGAGGAAGCCTCTCGGTCCGCAAGCCTTTTCAGATCCGCGAGATCGTCGCCCTTGCCCGGATGATGGCGGCGGAGCGCGGCCTATCCCCCACTCTGGTATCGCACCACGCATCTGCGTGAGACGGTCGTCGTCATTTCGCCGGAGGGGCTAGGCGGAATGTCCCGCGCCCATCCGCCTTGGCCGCATAGAGGGCCATGTCGGCCTCTGCGAAGAGGTCCTCCGGACTGTGGCTCACCATCGTGGCGATGCCGATGGAGACGCCGATCGTGAAGGTCCCCTGCCCCCAGGCGATGGGCGGCGCAATGGCGGCGATGATCCGTTTCGCCAGGGTCGCGAGGCCCTGTGTGCCGATGGTGGCGCCGACGGCGACCCCGAACTCGTCACCCCCGATGCGTGCGACGAATTCCGTGTGACGGCACGTCTCTTTGAGGCGGCGCCCCACCTCGGCGAGACAGGCATCGCCGGCCATGTGGCCATGAAGATCGTTGACCTGTTTGAAGCCGTCGAGGTCGAGGAGCAGCAGGGCTCCCAGTCGGTCCATCCGGGTGAGGCGGCCGTAGAAGCTTGTGCGGTTGGGCAGGCCCGTCAGGGTATCGAACTCCGCGAGATAGCGTGTCCGGTCGGCGAGAATCTTCTCCTCGGTGATGTCTTGCTTCATGCCGAAGATGCGGACCGGTATTCCTCCCTCGCATTCCACCGTAGCGGTTAGGCGGATCCAGCGTCGGTTGCCCAAAGCCGTTACGATCTCGGCGTCCTGGGTAAAGCCGCCACGCTCGGCGATGGCCTCGCTCCGAAGTGTGTCGAGGCGGATGCGTGACTCCGGGCTGTAGCAGCCCAGGGTCGTTTCGCGGTCCACCGCGGAGCCCACCGGCAGGTCGAACATCCGGTAGACGGCATCGGTCCAGGTCAGTGTCTCATCGTCGAGGCGGCATTCCCACACACCGATCCTGGCCACGGCCGAGGCGCGTTCGAAGATCTTACGGCTGTGGGCAAGGGACAGGGCCTGCGCGTCGATGAAGCGGGCCTGGTCCTCGATACGGGCCTGGAGGGCCGCGATCAGGTGTGCGTCATCGCGGCGCTCGACCGTGATGTCTTCCCGCCCTGGGGGATCCCCGTCGAGATGGAGCAGCACCGGTGAGCGGGACGACGGGTGGGCGCAGACCTCATCCATCTGTATCCCCAAGCCGCAAAGAGTATAAGACTGTACACTTACCGTAGCGGATCAGCGATTAACCGTTCCTCTCCTATCCGCAACGCGCGAAGTTGCCGCGCCTAACCCGGATCGAGGCTGATGCCGTTGGAGCGAGAGCCCGCCTATTGCAGATGTTTGGCGTAGGTATCGCCGGCTGCGCGTTTCAGTTCGGCTCCGGCATCCTGTCCGATCCGAGCGGCGTCCGATACCGCGCCCACACGGCGGACCGCCCAATGGGCGCTGCCGTCCGGCAGGAACAACAGACCGTCGAGGGTCAGCACGTCGCCGTCGATCCGTGCCAGGGCCGCGATGGGGGTGCGGCACGATCCATCGAGTTCCGCCAGGAGCCCGCGCTCGGCGTCGAGTTCGGACGTGGCCGTGGCGGATCGCAGGGGAGCGAGCAACGCACGAACGGTGGAATCCGCCTCCCGGCATTCGATGCCGAGTGCGCCCTGCGCCACGGCGGGTAGCATTTCGTCCAAGGCCAGGACGCTCCGTGCCATGTCGGCCATACCAAGGCGTTCGAGGCCGCAAAGGGCCAGGAGAGTCGCCTCGCAGGTGCCCTCCTGAAGCTTGCGCATCCGGGTATTGGCGTTGCCGCGCATGGGGACGATGCGCAGGTCCGGGCGGCGCATGAGGACCTGAGCGGCTCGGCGCAGGGAGGACGTGCCGACGCGGGCGCCCGGCGCAAGGCCGGCAAAACCCTCCGCTTGCGCAGAGAGGAAGGCATCGCGCGGATCGTCCCGTTCCAGGATGCAGGCGATGACCAGACCTTCGGGCAACCAAGTCTCGACATCCTTCATCGAATGTACGGCCACATCGACCACGTCGGCGAAAAGGGCCTGTTCGAGTTCCTTCGTGAACAGTCCCTTGCCGCCGATCTCGGAGAGCGGTCGGTCGAGGATGCGGTCGGCCACCGTGTTGACGACCACCAACTCTGTTTCCAGCCCCGGATTGGCCGCTACGATCTTATCGCGGACCATTCCCGTCTGTGCGAGAGCCATTGGGCTACCGCGGGTGCCGATGCGGAGGGGGCGCTGAATCATGGGCGATGGACGCCTGTGCAAGGACGCTTCGGATAAAGCCGCCTCTATTGAGGACGGTTTCCCTCAGTAAGCAGTCCACGGTCGGCTGTCACCGTGGCGAAGGCTTCGCCCGAATCGCGCGCCAGGGTGTGGAAGGATTCATTTCATCCAAACCCGGTCATCGAATCCTTACGAAAGACGGGCGACTGTGGCGAGATCTGCGGTCGAGACCAGAGAGATGGCTCCGAGCAAGCTCGAACGGTTCCGACACTCACATTTTCCCCAGGCCGACGACGAAGCTTCTGGTCAGCCAACCGAGCGGAGCGTGCCGTTGCGTCGCATCGACCCGCCGCACTCCGAAAAGTCTTCTCCTCGACGGCGGCGTGGCGTCTTCGGCCGAGCCTATGTCGGTCTCAAGCTGATCCTGACACTCGGGCCGCTTGCTTTCCTGCTTCTCTCGGCTGTCGCCGAATGTGGCTCCCGCTCGTCGGTGCTGTTGCCGGACTTCCTGCATGCCAGTGCCTGCGCACGCCGCGACCTCACCCGCCACGTATGGTCCATCGAAACTACGCTCAAGACTGTATCGGACCGTCTTCGCTGAAGCCGTAAGGCAGCGGTGTGATCCACGAAGGAATTTTTATTTCTAACCGAAAGCTACGGCGAGTTGCTTAGTTTTCAGCTGCTTGCCGCACAGGTTGGTTTGTACGCCTTCCAGGAGCAAGGCCGGGGAGTGTAATGCAACTGGATTCGCCCGCCATTCTTCCATTGCACTCAGGCTCCGCTGATATGGGTCCGCGCCCCGGCAGAGTGGTAGCATCGCGGCACGCCGTTCGGAGCGACGCCAAGGACGTTTTCGGCGATGTTGCGACGGTGCGCCGAGACTGGGTGATGAGTCTTTCGCTGGATGCCGCGTGAAGCCCTGGGCGCTCCTCGACAGCCGCATCGAAATGCTTATCCGGCAATCCGGGCGTCAGAACGCCTGGAGGGTGAGCTCCGTATGCTCGACGCTGGGCGGTCCTTCGAAGAACGGAGAGACCATCGCACGATAATCCTTCCACGCCTGCGACCCAGTAAAGAGTTCGGTATGGTCGGCGAGCGTCTCCCACTCGATCAGCAGACGATAGCGCTGGGGCTTCTCCACGGAACGGCGCACGGCAAAGCTCTTGCAGCCCTTGGCGACCTTGAAGATTTCGGATGCCTTGGCGATGTTCGCCTCGAAATCAGCCTCCATGCCGGCTTTGATGTCGATCTGTGCGATTTCGAGGATCATGGCGTGGTCCTAAGCCCGGTCTCTGTGGTGGGGTGATCTTAACGGAGTTTGCGCCCGAGCTTCCTGGCGAGGATCCGCTGCGGGCTGCGCTCCGGATCCGTCTGGCTCGTCACGGGCAGGTAGGCCGTCTGTTCCAACATGTAGCGGCCGCCCATGGCGCCATGCATGACAAGGTCCGAGAACGTCACCCAGGTCTGGCCCGGGGCGAACTGCACGTCGGCCTGGGGGCCGTTCTGCTGGTATCCCATGTCCTGCTTCAGCGCATCGTGGAGATGCAGCATCAGGTGGTCGTATTCGGAGCGGCGGGCCTTGGTGATACGCAAGGCCGCCAGCAGCCGCGCCGACAGGGGCGAGTAGCCCGGCAGGCGCGGCAAGAACTTCTCGGCCATCGAGCCGAAATCCTCGCCCACCCGCCACAAGCGGGGCTGCCCGTTCGGGTTGATGTTGCGGAAGATGCGCAGGATGCGCTTCTCGCCGATCGGGTTCGACGGAAAGGCGTCCACGTGCAGGCGTGTGTCGTCCCTGCGCCAGCTGAGCTTGCGCTGGTCCACCTCGAACGGGCGGTAGGAGGTGCCGGCCAGCGTGATCTTGCCGGTATAGGCCGGCAGATGGCGGTCGATCAGCTCCTGGGCGAAGGCTTTGTAGCGGATGAGAAGCTGGCGCAGCGCCTCCTGCTCCTCCGGCGTTCCGGCTGCCCCTCTCAGTGAGGCCTCCTTGCCGCGGATGTTGACGTTCTTGGCCTTGCCGTCGGCAAAGGGTCGCTCGACGAAGCGTTTCTCGAAATCGCTGAAGGGGAAGTCTTCATCGTGGAAGACGAGGACCGAGCCGCTCTCCAGAGCTTCGACAAGGGAGGGGACGCCGGGCGCTGATCCGTCGCGGGCGACGGAAAGGATCGGACTGATCATTGGGGAAGCGTCCTCGAAAGCCGCGGGTGCCGCGCGGTTTAGCCGAAGCTCGGGCTTTCCGCCAAGGGCAGGCTGCCAGGGGAAAGGGCGAGCCCGTCGTGTGCGACGACGGGTGGCAGAACATTGATGCTACCTTGAGCGACTGACGATGCATTAGCGGTGGATGAAATCTTCACCCGGTTGTCATTGTCGCGATGTCGGCCCAACCCTGTTCAATCTAGCGAGAGCATCCGTCGCAACCTTGGCGCATGCCCGACCGTTCTCTCGGTGACGGGCCGGTCCAATGGTTCGGCTGCGACGGCAGCGAGGAAGCCGACGATGGCGACGTTGAAGGAATTCGAGGAGGCCCTGCGCGAGCAGGGCATGAACATGGCGCTCGCCCTGCTCCAGCGCCTGCGCGAACGCGACCGGGCGACCCGCACGATCAAGCCGGCACGACGCCTCACGGGCCAGAAGATGACGCCGGATCTGGCGCGGGCCATCCTTGATCTTCACGCTTCCACGGGAATGACCCAGCAGGAGATCGCCTTCAAGGTCGGCGTGAACCAGGGACGGGTCAACGAGGTGATCAAGCGCGGCAAATGGCTGAGCGACAACCCGAATGCACCTGAAGCCGTGGCCCGCGACAAAGCAAAAGCTCGGATGCGCGGCGAGCCGAAACAGCACCGTCCCGCACCAAAACCTCCGGTTCGCAAGGAGGGTCCGGTCGCTGCGCGCCGCAGGCAGAGCCCACAGGGGCAACTCGTCTTCGGCGACCTCTGAATCCCCTATCGAAACCTGGCTGATTGGCTCGGAGTTACCTCGGTCAGATCGCGCTTCCGTGTGGTGGAAGACGAGGGGCGTTGGGCTATCATGAGAGTCTCCTGTTTCGTCGGCGTTATATGTGCCGTCCTCGGCGTCAGTTGGCCCGCCATGGCACAGCGGGCATCCACCCTCGACATGACCTGTCCGCAGGCGAGAGCCGTCGTGTCACGGAGCCGGGGCATCGTCCTCGGGACAGGTGGATCGACCTATGACCGCTTCGTGCGTGACCGTGGCGCATGCGAGGTCACCGAGATCACGATCCCAGCCTACGCGCCCACCCGCGATACGGCGGATTGCTTCATCGGCTACCGATGCCGGGAGCCGGGCCGAGGCGACCGATTCGATGGATTTTGAACGCGAGCAGGCGCCCCGACCTCCCGGTCGGGGCGCTCATGGTCGAAAGACCGGCGACTACGCCGCTGCTTGCACCTGACCTTCGATCACGGGCGCTTTCACGGCGCCCGACGTGGCGATCTGGATCTGGCGGGGCTTCTTAGCCTCTGGGATCTCTCGGACGAGATCGATATGGAGCAGGCCGTTCTCCAGGGCCGCACCCGTTACCTGGACATAGTCGGCGAGCTGGAACCGGCGTTCGAACCCACGAGCTGCGATCCCCTGATGAAGAACCTCGGCTTTGCGGGTCGTATCGGGACTACGCTCGCCCTTGAGCGTGAGCGCGTTTTCCTTAACCTCGATGGTGAGGTCGGATTCGGTAAAGCCAGCCACCGCGACGGTAATACGGTATGCGTTCTCACCTGTGCGCTCGATATTGTAGGGCGGATAGGTCGGGACCGCATCTGCGCTCACGAACTGGTCGAGGGCCGAGAAAAGACGGTCGAAGCCGACGGTAGAGCGATAGAGGGGAGCAAGATCGAACTGGCGCATGACATATTCTCCGTAGGAAGCAACATGTAACGTTATCGTCCGCCCAAAGGGCCGGACCGTTGCGCCGCCGTATCGGCCGGCGCTCCTCCAATATCGGAGGTGCGTCGGAAGGCTTCAAGAGTCTGGATAGCCCTTCTCATGCAAAATTTGCCACTGCTTCTCTTATCTGGATTCTCCACATGTTGACCCTTGCTTCCACGCCCGGAAATCCGGTCCCTCCGGGGGGAACGTTGGTTGTCGTCCATGGAGATGACGGCATCCGGCTGAGGGCCGCCCATTGGCGCCCGACGACCCGGTTGGCGAAAGGAACAGTGTGCCTGCTGCAGGGCCGGGCCGAGTTCATCGAAAAATATTACGAGACCATCTCGGAACTGCGCAGGCGCGGGTTCGCCGTTGTGGCGTTCGATTGGCGGGGCCAGGGGGAATCACAACGGCAGGTCTCCGATGCGCATCGCGGCCACGTCGCGCGTTTCGACGATTATCGCCGCGATCTCAAGGCGATCGAGGATGCGATCCTGCGGCCGCTGATGCCGCATCCGCATATGTGCCTCGCCCATTCCATGGGCGGCGCCGTGGCGTTGACCGGGGCGATGGATGGGTGGCTGCCCTTCGCCCGCCTCGTCACGGTGGCGCCGATGCTGTCGATCCGGATGATCCGTTTCCCGGCGGCGTCGTTCTTCCTTGCTCGTGTCCTGCACAGGCTGGGTCTCGGGCGCAGCTACATCCCGTTCGGCAAGCCGGCCTCTTTGGCGACGAAACCGTTCGCGGCAAACCGCCTCTCGGGCGATCCCGCCCGCTATGAACGCAATGCCCAGGCGGCCCGGGCCGTCGGCGCCAGCGCCGTGGGGGATCCGAGCGTGGCCTGGATCGTCGGCGCGTTCCGGGCGATGGCGAAGCTCGCTGATCCGCGAAAGGCCGCCTCGATCCGCATTCCGACTCTCGTGATCGGCGCTGGCGCCGACCCAGTTTGCGACACCGCGATCACGGAACGGTTCGTGGGCCGCCTCTCCTCCGGTTTCCTCCTTGTCCTGCCCGACGCCCGTCATGAGATCCTCTCGGAACGCGACGCGATTCGAGACGATTTCTGGGCGGCTTTCGATGCCTTCGTACCGGGGACGGTCGTGTCGGAAAGGGGTGAACACACCGATACGGGGCGGGCCGTCGCCGCCGCGATGACGCCGTGAGACACGCCCGTGATTGACCGGAAGAGGCCATCGCTTCTCCTCGGCCAAACGAGCGACGCAGAGTCTAAGCCTCTAAAGTATCGGTGTATTACGGGTTGAGGTGGCGCAGGGCCGCGGCGTGGAGCCGGACGTCCCCGGCGGCGACGATCCGGCCGCCCTTCGCGGCTGAACCGCCATCCCAGGCGGTGACGATGCCGCCGGCACCCTCGATGATCGGGATCAACGCGACGATGTCGTGGGCCTTCAAACCGGCCTCGACCACGAGGTCGATCTGGCCTGCTGCGAGCATGCAATAGGCATAGCAATCGGTGCCGTAGCGCGACATGCGCACGGCGCCCTCAATGCTCCGGAAGCGATCCTGCTCGTCGCCCGGCGCGAACAGACGCGGATCGGTGGTGGCGAGCAGAGCGTCGGCGAGGCGTTCGCAGCGGCGGGTCATGAGCTTGCGCGGGCCGCGGATGCCGTGGAACGTGGCACTGGCCCCATCGCCCACGAAGCGCTCGCCGAGATAGGGCTGGTTCATCAGCCCGCGCACCGGCACGCCGTCATGGAGCAGGCCGATCAGCGTTCCCCAGGTGGGAAGCCCCGTGATGAAGGCGCGGGTGCCGTCGATGGGGTCGAGCACCCAGACGCATTCGGCATCTGCGTGGTCGGAGCCGAACTCCTCGCCGACGATGCCGTGGGTGGGGAATGTGCTGCGGATCCGTCCGCGCAGGATCGTCTCCGCCGCCCGATCGGCCTCGGTGACGGGATCGAAGGCGCCGGTGTCCCGGCCCTTGTCGTCCATGCCGAACGAGGCCCGGAAGAAGGGCAGGATGGCCTGTCCCGACTCGGTGGCGAGGTCTTCCATGAACCGTGCGAGATCGACGACGCTCATCGAAAGCCTCCCTGTGAAACCGCCCCGCAACCGAAGCGACGACCGGCGAGCCGCGTCAAGCCCGGACCGCCACGATCAGGCCCGAAACACCGCCATCCCCCGGGCGGAATCACCGGAATCGCACGGCTCTTCCGCCGCGGCGGAAAACCCGTCGCGTTCAGGTCGCGATGGCGGCGGCGACCGGCGCCGATGGCGGCAATTCGGGCGGTGTTTCCGGCGGAATCTCGGTCGCTGAAGACTCCGGTTTCGCGACCGAGGCCGTGGTGCCGGCCCGGGCGAGGACGGCCTGCAACGCGGCGTCGAGGGAAGACACATGCGTATCCGCGCCGATGGCCGCCCGCTGACCTTCGTCGTTGAGGATCTCGTGATCGGCCTGCCAGAGACCGACGACGATGGGCAGGCCCGGCATGCGGTTCTTCAGCCGTCTGACGAGGCGGCGCAGATGCGTCGGCTCTCCATTGATGGCGAGGGACACGATGCAGATCATTCGGGCCGGGCCGGGATCGAACCCATCGATCTGAACCCGGGCCACGTCGGAGAAGGGAACGATTCGGGTGCCGATGCCGCGCTTGTTCAGCAGTTGGGCCAGGATCGTGCAGGCCGATTCGTCGACGAAGCTGCGGCCCGTCACGCACAGGACCGCGCCGTCCTGCTTCCAGGCTGCCGGGATGTCGTCGGGAATGGCGAAGTCGTCGTCGGGCACCTCGACCTCGCGGCGGTCAAGGCCGGCGATGAGGACGGCCACCGTGTCGCGGATATCGTTCTTCTGCTCCGGCGTGAGCACCCCGCGCGCCGCGTCACGGGCGGCGAGTTCGAGCCCCTTCAGCACCACATCGTCGTAATAGGAGGAGAGCGAACATTCCTTCAGGATCAGCTCGGCATGCTCTTCCGCCTCCTCCGGGTCGTCGGCGAGGATGCGCTGGTAGAAATTCTCTACCGGCGTCAGGGCCGGCCGGTCGCCGAACAGCACGTCGAGGAATTCGAGCTTGTCCACGTGCCGCCCCAGCACCACGAGGCAGACGGTGAGCGGCGTCGACAGCAGCAGGCCGACCGGTCCCCATAACCATGTCCAGAACAGGGCCGAGACCAGCACGGCGAAGGGCGACATCCCGGTGGACTGCCCATAGAGCATCGGCTCGATGACGTGCCCGGTCAGCGGCTCGAGGATCAGGAACACCGCGAGCGTCGCGATGACCATCGACCAGCCGGGATCGACCGCCGCCGCCAGCGCCAGGGGGAACAGGGCCGCCAGGGCTGCGCCGATATAGGGCACGAACCGCATCAGCGCCGAGAAGATGCCCCAGAGGGCCGGGTTGGGCACGCCGATGACGGAGAGACAGATCCCGATCACCACGCCGAAGGCGGCGTTGAGGGCGAGCTGGACCAGGAAGTAGCGGCTCAGACGCCGTGCGGCATCGTCCATCGCCACGGTGGTCCGGTGGAGATCGCTCGACCCGACGAGACGGATCATGCGGTCGCGCAGGTCTTCGCGCTGCATTAGCAGGAACAGCAGCACGATGAAGACGATGCCGGTGGTGGCCAGCGGATGCAGGATCGGCGACAGGATGGTGTTGGCCAGGGCCAGCGGGTCCGGCGCCCGCTCCTTCATCTCGACGACGACCGGTTTCTCGGGCGGCGGAGCGTTGGGTTTTCCGGCCTCGGGCTTCGGAGCCTCGGGCTTGGCGCTCTCCTCGCCGCTCTGATGCATGGTCCGGCCGATATTGGCGACGTAATCGGCCAGCCGCCCGGCCGGGCTGTCGCGCAGGCCCTCGACCTTCTGTTCGATGGTGGTGCGGTAGCGGGGCACGTCCTTGGCCAGATCCGCGAGCTGGACGCCGATGAGGGTGGCCAAGGCCGCCGCCACCCCGAGAGCCATGACGACGGAGGTCGCCACCGACAGGAAGCGCCCGAAGCGCAGACGCCGCAGGAGGTAGACGATGGGCCCGAGGACGAAGGAGAGCAGCACCGCGATGGCGATGGGGATCAGGACGTCACGTCCGATATAGAGGCCGGAGACGATCAGCGCGGTGACGATGAGCGGCGAGGCCAGCGAGGGCGGGATCGATTCGGCCGGAGCGATTCGCGTCGCGCGGGGGGGCAGGATCGGATCCCGCAGAGGCGTCGCACGGGAGTTGCCGCTTTTGCCACTCACGGAACTCTTGGCGCCCGCGGACCCGACCTTCGGCGCCTGCGGCGATGCGGCTTCAGCCGGGGTGGGTGTCGCCATGTCGGTTCCGTCTCAACGCTACGCACACGATGGCGCGGCAATCTCGCCAGCGTCATCGTCATGAGGAACGGAGTATCGCCTGGAAACGATCCCTGCTTCCCGCACGCTTTGCATTCATTCTGGAATCAGGCGGCGTTGAACGCGGCGAGTGCGAAGCCAGCTTCCGCGAGCGCCCGCCGCACGGCGCGCGCCGTCTCGACCGCGCTCGGCGTGTCGCCATGGACGCAGATCGTGTCGATCGACACCGCGATCCTCCGGCCGGACAGGGTGATCACCGCACCCTCCTCCACCATGCGGCGGACCCGCGCCGACGCCTCGGCCGAATCGTGGATGACCGATCCGGGCCGCGAGCGCGAACAGAGCTGCCCGTCCTCCTCGTAAGCCCGGTCGGCATAGATTTCCCGCACCACCGCAAGGCCGGCATCCAGCGCCGCGCGCTCGGCCGCGAGGCCCGGCATCACCACCAGGGGCAAGGTCCGGTCGACGGCGAGGACCGCCCGCGCGAGAGCCTTCGCCACATCCGCATCGGCGTTCGACAGGTTGGCGAGGGCCCCATGCGCCTTCACATGGGTGACGCGATGATGGCCGAGGGCCGCGCAGGCTTGGAGCGCTCCGATCTGGTAGGCCACCCCGGCCTCGATCTCCCCCGCGCTCTCGGCGATGACCCGACGACCGAAGCCGCGCAGATCCTGAAATCCCGGATGGGCGCCGATGGACACGCCGCGCGCCCGCGCCGCCGAGGCGGTGGCGACCATGATCGAAGGATCGCCGCCATGGAAGCCGCAGGCGACGTTGGCCGAGGTGACGAGGTCGAGGAGGGCCGCGTCGTCACCGAGCGTATAGGGGCCGTAGCCCTCGCCGAGATCGGCGTTGAGATCGATGCGGCGGCTCATGCGGCCCCTGCCGGCCGCGCCCGCAGCATCACTCCGAATCCTTCGTCCTCGTCGCCGATGAAACGGACGCCCTCCCCTTCGAGGGCGTTGCGGATGGCGTCGAGCGTCCGGTTGCGCGGGGCGACCTGCTCGCTCTCGATCATGTTGAGGGTGACGATGGAGAGGGAGGCCCGCGCCGCGAGCGTCCCCTGCGTCCATTTCAGCAGCCCGCGTCCGGCGCGGATCTGAGCGGATGTGATCATGCTCGGGAGATGGACCGAACTGTAAGATTTTTCAAGTTTCGCCTTGACTGGACCGGAGCGCGACTTTAATCACCCCGCCATCGGCCTGCCGGGCCGGTGATCGAGGGTTATCGCTCTCATCGATGTCCACGGTCGCAAACCGTGGAGGGGCCTCGAGGCCCAGTCGTCCTCGAACGTTCATGACCGGCAGACCAGATTACCTCACCGGCGCGGGCCGGCGGGGGCTCGGTTATCACCTGCACGTGAAACTACCCGAGCCCCATTCGACATGCCCGCGTCCCTCGCCATTCGGTCCCTGCCACGGGCGGAGCAACGCATGAAGAAAGTCGACCATCGCGTCGCCGCGTTCGCCTGTCTCGGGGGCGAAAGCCGGCGACAAACCAGTCTTTGATCCGGCGCTCCGCGCGGGCCGCTGACGAACGGTTATCTTTGGGATGAAGGGCTCTCGAGCCCTGGGGTTCGACCCCCCGACGGCCTCGCGGCCGATCCGTTCGCCTCGACCATGTCCGCGCGGCCATAGGCTGGATTCACCGACAATCCCTCATCGCTGACGTTTCCGTCGCCTTCGCGCGGCGCGCGCCTCCTGGCTCGCGTCCGAGCGCCCGCGCCGGAACCCGAGCGGTCCGTGCGGGCCGGGAGGGGACGGTTATCGGTAGAGCGCCGCGGGGCTCGCCTCGCGGAGGGTGCGGATTCGAATGCCGCCGGGGCCGCCGCGGTCCCGAAGCTCATAACGCCGTCCCTCGAACACATGCCCGCATGGCCGTCCCGGACCGGCGAGCGGATCACCCCATCGGCCGCGCGGGCCGAGAAGGCAGGGTTATCGGATCTTTAGGTCGCGGGTTCGAATCCCGCCGGGCAGCGATGCCCGTAGCTCAGTCGGAAGAGCGAAAGACTATCCTGCCTCAGTCCCATGCCCGCGCGGCCCCAACGAACCACCGGGCACGAGGCCCGTGGAGAAAGGAGCGAGCGAAGATGTCCTATGCCAAGCTGTTCTCGCTCCGGCGCAATCCGCAGTCGGAGCCCATTCCCCGTACCGTGCCGAACTCGGCCGGCGGACACGCCTTCCCGGTGAGCGACTGGACGCGGCTCGACCGCTTCCTGATGCTCGGCTCCGAGGGCAGCTCGTACTATGCCGGCCCCGTCGCCCTGACGCGCGACAATGCGCAGGCCGTGCTGCGGTGCCTCGCGGAAGACGGGCCGCGCGTGGTCGCCGCCATCGTGGCGGTGAGCGAGGCCGGACGGGCTCCGAAGCAGGATCCGGCGATCTTCGCCCTGGCGCTCGCCGCCTCGGCGGAGGGCGAGCATGCCCTCGCTACCCGCCGGGCCGCCCTGGCCGCCCTTCCGCGCGTCTGCCGCACGGGTACGCACCTGTTCCAGTTCGCGTCCGCCATCGAGGCGATGCGCGGCTGGGGCCGTGGGCTGCGCCGCGCGGTGGCCGACTGGTACGTCGCCCGCCCCGTGGAGGCGCTGGCCTACCAGGCGGTGAAGTACCGCTCGCGCAACGGCTGGTCGCACCGCGATCTGCTGCGGCTGGCCCATCCGGAGACGGGCGAGCCGGATCGCGCCGCCCTGTTCGACTGGATCTGCCGCGGCACCCTGGCCGAGGCGGCGCCGGCGCTCGTCCACGCCTTCGCCTCGGTGCAGGCGCCGGGCGTCAACGGGGCTTCGGCCGCGGCGATGATCCGCACGCATGGCCTGCCGTGGGAGGCGCTGCCGACCGAGCTGATGACGAGCCGGGCGGTGAACGAGGCCCTGATCGAGCGCATGCCGGTGGGAGCCCTCGTGCGTCAGCTCGGGCGGCTGACGGCCTTGGGCGTGCTCGCCCCCTTCTCGGAGGGGACCGAGCATGTCCGGGCGGTACTGTCGGACCGGGAGCGCATCCTCAAGGCGCGTCTCCACCCGATGGCGCTGCTCATGGCGCTCAAGACCTACGCGTCGGGGCGCGGTGAGCGCGGCCGGCTCTCCTGGGAGCCGGTGGCCGCCATCGTCGAAGCACTGAACGCCGCGTTCTACACGGCGTTCGCGTCGGTGACGCCCACGGGCAAGCGTCTCGTCCTGGCCCTCGACGTGTCGGGGTCCATGGCGATGGGAGGCGTGGCCGGGTCCTCGCTCACCCCGCGTGAGGCGGCCGCCGCGATGGCGCTCGTCACCGCGGCGACCGAGGAGCGCTGGCAGGTCGTCGGCTTCACGGCCGGTGCCGGCCGGCGCTGGAACGAGGGCACGGCACTGACCGCGCTGCCGATCGGGCCGTCGATGCGGCTCGACGCGGCGGTGGCGGCCACGTCCGACCTGCCCTTCGGCGGGACGGATTGCTCGCTGCCCATGCGCTGGGCCCTGGAGCGGAACGTCCAGGCCGACGCCTTCGTGGTCTACACGGACTCGGAGACGTGGGCGGGGCCGGTCCACCCGGTGGAGGCTCTGCGTGCGTACCGGCGGAAGACCGGGATCGACGCCAAGCTCGTGGTCGTGGGGCTCGTCTCCAACGGCTTCAGCATCGCCGACCCGGAGGATGCCGGCATGCTCGACGTGGTGGGCTTCGACGCCGCCGCGCCGGCGCTGATCGCGGATTTCCTCCGCGCCTGACAGGGGAGACGGACGGTACGCCGCCCGTCTCCCGTATGCCTGGATGCGGGCCGCTCTCGGCAAACATCACACGATGACCGGCATCTCCGCCATCTCGCCGATGCCGAAGACGCGCTTGTAGCGAGCGATCTCGTCGGCCGGACCGATGGCTTTCGACGGGTTGTCGGAGATCTTCACGGTGGGGCGGCCGTTGGCGGCGATGACCTTGCAGACGATGGAGATCGGATCGAGCCCGTGATCCGGCGCCAGCCCGCGGAAATCGTTGGTGAGCAGGGTGCCCCAGCCGTAGCCGATGCGCATCCGCCCGTGGAAATGCGCGTGGATCGCCTCGATGGTCCCAATATCGAGCCCATCCGAGAAGATCGCGAGCTTTTCGTGGGGGTCGCAGCCGCGTGACGCCCACCAGGCAATGGCCTCCTCGCCGCCCTCGATCGGGTCCTTCGAATCGATGCGGATCCCGGTCCAGGCCGTCATCCAGTCCGGCGCATGGGCCAGGAAACCGGTGGTGCCGTAGGTGTCGGGCAGCATCACCAGCAGGTTGCCGGCATAATCCTGCTGCCAGTCGCGCAGCACGTCGTAGGGCGCCTGGGCGAGGGCCGCGTCGTCGTCCGCCAGCGCGGAATAGACCATCGGCAGTTCATGGGCATTGGTGCCCACGGCCTCGACTTCGCGGCGCATGGCGATGAGGCAGTTCGACGTGCCGAGGAAGGCCTCGCCCAAGCCCTCGCGCATCGCCTCGACGCACCAATCCTGCCACAGGAAGCCGTGGCGGCGGCGGGTGCCGAAATCTGCGATGGAGAGGCCGGGCAAGGCCTTCAGGCGCTCGATCTTCTCCCACACCCGGGTCATCGCCCGCGCGTAGAGCACCTGCAGCTCGAACTTGCCGAGCCCGCGCAGGATTCCGCGCGAGCGCAACTCGTTGAGGATGGCCAGCGCCGGCACCTCCCACATGGTGGTCTCGATCCAGGGACCGTGGAAGGTGAGGACGTATTGTCCGTCGCGCGCCTCGAGTTCGTAGTCCGGCAGGCGGAAGCCTTCGAGCCAATCCATGAAATCGGCCGAGAACATCTGGCGGTTGCCGTAAAAGGTGTTGCCGCGCAGCCAGGTGGATTCCCCCCGGCTCAGGCGAACGGTGCGGGCGTGATCGAGCTGCTCGCGCAATTCGCCCACATCGACGAAATCGGCGATGCGGACGGAGCGGCTGCGGTTCTGGATGCCGAAGGTCACGTCGGCGTCGCGATGGCGGCGAAAGATCGTCTGCGCCATCAGGAGCTTGTAGAAGTCGGTGTCGAGCAGCGACCGGATGATCGGGTCGATCTTGAAGTTGTGGTTGTACACCCGCGTCGCGAGATCGAGCATGGTCGGGAGGTCTTTCAGGAAGCGTCCGAGCGTCGCTCAGCGGCGATGCGTGATCAATTTCGCACGGAACGCGCTTCCTCCATCAGCGTCACGATTCGACGGGAATTCTTGGCGATCTCGGTAAGTGCGAGGATTGCGCCCATGGCGACCGAAGCGGCGATGAATACGACCACCGCGGAGAGCAAACCAAGGAGAATATTGCCTCCCGGAGTGAACGTCGCGCTCAGGAAGGCGATGCTGGTCGCGATGATGATCAGGGCGATGCAGAGAAAGTCGAGAAGATCGACAACGAAGCGGCGCATGGCGAAGAGAAGGCCTTAACGCGGGACCGCCAACCGACCCCGACAGGCCCGCAACGCTAAGTTTCGAAGGGCATCGAAACAACCGAAAAAGCGCCTCCCGAGTGGTGGGAAGGCGCTTTTCCAAACTAAACTTCTGACCCGGTTAAGTCGATCATTAGGCGAGATCGACCTTCTTGGTCTCGGTCTTGGGGGACTCGCCCGTGAGGGCGGCCTTCACGTAGCCGTAGATGTGCAGGGCCGTGGCGTTGGGGCTGTCCCAATACTCGCCCTTTTCCGGGTGGATGCGGATGAGCGCGACTTCCGGGTCGTCCTTGCCGTTGGGGAACCAGGTCTTCATGCTCTCGCTCCACTTGTCGTCGACGATGGCCTGATCGGTGACGATCTCGGCCTTGCCGGCGATGGAGACGTAGGTCTGGCTCGACGGGTCGGAATAGGCGAGGTTGACCTGGTTGTCCTTGCCGATCTCCGCGGTCTTGGGCGAGTGCAGTTTGGTGAAGAACCAGATGTCGCCGCTCTCGTCGATGTCCTGGCTCCACATCGGGCGGCTGTAGAGCTTCCCGTCCTGATCCGCCGTGGTCATCATCGCGACCTTGATGTCCTTGACGAGTTCGAACAGCTTCTTCGCGCCCTCGTGGTCGCGGTGGTTGCCTTGATGCATGAACATGGTCTCCTGAAGGTCTGTCGTCCGTATCGGGGCGCGGCGCTCCCGGTCGCGGGCCGGCCCTGAAGGCTGCACTCACAACGGGCCAGGGCTCGCTTGGTTCAGCGCCGTTCGGAGAAGAGGAAGAATGTCTCTGTCCGTCCCGATCCGGGGAATACTCGGAATGCTCATGGGCGCGGCCTGCGCCCTTCCCGTCCTCACCGCACCCGTCGCGGCGCAGGTCCGCTTCGGTCCCGGCGTGCGAATCGGCGGTCACGATTTCTCCCACCGGCGCTACGGCAGCGTCCATATCCAGCGGGTGAAGCGGCTCCCCGGTCCCCCCGGATGCCGCCATGTCCGCAACGGGACGTATCGGCGCGGCGACGGCTCGGTCGTGCGCGGGCCGATGGAGCGGTGCAACCTCATTGCCATCCCGCCGGGGCGGCGCTGAAACCGTCCGTTTCGCGCATATCGGGGGGTGAGACCGCAAGAGGTCTGGCGTTCTCGTCTTCGTCGGTTACATGCAGAGGGGTGTCCGGTCCGCCGTGTCCGCCTGCCTCGCCTGGAGAACCATCTTGGCCATTACTCGCGACGACGTGCTCAAGGCGCTGTCCGCCGTCACCGTCGATGCCGGCGGGACCACGCTGCCCGCATCGGGCCGCCTCTCCCAGGTGGTGGTCGACCCCACCAACCGGGTCATGTTCTCGATCCTGATCGACCCGAGCGAGGCGGAGCGCTTCGAGCCGGTGCGTCGCAAGGCCGAGGGCACCGTCCTGGCCATGGCCGGCGTCTCCGGCGTGTTCGCGAGCCTGACCTCGGAGCGCGGGCCGAATCAGCCCGCCCCGCCGGCGCAGACGGCCCCGCCCCAGCCGGGACGGCCCGCGCCCCCCCGCACCGGCCCAGCCTTGCCCGGCGTGCGCCACATCGTAGCCGTCGCCTCCGGCAAGGGCGGCGTCGGCAAGTCCACCACCGCCTGCAACCTCGCCCTCGCCCTCTCGGCGCAGGGGCTGAAGGTCGGTCTGCTAGATGCCGACATCTACGGTCCCTCGGTACCCAAGCTGTTCGGCCTGTCCGGCAAGCCGAAGGTGATCGAGGAGCGCCTGCTGGCGCCGATGGACGGCTATGGCATCAAGGTGATGTCCATCGGCTTCCTCATCGAGCCCGAGACGGCGATGATCTGGCGCGGCCCGATGGTGCAGTCCGCCATCACCCAGATGCTGCGCGAAGTCGCCTGGGGCGAGCTCGACATCCTCGTGGTCGACATGCCGCCGGGCACCGGCGACGCCCAGCTCACCATGGCCCAGGCGACGCCGCTCTCGGGCGCCGTCATCGTCTCGACGCCGCAGGATTTGGCGCTGATCGATGCGCGACGCGGAGTGACGATGTTCCGCAAGGTCTCGGTGCCGATCCTCGGCGTCATCGAGAACATGGCGACCTTCATCTGCCCGAATTGCGGCCATGCCTCGCACATCTTCGGCCATGGCGGCGCCCGCGAGGAGGCGGCGCGGCTCGACGTGCCGTTCCTCGGCGAGATCCCCCTGAACATGACCATCCGGGAGACCTCCGATTCCGGGCGTCCCGTGGTGGCGGTGGACCCGGACGGGCCGCACGCGAAGGTCTATCGCGGCATCGCCGCCCAGCTCTGGGCCAACCTCACCGGCGGGCCGGCCCCCCGCGCCGCGCCGCGCATCGTCATCGAATAGAACCCATGGAGCCCGTGCTCGGCGTGATCCTGGCCGGCGGCCTCTCCCGCCGCATGGGCGGCGGCGACAAGCCACTGAGAATCCTGGCGGGCCGTACCCTCCTCGACCGGGTGGTGGAGCGGTTCGGGCCGCAATGCGGTCTGGGCGTCGTCCTCAACGCCAATGGCGACCCGGCCCGGTTCGCGGAGTTCCCCGGCCCGGTTGTGCCGGACGGGGTGCCCGACAATCCGGGGCCGCTCGCGGGAATCCTCGCCGCCCTCGACCATGCCGCCGCGCGCCACCCCTCCGCCACCCATGTGGCCAGCGTAACGGGCGACGCGCCGTTCCTGCCCCTCGACCTGGTGGAACGTCTTCGAACCGGCTTGTCCGGCTCGCCCATCGCCATGGCCTCATCGGCGGGTCAAGAGCATTTCACCGTGGCGCTCTGGTCCGTGTCTCTGCGCGACGATCTCCGCGCCTCCCTCGTCGAGCGCGGCGAGCGCCGCGTCGGCGCATTCCTCCGCCGCCACGGTGCCATGGCCGTGGACTGGCCGGCCGACCCGGTCGATCCGTTCGTCAACATCAACACGCCGGAGGACCTGGCGATGGCGGAGAGCCTCCTGATCGGGCTCCGCTGATGCTTCACCCGTCCGGGGAAGGCGCATGCTTGAACCGAACCCGGTATGGCGGAGCACACCGTTTCCAGATGCCCGAAGCGTAGCGGAGGATGATCCGGAATCCAGCGCAAGACGGGCCGCGTCGGCGGCTCACGACGGTCTTGCGAAGAGTGTCGGCCGCTTCGCGCCGTCCCAGGATTGAACCCTGCGAAGGAAAGGCGACGACGCCAATCGCATACGTAACGGTCCGAGAGCGAAACGAGGATGGATGACAAGCGAAGTATTCAATCGAGCGAGTGCTTTTCCCCGTGCGATGCTCTACCCTCGCGTGATCGCGGCTCTGCCCCTGGCCTTCCGCGCTTGAGAGACAGATATGCGCTCCCGCCTTCGATGCGTGGAAAGCCCTATGCCCCGCTACTTCTTCGACATCAACGACGGTCGTAACGAGCGGGACGAAGAGGGTGTACACTGCGCCAACCTGCAGGCCGCCGTGCTCGAGGCCAAGACGTTGCTTCCAGCCGTGGCCGCCGACGAAGTGCCCAAGGATGGCGAACGCCAGGCGATCACGGTGTTGGTGACGGACGAGGACGGCAAAGCCGTCTATCTGGCGGCGCTCGCCTATACGGGGACTTGGCTGATCCGATAGCCCGGACTCGGGTGATCGCGGGGCGCTACGCAGGGAATGCCGGAAACCCGACTTGCGTCGGCTCGTAGCCCAGTATCTGGCCATGCGCACAGACGGCTTGCGTGATGGCGATGCACCCGGTTTCGTCGAGGCGTGCGACACCTGTTTCCAGGTGACGGCGCCAGGAGGGATCTCGGTTCCACGCCTCGACCCAGGAGGCCGCCAGGGCAACGGGCTGGTTCCGGGCAAGGGCCGCGATCAGGAAGCCCGCCTGAGTCAGATTCTTCGCCTGTTTCTCACGCTCGGTCCGCTCGTTCGCCACGACGAGTTTGTGAACGGCGTAGCGCTCTGGAGCCGGCACCGTGACCGAGATTCCGCCGGCATGGAGCAGTGTCGAGCGGACCGGGTCTCTGATGAGGAAATCGAGATCGCGAAGCGGCTGGGCGCTGACACCGCCGAGGGCCGGCATCGGGACGAGTGCCCCGGTCAGATCGTCCGCGCCGCGGTTCGAGACGAGAAACTCGCCCCAAAACCCGCTGGCGTTCACGAATGCGCTTGTGCTGTCCGGCCGCGACAGGTTCGGCACCGGACGGAAGCTCGCATCCACGGCCTGCAGTTCCTCGTGAATGGGAGACATGCTCTCTCCGATCGCGACCGAAATGCCGTAATCCTGTGCGAGATCGATGTCGCCGGTCCTGAGCGCCCTCATCGGGCGCTCTCCGACGAGGCCCGGAAAGTTCTGGAACGCAACCGTACCCACCAGAACTCCGCGCAGGCGAAAGAAGCCTGCCTGCGCCAGACGCTCGACAACCCGGCCCGTCAGGGCGTCGGTTGTCGGAAACCCAGCGCTCCGCAACATCCGAACCGCGTCGATACGGGTGCGGTGATCGACCCGCTGGCGGTCATGGGCCTCGACCCGGCGCGTGGTCTCGGAATCCGCCACCGTGCCCACATAGCGGTTGGACTTCGTGCCGGTGGCGGCGTCGTAGCCCTGATAGTACTAGTATTCGCGCGTCTTGATGGTGCGCCTGATGAACTTGCTGTTCTCGGGAAAGTCGCGGTCGAACTCCGCATCGGCACAGCGCTGATTGAGATCGGCGGCGACCGTCTGCTCCGCGGCATCGATGGACGGCATGGCTCGTACCCGCGTTACAGGAAAATAGCCGTTGTCCTGTAACGCGGGCAGCCGAGCCCCACAAACGAGAAAGGGCGTCCGCGCGGGTCACGCGCGGACGCCCTTTTCATCGACTGGCCGGTTGGTTCAGGCGGTGCCGACCGTGGCCTTGACGATCTTGTCCGGCGAGCGGGGCGGCTCGCCCTTGTTGAGGCTATCCACCACGTCCATGCCTTCGGTCACCTTGCCCCAGACAGTGTATTGCTTGTCGAGGAAGCGGGCGTCGCCGAAGCACAGGAAGAACTGCGAATTCGCCGAATGCGGGAAGTTGGTGCGGGCCATGGAGCAGGTGCCGCGCACATGCGGCTCGTCGTTGAACTCGGCCTTCAGGTCCGGCAGATCGGAACCGCCCGAGCCGGTGCCCGTCGGGTCGCCGGTCTGGGCCATGAACCCGTCGATGACACGGTGGAACGGCACGCCGTCATAGAATCCCTGTCCCGCCAGCGTCTTGAGACGCTCGACATGGTTGGGGGCGAGATCCGGGCGCAGCCCGATGACGACGCGGCCCTTGGTGGTTTCGAGGATGAGGGTTTCGGTATCGGCCATGGGGTCAGACTCCTTGTCCCTGGGGACCTTGGTAGATGAACCGCAGGGCGATCGGGCGCCCCGCGATGGCGGCGCCGAGCGCCGGCGTGATCGCGACCGGCGTGCAGCGCCGGATCGCGTCGAGGGTTGAGCGGGTCAGGATGTCCCTGCCGCGATGATCGGCATTCTGCATCGAGAAGGTGATGCGAGGCTCGCCGATGACGGACCCGTCGCGGCGGAGCGCGAAACGGGCGGTGATCTCGGTGCGCGGGAAGCCGGCGAGGCCTTGTGGCACCTCCCAGCAGGCGGCGAGTCGGGGGTAGAGCTCCTGGAGCGTGTCGGCCGGACTCGCGGCGATGCCGCCCTCCGGGGCCTGCACCGTCGAGCGCAGGGACGCGGGCGGCGTAAGCGGCAGTCCGGCTCCCGCCAGGGCAGCCGATGCAAAAGCCGCCGCGAGCGGGAAGGCGACCGCCGACCCAGCGACCGCAAGGCGCGTCATACGCCTCACTGTCGCGCCTCCGCTCATTTGGCGCCTTGGGCCATCTGCATCTTCACGATCTTGTCGGGGTTCTGGACCGCGCCGCCCGGAGCGCCCGCCGCTGCCTTCTTGATCTTGTCGACGACCTCCATCCCAGAGGAGACCAGCCCGATCACGGTGTACTGGCCGTTCAGGAACGGCGCATCGCCGAGGCAGATGAAGAACTGCGAGTTCGCCGAGTTCGGATCCGACGAGCGGGCCATGCCGAGGGTGCCGCGCCGGAACGGCGATTGCGAGAATTCGGCCGGGATGTTCGGCAGGGAGGAACCGCCGGTGCCGTTGCCCTTCGGGTCGCCGGTCTGCGCCATGAACCCGTCCATGACGCGATGGAACTTCAGCCCGTCATAGAAGCCCTTCTTGATGAGGGTCTTGAGCTGGGCCACGTGCTGCGGCGCGAGATCGGGGCGCAGCTCGATGGTGACGCGGCCGTCCTTGGTGTCGAGATAGACCGTGTTGTCGTCCGCCGCCCGTGCCACGGGCGCGAACCCGATCATGGCGGCAAGCGCCAGGGACAGGAAGGCGGTCCGCCGATGGAGGGTCCGATGAGTCATGAGGGGGCGGTCTCCGGTCCGTTGAAGTGGGTGGATGGAAGGGATCAGGCTTGCGCGAAGCGCGCGGCGAGCCGTTCCGCCACGAGGGGAGGAACGAAGGGCGAGACATCGCCGCCCATGGCCGCGATCTGGCGCACCAGGGTGGCGGTGATCGGCCGAACGCCGGTGGAGGCGGGCAGGAAAACGGTCTGCACCTCCGGCGCCATGGCGCCGTTCATGCCGGCGAGCTGCATCTCGTAGTCGAGATCGGTGCCGTCGCGCAGGCCGCGGATGAAGATGCTGGCGCCCGAGCGCCGTGCGGCCGATACCGCCAGATCGTCGAAGGTGACGATGTCGAGGCTGGCGTCCTCGGCCTCCGCCAGGGGCGCGCAGGTCGCCCGCAGCAGATCCGCCCGTTCCTCGGGCGAGAACATGGGGGCCTTGCCCGGATGCACGCCGATGGCGATCACCAGATGCTGCACGAGCCGGCATGCCTGACGGATGACGTCGAGGTGTCCGTTCGTGACCGGATCGAAAGAGCCAGCGTAGAGCGCGGTGCGGATCATCACCGGTGGGCGTAGAGCATTTCGCCCCGAAACGGAACCGCCCCCGACCATCGCGGCCCGATGGCGAATCCTCCCGGCAATGGACCGGCGCACAAAAAAGGGCGGATGCCCCGATGGAGCGCCCGCCCGAAGTTTCGGTCTTCGAAGTCTGGTCGACGACGACCGGCTTATGGATTCGCGAGGCGAAGTGCCGGAACGTCAGAGCCTTTTCGCAACTCCACACTGCGCCGAACGTCTCGTTCGGTCCGGCGCGGATCGTGGAGCGATATCTCTCTAAGGCCGAACATATCCGTGCATCGCCGCGCCGAATATGACTTGGCTGCAACACCGAAGATCAGCGACCGAAACGAGAATGCAGGCCAAGTCTTGCGACATGACCGGCATTCGTGTCGAAAGTTTTCAGACTGATCCCGAATGATTCCAGATCAGTTGGAATAAGGCCTCTTTCAGGGGGCGTCGCCGGCGGGATCGATTGCCGTCACCTCTCCGGCATCGTCCTCACCATCGCCTTCACCCTCGATATGCTCGACCGAGACCACGCGCTCGGTCTTCTCGGTGTTGAACACCGTGACCCCCTGCGAGGCGCGGCCGACGATGCGGATATCGTCCACCGGTACACGGATGAGTTGTCCGGCATTGGTCACCAGCATGATCTGGTCGGAGGGCTGGACCGGGAAGGAGGCGACGAGGTTGCCGTTGCGCGGGTTGACCCGCATGGCGGTGATGCCTTTGCCACCGCGACCCGAGATCCGATACTCGAAGGACGAGCTGCGCTTGCCGAAGCCGCGCTCGGAGAGGGTGAGCACGAATTGCTGGGCCGCGCCCATTTCGGCGTAGCGCTCCTGCGAGAGAAGCGGCGCATCGGTGGCGATGTCCTCGGAATCGGCATCGCCGCCCTCGGTGTCGCCGATCACGGCCCGCTGCATTTTCAGGAAGGCGCCCCGCTCCTCGGGCGTCGCCTCGAAGCTGTTGAGGATCGTCATCGAGATGACGCGGTCGTCCTGCGCCAGGCTGATGCCGCGCACGCCGGTTGAATCGCGCCCCTTGAACACGCGGACATCCTCCACGGGGAAGCGGATGCATTGGCCGGCCTGCGTGGTGAGCAGGACGTTCTGGTCGGCGCGGCAGATCTCCACGTGGACGATGTGGTCGCCCTCGTCGAGCTTCATGGCGATCTTGCCGGCGCGGTTCACCTGCACGAAATCCGAGAGCTTGTTGCGCCTCACGCCTCCGCTGGCGGTGGCGAACATGACGTCGAGCGTCTCCCAGGAGGCTTCGTCCTCGGGCAGCGGCATGATCGTGGTGATGCGCTCGGTGCCCGCATCCATGGCGAGGATGTTGACGAGCGCCTTGCCGCGCGCGTTGGGGGCGGCCATCGGCAGGCGCCAGACCTTCTCCTTGTAGACCTGCCCCTGGTTCGAGAAGAACAGGACCGGGGTGTGGGTGCTGGCCACGAACAGGCGGGTGACGAAATCCTCGTCGCGGGTGGACATGCCGGAGCGGCCCTTGCCGCCCCGGCGCTGGGCCCGGTAGGTCGAGAGCGGTACGCGCTTGACGTAGCCGGCATGGGACACGGTGACGACCATGTCCTCGCGCTGGATCAGGTCCTCGTCCTCGACGTTCGAATCCCAGTCGAGGATCATGGTCTTGCGTGGCGTGGCGTAGGCCTCGCGCACTTCGCGCAGCTCGTCCTTGACGATGGTCATGATGCGCAGGCGCGAGCGCAGGATGTCGAGGTAATCGGCGATCTCGTCGGCGAGCTTCTGGAGCTCGTCGCCGATCTCGTCGCGGCCGAGAGCCGTGAGGCGCTGCAGGCGCAGGTCGAGGATGGCGCGGGCCTGGATCTCCGAGAGACGATAATTGCCGTTCTCGTCCACGCGGTGGCGCGGGTCGTCCACCAGGGCGATGAGCGGCGCGATGTCGAGGGCCGGCCAATGGCGGCCCATCAGCGCCTCGCGGGCGGTATTCGGATCGGGCGAGGTGCGGATGAGGCGGATGACCTCGTCGATATTGGCCACCGCGATGGCGAGGCCGCACAACACGTGGGCGCGCTCGCGGGCCTTGCCGAGGAGGAACTTGGTCCGCCGCGAGACGACTTCCTCGCGGAAATCGACGAAGGCCGTGAGCAGGTCCTTCAGGTTCATCAGTTCGGGGCGGCCGCCGTTGAGCGCCACCATGTTGCAGCCGAACGAGGATTGCAGCGGCGTGAAGCGGTAGAGCTGGTTCAGCACCACGTCGGCCATCGAATCGCGCTTGATCTCGATGACGATGCGCATGCCGTCGCGGTCGGATTCGTCGCGCAGGTCCGAGATGCCCTCGACGCGCTTCTCCTTCACCAGCTCGGCGATCTTCTCCATGAGAGTCGCCTTGTTCACCTGATACGGGATCTCGGTGAAGATCAGCGCCTCGCGCTCCTTGCGCAACTCTTCCACATGGGACTTCGCCCGCATGATCACGGAGCCGCGCCCGGTGGCGTAGGCCTGCCGTACGCCGGCGCGGCCGAGGATCGAGCCGCCGGTGGGGAAGTCGGGGCCGGGGACGTATTCGGTCAGCTGCTCGATGCTGAGGCCGGGATCGTCGATGAGGGCGATGCAGGCGTCGATGAGTTCACCGAGATTGTGCGGCGGGATGTTGGTGGCCATGCCCACCGCGATGCCGCCGGCCCCGTTGACGAGGAGGTTCGGGAAGCGCGCGGGCAGAACCTTCGGCTCCTCGCGCGACTCGTCGTAGTTCGGCTGGAAGTCGACGGTGTTCTTGTCGATGTCGGCGAGCAGCGCGTTGGCGGGCTTGGCGAGACGCGACTCGGTGTAGCGCATGGCCGCCGGCGGATCGCCGTCCACGGAGCCGAAATTGCCCTGCCCGTCAATGAGCATGAGCCGCATCGAGAAGTCCTGGGCCATGCGGACCAAGGCGTCGTAGATCGATTGGTCGCCATGCGGATGGTAGAGGCCGATCACGTCGCCGACGATGCGGGCCGACTTGACGTATTTCCGCTCGGGCAGGTGCCCGCTCTCATAGGCCGAGTAGAGGATGCGCCGGTGCACCGGCTTCAGGCCGTCCCGCGCGTCGGGCAGCGCCCGGCTCACGATCACGCTCATGGCGTAATCGAGGTAGGAGCGGCGCATCTCGTCGGTGATGGAAACGGGCTTGATGTCCGAGGCGGGCGGCGTCGCGCCGGCGCCGGTATCGTCTTTCTCTGCCAAGGTCTTCGATCTCTGCCTGTGACGGTCCCGGCTGGCCGGGTCCGCGTGGAGCGACGGGCGCTACGGAAAGTTGGGGCGGGGCGTTCCGCGTGGCCTCTAAAAGGCCGGCCGCGTCACGTCCTGGCTCGGACGTCCGTCATACGCCATCCAGTGCCGCTGCGCCACCGCCACGCATCGCGACGACATCGACAAACCCCATGCGTCGCAAGCGCTTGCGATACCGATCCCGGCGAATGCGCGCCTGTCGGCTTCCAGCCTCTTTCCCGGGCGGGTGGAGCCTCGGCGGAACCCGATCCGGGGCCTCTCTCGCCGCGTCTCGAGGCGGCCTGAAAGGCGGCGTAAGAGCGCCGTTCCCCTCACCCCGCCGCGGCGCCCGCGAAATCGGACATCTCGTAGAGCGGCCGGATCTCGATCTCGCTCGGGCCGGGCATCGGATTGGGACAGCGCTTCACCCAGTCCAGCGCTTCCGCCATGTCCTTCACTTGCCAGAGCCAGAAGCCGGCGACCAGCTCCCCGGTCGAGGCGAAGGGGCCGTCGCTGACGGTGCGGGAGGCGCCGTCGAAGGCGACCCGCTTGCCCTTTGCGGACGGGTGCAGACCCTCGCCGGCGAGGAGGATGCCCGCCTTGGCGAGTTCCATGTTGAACTCGCCCATGGCGGTGAGCACGTCGAGGGACGGCATGATCCCCGCCTCGCTGTCCGCGGTCGCCTTGACCAGAACCATGACGCGCATCGATTCGCCTCCCCTGCTCGATCGAGCCCATGGAAGCACGAAGGCACGGTTCGTGTGAACTAACAGACCGCTGGGCCGGTTACCCGACGCCATCGATCCCGCCGCATCCATCGACAGGGGCAAAGTCATGCTCACTCGCCCGAAAGCCGTCGCTTTCGACATCATCGGCACCGTGTTCAGCATGGAACCGATGCGGCCCGCCCTGGTGGCGATGGGCCTGCCGCCCCTTGCCCTGGACTTCCTCTACACCGCCGGCCTGCGGGACATGTTCGCCCTGGCGGCCACCGGCACCTTCGCGCCCTTCCAGTCAGTCCTGTCGGGGTGCCTGGACGAGGTGCTCGCCATGCACGGCCTCTCCGCCTCGCCGGAGGACAGGAATGCGGTACTCGGCATGATGAAGGCTCTTCCGCCGCACGAGGACGCCAAGGCGGCATTCGAGGTTCTGGCCGATTCCGGCATCCGGGTCTTCGCCCTGAGCAACGGAGCGGTCGCCACCACGACGGGACTGCTCCGCGGGGCAGGCATGGAAGGGCTCGTGGAGCGGGTTCTCTCCGTCGAGGACGTGAAGCTGTCCAAGCCGCGCGCCGAGGTCTATTGCCACGCCGCGCGGGCCGCCGTCCTCGCTCAGGGCGACATGGCGATGATCGCGACCCACCCCTGGGACCTTCACGGCGCCAGGATCGCGGGCCTCATGACAGGCTACGTCGCTCGTGGCGTGCCGTACTCACCTGCCCTCGAGGCGCCGGATCTGTCCGGGGAGACCTTGCTGGAGGTCGCATCGAGGATGGCGCGGATCGCGCCGTCGCAACCCGACGCCTGATGCCTGTTCTCTATCGGGGCACCTGTCCGTCTACTCCAGTGAGCAGCTAGTGGATGCACCAAGCTGCTCGACGTCCGTTCCCTCTATCCGAGAAGGTTCGCATGAGGCGCAACGTACTCCCTCTCCTGTAAGGAGAGGGCTGGGGTGAGGTGTGGTCCATCTTCGAAAAGGTCGCACACCTCACCCTGTCCCTCTCCTTCCAGGAGAGGGGATCCGCGCTGTCCGCGAGATATGTGACTATCGTCGCCGTGAGCGGATTGGGTGGAAGCCCACACGCCTAGCTTCCGATCTGTCGGATGCCGACGACGGGAACGGCAGATCCCTAGAACGGGATATCGTCGTCGAGGTCGTAGTTGGGCTTCGACGCCGCTGCCGCCGGCCGACGCTCGCCGCCCGAGGAACGGCCGCCGCCGTATTCGCCGCCGCGATCGCCGCCCCGGTCTCCGCCACGGCCGCCGCCGTAATCGCCGCCGCGGCTGATCTGGCCGCCGCCCTCGTCGTCGGCGCCCATCTCTCCGCCGCCGCCGCTGCGACCGTCGAGGAGCGTGAGTTCACCGCGGAAGCGCTGAAGAACCACCTCGGTGGTGTATTTCTCCACGCCGGACTGGTCCGCCCATTTCCGGGTCTGGAGCTGGCCCTCGATATAGACCTTCGAGCCCTTGCGCAGGTACTGCTCGGCCACGCGGGCGAGGTTCTCGTTGTAGATCACCACCGCATGCCACTCGGTCTTTTCCTTGCGCTCGCCCGACGCCTTGTCCTTCCAGGATTCGGACGTGGCGATGCGCAGGTTGACCACGGGATCGCCGGAGGCGAGGCGCCGGGTCTCGGGGTCGCGCCCGAGATTGCCCACCAAAATCACCTTGTTGACGCTGCCGGCCATGCCGCTCTCCTCTCGATCGATCTCACTGACGGAAAGGGCCTCACACGCCGTCCGTCCCGTTCGCCCTTCATGAACTTCGGACAGGCGGCCCGCAATCGGGAGGGCGAATTTGTCCCCACCGATCACAGGTCGATGTTCTATCTTTGTTCGTTTTGACGCGCAAGGATCCCGCGCTTGGCCGTCACGCGATCCGCACAAGCATCTTGCCGAAATTCCGGCCCTTCAGCAGCCCGATGAAGGCCTCCGGTGCTGCCTCCAACCCGTCGACGATGTCTTCCCGATGCTGGATGCGCCCTTCCCTCAGCCAGGTTCCGACCTCGCTCAGGAACTCCTGCTCCTGGTCGGCGAAATCCCACACGATGAAGCCGCGCAGGGTCAGGCGCTTGGTCAGGATGGCCCGCATGACGACGGGGCTGCGGTCCGGCCCCGGTGGCAATTCGGTGAGGTTGTAGCCCGAGACGAGGCCGCAGACGGGGATGCGGGCGAAATCGTTGAGGAGCGGCAGCACGGCGTCGAACACCGGGCCGCCGACATTCTCGAAATACACGTCGATCCCATCGGGGCAGGCGGCGGCCAGCGCGCCGGGCAGGTCGTCGGTGCGGTGATCGACGGCGGCGTCGAAGCCGAGCACGTCGGTGAGGTAGGCGCATTTCTCAGGGCCGCCCGCGATGCCGACGGCGCGCGCACCTTTCAGCTTCGCGATCTGGCCAACGAGGGAGCCCACCGGACCGGCGGCGGCGGCGACCACCACGGTCTCGCCCGACTTCGGCTGGCCGATGGTGAGGAGGCCGGTATAGGCGGTCATGCCCGGCATTCCGAGCACGCCGAGCGCCGTGCTCACCGGGGCGGCGTCGGGATCGAGCTTGCGCAGGCCACGGCCATCGGAGACGGCGAAGTCCTGCCAGCCCCCGAAGGCGGTGACCACGTCGCCCTCGCGGAAATCCGGATGCCGGGAGGCCGCGACCTCCGACACGGTGGCCCCGACCATCGGCGCGCCGATGGCGACCGGCTCGGCATAGGATTTCGCCGCGCTCATCCGTCCGCGCATGTAGGGATCGAGGGAGAGGAGACGGTTGCGGAGCAGCACTTCGCCCTCCCCCGGCGTCGGTGTGCGGCTCTCCTCGAGCCGGAAATGCGCGGCGGTCGGCTCTCCGTGCGGGCGGGAGGCGAGGACGATGCTGCGGTTCACGGCGACCATGATCTGACGCTCCGATTGTAATGACGAATCCGCTGAACGGGCGTGCGGGAATCGAGGGACATGTCGACAAGGCCGATCGGGCGCGGGTGTTCCGCTTGCGGGTTCCGGCACCGCCCGCTTCGAGCGGCGTTGACGGGCATGGGTGCATGCCCTTCAACCCGACCGGTATACCCCGATGACCCGTCCGTTTCTGCCCGCCATGATCGCCGCCATGATCGCCGCCGGGATCGCGGCCATGTCCGGCGTCGCGTCGCAGGCTTTCGCCGACGATCCCCTCGCCGCCCATCGCTGGACATCGCGCGTTCTCGTCATCGTCGCCCCGGAAAGCGGAGATCCGCGGATCGAGGCACAAAGACGCGAGGCGCGGGCATGGCGGGCGGATTACGCGGAGCGCGACCTTGTCCTGGTGGAGGCGATCGGGACAGGCACCGAAGCAAGACGCATCCGCAACCGCTTCGGGATCGGGGAGCGAGACTTCCGCGTGGTGCTGGTGGGCAAGGACGGCGATGCCAAGCTCGTCCAGGCTGCACCGATTCCGGCCGACCGCCTGTTTTCCACCATCGACGCCATGCCGATGCGGAGGGATGAGCGACGGCAGCGCTGAGTGCCGACCAATGGGACGCTCCGGACAGGATGGGCGACGGGGTTGCTTCACTCGCGCGAAGACGTCTGTCCGTCGACGCATCGACACGGCAAAAGCGGATCGGGACGGCGTGGTGTCCCGATCCGGTCTGCCGATGATCGCAGCCCCCGGCCGTCGTACAACTCCGGTCAGATGACGAAGACATCGTCCGTGAGGAGGGGGCTGGGCGCGCTGAAGCTTGAGATCACGACTGCCGACTCGGCGCCGCTCCCATCCTTGTCGTAGTACAAGGTTCGCGTGCTGGTGGAGTAGATCAGCCGTATGTCAACGGTGGCGGCTGTCGTGCTCGACCCGATCTGAAACGCACTGGCGGCAACTTGCCCCTCTGGAAGGGCATTGAACACGTCGCCGTCCAAATGAATGACGTCACCCGCTGCTCCTGCAAGACTTTGAAAGCCTAGAATTGAGTCGATGTTGGTTGCCGTCGGCAGGGTGTTGAACACGATCGTATCGGAATCCGTCACCGATCCTGAAAGAATAATCCTATCGGAGCCCGCCCCCCCATTGATGATGTTGTTGCCAGCGTTCCCCACGATGTAGTTGTCCAACGAGTTTCCGGTCGCGTTGATGTTGTCGATGCCGGCCAATGTCAGGTTCTCGACCTGCAGACCGGCGAGGGAGAAGGTCACTGCCGACGTCACCAGATCCATCCCGCCGTTGGTCGCCTCCACGACTTTGTCACCGCCCGAATCGACCGTGTAGGAATCGTTGCCCCCGAGACCGATCATCACGTCGGCGCCCGCGCGGCCATCAATTACATTGGCATCGTCGTTGCCGGTCAGGGTGTTCGCCAGTGCATTGCCGGCGATACTCGAGCTCACGCCTCTTGCGATCACCGTCAGGACGAAGTTCTCGATGTTGTCGAACGTGCCGAGATCGCCATCCATGTTCGATCGGATTGTATCGATGCCGCCGTTCCTGCCCTCGACGAGGGTATCGCCGTAAAATGCAAGGATGACCTCCCCGGTAACGGGATCGGTTCTATTTTCGTAGACGGGTATGCTGATCACGTAGGTGTCGTCGCCCGCGCCGCCGACGAGGAGGTCCGAGCCCGCACCGCCATCGAGGTAGTCGTTCCCGTCCCCACCGTGGAACGTGTCCTCAGCTCGGCTCCCGTAAAGACGATCGTCTCCAATGCCGCCGTAGACGATGCTCTCGACCGTCCTGCCCTCGCGTCCTTCGTAGACGTCGTTGCCGCCGCCCAGGGCGATATCGCCGACCATCGTCCCCTTGTTCACGATCCGGTCGGCAGCAACGTTGTTGTCGCCGCCGTAGAAACTGAACTGCTTGCCCTCGATGTAGCCCGTGTTCTTCACGACCAAGCCTTCGGTGTCGCCTCCCGCAAGGGAATGAGCGATGCCGTAATCCATGGCGAGGATGTCGCCCTTGTTCTCGATGGTGGATTTTGTCGTCTTCGAAACACCCGACATGAGGATCCCATAGCGGTGACCCTCGATCTTGCCATCGTTGTGAACGAGACTGGAATATGCCGTCACCGAGACACCCGCTCCATTCACGGCGTTGATCTGGGCGTCCGGGTAGATCCAGACACGCTGATCGCGATCGACGGCCCTGTTGTCGCCTAAGAGAACCCCGTCGGTGTCAGCGATGATCCACCCTCTGAGCATCACGTCATGGTTGCTGCCGAGGCCGCGTACTCCCTCGGCGTAGCTCGACGTGATCGTGCCGCCGAGGATGACGACATCGGTTAGCTCAGTCGAAATCGGTGACAGCTCGATGCCGGCCGCACCAGCAGCCTCCGCGGCAATGCTGCTGCTGACATATCGTGTGCCCATCGCCTGATCTCACTTCCCACTACCGAGGCCTGATTACTATTCGCACTTGCTGTCCGGGGTATTTCCCCGATCGTGTCATGACAGAGTGGTGTAGCGGTCGGCACCGTGATGATTACCACAGTCAAAGGGGGGGGCACATCACTCACTTGGGGGATATGGTCTCAGAGCGGATCCTACGTCCCATGAATACTGCGTCGGAGCCAAGTGGACTGGAAGCTTCTCGTCGTCGCAGACATTGCTTGGCAAACCAATTACGGCGGTAACGCTACGCAGAAGCCGCGAGCCTGGAAATAGCGCCCCCTGGAAAAGAAAAGGGGCCGCGCGAGGCGGCCCCTTCCGATTATTCTTGTCTGCATAGGCCGAGCGAAACCGCTCAGTAGCAGCGCTCGATCAGAACGCGGCGAGGTCCGTAGGGAGTCCAGCGGGTGCGCGGGACGGTGTAGCATTCGCCGCCGTACCCACCATAGGCGGCAGGAGCGTAGCCGTAGCCATAGGCCGGGTATCCGCCATAGCCACCGTAGCCGCCATAGAGTCCGCCGGCGGCGAGGCCGAGGCCGACACCGAGGCCGAGACCACCGAGGCCGTAACCGTAGCCACGGCCGTAACCGCCGCGCCAGCCGTAGCCGCGATGTCCACCCCAGCCGCCGCGATAACCGAAGCCTGCGCTCCGGAAGCCGCCGCGATAGCCGCCGAAGCCGCCGTGACCGAAGCCCCCACGGCCAAAGCCGCCATGGGCGAAACCACCGCGCCCGAAGCCGCCATGGCCAAATCCACCACCATGGCCGAAGCCACCGTGGCCACCCCAGCCGCCGCGGGCTTCCGCCGTCGCCGGGATCATCGCCAGAGCGCCGACCATCGCGGTCGCTGCCAGAACAATGCGTTTCATCGTCTTGTCTCCAAAGACAGGTTCTTGTCCCCAGTGGCTATAGAACACCCAGGGTCCCTGAACGGTTCATGGCACATTTTGTCCCGCACGCGTCGGGCCGATCACAGGTCGGTGAGAGCGGCGGTCGGCACGCCTTGAAAACGCCTCCCGTTTCGGGCGAGGACACCGCGCGCCACTCTCGTCCGCACGGGAGGGCGGATGATGGCTCCGCCTCGGGATTCAACGATGATGTCACTGCGACGCGCATTTGCCGGAGCCATGCTGTTCGCGTTCGCTGCGGGGCTCGCTTCCCAGCCCGCGCGGGCCGCGCCCGCCGTCGCGTCGCCGTGCAAGGCGGTTCAGTCCGAGGGTGAGACCTTCACGGTCTGCACGGTGGATCTGCGCCGCGAACGGGTGCGGGTGTTCTGGCTCGGCGCCGACGGCCTGCCCTATTCGTCGCTCTCGACGCTGGGGGAAAAGATCGGGCCGAAGCTGAGCTTCGCCATGAACGGCGGCATGTACGATAAGGGCCAGGCGCCGGTGGGCCTCTATGTGGAGGAGGGCCGCGAGATGAAGGGCGTCTCCACCGCCAACGGGCCGGGCAATTTCCACCTCAAGCCCAACGGCATCTTCTACGTGAAGGGCGAGCGCGCGGGCGTCACCGACACGGCGCGCTACCTGCGCCAGAAGATCAAGCCGGATTTCGCCACCCAATCGGGGCCGATGCTGGTGATCGACGGCAAGATCCACCCGAAGATCTCCAGCGACGGGCCTAGCCAGAAGATCCGCAACGGGGTCGGCGTCCGCGACGACGGCCGCACCGCCATCTTCGCCATTTCCGAGCGCCCGGTGACCTTCGGTTCCTTCGCCCGCCTGTTCAAGGACACGCTCGGCTGCGCCAACGCCCTGTTCCTCGACGGCAGCGTGTCCAGCCTCTACGCGCCGGGCATCAACCGCTCCGACATCAGCCGGCCGCTGGGGCCGCTGGTGGGAGCGGTGGCGAAGTAGCGCTCCCGGCGGGATCGCGGTTCAGGCCAGCCGCGCCCGCTTGCCGAAGGCGACCCTGAGCCGCGCCTTGGCGAGTTCGGCGATCTCGGTCATCGATTCGATCCGCACCATCGGCATCTCCGCCCCGATGAGGCTCTTCGGTTCGAACGTGAAGAGCAGATGGCGAACGCCAATCTCCAGGGCCGTCACCCCGTCGGATTGGGTGAGATCCTCGCCGAAGATCTCGATGAGCGGCCCGTCCGGGTCGCCCTTCTCGATCTGGATGATGAAGTAGCCGGCGGGCTCGTCCTCGTCATCCGCGCCGGAGATCAGGCTGATGCCGTTCTCCTCGTCGTAGCGGACGCGCTGCACCGTGATCGTCGTGATGTCGTCGTCCATGGTCTTTGCCTGAAATCGGGTCAGCGTTGCCCGAACTGGGTGTCGCGGAACAGGGTCTTGAACTGGCGCGGCTGGCAGCGCCAGTACTGCTTGGGCGCACTCACCTGCGCGCCGAGTTCGGCCGCCGCATGCCAGGGCCAGCGCGGATCGTACAGCATGGCGCGGGCGAGCGAGACCGCATCGGCCTTGCCCTCCGCCAGGATCGATTCCGCATGGGCCGCCTCGGTGATGAGGCCCACCGCGATGGTGGTGAGCCCGGTCTCGGCCTTCACCCGCTCGGCGAAGGGAACCTGATAGCCCGGCGAGAGCGGGATCTCCTGGCGCGTCGAGAGGCCCCCGGTGGAGACGTGGATCGCCGCCGATCCGCGCCGCTTGAGCGCATGGGCCAGTTCCACGGTCTCGTCGAGCGTCCAGCCGCCCTCGACCCAGTCGGTGGCCGAGACCCGCATCCAGACCGGCTTACCGGCTGGCACCACCTCACGCACCGCCTCGAAACATTCCAGCGGAAAGCGCATCCGGTTCGCGAGGCTGCCGCCGTAATCGTCCGTGCGCTGGTTGGAGAGCGGCGAGAGGAACTGGTGCAGCAGGTAGCCGTGGGCGCCGTGGAGTTCGAACCCGTCGATCTCGATGCGCAGGGCGCGCTTGGCCGTCGCCACGAACCCGTCGCGGATGCGCTTCAATCCCTCCGCGTCGAGGGCATGAGGCGGCACCTCGCCCTCGCCATGGGTAACGGCGGAGGGCGCCTCCGGGCGCCACCCGTCGGGCGCCTCGGGATCGATCTGCGAGCCGCCGTCCCAGGGAGCGCGGCTGGAGGCCTTGCGGCCGGCATGGTTGATCTGGATCGCGATGGGGATCGGCGCCCGGAGCCGCACCGCATCGAGCACCCGGCCCAGCGCCAGCTCGGTCTCGTCTGAGTAGAGGCCGAGATCGGTGGGCGAGATCCGCGCCTCCGGCGAGATGGCGGTGGCTTCTAGCGTCAGCAGGCCCGCGCCCGACATGGCGAGCTGCCCCAGATGCATCAGGTGCCAGTCGCCCGCCTGACCCGCATGGGCCGAATACTGGCACATGGGGGCGACGATGATGCGGTTGGCCAGCGTCAGGCCATCGAGGGACAGGGGCTCGAACAGGCATGCGGTCATGTGCGGGCTCCGGCTGTGGCTGACAGCCTAGATGGAGCACACGCGTCGCCCGCGCCAGGGATGGACGGGCCACATCCGTGTTTCCCGGACGCCCAGAGCGTCTCCGACTAAGATATTCACACATCTGGCGGCCAGCACCGGCTCCCTCTCCTGGAAGGAGAGGGAGCCGGTCGCGCCTCATACCGAAGATCCTCTTGGATAGAGGAACAGCCGTCGAGCAGATGGGTAAGCCCAGGAGGCGTCACCGACGGGTGATCCGGGATCCAGCGCAAGCCGTGCAGCGTTAGCGGCTCCCCTCGTCGCCGCGAGCATGGCGCTGCACATCCTCTTCGTTCGGCCCCCGGATCGGGTTCCGCTGGCGCCCCACCCGTCCGGGGAAGGAAACGCTCAGGCTCCGATCCCCCTCCCCTTCAAACTCTCGCCGATCTCGTCCAGCACGGCGGCGTCGTCGATGGTGGGCGGGGTGGTCCAGGCTTCGCCGTCGGCGATCTTCTTCATGGTGCCGCGCAGGATCTTGCCCGAGCGGGTCTTGGGGAGCCGTGCCACGGTGAGCGCGAGCTTGAACGCCGCCACGGGGCCGATACGCTCGCGGATGGAGGCGACGAGTTCGCGCTCGATCTCGGCGGTGTCGCGGGAGACGCCGGATTTCAGCACCACGAAGCCGCAGGGCTGTTCGCCTTTCAGCGCGTCGCGGATGCCGATGACCGCGCATTCGGCGACATCGGGATGGGCGGCCAGAACCGCCTCCATCCCGCCGGTGGAGAGCCGGTGGCCCGCGACGTTGATGATATCGTCGGTGCGCCCGAGAACCGTGACGTAGCCGTCCGCGTCGACGATGCCGGCATCCGAGGTGTCGTACCAGCCCGGATAGGTGGTGAGGTAGCTCTGGCGGAAGCGCTCGTCCGAGCCCCACAGGGTCGGCAGGCAGCCGGGCGGGAGGGGGAGCCGCAGGGCGATCGTGCCCATCGTGTCGGGCGGCAGCGGCTTGCCGGCCTCGTCGAGCACGGCGAGATCGTAGCCCGGCATCGGCACGCAGGCGCTGCCATGCTTCACCGGCAGCATGCCGATCCCCACCGGATTGCCGGCGATGGCCCAGCCGGTCTCGGTCTGCCACCAATGGTCGATCACCGGCCGGTCCAGCGCCCGCTCGGCCCAGGCCACGGAATCCGGGTCCGCCCGCTCGCCGGCGAGGAACAGGGAGCGGAAGCCGGAGAGGTCGTGGGAGGCGACGAGCTCGGCCCGCGGATCGTCCTTCTTGATCGCGCGCAGAGCCGTCGGCGCCGTGAACAGACAGGCGACGCCATACTCGGCCGCGACCCGCCAGAGCGCCCCGGCATCGGGCGTGCCCACCGGCTTGCCCTCGTAGAGAACGGTGGTGCAGCCGTGCAGCAGCGGGGCGTAGACGATGTAGGAATGGCCCACCACCCAGCCGATGTCGGAGGCGCAGAAATACACCTCGCCGGGTTTCACGTCGTAGAGGTTGGGCATCGACCACGACAGCGCCACGCAGTAGCCGCCGGTATCGCGCACCACGCCCTTGGGCTTCCCCGTCGTGCCCGAGGTATAGAGGATGTAGAGCGGGTCGGTGGCCGCGACGGGGACGCAATCGGCGCTGATCCCGGCGGCCTTCGCGCGGGCCACGGTCTCGGCCCAGTCGCGGTCCCTCCCCTCCACCAGGCTCGCCTCGGACTGCGAGCGCTGGAGGATGAGGCAGGCCTCGGGCTTGTGCGATGACGCCGCGATGGCCGCGTCGAGGAGCGGCTTGTAGGGCACGACCCGGCTCGGCTCGATGCCGCAGGAGGCGGCCAGCACCACCTTCGGGGCGGCGTCCGTGATGCGGATGGCGAGCTCGTTGGCGGCGAACCCGCCGAACACCACGGAATGGACCGCGCCGAGGCGCGCGCAGGCGAGCATCGCGAATAGGGCTTCGGGGATCATCGGCATGTAGATGACGACCCGGTCGCCCTTCTCCACGCCGAGCAGCGAGAGGATGCCGGCGAGCGTCGCCACTTCGTCGCGCAAAGCCGCGTAGCCGATCGTCCGCTTCGTCCCGGTGACGGGCGAATCGTACAGGATCGCCGCCTGCTCGCCTCGCCCCATCGCCACGTGGCGGTCGACGGCGTTGTGGCAGGCGTTCAGCCTCGCGTCGGGAAACCAGCGCCCATAGGCGCCCGCCTCGGGGTCGAAGGCGCGCGACGGGGCCTTGTCCCAGTCCAGCGCGTCGGCGGCTTTCAGCCAGAACCCTTCGGGATCGGCGAGGGAGCCCGCGTGGATCGGGCGGTAGGCGTCCGTCCCTTCAGGCGAATCGGGAGGTGTCGCGGCAGCCTGCATGGCGGTTCGTCCCCGGGCGGCCGGTCTGAGGATGCCGGCATCTGTGGAGAATGTAGCCCAACCTGCCCATGACGGTACAAGGGATGACGATACAAGGGGTGGCGGTGCAAACGAAAACCGCCGCGCTGGGCAGCGCGGCGGCAAAGGTCAGTTAGGGAAGGGGAATGATGAGGAGCTGGCTAATGCACCGAGTCCGTTTCGGCACGCAGCCGATTGATCTCGTCCTTCAGGTGAAGTTTGCGTCGCTTCAATTCCGCGATCCGTAGATCGTTCTCGGAAGGGCTTTGAATCGCGGAGTGGATTTCCCGCTCGAGGGCTTCGTGCTTGAGGGCGAGCTGGCTCAGATGCGTCTGCAGCGACATGAGTCGTTTCTCCTGTCTCGTTCCGACTCAGGCAGAGTGGCATAGTATGAGCCGGCTGTCGAAACCGAAATCGGCCCTGGGGGCAACATTGGTTAATCACGATCGCCGGAGCCCTCCCCGGTGGAAGAAGCGTCTTCCAGAGCCAATTGCGGGCATCGTCTTGCCGCAAGAGCGCCTGTGCCGCATGGTTTCGGGACGGTGCGTGTCGAGGCTGCAGGTGCGATGGCGGGCGAGTTCGAGGATAACGGGACGGCGGAGTTCGTCGAGGAACTGGCGCGGCTCCGCCAGGAGCACCGCGACCTCGACGGGGCCATCGACGCATTGGAACTGAGCGTCGCCGGCGATCAACTGCAGATCCAGCGCCTCAAGCGGCGCAAGCTCGGCCTGCGGGACCGGATTTCCTATCTGGAAGACCAGATCACGCCCGACATCATCGCCTAGCTTCGGTTTGCCTTGATCACAGGATTGGCCCGGGCACCGTCTTGCGGGCGGTCGCCCGCCCGCGTATGCGGCACGGTCCGGGTGCAGGATCGCGTCCCGGGATCGCGCGGCCACGAAGACATGGCCTGAACCCGGCCAAGCATGACCAGGCGACCGCGATCGTCTCGGGAAGGAAGTGACGACGATGGCGGGAGCGCCCCCGGTCGCGATCATCATGGGAAGCCAGTCGGACTGGGCGACCATGCAGCACGCCGCCGACACCCTCGACGCCCTTCGCGTGCCGCACGAGGCGTTCATCGTCTCCGCCCATCGCACGCCGGATCGCCTCGTCGCCTTCGCCAAGGGGGCGAGGCAGGCCGGCTACAAGGTTGTCATCGCGGGCGCCGGCGGTGCCGCGCATCTTCCCGGCATGACCGCATCCATGACGCCGCTGCCGGTCTTCGGCGTTCCAGTTGAATCCAAGGCCCTGTCCGGCCAGGACAGCCTGCTCTCCATCGTGCAGATGCCGGCCGGCATTCCCGTAGGCACCCTCGCCATCGGCCGGGCCGGGGCCGTCAACGCCGCCCTCCTCGCCGCCGCCGTCCTGGCGCTGACCGACACCGCCCTCGCCGAGCGCCTCGACGCGTGGCGGGCCGCGCAGACCGCATCCGTGGCCGAGAGGCCGGAGACACAGATTCCGTGACCGACATGTCCCTCGCGCCCGGTTCCACCCTCGGCATCGTCGGCGGCGGCCAACTCGGCCGCATGATTGCGCTGGCCGCGGCCAATTACGGCCTCAAGGTCCATGTCTACGCCCCCGATGCGGCGAGCCCGGCCTTCGATGTCGCGGCCGAGACGACCTGCGCGGCCTATGACGATTCAGACGCCCTCGCCCGCTTCGCGGCGAGCGTCGATGCCGTGACCTACGAGTTCGAGAACATCCCGCGCGAGACCGCCGACCTGCTGGCGCGCCACGCGCCCCTTCGTCCCAGCGCCGACGCATTGTCCACCACGCAGGACAGGCTCTCCGAAAAGAGCTTCATCAACGGCCTCGGCATCGCCACCGCGCCGTTCCGGCAGGTGGACACGCCGGACGACCTCGCCCGCGCGCTGGAGGCGATCGGCCTGCCGGCCGTGCTGAAGACCCGCCGCTTCGGCTATGACGGCAAGGGCCAGCGCATCATCCGCACCGCCGAAGAGGGCGACCGGAACGCGATCTTCGCCGAGTTCGGCGGCGCGCCGCTGATCCTCGAAGGGTTCGTGCCGTTCGAGCGCGAGGTCTCGGTGGTGGCGGCGCGGTCCCCCGACGGGAGCTTCGCGGCCTTCGACCTGTGCGAGAACGAGCACCGCGACCATATCCTGGCCCTCACCCGCGTGCCGGCCCCGAACCTGTCGGAGGAGACCGCCCGGATTGCGGTGGAGATCGCCCGCCGGATCGCCGAGGCGCTGGATTATGTTGGGATCCTCGCCGTCGAGATGTTCCTGGTGCGCGACGAGGCCGGCGAGCGTCTGATCGTCAACGAGATCGCGCCGCGGGTGCACAATTCCGGTCACTGGACCATCGAGGGCGCCGTGACCTCGCAATTCGCCCAGCATGTCCGCGCCGTCTGCGGCTGGCCCCTGGGCGATGCCTCGCGCGTCGCCGGCGCCTCCGTGGAGATGCGGAACCTGATCGGCGACGACATCGACGCGTGGCAGGCGCTCCTCGCCGAACCCGGCGCGCATCTCCACCTCTACGGCAAGGGCGACGCCCGGCCAGGCCGCAAGATGGGCCATGTCACGCGGATAATCCCGGCTTCGTGAGGACGGCTCAACCTTGCCGGAGGGCGCGGACGTCCTTCAGCGACATGCCGACCGCCGTCTGAAAGCCCTGCCGAAGCCGGGTGCGTCGGTGAAGCCGCACGCATGCATCAGGACGTCGATGGGCGTGCGGTCGGTGGAGGCCGACGTCAGCCGGCGATGGACGCGGCGCGGCCGGGCATCGCGGATCTCGGCGGCGATCCCCTCGCCGTCGGCAAAGGCACGATAGAGTTTCGAGCGGGAGACGTTGAGCGCCGCGGCCATCGCCTGCGGCCCACACGCGTCGTGCGAATGCCGTTCGACACGCACGCGCGCGCGAGACCGGAGCATGTCGGGTAAACCCCGACCCTCGTCGTTTCCGACCCGGGCTTCCAGACCCGACCGGGGGACGCTGAAACGGAGCTCCCGATACGGCGACGGACCTCCCGCGGCAAAGGGGCGGTCGAGCCTGATGAAGCCGATATCCCCGACGCCGACCACATGACCGCAATGGCCCTGTTCCAGGTAGCCATCCCACGATGCCGAGATTCTTCAACGCGGTGTTCTGCAGGATTCGAAGGCTAGCACGGGCTCGACGCGCTTCGTCGTTTCGACAACCGTCACCACCTTCGAGGGGGGAGACACGCACAACTCCCGGTATCGTTCGGTTGGAACCCGTGCCGGACGCACGTATCCGGCGCATCCCGGCGAGTCATGCCGCGTGCGTATTCGATGTCCGGATCATGGTCCGAACGCACAAGAGCCGATGGCGTGATTGGTCTCCGTGCGATGTGCTGCGTTGGGGGGCCTAGGTCGTCACGGCGCGGTGGTTTGGTCGGCGCGGGCGATTACGCTGAGCGCACTGTGCGCAGGTGCTCCGAACCATGATTTTGGGACGGAGAGACAATTCCTGCACGTTGACCCGTGCCGCTCGATGCCGGTATTGCCATCGGCGCAGCTCGCTCGTTGTAAAATTCATGGCGATTGAAACAAGTCACTACTGATTGGTGTATCATATAATTGATAGATCCGGATAAATCGGTCATTTTATTGAAATAGATCTGTGTTTTATTGGAAAATGTCTTTATTGACCGGCAGAATAATCAAACAAGGGCGAGCTGCACTGATTGGTCGATGCATGCCATCGACTGTAATAATACCGGTCGTAAATTTTAGGATACCGCTCGTTTTGGATAGTCGTTGAAGTCATCGAGCAGGTTGCATGGCGTAAAGACGGTGCCACATCTTGTGGCGTGGCCGTTGATGATTGGGCACGTTCGTGATCCGGCCGTATCCCAGGCTTGCGCGACCGTCATTGTCGAGCCGAATATCCACGTGACGTGAAGACATACTGAATAAGCATCAGCGTTACGGCATTACAAAAATCGACGACGGAGCAAGATTCAACTTCAGATAGAATCTATAGGGTCGAGTAATTTCATGGCTTAAATCAAGCTGACACAGAAATACGTCAAGGTGTATAGGTCGTTACGTCTCTCACGATTGATGTTTCTGCATCTGATGCCGGTTCTAAATTGAGGCATGTCGGACAATTCCGAGCTGGAAGTGAGGTATCTCCGGTCTCCATCGACGTAATTAGTTGCCTGAAGACGTCATGAAACTGATCATGCAGGCCGAAATATCGAGGCATTCAGGTCATTACTAGGCCCCTCTCATCTTGGATCCGCGCCATCGCGCGTGAACGATGATTCGAAAGCTGATGCCGGCATGGGGGCGGGTACGTATATACTGGTATGAAGGTCGACGACGTTGCATGTTATCTTGTGTGAATCTATAGATTCTCAAATGAATACATTTTATTTCGCAGACATTTGACGGAATATATCGTAATGTCTTGGTGTGGCCGCTGAAAGCTGAGTTTCGGAGCTCATGCCAGATAAGCACGCCAATAAACACAGGTTATCTGAGGGGCCTCGCCGTGGAACGGACTATCGTCGCATTCGCCAAACCTGTTGCTTTGGGACTCATTTGTTTCGTTTCGATACTCTACATATCGAAGAATGTCGGAGCTGCATTTGTGATCAGCCTCGTCCCGTTGCTGTTGGGCTGGCTCGGGATCATGGAAACGTTTGCCTACGCGATTGCGGCGATGGTGTTCCTGGCGGCGGTGGCGTGGGCGGCGACGCCCGTATCCGTGAAGGGGATTCTGACCGAGCATTCGGAACGCGCGATCACGAATATCCAGCAGGAAATAAAGGCGCGATAGGGCTTGCCGGTCGTATCGGACGGGCAAGCGCGATCTGATCCGGGTCGAGCAGGGCAAGGTCGAGCAGGGCAAGGGCCGCACGGATCCCTTCGCCATGCTCGCCCCTGTTCCGTCTACCCTTCCCCTGGCGCCGATCCGCACATGACGCCCGGCGCCGGGCAGGCGGGAAAGCCGCCCGTCACGAATCGTCGATTCGGGCGCCGGGCGTCTGTCCGAGACTGCCCGACGAGCTATGGCGGGATAACCACGAGATCATCGGCGATGGCGTCGAAACTGCGTCTTGTCGGACACAGTCTGTCCTCGCCGTGACTCGCCAGACGGCCTTCGCGACCCCGCGCGGAATCGAGCCTTACCTTCGCCACATCGCGCCGCTTCAGCGGGTGAGCCGACGGGTTTTGAGCGCGTGTTCACCGCGATGCGAGACTGTGCCGGCACTCGTCGTCCTGTCTGGCATCCAAAGCGCTTCGAGGCGCCACGATGAATGGGATGATCGATAGCAGCGGACGGGAGCGTGCCTCGGGGGGCATGGCGATCCCGAGGGGAGAGGGGCAATGACGTTTGTAGTGCCGCGCGCGAAGGCGGGTCTGGTCGGGGCCGTGGCGATCGCGGCGGCTTTGGCCGGGTGTGAGACCTATGGCGGTGGTGGGGCTTCGGCGACGCGCCAGTTCGCCGTGGTCGAGACCGACGCCACGGGCGCCACCAGCGTCAACATCGCCTCGCTCACCGAGGTGATCCAGCGTAATCCCAACGATGCCGGCGCCTACGTCACCCGCGGCGCGGCCTATGCCCGCTCGGGCCAGTTCAACGACGCCATCGGCGATTTCACGAAGGCCGTGCAGATCGATCCGAATTCGGCCTCCGCCTACTACAACCGGGCGCTGGCCTACCGCCAGACCGGCCGGAACGATGGGGCGCTCGCCGACTTCTCGAAGGCCATCTCGGCCGATTCGAACTACGGCCCCGCCTATATCGGTCGCGCCAACGTGCTGCGTGCCCAGGGCGATCTCGAGGGTGCGATGTCGGATCTCAACCAGGCGATCCGCCTGACGCCGGAATCGGCCGAGGCCTACCATGCACGCGGCCTCGTGCGTCAGCGCCAGGGCCAGAACACCCAGGCCATCGGCGATTTCGACGCCGCCATCGACCGCAATCCCTTCGTCGCGGCGCCCTACGCCGCGCGGGGCCAGAGCCTCATCGCCACGAACCAGTTCGACAAGGCGATCGAGGATTACAACGCGGCCCTCAACGTCAACAACAAGGACGCCAGCTCCTGGGCCTATCGCGGCCTCGCTTACGAGAAGACGAACCGCAAGAAGGAGGCGATGGAGAGCTACCAGCGCGCCGCCCAGCTCGAACCGGGCAACCCCGTGGCCAAGCAGGGGCTGGGGCGCGTCTCGGGCGGCGTCGGATCCTTGTTCAACTGATCCGTCGCTAGGTCACGCCGCGGCTTCACGAAGGGCGTCGCTGCATCGGCGACGCTCGCGCCGTCGTCCAGATGGATCCGGGCCGTCTGGTCTCGTCCGACCTCGCGACGATCCATCGCTGCGTCGGAGCCGCCGGTGACGGACGAAACACCCCGTCGATCAGCCGACGAGCCGGGTCGTCCGCTTCATGGTCAGTCGGCTCAGAATGCGCCCGAGCTGTTCGGCCGAGTATGGCTTGTGCAGGAGCTCGAAGCCCTCCGCGCCATCCTGCGCCAGGACGTGGCTGTACCCGGACGCGAGAAGCACCGGCAGGCTCGGCAGATGCTCGCGCAATCGCTCGGCCAGGGCGATGCCGCCGATGCCCGGCATCACCACGTCCGAGAACACCGCATCGTATCCGTTGCCGTCCGTGCCGAGCTTCTCCAGAGCTTCCTCGGCGTTAACGGACCAGGTGGTCCGGTAACCGAGATCTTCCAGGATCTGCGTGGCGAAGCGGCCGACCTCGATATTGTCCTCGACGACCAGGATGCGCTGGCCCGCCCCCATCGGCGAGCCCGGCTCCGGTTGAAGCATCTCCCGGTCCGCGCCGTTTTGCTCGATCACGATCTCGGGCAGGTAGAGCGTGAACGTCGTGCCGTGCCCGAGCTTGGTCGATACGTCGACATCGCCGCCGGACTGCTTGGCGAAACCGAACACCTGGCTGAGGCCGAGGCCGGTTCCCTTCCCCACCTCCTTGGTGGTGAAGAACGGCTCGAAGATGCGGCCCAATTGTTCCGGCGCGATTCCCGTGCCCGAATCGGTGAGGGAGATCGCCGCGAAGGCTCCCAGAGCGACCGCATGCCCACGGATGGGCGGCAGCTTTCCTCGGCGAACCAGAGTCAGGGTCAGGGCCCCCTCCCCGTCCATCGCATCACGGGCATTCACCGCCATGTTGACGAGGGCGGTCTCGAACTGGCTCAGATCCGCCTTCACGAAGCAGGGCTCGTCGGGCGTTTCCACCGTCAGGCGGATGCGGGCCCCCGTCACGGTGTCGATCATCTCGGAGACGGCGCGCAGGCGCTCGCCGACCTCGAAGACTTCGGGCTTGAGGGCCTGGCGACGGGCGAAGGCGAGGAGCTGCCCGGTCAGCTTCGCGGCGCGGTCGACCGTGTCCGAGACCGCATCCAGGTAGCGCCGCTTGCGCTCCTCGGGCAGCTCCGGCCGGCGCAGGAAATCGACGGAGGAGCGGATGATGGTCAGGAGGTTGTTGAAATCGTGCGCCACGCCCCCGGTCAGCTGCCCGACGGCCTCCATCTTCTGCGATTGCCGCAACGCCTCCTGGGTATCGGCGAGTGCGGTTTCGGCGCGTAGCCGCTCCGAGATGTCCTTGGCGTAGTGGAACGCCCCGACGATGCGTCCTCCCTCGTCGCGCAAGGGCGAGTAGGATACCTCCCAATAGGGCTTGGCCAGATCGGGGTCGCCGAACTCTTCGGTGACGGTGAACGTCTCGCCCTGGAGGGCGCGCTCCATCAGGCTGCGCATGACCGGGGCCTGGTCCGGCGGGAAGAGGTCGGGGAACACTTCGCCGAGCTGCACGCGGTGGGCGAAGATGCGGAAGAACTCGTCGCTATGGGCCTGGTTGAAGGCGATGAGCCGGTACGCGGTATCGAAGGCGCAGATGGGCGCGGCGCTGGATTGGAGGATGTCGCGCGAGAGGCGAAGCTCCGCCGTCCGCTCCGCGACCTGCCGCTCCAGGTCGTCGTTCAGGGCCTGTAGGGCATCCGCTCCGGCCTGCCGGGCACTCTCCGCCAGGTAGCGCTCAGTGATGTCGCGGGAGATGCCCACGAGCTTGAGGGCACCGCCCTCGTCGGGCTGAAAGGGCGCGAAGCTCACCTCCCACCAGCGGAGGTCGCCCCTGGCGGTCTGGGCCTGCCCCTCGATGCGTGAGACTTCTCCGGCGGTCGCCCGCCGGACGGCGTCGCGGAGCTTTGTGCGCTCGCCTTCCGGCCAGAGTCCGGCATATTCCTGCCCGACCACGTCCTGGAGCGATCCGATCTGGCTCAGTTCGAGTCCCCGCGCACTCATGAATTCCAGCGTGCCGTCGGCGGAGAGCACCTTCACGCAATCCGGGCTCGCCCTGAGGATGCCTCTCACGAAGGCGTCGCTGCGCCGGAGCGCCTCCCGGTCGGCAAGGCGCCTGTGCGCGTCGAGATGGAAGCCGATGAGGTCGGCGAACATCCTGAACATGCCGACGATCTCCGGCGTGTTCAGCCGGGCCGGACGAGGGTCGATGGCGCAGAGCGTGCCGAAAAAGCTGCCGTCCGGCAGGTTGATCGGCATCGAAATGTAGCTCTGGAAGCCATACATTTCCGGGGTCGGATGCGCCTGGAAGGCCGGGTCCTCGGACACGTGGTCGATGACCACGCCCGTCCCGGACGAGCGGATTGCGTCGCAGATCGTGGTGGCGACCGGCAACTCGCCGCCCGGCGCCAGACCGAAGGCGATGTCGTCCATGACGCTGCAGGCGACCCAGCGGTCGTCCGTCACCCTGGCGATGGCGGCAAAGCCCATGCCTGTCGTCCGACAGACGACGTTCAGGATGGTCGGAACCGCGGCGATGCCCTCGACCGCAATAATATCCGCCTGGAAGTCGTGCGGGGCGGACGGAGCGGCGATTGAGGTGGTCATCATCTGTCCGCCGCTCTAGCGGAGCCATGGCCGCGGGAGCGAGGCACCTTGTGGTCACGCTCGATCAAAAGGCGGAGACCGGCGCGGACGACCTCGCTGGCATTCGCATAATGCCCACTCGCGACCTGGCCCTTGATGTAGCTTTCCAACTCATGGGTCAGGGCGATGTTGCGGGTAGGCGTATTCGACATGGCTGGACGGTGGCATAGGCCCCAGGAGCTGTCAAAAGTTGGCAGCCCTGAGCTCCCCCGGGCATCCGCTCGAACCGTTGGCGACGCCCCCGGTCCGAAAGCGGACAGGCTGACATCCTCTCGATTTTGAGAATCGGGGCGGGGTCCGCATGTCGGATGCCGGCCACCCAAGTCGTGCGCTCAGCCCGGACCCAGGATCCGGCGGTACTGGATGAAGCCCGACCGGTCCGCGAGCCTGTCATAGAGAGCGCGGGCCGGGGTATTGTCCTCCATCGTCAGCCAGTGGACGCGGTCGGCGCCGGCGTGCCGGGCCTGCGCGGTCACGGCCTCGATGAGCGCGCGGGCGACCCCCCTGCCCCGTGCCGCAGGCGCCGTGAACAGGTCCTGCAGGTAGCAGTAGGGGCCGCGTGTCCAGGCTGAGGCGTGGAAGAGGTAGTGGACGAGGCCGACGGTCTCGCCGTCCGCTTCCGCCACTAGGGCGTGGAGCGGCACCAGCGGGTCGTGCAGGCGCGACCATGTCAGGTCGCGTATCTCCGGTCCGATCGCGGCCCGGTAGAAGTCGAGATAGCCTGACCACAAGCCCTCCCAGGCCTCGCGCTCGTCGGGCCGTACCGGGCGGATCGTCGGATCCGACACGGCGCTCAGGCCTCGAAACGCTCGGGCCGGCGATGTTCACCGACGATGCGGCGGACCGTACCGGTGGCGGACCGGTAGATGACCGTCTCGGTCACGATCATGCCGGACTTGAACCGCACGCCCTGCAGGAGTGCACCGTCGGTGACGCCGGTGGCGGCTACGATCACGTCGCCCCGCGCCATGTCGGCGAGCTCGTACTTCCGGTTCGGATCGCTGATTCCCATGCGGGCCGCGCGCTCGCGCTTATCGTGGCTGTCGAGGATCAGCCGGCCCTGCATGTGGCCGCCGATGCAGCGCAGGACGCCGGCCGCGATGACGCCTTCGGGCGCCGCACCGATGCCGAGATAGATGTCGGCACCGGTCTCGTCGGGGCTCGTCGTGTGGATGATGCCGGCGATGTCGCCGTCCGAGATCAGGCGGATTCCTGCGCCGGTCTCGCGCACGGCCGCCACGAGGGCCATGTGGCGCGGCCGGTCGAGGATGATCGCGGTGATCTCGGAGGGGTCGCAGCCCTTGTGCCGGGCGAGCGCGGCGATGTTGTCGGCCGGGCTGGCGTCGAGATCGACGAGGCCCTGGGGATAGCCGGGGCCGATGGCGATCTTCTGCATGTAGACGTCGGGCGCTGCCAGCAGCGACCCGTGCTCGGCGAGCGCCATCACCGCGATGGCACCGGGCATGTCCTTGGCGCAGAGGGTCGTCCCCTCCAGGGGATCGACGGCGATGTCGACCTTCGGGCCGGCGCCGGTGCCGAGCTGCTCGCCGATATAGAGCATCGGCGCCTCGTCGCGCTCGCCCTCGCCGATGACGACGGTGCCGTTGATGGGCAGGAGGTTGAGCTCGCGCCGCATGGCATCGACGGCGGCCTGGTCGGCCTCCTTCTCCCGGCCCTGCCCGCGCAGGCGGGCGGCGGCGATGGCGGCGCGCTCGGTCACCCGCGCCAGTTCGAGGCTCATGGTGCGGGACACCGGACGTCCCACTCCCCCGACGATATCGTCCGCCATCCTGGTCCCGTCCCTCACCTGGTGTCTGGGCCGCGATGGGCGGCCTTCTTATTCGCGTTCGATCCGGATCAATTGCGGCGCCTCGGCGAGGAGACCGTCCGCCGCGATGGCGTCGAGCGCCGCGCGGATGGTCCCTTCGGTGGCGGCGTAGGTGATCAGCACCAGGGGCACCGGCTGGCCTGAGCGGCCATGCGGGTCCTTGGTGGCGGCGCTCTCCGAGCGGCGCTGCAGGATGCTCTCGATGGAGATGTCGCGCTCGGCCATCCGCGTGGCGACACCGGCCGCGACGCCGGGCCGATCGTGGACGGTGAGGCGGATGTAGTAGCCGCCCTCGTGTCGCTGCATCGCCACCCGCTCCGACGGCGCGAGGCTCGCGGCGGGGCGCCCGAAGGTTGGGCGCGCGACGCCGGCGGCGATGTCGGCGATGTCGGCCACCACCGCCGAGGCGGTCGCCTCGCCGCCGGCGCCCGGGCCGATCAGGGTGAGTTCACCCACCGCGTCCGCATCAATGGTGACGGCGTTGGTGACGCCCATCACTTGAGCGATGGCGGAGGATTTCGGCACCATGGTCGGGTGGACGCGCTGCTCGATGCCGCCTTCGGCCACCTGCGCGACGCCGAGCAGCTTGATCCGGTAGCCGAGCTCCTCGGCCATGGTCAGATCGAGCGGCTGGATCGCGGAAATGCCCTCTACAGAGACCCCTTCGGCGTCGATCTCCACGCCGAAGGCGAGGCTGACCAGGATGGCGAGCTTGTGGGCGGTGTCGAAGCCCTCGACGTCGAAGGTCGGATCGGCCTCGGCATAGCCCAGAGCCTGCGCGTCCTTGAGGCAGGCCTCGAAGGTCAGACCCTCCCGCTCCATCCGGGTGAGGATGTAGTTGCAGGTGCCGTTCATGATTCCGTAGACGCGCGACACGGCATTGCCGGTCAGCCCCTCGCGCAGGGCCTTGATGACGGGGATGCCGCCGGCGACGGAGGCCTCGTAGGCGAGGGTCACGCCCTTCGCCTCGGCGGCTTTCGCCAGGGCCGCGCCGTGATGAGCCAGCAACGCCTTGTTGGCGGTGACTACGTGCTTGCCTGCCGCGATAGCGGCTTCCACCGTGGCCTTGGCCGGGCCTTCCGAGCCTCCGATGAGCTCCACCACGCAATCGATTTCGTCCGAGGAGGCAAGGGCGACGGGATCGTCGAACCAGGTCACACCGGCGAGATCGAGGCCGCGGTCGCGGGTCTTGTCGCGGGAGGAGACGGCGGTGACGCGCACCTCGCGGCCCGTGGCGGCGGCGATGGCTTCTGCGCGGCGAGCCACCATCCGAACGACGGAAGCACCGACGGTGCCGAGACCGGCGACGCCGAGGCGGAGGCTCTGTGACATGGACGCGATCCGTATCTGACTTCGCTCGGCCGAGCGCGGGTAACGCGTCGTTCAAGCCTGTGCGCGACGCCGCTCCTTCGAACGGCCGGCTCTTCTGCAACGAATCCCCGTGTGGTGCAAGAAAGCCCAGTGGCGGAAGAAAGCCCGTGGTTCTTCGCGATGCGGCTTCGAGCGGGCATGTTGGAGACCGATGGAGCCAGCCTCCTCAGGGGGCGGGGCGCCGGTCATCCCCCTCTGCCTTGAAGCGCCATGCGGTGGCGATGAGGCCGTAGAGGACGGCGGCGTTGAGGCCATGCCAGAGGAAGTGGGTGCCGATCGGAAGGCTCGGGCACAGGGCGGTGTCCAGGGTCCTGAAGGTCAGAGAGAGGGCGAACAACGCGGCGATGGCCAGCAGCGACAGGCCAGCGCGGCGCCGGGCCGGGCCGAGCGGACAGGTCTGCGGCATCAGCAGGCCGGCCGCGACCCCGATGAGGGCCAGGATGGCGGGCGCGTAGGCGATGGAGCCGTTGCTCAAGCGGTCGACCGATTGGCCCGTGAGCGCGTCGAGGGCCGGTTCCAGCCCGGCCGAGAAAGCGGCAAAGCCGAGCGTCGCCAGGGTTGCCGGCACGATGGCGAGTCCGAGGAGGCGCCGCAGGGCCAGGAAGAAGTAGGCATAGATGAAGAGGGCGATGGGGATGACGTCGGCGAGCATCGCCCAGCGGACGGCAAGGGTGTGGAACAGGAACGAGCCGATGCCGACGATGGCGACGAGCCCGGCGAGCGCCATCCCGGCCGGGTCGCGCCGCGCACCGGAGCCCGCGAGGCGGAAGGCCAGGAATGCGGCAACGAGAAATGCGGCGTTCGAGGCGGCGTTCAGCGGTTCGGCCCAGAAGCCCGCATCGCCGCGCTCGCAATAGGCACGGATCGGTGTGAACCAGCCGTCGGACATCTCAAGTTCCTCCCGTGCTCACGCCTTGCCAGTCCGGCACGAAGGCCCGATGACGGGCGGCCCTCTCCGACCGGATCTCAGAGCCCATGCGGATCGCCACCTGGAACGTCAATTCGATCAAGCAGCGGGTCGGCCATCTCGTCGGCTTCCTCGACGAGGCTAAGCCCGACGTCGTCTGCCTGCAGGAGCTGAAATGCCAGGACGAGGGCTTTCCCCGCGCCGAGATCGAGGCGGCGGGCTACGCCGTCGAGACCCTGGGGCAGAAGGCCTATAACGGCGTGGCGCTGCTGGTGCGCGAAACGCTCACCTACGATCGTGATGCAGTGCTCCGCGGCCTACCCGGCGACGAGACCGACGAGCAATCGCGCTACATCGAGGCGCTGGTTTGGGGTGCTGAGGTAGCGCCCGTGCGCGTGGCCTCGATCTACCTGCCCAACGGCAATCCGACGCCGGGACCGAAATACACATACAAGCTCGGCTTCATGGAGCGGCTGCGGCTGCATGCGCGCGCGCTCCTGGCCGACGAGGAGGCCCTGGTGCTGGCGGGCGACTACAACGTGATTCCCGAGCCCGAGGATGCGGCGGATGCGAGCGCCTGGGTGAACGACGCGCTGTTCCTGCCCGAGACCCGCGTGGCCTTCCGCGCGCTCCTCGCGGAGGGGTTCACCGAGGCCGTGCGCGCCTGCGACCCCTCCCCCGGCCTCTACACGTTCTGGGATTACCAAGCCGGCTGCTGGCAGCGGAACCAGGGTATCCGCATCGACCACCTGCTGCTCTCGCCCCAGGCTGCCGACCGTCTGGTGTCGGCCTCCGTGCAGAAGCACCTGCGCGGCCTGGAAAAACCCTCCGACCACGTGCCGGTGACGATCGAGCTGCGATCGCGCTGAACGAGGCCCGCATGGGATGAATGCGCCGGGCGGGACCGGCGGGACGAAGCGATTTCCCATGGCCGGGGCCGCCCATGAATGATCCTCCGTCACCGGGCGGTCATGCGGATGCCGTAACGGCGCTGGCGTCGATCACGCCAACCAGCGACGCGAGACCCCGCATGACGCGCGCAGCACGGGCCATCCGCCGCGAGACGAATCTGGGTCTCACCCAGGCCGTCCATCGCAACCGGGCCTTCTCGAAGGCGGGCGTGTCGGAGCGCCTGTTCACGGCGGCCTTCAGCGGGCTGGTCTATCCGCAGATCTGGGAAGACCCCGTGGTCGACATGGCCGCACTCCGGCTGCGGCCGGACGACCACGTCGTGACCATCGCCTCGGGGGGCTGCAACGCGCTCTCCTACCTCACCGCCAATCCCGGCCGGATCAGCGCCGTCGATCTCAACGGCGCCCATGTGGCCCTGGGGAAGCTCAAGCTCGCCGCCCTCCGGCACCTGCCCGATCATGACGCCTTCTTCGGCTTCTTCGGCCGCCCTGCCCGGCCCGAGAACGTCGCCGCCTATGACCGGACCATCCGCCCGCATCTCGACGCGACGTCCCGCGCCTATTGGGAGGCGCGGCGCCTCGACGGGCGCCGCCGCATCTCGGCCTTCGAGCAGGGCTTCTACCGCTACGGCCTGCTCGGCCGCTTCATCGGTGCGGGCCATTGGCTCGCCCGCCGCTACGGCTGCGACCTCGGCGCCGTGCTGATGGCGAGGGACCTCGCCGAACAGCGGACGATCTTCGAGGCCGAACTGGCCCCGCTCTTCGAAAAGGCCTTCATCCGCTGGCTCATCCGCCAGCCGGCCTCGCTCTACGGCCTCGGCATCCCGCCCGCGCAATACGTGGCCCTTGCGGGCGATGGGCCCGGCGGGATGGCGGCCGTCTTGCGCCATCGCCTGGAGCGTCTCGCCTGCGGCTTCCCGATCCGGTCCAACTACTTCGCCTGGCAGGCCTTCGGCCGCGCCTACGACACCGCGCCCGACGCATCTCTACCGCCCTATCTTCAGGCCGGGAACCACGCGGCCCTGCGCGAGCGCGCCGACCGCCTCAGCTTCCGCCAGCAATCGATGACCGAATTCCTGCGGGAGAGCCCGGCCGCCAGCGTCGATGCCGTGATCCTCCTCGATGCGCAGGACTGGATGACGGATGCCGACCTCACCGACCTGTGGACCCAGATCACCCGCGCGGCCCGGCCCGGCGCCCGCGTGATCTTCAGGACGGCGGCGGACGAGCGCCGGCTGCCCGGCCGGGTGCCGGATTCCATCCTCGGCGCGTGGGATTATGCCGAGGAGGAGAGCCGCCGCTTCGGCGAGCAGGACCGGTCGTCGATCTACGGGGCGTTCCACCTTTACCGGCTGGCCTCGTCGTGAGCGAGGCGGCGCGGCTGATGGACCGGATGTACCGGCACCAGCGGCACATCTACGATGCGAGCCGGAAGTTCTACCTCCTCGGCCGCGACGGCATGATCGCGGATCTCCGCCCGCCCGCCGGGGGCAGCGTGCTGGAGATCGGCTGCGGCACCGGGCGCAACCTCGTGCGCATTGCGCGGACCTACCCGGATGCCCGCTGCTTCGGCCTCGACGTCTCGTCCGAGATGCTCGATACGGCTGGCCGCGCCACCGCCCGCGCGGGCCTCGCCCACCGCATCCGCCTCGCCCGTGGCGATGCCACGGCCTTCGACCCCGCCGCCCTGTTCGGGGAGGCCGAGTTCGACAGGATCGTCATCTCTTACGCTCTCTCCATGATCCCGCCATGGCGCGCCGTCCTCGCCGAGTCCGCCGGTCACCTCGGCCCCAGCGGCGCGCTGCACGTGGTGGATTTCGGCGATCAGGCGGGACTGCCCCGGCCGGCGAGGTGGCTGCTCAACCGATGGCTCGCGGGTTTCGACGTCACTCCGCGGCAGGGGCTCGCCGACGCCCTCGGCGAGGTCGCGCAGCCGTTGCGGCGGCGTGCCCGGATCGTGCAGCGGTTTCGCGGTTACGCCATGCATGGGGTGATCGAACGGGATCGCGGCCCTATCTGAGTCGTCGGACGGCATGAGCCACTCGGCCAGCCTCTCTTCTCGCCACAACAGGTTGTTTCTCCGCATGATTCTCTATGGCACGAGCTATTCGCCCTTCGTCCGCAAGATTCTCGTCACGCTGGCCGAGAAGGACGTCGCCTTCGAGCACAAGCCCGTCTTCTTCCACGCCCCGGACGAGTCGTTCCAGGCTTGCAGCCCGCTCGGCAAGATCCCGGCGATCGAGGATGACGGCTTTCGGCTGGCGGATTCCTCGGCGATCTCCGCTTATATCGAGGCTAAGCATCCGAATCCGGCCCTGTGGCCGCAGGCGCCGAAGGAGCGGGCACGCGCCGTCTGGTTCGACAAGTTCGGCGATACCGAGCTGTTTCCGGTGCTGATCAAGCCCTTCGCCGAGCGCGTGGTGAAGCCCGTCCTGATGGGCAAGCCCGGCGACGAGGCCGTGGCGGTGAAGGCGGTGACGGACGAGTTCCCGAAGCTCTACGATTACCTGGAGAGCCAGATCGACGGCCCCTACCTCGTGGGCGGCGCCTTCAGCATCGCCGACATCGCGGTCGCCACGACCTTCCACAACCTCCGGCTCGCCAAGGAGCCCGTCGATGCGAGCCGCTGGCCGAAGCTCGCCGCTTACATCGACGCGACGCTCTCGCGTCCGTCCTTCGTCACGGCGATCGCGGCGCCGACCAACTGAGCCAGCCGGGAGCCGGCTGTTGCTTCCTTCCCAGATCGCATAGAGCGCTCTGCGCCGAAGTGGATGCCGGTTCGACGAAAAAGAGCGCGGCAAAACAAAAGCCCAGAGATGTGCCCCGACCCGACGTGGTCGGGCGCAACTCTAGCGACGGCGCCGGGACGATCCGGTGACCTGCGACTGAGCCTGGAGGGCCTGGGCCTGAGCCTGGGCCTTCTCTTCTTCGGAGGCGGTGGCCCAGGCCTTGTCGGACAGGGTGACGATCCAGTCGTCCTTGCGCCCCTGCGCCGATTCCCGCGCCAGCGACAGCCACATCAGGCCACGGGCACGCTGGGCCGGAACGCCCTGCCCGTTGACCAAGAGGTCACCCAGCAAGGCCTGGGCCGGAGCATGGCCCTTTTCGGCCGCGAGGTTGAACCAGCGCGCCGCCTGACGCGGGTCGGCATCCACGCCGGTCCCTTCGAGGTAGAGCCGCGCGAGATTGTACTGGGCGTTCGGGTCGCCGAAATACGACGCCGCGTAGTTGAACATGTCGTAGGCCCGCTCCGGGTTCGGGCGCACGTAGGTGCCCTTGATCCCGTCGAGGAAATACGTGCCGAGCGCCGTGAAGGCGCTGGCGACCACGCCCGAATTCTGGGTGTCCGGCCCGTCGTCGGTGTTGTCGTCGGCGATGCGCGAGAAGAACTCGAAGGCCTTCAGGTCGTCATGGGGCACGCCGTCGCCCTCGGCATACATCCGGCCGAGCTTCCACAGGGCAAGGGCGTGGCCCTGGCCTGCGGCGTATTCGAGGGCGCGGGCGGCCCCTTCCTTGTCCCCGGCATTGTAGTCGCGAACGCCCGAGCGCAAGGCTTCGCGCGCCGTGCGGTAACCGCCCGTCGCGGGCACAGGTGTGCGCGCGGCGGGATCAAGCGCCAGCGCCGGGGTAGCGCCGACGAGGAGCAGCGCGAGGGCCGCTCCCATCCGCCTCACCCGACGTGCGGCGCGACCGGGATCGGCCCCTGCCGGCCGCGCGGGCCGGCGAAGGTCAGTCCTAGACATCCGCATAGGTTTGAATCTCCTCGGCGCCCCCGGGATGGGTGACGGCGCCGTCCACCGCGGGACCGACGGTCTGCATGTATTTCCAGAGATAGCCGGAGGTCGCGGTGTTAGTCCGCGGCGTCCATTCCGCCCGCCGCTTGGCGAATTCCTCGTCGGTCACGGCCACGTCGAGCGTGCCCTTGATCGCGTCGAGGGTGATCATGTCGCCATCGCGGATCAGGCCGATCGGCCCGCCGATGGCAGCCTCGGGACCCACATGGCCGACGCAGAAGCCGCGGGTCGCGCCGGAGAAGCGCCCGTCGGTGATGAGGGCGACCTTGTCGCCCATGCCCTGGCCGTAGAGCGCGGCGGTGGTCGAGAGCATCTCGCGCATGCCGGGGCCGCCCTTCGGGCCTTCGTAGCGGATGACGAGAACCTCGCCCTCCTTGTAGGTGCGCTTCTGGACCGCCTCGAAACAGGCCTCCTCGCCGTCGAACACGCGGGCCGGGCCGGTGAAGACCTGCTTGTCCTCCGACATGCCGGCGACCTTCACGATGGCGCCCTGGGGCGCGAGGTTGCCGCGCAGGCCGACGACACCGCCGGTAACGGTGATGGGCGCGTTCGCGGGCCGGACCACGTCCTGGTCCGGGTTCCAGGCGACATGCTCCATGTTCTCGGCGATGGTGCGGCCGGTCACGGTCATGCAGTCGCCGTGGATGAAGCCGTGGTCGAGGAGCGTCTTGATCAGGAGCGGGATACCGCCGACCTCGAACATGTCCTTGGCGACGTAGCGTCCGCCCGGCTTCAGGTCGGCGATGTAGGGCGTGCGCTTGAAGATCTCGGCCACGTCGAACAGGTCGAACTTGATGCCGCATTCATGCGCGATGGCCGGCAGGTGCAGGGCCGCGTTGGTGGAGCCGCCGGATGCCGCCACGGCGGCAGCGGCGTTCTCGAGGCTCTTGCGGGTGACGATATCGCGCGGGCGGATGTTCTTGGCGATGAGCTCCATCACCTTCTCGCCCGCGGTCATGCAGAATCTGTCGCGGATCTCGTAAGGGGCCGGGGCACCGGCCGAATAGGGAAGCGCGAGGCCGATGGCCTCGGAGACGGTGGCCATGGTGTTGGCGGTGAACTGCGCGCCGCAGGCGCCGGCCGAGGGGCAGGCGACCTGTTCCAGCTCGTCGAGATCGTCGAGGCTCATGTCGCCCACGGCGTGCTTGCCCACCGCCTCGAACAGGTCCTGCACCGTCACGGGCTTGCCCCGGAACGAGCCGGGCAGGATCGAGCCGCCATAGATAAAGATCGACGGCACGTTTAGGCGCACCATGGCCATCATCATGCCCGGCAGGGACTTATCGCAGCCGGCGAGGCCGACGAGGGCGTCGTAGGCATGGCCGCGCATGGTCAACTCGACCGAGTCGGCGATGACCTCGCGGGACGGCAGCGAGGCGCGCATGCCGGCATGGCCCATGGCGATGCCGTCGGTGACGGTGATGGTGCAGAACTCGCGCGGCGTTCCGTTAGCGGCGGCGACACCCTTCTTCACCGCCTGCGCCTGGCGCATCAGCGAGATGTTGCAGGGGGCGGCCTCGTTCCAGCAGGACGCAACGCCTACCAGCGGCTGGTGAATCTGTTCCTTGGTGAGACCCATGGCATAGAGATACGAACGGTGCGGCGCCCGCTCGGGGCCCTCCGTGACGTGGCGGCTCGGAAGCTTCGACTTGTCTGTGGTACGCACGTCCATCGTCTCTCTCGGCCCCGGTCTCAGGCGCTTCGGGTGAAGCCCGGCTCTCTACGCGATGGCACGCGACGCCGGTGAAGCGTCGTTCGACACCGTGAAACGCAGTCTCGGAATTCAGCGGTAAAGTGTTGGGGAAACTGTCGTTTACCGCGGATGTTGAGGTGGTCCCGGTTTATGGCGGGATCGCGGCGAATGAGGGCGTGTCCCAAGGCGAAGTCGGGATGCTTTCGCGGTGTTGCGACCCCGCCACAGCCACGCTTCGCCCAGGAGGGAACGGCGCATGAGGGCGTCCGCGCGGGATGGGCGCTCGAACTGACGCTGCGCGTCGATCAGAAACCCCGGCAGAAACGCCGGAATGTCGGCGCGCTCCGGCAAAAGGAATAATTCCGCACCCCGTGGGTCTCTGCCTCGTCCGCCCCTCGCGGCCGAGGCCCCGTCAGGTCTGGGGCGTGATATCGGTTCCGTCGTCCAGCGCCTGCTGACGCGGCGGCGGCTCCAGGTCCGGCCCGCTGCCGTCCTTGAGGTTCACGCCGGTGATCCCACGCACGAAAGCCTCTCGCAGGAGCCAGTCGAGCTTGAACGCGGCGAGGTCGTGCGAGAGCCCGGCCGGGCGGACGTTCGAGATGCAGTTGCGTTCGGCATCCGAACGCCCGACGCGCGGGTCGAGGGTCAGGTAGATGCCAAGGCTGTCGGGCGAGGACAGGCCGGGACGCTCGCCGATGAGCACGGCGACGGCGCGGGCCTTCAGCGCGGCACCGATCCCGTCGCCGAGGGCAACGCGCCCCTGCGTCGCCACCACGATGGGAGTCAGCGTCCATCCGGCCTTGTCGATATGCGGCTTGAAGGCGGCGAGGAAACCGGCCGCACCCTCGTGCACCGCCCTTGCCGAGAGACCGTCCGCCACGACGATGGCGAGGTCCACCGGCTCAACAGGTTTCTCGGCCAGGATCGTCGCACTCTCCTCGCCGAGCGTGCGGCCGAGGTCGGGGCGACGCAGGTAGGTGGCGCGGTCCGGCGCCGCCGAGGCGAGGATGAGGGTGGGATAGCCGAGTGCCTCGATCCCGGAGGCGACCTCTGCGGCATCCATCGGCGTGTGGACGGCATCTCGCGCCTGGGCATGGGCGAGGCCGAAGCGCAGCACCTCGATGGTGGGCATGCCGGTGCCGGCGCGCCCGAGTCCGATCCGCGCCGGCGTCAGGCGGCTCAATCTGGCCCAGGGGTCCATAGCGTCGTCGCCCTTGGTCCGGTCGTCGGCGCTCATGCGGCAATCCCCTTTTGGGCGGACAAGCCGGGAGCCGCCGCGATGAGGCGTGCGCTCGGCCCCTCGGGCAGCAAAGCTCCGTCCGCGTCGGTGAGGCCGATCTGTTCGAGCCACGCCTCGAATTCCGGCGCGCGTTTCAGGCCGAGCACCTCGCGCACGTAGAGTGAGTCGTGGAACGAGGTGGATTGGTAGTTGAGCATCACGTCGTCGGCGCCGGGAATGCCCATGACGAAGGTGCAGCCGGCCGCTCCCAGCAGGGTCAGGAGCGTGTCCATGTCGTTCTGGTCGGCTTCGGCATGGTTGGTGTAGCAAACGTCGCAGCCGAGCGGCATGCCCATGAGCTTGCCGCAGAAATGGTCCTCGAGCCCGGCCCGGATGATCTCCCGCCCGTCATAGAGATATTCCGGCCCGATGAAGCCGACCACCGTATTGACGAGGAGCGGCCGGAACGGGCGCGCGACGGCGTAGGCGCGTGCCTCCAGGGTTTGCTGGTCGATGCCGTGATGGGCATTGGCCGAGAGCGCCGAGCCCTGCCCGGTCTCGAAATACATGCAGTTGTCGCCCACCGTGCCGCGTTTGAGGGCGAGCGCCGCCTCGTGCGCCTCCTTCAGGATGGGCAGGGTGACGCCGAAACTGGCATTGGCCTTCTGCGTGCCCGCGATGGACTGGAACACGAGATCCACCGGCAGGCCCCGGTTCATCGCCTCCAGGGTGGTGGTGACATGGGTGAGGATACAGCCCTGCGTCGGGATCGCGAGGCGCTGGATCAGGTCGTCGAAGAGGTGGAGCAGGCCGCTCAGGGTGGAGACCGAATCGGAGGCCGGGTTGAGGCCGATCACCGCATCGCCGCAGCCATAGGACAGCCCGTCGACGATGGCGGCGGTGATGCCGGCGGCATCGTCGGTGGGGTGGTTGGGCTGGAGGCGGACGGAGAGCCGGCCGGGCAGGCCGATCGTGTTGCGGAACTTCGTCACCACCCGGCATTTGCGGGCCACCAGGATCAGGTCCTGATGGCGCATGATCTTCGAGACGGCGGCGGCGATCTCCGGCGTGATGCCGGGCGAGATCTGGGTCAGCGTCTCGGAGGACGCCTTGATCAGGAACTCGCGGAAATCGCCGACGGTGAGATGGGCGATCTCCTTGAAGGCCAGCGCATCGTGCGTGTCGAGGATGAGGCGGGTGACGTCGTCCTCCTCGTAGGGAATGAGGGGTTTGGCCAGGATCTCCGCCAGCGGCACCTCGGACAGGCACCAGCGCGCCGCCATCCCCTCCTCCGCCGATTCCGCCGCGATGCCGGCGAGCCGGTCGCCGGATCTCAGAGGGGTCGCCTTGGCCATCAGCGTCGCGAGATCCGCGAAGACGTGGGTCTTGGGGCCGACGATGTGGCGATAGGTCATGTCTCAATGCTCCTGCATCGCCGTCGCGAAAACCATGCGTCGCGAAAATCGAGCCACCCGGCAGGGTGGTTATTCCACCTCTCGTCTTGGGCTGAAAAGACCGAGCTCCCGAAAGATCTGCGCCTCGAGGACGGCGCGAAGGACGAGGCCGAACAGGGAGAACGGGAGAATCAGAATTTCCGTGAGGATCGAGGGCGGCGTCCCTGCCCTACCCGCTGGCTGATCGCTGGAGGCGAAGACCAGAATGCCTAGAAGGAGCGCGAGCGCTACGAGCGGTAGGGCCACGCGAAAGCCGATGTAGAAGATGGTCCAGACCTGACCGGCCGTGGCCCGAAACGCGGCCTGCGGCGTGACCTCCAACCCCTCGATCGCGAGGGTGGGTCCGACGGTGAAGAGACGGCTTGTCAGCCAGATGGTGAGGACGAAAGCGGGAATCATCAAGAGACCGAGCGCAGCCATGGGAAGGATCGCCACCCGCGCCCACAGGATGCCGATGAGAAACCATCCGAGGTGATAGGCGATAAGATCCTTCCGCCGCATCGCCTCGTTCAGCAGGGTCTGGGCGCTCTCCGGCCGCAAGCCGAGGACATGACGATAGATCGCCATCGTGTAAGGGACGAGGAGGATGGTGACAGCGATCTCGATGAGAGCGGCCGTCAGTGATCCGCTCGAGTTTTTCGAACCGCTCATACGGGCGGTGAGGAGCGACTGAACGATCATGGCGAGGGCGACGAGCCCCGTCTCGCGCCACAGGGAAGTGACCGCGCGAAACGCATCGCGGTAGGCCGCGGATGTGGATCCGCGCGTCTGAAGAGGGGCTGCCATCGTGCCTCGTTCCCTACCGTCGTGCGCATGGAAAAAACCGATCTATAGACGGCCGAACCAGCGTTCGACTGAAAAAAGCGAGGGTGATCCCCTTTAATTCAGTATCAGCCACAGAAGGGGGCAAGGCTTAGCGTCCGGCGGGATGTGTCGGCTCGATGTCGCCCCCACATGACATCCCAGCCGAATATCGCGCGTGCCTCCTTCCAGATGAACCGGACGCGGATCACAGGATGCCGTCATCCTGTGATCCTGTCGTTCAGGCCGCGCCCGCATGCGGCGCGGGCAATTCCGTCGAGATCGCGTCCACCGTGCGCTGGGGCGGGCTGCCGAGGCCGTCGGAGCGGGCGATGCGGATCTGCTGGTTGACCGGCTGCATGTTGCCGTAGGGCGTCGAGAACGCGATCTCGGCCGCATCCCGGCCGACGCCGATGCGCACCAGCCCGTCGAGATCGGCCTGACGGGTGGCATCGAACAGCCACCAGCGACCGTCGAGATAGGCCTCGAACACCGCGTGGAAATCGCTCGGCACGAGCCCGTGGGCATAGCAGCTCACGAAGCGGGCCGGGATGCCCAGGGCCCGGCAGAAGGCTGTGCCGATATGAGCGAAGTCGCGGCACACGCCGGCGCGCTTGAGCAGGCTCTCGTCGGCGGTGGTCTCCCCGTCGCTGGTGCCGGGCTGGTAGGTCAGGTGATCGTGGATCCAGTTGCAGATCGCGTTGACGCGCTGATGTCCCTTCGGGTGCGCCCCGAACTCGGCCTGCGCGAAGGGCGTGAGCCGGTCGGAGGAGACGAAGCGGCTCGGCAGCAGGAAGGGAAGGATGTCGAGGGGAAGCTGCGAGATCGGCGTCTCGTTGATCGTGGCCGGATCGGCCCGGTGGACGGTGAGTTCGACCTCGGCGTTGTACTCAAGGGAGAACTGGCCGGCGGGGACGTTCACGCCGAGATAGCGGTTCTGCAGGTCGGGCGAGATGTAGATTTCCCGCTTCAGGTCCGGCTTGAGCGTCAGCGTCTCGCTCAGAATCTCGAGACTCTTCAGACGAGCCACTTCGATATTGAAGATGAAGGTCGTGTCCGAGAGTATGTTATAAGACAGACTGCAACCGAGCGTGTAGCGCATGGACGTTCCTTCCTCCGTTGGGGGATGTCCTAGCAAGGACTACGCCCGTCGTGGCGGTGGGGATCCTCCGGGAAAGGCCGGATTTCGCTCCTCGCCGCCCGCTGCTTGCTATCGCGCCGTTCTCGTCAGGTGCGGGGAAGCAGGATCACGGTGAGCGAGCGCACGCCCTGCGCGCCGTGGATCAGTACACCTTCGATATCGGCGGTGGCCGACGGCCCGGTATGGAGCACGGCATAGGCCGCGCGGCCGAAATCCGGCCGGCGATAGGCCGCCTGGACGTTGACCAGGATGTCGGCGGGATCGAGCAGCACGACGAGGTGCTGGGCGAGATACGCCACCGCGTTCACCCGCAGCTCGTCCTGCGTGAACAGCACGGACCCGGTCTCGGCCACGCCGAACACGGCGCGGACGACAGCGACGTCGACATCGGCGAGATTGGCGGGCAAGGCCACGCGGGAGAGATCGCGGTTACCGACGATCTCCGGCACCGCCGAGGCGATCACCGCGCTGTCGTCAAGCCGCTCGCGCACGGCGGCGAAGGGGTCCTCGCCCGGAACCGGTGCCGCGATGCGCCCGCCCATGCGCTTCAGCCGCTCCCCGAACTCCGCCACGAGATCGTCGCCGACCAACGGCGCGAAATCCGGGACCGCCGGCAGGGGATGGTCGCCGGCGGGGCGGTTCTTGCGGATGCGGGCCAGGGTGTCGTCGCGGGCGCTCATCGGACGACTTTCCAACGTCCATGATCCCGCCGAGCCGAGGCTGTGCACGTTCCTCTCCCCGCTTGCCGGGCTAGTTTGTTCACACATTTCGCGGGCAGCGCGGGTCCCCTCTCCTGGAAGGAGAGGGACAGGGTGAGGTGTATGAATTCTCCGGAGATGGACCACACCTCACCCCGGCCTTCTCCTTCCAGGAGAGGGAGCACGCCACGCCTCTTGTCGACCCCTCTCGGATAGAGCGAACGGCGTACGAGCCGATGGGTGAATCCAGTCGCCGCCGGGCGGGGAGAGGGCATGCGCGCTGGCCGGAGCGAGCCGTGGGGCATGATGTTCGACCCGCTCACGCGTCCGTCTCCGGCTTCTTGTCCATCCGGTTCTGCTTGTACCAGCTGTGGAAGCTCTGGCGGGGGCTGTCGGGCATTTCGCGGCCCTTCCCCCAGGTGTTGAGCGGATTGTAGACCGCAAAGCGCGGCAGTGCCCTGAGGGCGGAATCGGCGGCACCGATAGCGGCGCGGTAGGTGGCGGGCCGGCTCAGCACCTGCCCGGCCGCCTTCATCATGCCCTGCTTCAGCAGCGGGATCTGGTGCTCCTCCGCCAGGACCTTGCGCCAGGCGAAGATCTGCTCGTGAATGTTGATCTTCACCGGGCAGACATTGGTGCAACTGCCGTTCATGGTCGAGGAGAATGGCAGGGTCGAGTATTTCCGCTTGTTGAAGGTCGGGTCGATGATGAGGCCGATCGGGCCGGAATAGGTCGCGCCGTAGGAAAGGCCGCCGCTGCGCCGGTAGACCGGGCAGGTGTTCATGCAGGCGCCGCAGCGTATGCATTTGAGGGAGGTCCAGAACTCCTCCATGCCGAGCCGCTCGGAGCGGCCGTTGTCGACCAGCACGTAGTGCATCTCGCTGCCCTTGCGGGGGGCGCGAAAATGCGAAGTGTACTGGGTGATGGGCGAGCCGAGAGCCGAGCGCGCGAGCAGGCGCAGGAACACGCCCAGATGCTCGATGCGCGGGATCAGCTTCTCGATGCCGATGGAGTGAATCTGAAGCTTCGGCACGTTGCCCGAGAGATCGGCATTGCCCTCGTTGGTGCAGGTCACCACCGTGCCGGTCTCGGCAATGGCGAAGTTGCAGCCGGTCATGCCAGCATCCGCCTCGAGGATGAGCGGCCGCGTATGCATGCGCTGGCTCTCGGCCAGGTAATGGGCGTCGTCATTCTCCGGGTCGGTGCCCATGGTCTTGGCGAAGACGGCGGCCACGTCGAACCGGGTCTTGTGCACCGCCGGCACCACCACGTGGCTCGGCTCCTCGTTGTCGAGCTGCTGGATGCGCTCGCCGAGATCGGTCTCGATCACGTCGATGCCCGTGCCGGCCATGTAGTGCCGAAAGCCGCATTCTTCGGTGAGCATCGACTTCGACTTGATCAGCGACTTGGCGCCGTGATCCTTCAGGATGCCATGGACGATGCGGTTGTGCTCGGCCCCGTCCGCCGCCCAGTGGACATGGACGCCGTTGGCCTTCGCATTCGCCTCGAACTCCTCGAGATACCGGTCGAGATTCGACAGGGTGTGCGCCTTGATCCGCGAGGCGAGGTCGCGCAGCTCCTCCCATTCCGGAATACCGAAGGCCGCCGTGTCGCGCTTCTTGCGCAGGTCCCACAGGCGTTCGTCATGGGCCTTCTGGTGAAGCGGGGCAGCGAGGAAGCGCTCGGCAGCCTCGGCCTGATCGATCGGCCGATTGCCGCGGATTTTTGCGCCGCGCGGTTGCGCTTCGCGCACCGCCTTCGCCTTGGGCTCCGCGCCCATCGGCCTCGTGGTCGCTTCGGCATGGTCGAGGCGGCGCCCATCCTGGCCGCGCTCGCTCTCGTCGCCGGCCTTGGCGACGTCCGGATGGAGCAGGCGGTCGCGGGGGCCACTCTTCTCTTGCGCGCTCATGCCGTGGCTCCGTTGAGGATGCGGGCGATGTGGATGAACTTGAGCGGCACGCCGATCCGGGCGGCGCAGCCCTTCTGGTGCATCATGCAGGACGAGTCGGACGAGACGACGTATTCGGCCCCGGCGCGGCTGTGGTCGCTGACCTTGTCGTAGCCCATCTTGGCCGACACGGCCGGCTCGAACACGCTGAACGTGCCGCCGAAGCCGCAGCATTCGTCCGGCCGTGCCGGTGTGACGATCTCGATCCCCTTTACCTTGGCCAGGAGGTCCAGAGGCTTCGAATAGGCCGGCTTGTTGAGCTCCGAGGGCCGTGCGTGGTGGATGCCGCGCAGGGCGTTGCAGTTCGAATGGTAGCCGACCTTGTGCGGGAATTCGGCCCAGGGAAAGGCGTCGACCTTCAGCACGTCGTGGAGAAACTCCACCAGTTCGAAGGTCTTGCCCCGCACGTCCTTCACCTCGTCCGTCTGCGGGATCGCTGTGAGATGCTCGCGCACCTGATGCACGCACGAGCCGGACGGGGCGACGATGTAATCGAACGAGGCGAAGTTCCTAACGAAGAGCGCTTCCGTCGCCGCAGCCTCTGCATGGCAACCGGTATTGGTCATCGGCTGGCCGCAGCAGGTCTGATCGAAAGGATAGGCCACGTCGAGGCCGAAGCGTTCCAGTAGTTCCAGCGTCGCGATGCCGACTTCAGGCTCGAAAGCATCGACGTAGCACGGCACGAACAGTCCGATGCGCATGGAAACCGGTCTTCTCTCCTGGGATGCGGCCGCCGTTCAACCCGGAGGCCGCATCACCGTTCAGTTTGGATACGTTCAAAGATGGAGCGTGGTCTACCGGATGATGTTGGTCTTGGCGAGATCGAGAACCGAATCTCCTCGACCGCTCATCACCGCACGCAGCACGTAGAGGCTGAACCCCTTCACCTGCTGTCCGTCGATCTTCGGGGGGATCGAGAGTTCCTGGCGGTTGACCACCACGTCGAGCACCGCAGGGCCGTCATGGGCGAGCACATCCCGGACCGCGCCCTCTAGTTCAACCGGATCCTCCACCCGCACCGCGTGGAGACCGACGGCTCGCGCCATGGCGGCGAAGTCCGGATTCTCGAGGGCGACACCGGTCTCCAGATAGCCAGCGGCCTTCATCTCCATCTCGACGAAGCCGAGGGAGCCGTTGTTGTAGATCACGACCTTGAGCGGCAGCTTCTCCTGCCGCAGGGTGAGCAGGTCGCCCATCAGCATGGTGAACCCGCCGTCGCCCGAGAGAGACACCACCTGTCTGCCGGGACAGGCCGCCTGCGCGCCGATGCCCTGCGCCATGGCGTTGGCCATCGACCCATGGACCCAAGAACCGAGAAGACGGCGCTTGCCGTTCATCTTCAGGTAGCGTGCGGCCCAGATCGTCGGTGTGCCGACATCCGCCGTGAAGACGGCGTCGTCCGCCGCCGCCTCGCTGACGAGCTTGGTGAGGTATTGCGGATGGATCGGGGACTTGGCCGATTTCAGGCCGAACCAGCCCTTCGTGGGCGCGCCGGTGGCGAGATCGTCGAGGTCTTCGCGGGCCTTGGCGTAGTGCTTCAGGCTGGCATCAAGCCAGGCCCGGTCGGACTTGACGCCGAGCTTCGGTAGGAGCGCCGCGATCGTGTCGCGCACGTCGCCGACCAGGCCGAGATCGAGCTTCGTGCGCCGGCCGAGCTGGTTCGGCCGCAGATCGATCTGCGCCACCTTGGCGTGGGCCGGGTAGAACTGCTTGTAGGGAAAATCGGTGCCCAGCATCAGCAGCGTGTCGCAGTCGCGCATCGCCGCGTAGCCGGACGAGAAGCCGATGAGGCCGGTCATGCCGACATCGTAGGGGTTGTCGTATTCCACATATTCCTTGCCGCCGAGGGCATGGACGATGGGGCTCTTCAGGGCCTCGGCGAGCTGCAGCAGCTCGGCATGGGCGCCGGCGCAACCCCGGCCGCAGAGCAGCGTGATCTTCGACGACCCATCGAGAAGTTCGGCGAGCGCGTTGAGCTCGGCATCGGCGGGGCGGATCGTGGGCTTTGCCGGCAGCAGGCCGGCATTGGGCGCGATGGCGCGGGCCGGCGCATCCTTCAACGCCACGTCGCCGGGGATGATCACCACGGCAACACCGCGCTCTCCCACCGCGGCGCGGATGGCGTTCTCGAGGACGAAGGGCAGCTGCGACGGATCGGACACGGTTTCGCAGTAATGGCTGCACTGCGCGAACAGGGCCTTCGGGTCCGTCTCCTGGAAGTAGCCTGAGCCGATCTCGGCCGAGGGAATATGCGCGGCGATGGCCAGGACCGGCGTCCGGGTCCTGTGGCAATCGAACAGCCCGTTGACGAGATGGACATGGCCGGGGCCGCAGGAACCGGCGCAGACCGCCAGCTCTCCCGTGATCTGGCTTTCCGCGCCCGCCGCGAAGGCTCCGACCTCTTCGTGGCGCACATGCACCCAGTCGATGACGCCCCGCGCCCGGATCGACTCGGTGATGGCGTTGAGACTGTCGCCGACGACACCGTAGATCCGCCGCACGCCCACCTGCTGCAAGGTTTCGACGACGAGATCCGCGACGATGTCGATTTTCATGGCTCACGCTCCTGCTTCACAAGCCGAACGATGATGCGCCGCACACGTTCCCGTCCGGCGGATACGAGGCGCCGGGACGGGTCAATCCGCGATGTCGCCGATGCCCGGAGCGATCACGGCAAAGAGATCGCCGAGGGTGGCGAGGCTCGCGGCCTGCAGAGCGCTCGCGCTCACCACCGAACCATCGGGGCCGGGCAGGGAACGGGTGGCGGTGGTGGACGCCACCACCGTGGGGCTGAAGCCGAGGTTGAAGGCGCCGCGCGCCGTCGAGTTGATGCACATATGCGTCATGAATCCGGCGAGCAGCACCGACTGTACGCCGGATTCCTCGAGATGCTTCTGCAGGTTCGTGCCGACGAAGGCGTTGGGGTAGTTCTTGACGATGACCGTCTCGCCGGCTTGCGGCGCCACCTCGTCGCTGATCCGCCCGATTGCGGCGGAGATGTCATAGGGCGAGCCCTGCCCGGCATCGTGCTGGATGTGGACAATGGGGATGCCGGCCTCCCTGGCACGGTCGAGGAGTTCGCGCGCGGCGCGGATGGCGGGCTCCACCTGCTCCAGCCGCATGATTCCCTCGCGGTAGGTGTTCTGCAGGTCGATCATGATCAGGGCGGAGGCGCGCAATCGGGCCGGCGCCGGGCTCAGGCCCGAGACGTCGCGAAGGGTCTTGAGGTCTGGCATGGCGAGGTTCCGATCTGTCGAAGGCATGATGGGCGTAAGAACGCGGCGGGGGAGGAGACCCCATCCACCGTCGACGTCAATCCCATTCGTCACGGCGGGGGGGGGGCCGCACCCGGTCGGAGCGTAAGGCTCGCGTTCGCGCCTTTCTCAATCACGAAATCGCGCGTTCAAGCACCGGGTCGCCGTCGGGTGGTCCAGGTAGCGAAAATGTCAGAATTTGTTCAGCGGTCGGGTGTCTTGATGCAGCACGCCCCGAGGTGAAGCTGTGGTCCCGAGGGGATGCGATCCGGAGTTGATGTCATGAAACACGTGAAGACTTTCGGCCTCGTCGGCGCCGTCATCGGTGGCCTGACGATGGCTGCCGCGAGCACGACGACAGCCCAGGCCGCCGGCGGCTGCGGCTACGGTTTTTATCCGTCCGCGTTCGGATGCCGGGCCACATCCCGTGCGTTCGGCTACTACGCGCCTCGTCCGGTGCCGGTCTACGGCTATGGCTACGGCTATAGGCCCCGTCCGTTTTACCGGCCTTACGCCTATGGCCCCCGCCCCTATTATGGCTACGCCCCCCGACCCTACGTGCGGTTCGGCTACTGAGCGGTGAAGGGCTATGCTCCCGGCCGGGCCGGGAGCATCTTTGCCCATCGGCAAGGACCAGGGTGCATCCGTGGTGATCCACAAGGCGCTTCCGAGACAATCGGAGGCGCCTTCTTCATGTCCTGAAAGGAAGCGGAGACCGAGGTACCCGGATCAGCCTCGCGTCATCACCGCGAAAGCGTGCATGGCGACCCCGGTTGGGCTCGAACCAACGACCTGCCGCTTAGAAGGCGGCTGCTCTATCCAGCTGAGCTACGGAGTCGGGGTGCCGCGCCCCGTCTAGCACCGCCCTCCCGACCTGTCATTAGCCTCCGGCGAACCCAAGCTTCACACAGCGAGAGCTTGCCGGCGGGAGCGACGACGTCCGTTCGGTCGCCTTGGCGGGAGCCGGTCTGGGACCCGCAGCCTCAGCGATCTCGGGACCGGGCCTGGCATGCCGCTCAGGCCTCCTGGTCATCTTCGGCTTTACCTGGGCAAGCTTGCGCAGTCGAGTTCTTGTCAGCGACGGTTGCACAGGAGGTCCGCTATGTAACTGTAAGGCTATGGGCGGGCACAGTCGGCGCGTTCTCGGCAGGGGGCATCGACGGGGCTCGCCATCGACGCCGCCGAGGCGGCAGATGCCTTCCTAAGCCGTGACCGAGACGGTAAAGCCGAACGACCCGATGGCGCAGTCTCCTTGCCAGCGGTACCGAACCCGAATTGCCGGACTTCCGGCAGACCTCCCAGCGACCGTGACGATGAAGGGGAGCGTGCGACGCCACCGGCTCTCCCCGGTTTCAATGCGGAGATCGATGGTACAAGGCCAAACCGACAGTGAATAATGAACCTGCTCCGCATCTGTTGCTTACCGACCGTCAGCTCTCAGGGCAGCAGCAAAGATATTCAGCAAAGCTGTCTCGTCACTATAAAGCCCACTCCCGGCATTGTGCTGGGAATGGGCCTTTTTGTCATCGATCAGATACATCCGACGTCGCCCAAACAGGCGCCGTCAGGTAAGAATCAGGCCGCCTGCTTCTTGCGGGGGCCACGGCGCTTCTTCTCAGGCGGGGCGGCGACGGCTTCCTCCTCCGGCTCGCTCACGACTTCCTCGGGCGCTGCCTTGGATACGGGGGATACGGTTTTGCGACGCTGCTGACCGAGACCAAGGGCGCGAGCCAATTCCGAACGCTGTTCGGAATAGGCAGCCGACGTCATCGGGTAGTCTGGCTGCAGGCCCCATTTGGCCCGGTACTGTTCGGGGGTCAGCCCGCGCAGGGTGAGGTGCCGCCGAAGCGTCTTGTACTGCTTGCCGTCCTCGAAGCTGACCAAGTAATCCGGCGTCACGGAGCGGCGGATTTCCTGTGGTGTCGCCTTCGGCGGGCCGGTCTCAGCGGCAGGCGCGCTGCTCGTGCTCACCGAGCGGATAGCCTCGTGCACATCGCTAAGGAGCTTAGGCAGTTCGGCGCTCTGGACGTGATTGTTGCTGACATACGCGGAGACGATATCCGCTGCCAAGGTGATGAGACGGGCTGAGTCGGTGTCGGATTCACTCATGATATTCGCGCCATCGGTTCGCTATGTTGATACTGTACGCTAGCCTATGCTCCGTTCGCGCGTCTAGCAAGATGTTATTGAAAGAAATCCACTGGTTTACGGATCAATCGTTCAAATATTTCGCCTGTTCGCCGTCTGCGAGCCCCATATCGTTGGTTGCGCATACGTTTGGAGGGCGAAGCGAACAGAATTTGTCGCTCGTTCTGCCGCAATAGAGTGTCACGGAAGCCCGTTCAACATGGGGCCAAGCGAAGGACGGCGTGAAGAACTTTGCCACCGGGACGCTGCATCGATAAAAACAGTCTCAACCAATCATTGCAGACTTTTTGGCCTCCGAGCCCCGGGCGGTCGAGCCTCGCGTTCATGGCAATCGATCCCAATTATGGACATGTTTGATAAAGGCCCATGTACGGACATCGCGCGGTCGCCAACCGCAATGGTCGCTCTCCCTTTGGCGGTGCGTCCGTTGAAGTATCGGTCAGAACGCTCCCCTTCCAACACTTGCCGGTCTACGAACGAGTCGGACACATAACGCTTGGCAGCCCTCGCATCGCGATCGCCATGGTCTATGCCATCAGATTGCACGTAGTCTGCGGCGATGTATACTCTCATAAAGTCGTATGTATGTTCTCCCACTATGATTTAAGCTGAATGGTCATATGGTGCGGCAAGTCTGTTTGTATCTCTTCCGTCTGAAATCGTTTCCACCACAGGACAAACGATCATCTTGTCACAGGACCGATCAGGGCCAGTCGGCAATGGTCAGAGGATCGGCAGTGGATCCTGCTTCGCTCGCCACAGATGAATGAGCCTTCACTTTCACAGAATAACCGAGCATCGACCGCTAACTTGCTCGGCGATGAACAGTTCCTTGGCTGTGCATTTAAATCGTATCTTCAGACAATAAAAATCGATCGGTCTTGCTAGCTTCAAGCTCGCATTTTGCAAAATAGTTCGCTCGTCACTGGTCTCTCGGCATCAGAAAGCCGGGCCGTGTCTGGAGGTGACGGCAGGCGACTTCGCTGGAATGCGATCGACAGGTGATGGCGGTGCCTCAGTAGGCTGGCACCGATGCAATTCAAGCGCGTGGAGATAGTGGGGACTGGGCGCCTGCAGGAATAGATCGGCGCGAGGCGAGAGACGGCTTCTGCAATGGGCGGAAGACGGTGCTGTGCCTCTTCTGGATGACCGAATCGTACTTTTCCGGTACCCGACCGGTCGCATGCTACGGGTTGATCCTCGGGGAGACCCTCGATGATGGTGCTGAACGAACCAGCGGGAGCTGTTTTCCCGGTCCCTGGCATCGCGATATGCCGTCGTCGTGCGAGATAATCATTGCTACGGGCGGGAGCGTAACGATCGGGCGGATTGGGGCATGTCCGGCACCAATGATATGATGTGATTCGACCTCTTCCCCAATCCGCCTCGCGATATCAATCCAGACCGAGCATGAGGCCGATATTCTGCACGGCGGCACCCGATGCGCCTTTGCCGAGATTGTCGAGCCGGGCCAAGAGCAATGCCTGAGCATGGTCAGGCGTACCATAAACACGTAATTCGAGGTGATCGCTGTCGTTCAGAGCTTCGGCGTGCGGCTTGTCGTCCGGATTGGTCTGAACCACGGTTACCATCGTGCTTCCGGCGTAATGCGTGGTGAGGGCCGCTTGCAGCGCAGCAGCATCCGGATGCCCCGGAAGGATATCGAGGTGGAGCGGGATACTCACCAGCATGCCCTGGCGAAAGTTTCCCACGGACGGGATGAAGATCGGCCGGCGGGTCAGGCCGCCATAGACCTGCAGTTCCGGCAGATGCTTGTGAGCAAAGCCGAGACCATAGAGCTGAAAAGCCGGTGCCTCTCCGGCCTCATAAGCCTCGATCATGTTTTTGCCGCCGCCGCTATAGCCGCTAACCGCGTTGACGCTGATGGGCGTATCGGGCGGCAGCAATCCGGCATCGACCAGTGGCCGCACGAGAGCGATGGCACCGGTCGGATAGCAGCCGGGATTCGCAACGCGCCGCGCCTCGCGGATCACGTGTGCCTGTCCGGCATTCAATTCGGCAAAACCGTAAGCCCAGCCAGGGCTGACGCGATGGGCGGTGCTCGCATCCAGAATGCGGGGGCCGCCATTGGGCAGGCCATCGGCCAAGGCCACCGTTTCCTTCGCCGCATCGTCGGGCAGGCAGAGAACGACGAGATCCACATCTGCCAGAAGGGCGCGTTTGACCGCTATGTCCTTGCGGCTCTCGTGCGGGATGCTCTTCAGGGAAACACGGCCTTCGCGCTCCAGGCGTTCGCGAATGCCGAGGCCGGTGGTCCCGGCCTCGCCATCGATGAACACTGTAGGCTTCGCCACTGCGCTCTCACTCATTCCAAAAGTCCCGTTCGTCTCGCCTGGGATGGGAGCCGCCCTGCGCGTTCGCGGGGTGGAGGCTGCGGCCTCTCAAGTCAACATCGCGGTTCTACGACGTTTCCGGCTGCGCCGCCTGTATCGTGTTGCTTTTTCACGGATTGATGACACGCCGTCCACCGGGAACCGGCCCCCTCGGTGCAGGTTGATCGCACGGAAACAAGCATAGGCTCGAACGATGGCGGCCAGCGCCGAAAAGACCGACCCTAAACTATGGGACAGGATCAAGTCCGAGGTGACCGCTTCCGACAAGGGAGGCAAGGCTGGGCAATGGTCGGCCCGCAAGGCTCAGGCGGCAACGAAGGCTTATAAGGAGGCCGGAGGCGGCTACAAGGGCAAGAAATCCGACGAGAACAGCCTGACGCAATGGTCGAACGAGGAATGGGATACGAAATCCGGCAAGCCCAGCGGTGAGACCGGGGAGCGCTATCTTCCAAAGAAGGCCCGCTCATCCTTGTCGAAGGACGAGTATGACCGCTCCACGAGAAAGAAGCGCGCGGACACCAAGGACGGCAAGCAGTTCTCCAATCAGCCAAGGGATGTGGCCGAGAAATCCGCGGCCGCCAGGAAGGCCGGGACCAAGCAAGGAAGGGCGTCCGGCGGCCCGACGAAGGCGGAGCTGATGCGGAAGGCCAAGTCCGCGAACATTCGTGGCCGGTCAACCATGTCGAAGGACGAACTCGAAAAGGCGCTTCATGTCGCGTGACCGCATGGCCATGCGGATGCCCAAGCTCGTCTTCCATATCCGTTTTGAACGGAACTGAACCGCGCGGAGTTCTGCCCCAGACATCACCCGCCGTTCAGGAATTTGCCTAGATGATCGCCAGACCCGTCGTTCTCAGCCTATGTCTCGCCCTGTCTCCGACGGGAGCCGTCGTCGCGCGGATCATCGAAGCGCCGGCTGGCATCGGTACCGTTCCGTCGAGCCGCGGTGAGGCTTTGGCACCGGAGGGTGGGCACAGCCAGGCGCCGTCGAGCGGGACAATTCCAGCCAACGGACCTGCGGAAAAATCTCCTGCCAGCAAGGTTCCCGTCGGTGGCGCGGGCGCGGCAACGGGCACATCGTCCGGCGCGGGCGTCGGCACCGGCGTTGGCGGTCCGCCGGGAACCGGTGGCCTGCCCGGCACCGGCGGAACCTCGGGTGGCCCGGGCGGGATCAATCGCTGACCTGACTGGCACATCCGCGTCGCGGCGCTTCCCGCAATTCTGAAACTCGAAAGGCTACGCCATGCTTATCCGCCCGACCCTCGTTTTCGCAGGTCTTGCATCTTTCACAGTTTTGGCGACTGGCCTGAGCACGGCCGAAGCGTCGTGCCTGCGACAGGTCACTAACCGGTCCACAATGACCTTGGTGGTGGGCCAGAGTAGCGGATCCACTATGACGGTTCGCCCCGGCACCACCCGGTCGATCAGGCTCGACGGGCCGGCCCCTGTTGATATCTCGGGCTATTGTGGCGGAGTGCCGCGTGGTGGCGTACCCCTCGAACAACCTGTCCTTCAGCGAAGCTTCGCTGTGACTGCCGTGAAGGACCGCTGCTTCTACCAAGTCGGCAATGGCTTCTTCGAGCGTGAGCTTGGTCCAAGCTTCTTCCCGCGTGAAGATACAGGCGCTTTTGCCCTCAACAATCCGCGTCAGGGAGATCTTGCAGTCGGCCCATCCGCTGTCGCCTGCGCCACCATACGTTGAGAGACGCACTGGAACGAGAAAGGCCCGCATGCATGGCATGCGGGCCTTTCTTCGTAGAGCCTCTCACCCCGACGTCAGTAAGCAGCGACCTTCCGGTTGATGGCGAGCGCGCACAGGGTCGCGACTGCGCCGGACAGGAGGTACACGCCAACCCAGGCCAAGCCGAAGCGGCTCGACAGACTGAGCGCCACGAGCGGCGCGAAGCCGGCTCCGATCAGCCAGGCGAGGTCCGAGGTGAGCGCAGCGCCGGTATAGCGGTAGCGCGTTCCAAGATACTCGGTCACGGAGCCGGAGGTCTGGCCGTAGGAGAGGCCGAGCAGACCGAAGCCGACGAGGACGTAGATCGTCTGACCAGTCTCGCTGTCGCCGAACAGCAGGGGCGCGAGGATGCTGGCGAGGCTGAACAGGCCGATGAGGCTGGCGGCGATTCCCACCAGCCTGCGCCGGCCCACCTGATCCGCCACGATTCCCGAGATCACGATCGCGCCAGCAAAGACGATGGAGCCGACGAACTGTACCAGCAGGAACTCTCCGGCCGAGCGTTTCGTGAACAAGGTGATCCAGCTGATCGGGAAGATGCTGACGAGGTGGAACAGCGCGAAACTCGCCAGCGGCACGAAAGCGCCGATGAGGACGGTCCGGCCCTGTGCGCGAATCATCTCCCAGACCGGGGTCGGGGCGAGTTCGCGGGTCTCGAGCAGCTGAGTGAACTCCTCCGTCGCGACGAGGCGAAGCCGGGCGAAGAGGGCGACCACGTTCACCGCGAAGGCGACGTAGAACGGATACCGCCAGCCCCAATCCAGGAAGTCGTCCATGGTCAGATTGGCGAGGAAGAACGAGAATAGAGCACTGGCGAGCCCGAAGCCGATGGGCGCTCCAAGCTGCGGGATCATCGCGTACCAGCCCTTGCGATCGCTGGGTGCCTTGATCGACAGGAGCGAAGCCAGGCCGTCCCAGGCTCCCCCGAGGGCGAGCCCCTGCCCTATCCGAAAGGCAGCGAGCAGCCAGATCGAGGCCATGCCGATGCTGTGATAGGTCGGCAGAAAGGCGATCGACACCGTAGAGCCGCCGAGCAGGAACAGGGCGATGGTCAGCTTCACACCCCGCCCGTGCCGCCGGTCGATCTCCATGAAGATCACCGAACCGATGGGCCGCGCGACGAAGGCGAGGGCGAAGAGAGCGAACGCGTAGAGCGTCCCATCCAGCGCCGGCACGAACGGGAAGAAGACCTTCGGGAAGATCAATACCGAGGCGATGCCGAAGACGAAGAAGTCGAAGAACTCCGACGTCCGGCCGATGAGGACGCCGACGGCAATGTCGCCGGGGGCGACTTCGGGTTCGGTAGCGCCGGCCCGGGCACCTGTGCTCAGATGCGGCGGGGTCGGCAACGCGTAATCTTGGCTCATGGACGGCCACATTCGCTGCTTGAAGGGTGGGAGGACACGCCGCACTTGGCGCGCCCCTGTGTTCCGATTATGAAGGCTTGTTGCACTGCGGCAAAGCGATGCAACGGAACGTTTCGCGGATCGCTATGGCATATTGTCCGCGATTGATGCTCCCCTTCTTACTGCCTCTCGTCTGAGAAATCAGCTATGCTCTAAACGCCCGGCTGATTGAAGCCGCAGGCCCTTGCCAGGGCGCCTTTGCACTGCGCAGGAGAAGCCCGTATCGAACCGGTGTCGCGGTAAGCGGTCCGGTCCGAACCGCCGCTTTTCGTAAACCAGATGTTTCCTCCCGACGTTCCGTCCACGGACGTCTCACTGCAGCCGGTCGGATGTCATCCAGATCCTTGCGCGCTCTCGCTATCCTGCCTCTCGTGGCCCTCCTGTCGGGCTGCAACATGGTCGTCATGCAACCCGCGGGCGACATCGCCACGCGCCAGCGTGACCTGATCGTTGCCTCGACGGGGCTGATGCTGCTGATCATCTTACCCGTGATCGCATTCACGCTCTTCTTCGCCTGGCGCTACCGTCAGTCGAACACCGAAGCCGAGTACGATCCGGACTGGCACCACTCGACGCAGCTCGAGGTGCTGATCTGGTCCGCCCCGCTCGTGATCATCATCGCCCTTGGCGCGCTGACCTGGATCAGCACGCATACGCTCGATCCCTACCGGCCCCTCAGCCGCATCGACGCCTCGCGGCCCCTCTCGCCGGATGTGAAGCCGTTGACCGTGGAGGTCGTGGCCCTCGACTGGAAATGGCTGTTCTTCTACCCCGATCTCGGCATCGCCACGGTGAACGAGCTCGCGGCACCGGTGGATGTACCGATCAACTTCAAGATCACCTCGGCCTCCATGATGAACTCGTTCTTCATCCCGGCGCTGGCGGGGCAGATTTACGCCATGGCCGGCATGGAGACGAAGTTGCACGCCGTCATCAACAAGGCTGGCGTCTATGAAGGCTTCTCGGCCAATTACAGCGGCGAGGGCTTCTCGCGGATGAACTTCAAGTTCCACGGCGTAACCCAGGAAGGGTTCGACCAGTGGGTGGCCAAGGCGAAAGCCGAGGGTAAGGAGCTCACCCGCGACGCCTTCATCGCGCTGGAAAAGCCGAGCGAGCGTGAGCCGGTGAGCTACTACTCCTCCGTCGCTCCAGGCCTCTACAACGCGATCCTCAACATGTGTGTCATCGAGGGTAAGATGTGCATGGGCGAGATGATGAGCATCGATTCAAAGGGCGGCGCCGGCAAGGAAAGCCACGCCAACCAAGAGCGGCTCCGCTACGACAACCGTCATGCCGTCCGCGGCGAGGAGGCGCAGGGTGCGACGTTCCCTGCCTCCGAGAAGAAGCCGCGTACCCAAGAGGTCGACCCCGCCAAGGGGCATGACCACCACCACGACCATTCCGGGCCGGACACGAAGCAAAGAGACCCTGCCCCGGCACAATTGAACCGCTAGGCCGACGCGATGACGCGCGGCCTTCGGGACAGGCGCGTCACGGCGACGGCACCACTAAATTGAACCCATGAGAGACGGGTACCGAGTCGATCGGTACGTCCCCTCGCCGACAACCGGGAACGAAGCGATCCCATGTTTGCCAATCTCGATCTTCAGAAGCTCGTCTTCGGGCGCCTGACTCTCGAAGCCATCCCATATCACGAGCCGATCCTGCTCGTGACCTTCATCGGCGTCGCCATCGGTGGCGTCGGGCTTCTGGGCCTCATCACCTACATGCGCTGGTGGGGTCCGCTGTGGCGCGACTGGTTCACCTCCGTCGACCACAAGAAGATCGGCATCATGTATGTGGTGCTCGCCCTGGTGATGCTGCTTCGCGGCTTCTCCGATGCGCTCCTCATGCGTTCGCAACAGGCCATGGCGTTCGGTGCCAACGAAGGCTATCTGCCGCCGCATCATTACGATCAGATCTTCACCGCCCATGGCGTGATCATGATCTTCTTCGTGGCGATGCCCCTGGTCACCGGCCTGATGAACTTCGTCGTGCCGCTGCAGATCGGCGCGCGCGACGTGTCGTTCCCGTTCCTCAACAATTTCAGCTTCTGGATGACCGTCAGCGGTGCCGCGACGATCATGGCCTCGCTGTTCGTCGGCGAGTTCGCCCGCACCGGATGGCTCGCCTATCCCCCGCTCTCCGGCCCTGCCGGCAGCCCGGGCGTGGGCGTCGACTATTATATCTGGGGTCTCCAGATCGCCGGTATCGGCACCCTGCTCTCGGGGATCAACCTGATCGCTACCATCGTGAAGATGCGTGCCCCCGGCATGACGATGATGAAGATGCCGATCTTCACCTGGACCGCCCTCTGTACGAACATCCTCATCGTCGCCGCATTCCCGATCCTCACGGCCGTTCTCGCGCTGCTCTCCCTCGACCGCTACGTGGGCACGCACTTCTTCTCGAACGACCTCGGCGGCAACCCGATGATGTACGTGAACCTCATCTGGATCTGGGGTCACCCGGAGGTCTACATCCTGATCCTGCCGGCGTTCGGCGTCTTCTCGGAGATCGTCTCGACCTTCTCCGGCAAGCGGCTCTTCGGCTACGCGTCCATGGTCTACGCCACCGTGGTCATCACGATCCTGTCCTACCTCGTCTGGCTGCACCACTTCTTCACGATGGGCTCGGGCGCCTCCGTGAATTCGTTCTTCGGCATCACGACGATGATCATCTCGATCCCGACGGGGGCGAAGCTCTTCAACTGGCTCTTCACCATGTACAAGGGCCGCATCCGCTTCGAGGAGCCGATGCTCTGGGCCATCGGCTTCATGGTGACCTTCACCATCGGCGGCATGACCGGCGTTCTGCTCGCCGTGCCCCCGGCCGATTTCGTGCTGCACAACAGCCTGTTCCTCATCGCCCACTTCCACAACGTCATCATCGGCGGCGTGCTGTTCGGCATGCTGGCCGGCATCACCTACTGGTTCCCGAAGGCCTTCGGCTTCCGGCTCGACCCGTTCTGGGGGAAGATGTCGTTCTGGTTCTGGCTCTCGGGCTTCTACTTCGCCTTCATGCCGCTCTACGTCCTCGGCCTGATGGGCGTGACCCGCCGCGTCCAGCATTTCGACGACCCGTCGCTGCAGATCTGGTTCATCATCGCCGCCTTCGGCGCCGGTCTGATCGCCCTCGGCATCCTCTCCTTCATCATCCAGCTCGTGGTGAGCTTCATGCGGCGCGAAGCATTGCGTGACCACACCGGCGATCCGTGGGGCGGCCGGACCCTCGAATGGTCGACCTCCTCCCCGCCGCCGGACTACAACTTCGCCTTCACGCCGGTGATCCACGACCACGATGCGTGGTCGGACATGAAGCGTCGCGGCTATGCGCGACCGCTCAAGGGCTTCCGTCCGATCCACATGCCAAAGAACACCGGTACGGGCATGATCCTGGGTATCCTCAGCATCGGCTTCTCGTTCGGTATGATCTGGTACATCTGGTGGCTTGCGGCGCTGACCTTCATCGCCATGGCCGTCGTCGCCATCGGTCACACGTTCAACTACAACCGCGACTTCTACATCTCGGCCGACGCCGTCATCGGTACCGAGACTGAACGGACGCGGATGCTCGAAGGTCGGGTCTGAGAACCATGGCGTCGCATTCCCCCACCCTCGCCAAGGACGGCGAGGCACCCTCCTTCTACATGGAGGAGGATCACCATCCCGAAGGCGGCACCATGCTCGGCTTCTGGATCTACCTGATGAGCGATTGCCTCATCTTCGCGGCCCTGTTCGCCACATACGCCGTTCTCGGTCGCAACTATGCGGCGGGTCCGTCCCCGAAGGACCTGTTCGACCTGCCGCTGGTTGCGCTGAACACCTCGATGCTGCTGTTCTCCTCCATCACCTATGGCTTTGCCATGCTGGAGATGGCCAAGGGCGAACAACGGCGCATGCAGCTTTGGCTCGGCGTGACCGGCCTGTTCGGCCTCGCCTTCATCGGGCTCGAACTCTACGAGTTCGCCCACCTCATCCATGAGGGCGCCGGACCCCAGCGTAGCGCCTTCCTGTCGTCGTTCTTCACGCTGGTAGGCACCCACGGCCTGCACGTGACCCTCGGCTTGGTCTGGCTCATCGTCCTGATGGTTCAGACCGAACGGAAGGGCCTGATCCCGGAGAACCAGCGGCGCCTTCAGTGCCTGTCGATGTTCTGGCATTTCCTCGACGTCATCTGGATCGGCGTCTTCACCTTCGTCTATCTCATGGGAGTGCTGCAATGAGCGCCGCCAGCCAGTCCGCCCATGCCGCTGACCATGAAGAGGACGTGAAGGGCCACGGCGACCAGAGCGGTCATGGCTCCTTTAAGGGCTACGTCACCGGCTTCGTGCTCTCGGTCATCCTCACCGCCATTCCGTTCTGGCTGGTGATGGGCGATGTGCTTGGAAACCCCCGCCTCACGGGCCTTGTCATCATGGGCTTCGGCGTGGTGCAGATCGTGGTCCACATGGTCTACTTCCTCCACATGAACACCAAGTCCGAGGGTGGGTGGACGATCCTGGCGCTGATCTTCACCCTGACGCTCGTGGTGATCACGCTCACGGGCTCCGTCTGGGTGATGTATCATCTGAACACCAACATGATGCCGATGACGCCGACCAGCCTCCATCAGCACCATTAGCGCATCGCCCCGGAACGGTATCCTGTTCACTAGACAGACGATGCGACACCGGAAGCCCATGGCCCTGTTCCGGATGCGAAATCCGCGGCGGGGCCATGGCTTTTGTGCCGACCCGCTCCGATGAATACGGGGAGATCCTCGCGACGCGCGACGCCGACGCTTGTTGCGGTCGGCGTCCTGACACTCGTGGTCGTGGTGGCTTTCGCGGCACTCGGGACATGGCAGGTGCAGCGCCGCGCGTGGAAGCACGACCTGATCGCCCGGGTCGACGCGAGGATCCAAGCCGATCCGGTCCCCGCCCCAGGGCGCGCGGACTGGCCCGCGCTCGATGTCGGGACAGACGCCTACAAGCGCGTCGTCGCCACCGGGACCTTCGCATATGACCGGGAGACCCTGGTCCAGGCGGTCACGGAACTCGGCGGCGGTTTCTGGGTGATGACGCCGCTGGTGGGGGCCGATGGTTCCACCATCCTTGTCAATCGCGGCTTCGTTCCGGCGCAGATGCGCGATGCCGCGACCCGCGAGATCGGTCGGCGGGCGGGTGAGGGACGCGTCACTGGTCTGCTGCGCTTGTCCGAGCCCGGTGGCGGTTTCCTCCGCCGCAACGACCCCGCTGCCGATCGCTGGTACTCGCGCGATGTGGCGGCCATCGCCGCTTCGCGTCGCCTCGGCTCGACCGCGCCCTACTTCATCGATGCCGATGCGGAGCCCAATCCCGGCGGGTATCCCGTGGGCGGGCTCACCGTGGTCGCCTTCAGCGACAACCACCTCGTTTACGCGCTGACTTGGTATGCGCTCGCCATCATGGCGGCGGCCGGTGGCGCTTACGTGATCCGCGACGGGATGCGCCTGCGCGACGCCTGACCGGTCAGCCCTCCTCCGGAACCCAGCCGATGGTCTGCCGGAGAAATCCCATGCCGAGGGCGAGGAAAGCGGCCGTCTCGGAATTGTCCTTGCCATAGCCGTGGCCGCCGGCCGCCGGCTCGAAGAAGGCCGGGTCGTAGCCGAGATGGCGCAGCTTCTCCGCCATCTTGCGGGCATGCCCCGGATGGACGCGGTCGTCCCGTCGTGTGGTGGCGATGAGGATCGGCGGATAGGGCTTACCCGCTTCCGCTGTGTGATAGGCCGAGATGGCGCCGAGGAAACTCCAATCCGCCTCCACATCGGGGTCACCGTACTCGGCGACCCAGCTCGCACCCGCCAGCAGCTTCGAATAGCGCCGCATGTCGATGAGGGGGATCGTGCAGAACAGGGCGCCGAAGCGCTCGGGGTAGCGGGTCAGCATGTTGGCGATGAGGAGGCCGCCGTTCGAGCCGCCCTGTGCGGCGATGCGCTGGGGTTTCGTGACGCCGCGCGCCACGAGGTCTGCCGCCACCGCCGCGAAATCGTCATGCGCCAGCGCCTTGCCCTCGCGCCGCCCGGCCTGGTGCCAGCGGGTGCCGAACTCGCCACCGCCGCGGATGTTGGCGACCACGCCGATGCCGCCCTTCTCGAGCCAGAGCTTGCCGAGCACGGCCTGGTAGGTGGGAAGCAGCGAGATCTGGAATCCGCCATAGGCTGACAGATGCACCGGCGCGTCACCGCTCGCCCCGGCGGGGCCGACCTGGACGTAAGGGATGCGCTCGCCATCCACCGAGATGGCCTCGTGGCGGGTGACCGTCAGGCCCTTCGTATCGAAGGCCGATGGCGTCGTGCGCAGGATGGCGGGAGCCGAGAGATCGCCGGGGATCGACAGCAGCGTCGGCGGCGTCAGCGGATCCTGTACCATCGCGAGGAGCGAGCCGTCCGACTCGCTCGGCTCGGAATCGAACGGCCAGACCGAGACGCTGCCGATCTCCGGCAGGCCCGGCAGGCTCAGGCGGTTCCAACCGCCTTCCCTCGGTTCGAACACGCTGTAGGCGGGACGCAGGTCGTCGAGGGCATCGACGATGAGGCGCGGGCCGGCCCAGGAGACGTTCTGCAGCGCCCTGCGCTCGGAGGGCGTCCACAACACGGTGAAGGCGCGATCCCCGTCGAGGAAGGCCGGAAGGCCGATGGCGAGGACCGTGTCGGGCCCGTGGACCACCCCGCCGACGCTCCATTCCGAGCGGGTGCGGATGGCCAAGTGATTGCCGTGGGGAGAGATTTCGGCGTCGGTGGGGGCGTCGATGCGGTGGGTCGGGCCAGTTCGATCGCCGATATGCAGGATGCCGTCGAAGAAGCCGGTGCGCTCCATGAACACCACGCGCTCGGAGGGCGCATCGTGGTCGACCCCGCCCCACAGCCCCATATTCTCGGGCGCGGTCTCGAACAGGATGGTGGCCGCGAGCGGGTCCTGGCCGCGCGTCCAGAGCCGAACCGTGCGCGAATAGCCGGAGCGGGTGGCCATGCCCTCGCCGAGCGCGCTCGACAGGATCAGCGTGTCGCGGTCGAGCCAATCCGCCCCGCCCTTGGCCTCGGGCAGGGTGAAACCATCGGCGACGAAGCTCAGCGTCGGCAGGTCGAATTCGCGCAAGATGGTGGCGTCGCCCCCTCCCCGGCTCAGCTTCACCAGGGCGCGGTCGTGGCTGCCGGGGATGAGCGTCGCGCCGCCCCAAACCCAATCCACGCCTTCGGTTTTGGCCAGGGCATCGATGTCGAGGAGGGTTTCCCAGGCGGGGGTGCCGGCGCGGTAAGAGGCCTCGTCCGTGCGCCGCCACAGGCCGAGGGGATGCTCGGCATCGCGCCAGACGTTGTAGAGGAGATCGCCGCGCCGTGACACGAGGGGGATCTTGTCAGGCCGGTCGAGGATGGCCTTCACCGCCTCGCGGTCGCGCTCCATCACAGGGTCGGTGAAGCGGGCCAGCGTCTCGGCATTGCGCGCCTCGACCCAGGCGACCGCCTCCGCGCCCTCCACCTCTTCGAGCCAGAGATGGGGGTCGTCATCGGGTTCGGCGCGGGTGGGACGGGGGTCGAAGGAGGGGTTCGTCGGCTGAATCATGCCTCGAAACTAGGGCGATTCCACCGGAATGGCGACGGCTTCCGAGCGGAATCGGACCCCCCTTTCGACCGGTACGCGACGGGGCTTCGCGCGAATCTCTAACCCTCGAGCGTTCCCCAGCTCGGCTTCCATGCGCTTTGCGGATCGATGACCACGATTTCCATGCCGCCCTCGTTGGCCACGTGCACGGCGATGCCGAAGGCCTGGGCGATGGGAAGCAGGCCGGTGGTGCTGAACTGGCGTCCGTCGGCGAGCTTCACTTCGCCCTTCACCTCGTCGCCGGCCTTCGACAGGCAGAGCGTGACCGCGCTGACGACGGGGGCGTGAACGCGCCGGAAGACGTTGGGCATCGAGAGACCTTCGGACTGTGTCGCGACAAACGAAAAGGGCGGCACGAGGCCGCCCTTTCCAAAACCTGAGTAAACCGAAACGCTCAGCGCTTCGAGAACTGGAAGCTGCGGCGAGCCTTCTTGCGGCCGTACTTCTTGCGCTCGACCACGCGGCTGTCGCGGGTCAGGAAGCCTTCGCGCTTCAGCGGCGCGCGCAGCTCAGGCTCGTAATAGGTGAGCGCCTTCGACAGGCCGTGACGGACGGCGCCGGCCTGGCCGGAGAGACCGCCGCCATGCACCGTGACCGTGATGTCGTACTGGTCGACGCGGTTGGCGATGGTGAGCGGCTGGCGCAGGATCATGCGCAGCACGGGGCGGGCGAAGTAGGTCTCGACCGTGCGGCCGTTGACCACCACGGTGCCGTTGCCGGGCTTGATCCAGACGCGGGCGACCGCGTCCTTGCGCTTGCCGGTGGCATAGGCGCGGCCCTGGGCGTCGAGCTTCTGAACGTGGACGGGCGCCGCGTTCTCGGGATCTTCGACGTTGGCGCGGTTCAGGTCGGAGAGGGACTGGAGGGTCGCCATGATCAAGCGCTCACGTTCTTGCGGTTGAGGCTGCCGACGTCGAGCGCCTGCGGCTGCTGGGCGGTGTGGGGATGCTCGGTGCCCTTGTAGACCCGGAGGTTGCCCATGATCTGGCGGAACAGCGGTCCACGGGGGAGCATGCGCTCAACGGCCTTCTCGACCACGCGCTCGGGGAACCGGCCGTCGAGGATGAACTTCGCGGTCCGCTCCTTGATGCCGCCCGGGTAGCCGGTGTGGTGGTAGTACACCTTCTGCTCGCGCTTGCGGCCGGTGAACTTCACCTTCTCGGCGTTGATGACGATGACGTTGTCGCCGCAATCGACGTGGGGCGTGTAGGAAGCCTTGTGCTTTCCACGCAGGCGCATCGCAATGATGGTGGCGAGCCGGCCGACGACCAGACCCTCCGCATCGACGATGATCCACTTCTTGTCGACGTCGGCGGGCTTCAGAGAAAAGGTCTTCATCCCGTGGCGTTCCGTATGATGTCTTGCAAAACGATGCACCGCCACGTGAGACACGCAGCGGCGTTGGAGGCTGCAATACGGGGCGACGGGTGAGTCGTCAAGGCATTTCCGATGACGGGAATCGGCAAAAACCTCAAGGAAACGAAGTGTTTCGGGGGTGAGGTATCAGGATACCGCATCCTTCCCGTTCCCCTCCCACCCGCGACCTCATCCTGAGGCGCCCGCGCCAGCGGGCCTCGAAGGAGCCCTCCAGCGATCTCGCGCGAACTGGACCCCTCCTTCGAGGCCTTCGCTTCGCTGCGGCGCCTCAGGATGAGGTGGATGGGTGGGAATGGCCGGCCGCTTCGGCGGGTTCGAGACTGGGCATGTCGCGATCGGTGAGCGAGATCGGCTGAAGTGGAAGGAAGCGTGGTTGTCCGGGCCTGGGATATCCGGCACCGGCTCCCCCTCTCCCCTCTCCCCTCTGCGGGAGAGGGTGGCCCACGAAGTGGGTCGGGAGAGGGGAGCGCGTTGTCCGGAGAGGTCGCCCCCTCTCCCGCCTGCTCCGCAGGCACCCTCCCCCGCAGAGGGGGGAGGGTGGCGTGCCCGCTCACCGCTCGGGCGGGATCGAGGATGCTAAGCGGTGTCAGATAAGCGAAATCGGCTGAAGCGTGAGGAAGCGCGGTTGTCCGGGTCTGGACCATCCGGCACCGGCTCCCCCTCTCCCGCCTGCTCCGCAGGCACCCTCCCCCGCAGAGGGGGGAGGGTGAGGTGACGGCTCACCGCTCCGGCGGGATCGAATAGGTCCCCGTGGCGTGGCAGACGAGGTCGTCCGAGCCGGTGGCGAAGAGGCGTGCCTCTCCCACCGCGAGGCGCTTGCCGAGCTTGAGGAGCGTCGCCTCGGCGACGAGGCCGGTGGGGCCGGGTTTGCGCAGGAAGTTGAAGGAGAGGTTCGTCGTCACGGCCAGACCCACCGGGCCGATATTGGCGAGGATCGCCGCGTAGAGGGCGTAATCGGCCAGCGCCATCATGGCCGGGCCGGAGATGGTGCCGCCGGGGCGCAGGAAGCGCTCGTGATAGTCGAGCCGCATCCGCGCGGAGAGCGGACCCACCGATTCGAGGTGGAAGGCCGGCCCGTCATGGTTCATCTGCGGGAAGTCCCGCTCCAGGAAGGCGATGGTCTCAGGCAGGGTCATAGTCGTTGTCATGGCTCGCCTTGCAGCACGGGGCGCGATGACGGACAAGTCTATGAGCCCGTCACGCAAGAGTCCCGATGACCGACCCCGTCGCCGCCAGCCAAGACTCCTCCCGCCACGACCGCTATCCCGATGCGCTGATCCGCCGCCTCCTCACGGAGACGAAGACCATCGCCCTCGTGGGCGCGTCCGCGAACCCGGCCCGGCCGAGCTGGATCGTGCTGAAATACCTGCTCTCGCGCGGCTACGACGTGATCCCGGTCAATCCCGGCCTCGCCGGGCAGGTGCTGCTGGGCAAGCCCGTCGCCGCCCGCCTCGCCGACCTCCCCGGCCCTGTCGACATGGTCGAGATTTTTCGGAACTCCGACGCGGCCGGCGGCCTCGTGGACGAGGCCCTGGCCCTGCCGGTGCCGCCGAAGATCGTCTGGATGCAGCTCGGTGTCCGCGACGACGCGGCCGCCGCCCGCGCCGAGGCGGCGGGCCTCACCGTAGTGATGAACCGCTGCCCCAAGATCGAGTACGGGCGGATCTCGGGTGAGATCGGCTGGACCGGGGTGAATTCTCGGATCTTGAGTTCGAAGCGGCCGGTTTTGGGGGGTAAGGGGGTGCAAAGGCTGACGATTGAGCGGGGGTAAAGGACGACTTGAAGTCGTAATTTGTACCCAAAGCATTCTCGATGCGAGGACATTTATGGAAAACAGGATTATTTTACAGACCGACGAGCCTTCCGAGCGGATGGATTTCACGTTCAAACCAGGCGAAGTGACGGTCGTTACTGGACCAAATGGAGTAGGTAAATCAGCATTGTTGGACGAGGTTACTCGTTATCTGAACCATCAAAGTGACGTTGAAATGTTTTCTGGGCACCGACAGATTACGTTTCAATCGGACGATGTCGATCAGGTTGGATTAAGCTTAGCGAATTTTGCATTGCAACTACGTTCACATCCAGATCATGTGAATAGGTATAGAAATACCTGGGGCGAACAGCATTTAAAGTCGGTTATTAAGCGAGTTATAAACTGCCAAAATCAGTCGAACAACAACATGATTGAGGATTTTCGTGATGGCGTGAGATTTCATGATGCCGAAAAGAATAATCCTCGTGCTATAGATATGATCAATGCTGTCTTTTCGGCAGGCAGATTGGCGGTTGAGATTATTCTAGATGAGGGTACCGTTAAGGCACGAAGAAATGGAGCAATCTATGGTATTGACCGGCTTTCAGATGGAGAAAGGGCAGCATTGCTTCTGGTTGGCGCAATCGTAACGCGTCCAAAAGATTCTTACATTGCGTTTGATGAACCAGAAAGACATTTAAATCCAAGTATTTCGTCGTCGTTAATATCGGCTGCCGTTCGAATGCGCGGCGATGTCGGGTTTATATTTGCTACTCATGATTTGCCACTAATCGAATGGCTTCGTCCAGATAGAATTATACATGTGCGCGATTCATCGATTTATTCGGTTGCGCCAGAAACTCGGCGATATAAGATATCATTAATAAAAGCAGACGAAGAAATCGACGAGAAGCTTAAATATTCGATTCTTGGAAGTAGGAAGGCGTTGCTGTTGGTTGAAGGGACTGCAAGTTCTGAAGACAAATCGTTATATAGTGCTTTATACCCCGGATGGAACGTCGTTGCGAGAGGCGGGTGGGAGACATTGTCGGGGGACGTTAAGTCTTTGCGGGCGAATAGTGATTTTCATTGGCTGAAAGTTTGTGGGATAATCGATAATGACGGGCGCGATCACGTAGAGCAGTTAAAGCTAAAAGACGCAAGTATCTACTCGTTGCCATGCCCAACCATCGAGAACTTATTTTTCCATAAGGCTGCGATTGTGGAGATGTCAAAATCTGCCCATGAATTCTTCGGCGAAGCTTCATCAGAAGAGATGATAAATACATTTGAGCAGTCAGTAAAAGCGCTATTTCTTGCTAATAGAACGGAAATTGTCACCCGAAAAATCGTTTGGGCGGCCAATCGCTTGATTTCCGAGCAGAAAGTGTCTGTCGATTCAATACGTGGAGGTCAAACTAAAATTGAGGCTGTAGATTTAGGTAAAGTCCGAGACTCTGTGGAAAGCAGCTTCGCTGCAGATCTAGACCAACTTGACCCCTATGGCATGCTGCAATCCATACCAATTAAAAATACTTCTATTCCATCAAAAATTTCCGGATTTTTCGGCTTCCCAAATTTTAAAAACTACAAAAAAGCTTTTATTTCACATATTGAGCGGAATACCCCTCATGGTCGTTCGATAAAAGCTGCTCTCAAATTGTCTTTACCTGTTCTTCCAGGGATAGAAGAATAAGTATTTATGAAAACTAAATCTGGCCCAGGGTCTGTGCTCCCGTCTCCTCCATCAACGCCACAGCCACAAAGCTAATCCCAGCCGCCACGGCCAGATACAACCCGACCCAACCGATCCCGCCCCACTCACTCAGCCGCTGCGCCAGATACGGCGCGGCGGAGGCGCCCAGGATGCCGGCGAGGTTGTAGGTCACCGAGGCGCCGGTGTAGCGGACGCGGGTGGGGAAGAGCTCGGGCAGCAGGGCGCCCATGGGGCCGAAGAGCCAGCCCATGGCGAAGAGGCCAAGGCAGAGGAAGCCGAGCACCAGGCCGCCCTGCCCGCTCCCCAGCATCGGGCCGAGGAGCAGGCCGAGCGAGGCGGTGAAGGCGAGGCCGGTGAGGAGGACGGGGCGGCGGCCGTAGCGGTCGGCGGCCCAGCCCGAGAGCGGGATGCCGAGGGCCATGAACAGCACGGCGACGCATTCGAACAGCAGGAAGGTCGGGCGGTCGAAGCCGAGCTTCGAGACGCCGTAGCTGAGGGCGAAGACGGTGGAGAGGTAGAACACCGCGTAGCAGGCCACCATGGCGAAAGTGCCGAGCAGCGTCGCCTTGATGTATTTCGTGAAGATGACGGCGAGCGGCACCCGCTCGGGCGGGGCCTTCTCCATTGCCGCCTTGAAGACCGGGGTCTCGGTGAGCTTCAGGCGGACATAGAGCCCTACGCCCACGAGCACGGCGGAGGCGAGGAACGGGATGCGCCAGCCCCAGGCCTGGAAATCGGCGGGGCTCAAGGCCAGCGCGAGGCCGAGGAAGCCGAGATTGGCGGTGATGAAGCCCACCGGCGCGCCGAGCTGCGGGAAGATGCCGTAGAGGGCGCGTCGCCCCGGCGGGGCGTTCTCCACCGCCAGCAGGGCGGCACCCCCCCATTCGCCGCCGAAACCGATGCCCTGGCCGAAGCGCAGCACGCAGAGCGCGAAGGGCGCCCACCATCCGGCGGTGGCATAGGTCGGCAGGCAGCCGATGAGCACGGTGGAGAGACCCATGATCATGAGCGAGGCCACCAGCGTCGCCTTGCGCCCGACCCGGTCGCCGAAATGCCCGAAGAACGCCGCCCCCAGCGGCCGCGCGATGAAGGCGATGGAGAAGGTAGCGAAGGCCGCCAGCGTCTGCACCGACGGATCGTCGGCCGAGAAGAAGATCGGCCCGATCACCAGGGCGGCGGCCGTGGCGTAGACGTAGAAATCGTAGAACTCGATCGCCGTGCCGACGAAGCTGGCGATGAGGATCTTCGCGGCGGATACGGGAGGGGGCGGAGCGGGCTGGAGCATGCGGCGCTATAACCGCAGGCGGGGGCGAGTGCCATGCGAATTCGTGCAGGATCGTGCCGGGGGGGGCTCCTCCCTCCCCCTTGTGGGGAGGGATCGAGGGTGGGGGTGGTGCCGGACATGGCGCGACTCTTCCGCAACCACCCCCACCTCCGGCTCCTCCCCACAAGGGGGAGGAGAGGCGCCCTCCACCCGCGCGTCACCACTCACCCTTGACCCGCGCGCATCGTCCGCCATAAAGAACTTCTGTTCGTTTAAGCGGAACGGGGGCGTGGTTCCTCTTCCGTCTGGCCCGGCACAGGCGCTAGAACGATGTCCAGTGCGTGCCCGCCGGCCCCCGGAGTAAGTGATGACCGACCGTATCCCAGGCTTCAACACGCTGGCGATCCATGCCGGCGCCGCTCCCGATGCCACCACGGGCGCGCGGGCCACGCCGATCTACCAGACCACGTCCTTCGTGTTCGACGACGTGGACCACGCCGCCTCGCTGTTCGGGCTGCAGGCCTTCGGCAACATCTATTCGCGCATCACCAACCCCACCAACGCGGTGCTGGAAGAGCGCATCGCGGCGCTCGAGGGCGGCACCGCCGCCGTGGCGGTCGCCTCGGGCCACGCGGCCGAGTTCCTCACCATGCACGCGCTGATGCAGCCGGGCGACGAGTTCGTGGCGGCCAACAAGCTCTATGGCGGCTCGATCAACCAGTTCAACCATTCCTACAAGAGCTTCGGCTGGAACGTGGTCTGGGCCGATACGGACGACCCGGATTCGTTCGAGCGGGCGATCACGCCGCGCACCAAAGCGATCTTCTGTGAATCCATCGCCAATCCGGGCGGGGTCATCACCGACATCGCCGCCCTCTCGGTGATCGCCAAGCGCCACAAGATCCCGCTCATCGTCGACAACACCATGGCGACGCCGTACCTGATCCGCCCGTTCGAGCACGGGGCCGACATCGTCGTGCATTCGGCCACCAAGTTCTTGGGCGGCCACGGCAATTCCATCGGCGGCCTCGTGGTCGACGGCGGCACCTTCCCCTGGGCCGGCGACGACCGCTACCCGATGCTGTCGCAGCCGCGCCCCGAATATTCCGGCATGGTCCTCTCCGAGACCTTCGGCAATTTCGGTTTCGCCATCGCCATCCGGGTGCTGGGGCTGCGCGACCTCGGCCCGGCGCTCTCGCCGTTCAACGCCTTCCTCATCCTCAACGGCATCGAGACCCTGCCGCTCAGGATGCAGCGCCATTGCGACAACGCTCTCGAGATCGCGACCCATCTCAGCACCCATCCGGCGGTGGAATGGGTGAGCTATCCGGGGCTGGAGACCGACAAGTACCACCAGCTCGCCCGGCGCTACACGCCGCTCGGCTCCGGCTCGGTCTTCACCATCGGCCTCAAGGGCGGCTACGAGGCCGGCGTGAAGCTGGTGGCCAATCTCCAGCTGTTCTCGCATGTGGCGAATATCGGCGATACCCGCTCGCTGGTGATCCATCCGGCCTCCACCACCCATCGCCAGCTCACCGACGCGCAGAAATCCGCCGCCGGCGCGGGGCCGGAAGTGGTGCGCCTCTCCATCGGCATCGAGGACCCGGCGGATCTGATCGACGATCTCGACGCGGCGTTAAGCGCTTGATTTTGCTGGCAGGCCCGTGCGCGATCCCGGCTCGACCCCCTCGGGTTGACCCTCGTCGGCGTCGGGACTACCCCGCGAACCAATCCCCCATCGAGATCGTTCGCATTGCATGACGCATGATCCTTTCGAGACTTCCGGCGAGCCCCCGGTCATCCTCCTGGTGGAAGACGACGGCCTCCTCCTGATGGAGGCGGCCGATACCCTGGTCGATGCGGGGTTTCGCGTCCTCGAAGCGCCGCAGGCCGACAAGGCGCTCACCATCCTCGAACGCAACGAGGAGATCGACCTGATGATGACCGACGTGGACATGCCGCAGGGCTCCATGGACGGGTTCGCGCTGGCCCGCCTCGTCGCCCATCGCTGGCCGACCATCCCGGTCCTCGTCGTCTCCGGCATGGGCACGCCCGGCCCGCATGACATGCCCGAGGGCGCGCGCTTCATCCCGAAGCCCTACGCGCCCACCACCCTGGTCCGGACATTGCGGGCCTTCGCCAGGCGCGTTGCCTGACCCCGACACCTCTTTCGAAGATCGCGACGCCCATCATGGCCACCGAGACCCGCCCGCTCCGCTTCGCCACCCAGGCCGTCCATGCCGGCGCGGCACCCGACCCCGCCACGGGCGCGCGCGTCCAGCCGATCTACTTCACCAACGGCTTCGTGTTCGAATCCACCGAGCAGGCCGCCGACATTTTCGCCATGCGGCGCACCGGCTTCTCCTATTCGCGCGGCTCGAACCCCACCGTGGCTGCCCTGGAGCGCCGGGTGGCCGCCCTGGAAGGCGCCAAGGCGGCCGTGGCCGTCTCCTCGGGCCAGTCCGCCCTCCTCCTCGTGCTGATGACGCTGATGAAGAGCGGCGACGCCTATGTCGCCTCTCCGCGCCTGTTCGGCGGCTCGCTGGGGCTGATGAACCGGCTCGACGCGCGCTACGACCTCAAGCCGCTCTTCGCCAAGGGTCTGACGCCCGCCGATTTCGAGGCCGCGATCACGCCGGAGACGAAGGCCATCGTCTGCGAGTCGATCGTCAACCCCTGCGCGACGGTGATGGACATCGCCGGCATCGCCGAGGTGGCCAAGCGCCACAACCTTCCCCTGGTGGTGGACAACACCCTCGCCTCCCCGGCCCTGATCCGGCCGATCGAGCACGGGGCCGACATCGTGTTCCACTCGACCTCGAAGTTCCTCGGCGGGTCCGGCCAGACCATCGGCGGCATCATCTGCGATGCCGGAACCTTCGACTGGCCGTCCGCAGAGGGGCGCTACAACCTCATCACCGAGCCCTGGGCCGATTACGACGGGCTGGTCGTCTCCGACCGCTTCCCGGATTTCAGCTTCGCCGTGGCCTGTCGACTCTTCGGCCTGCGCGATCTCGGCCCCGGCCTGTCGCCGATGAACGCCTTCCTGACGCTCACCGGCATCGAGACCCTGCCCCTGCGCATGAAGCGGCATTGCCAGAATGCCAAGGCGGTGGCCGCCTTCCTCAAGGACCATCCGGCGGTGGCATGGGTGAGCTATCCGGCGCTGCCCGGCCAGACGGGCGAAGAGCTTGCCGCCCGCTACGTGCCGGAGGGGCCGGGCTCGATTTTCACCTTCGCGCTGAAGGGCGGAGAGCCGGCGGCGGTGAAATTCATCATGGGCCTGGAGCTCGTCTCGCACCTCGTGAACATCGGCGAGATCAAATCCCTGGCGATCCACCCGGCCACCACGACGCACCGCCAACTGAGCGCGGCGGACAAGGCGGCGGCCCTGGTCGGGCCGGAGACCGTGCGCCTGTCCATCGGTCTGGAGAACGTCGAGGATCTGATCGCCGATATCGCCCAGGCGCTGGATCAGACCGCCGCCTGATACCAAGTCTCACTGACCCTATCCCATAGGTCAGGGTCAGTGAGGTCCGGCGGACGACCGCCGCCGCGCCGTCGCGCGGGCAAACCTCGATGAGTCAGACTCATCGAGGTCTGGTATGATCAGGCGAATTTGAGCCCAGCCGCGACCGCTGCTCCCACGGAGGCGGCCCTGCCGCCGTGCTTGTTGAGGAACCACGGCACCCGGCTCTGCGGCATGGGCTTGCTGTACAGGTAGCCCTGCGCATAGGCGCAGCCCTGCTCGCGCAGGAATTCCGCCTGAGCCTCGGTCTCGACGCCCTCTGCGGTGACGTCGAGACCGAGATTCTGGCCGAGTTGCACCACCGCCGTGACGATGGCCGCATCGTTGGGGTCTCGTTCGAGGTCACGCACGAAGCTGCGGTCGACCTTGATCTCGTCCACCGGATACTGCTTCAGGTGGGTGAGGGAGGCGTAACCGGTTCCGAAATCGTCCAGGGCGACGCGGATGCCGGCGCGGTGCAAGTCCGAGAGGATCGCGGAGACGCGGTCGCCATGGCCGCCGAGGAGAACCGTCTCCGTCACCTCCACGCCGATCCTGTCATGGGCGAGTCCCACGGCGGAGAGATCGGCGATCAGGCATTCGGCGAGGTTGTCCTGCGCGAACTGCGCCGAGGACAGGTTCAGGAACACCCGCCCGGGATCGTACCCTTGCGCGATCCATCCCGCGATGTCGGCGAAGATCTGGCGCGCGAGGACATGGCCGACGGCGATCCCGATCTCCGCATCGTCGAAGACCGTCGAGAAACTCGCCGGCGAGAGGAGGCCGCGGGTGGGATGCTGCCACCGTGCCAGGGCTTCGAAGCCCATGATCCGACCCGTGGCGAGGCTGATCTTGGGTTGGTAATAGGGGATCAAGCCGCCGACTTCGAGCGTCGACCTCATCTCGCGGGCGACGGAGACGCGATGTTCGATATCCGCCCGGAGCGCCGGAATGAAGAGCGTCGCGCGGTTTCGTCCGGCCGCCTTGGCCGCGTAGAGAGCGAGGTCCGCATTGGTGAAGAGGTCGGTCGAATTGGCGGCGTGTTCCGGGTAGAGGGCGAGGCCGAGACTGGCGCGGGGCGAGACCACGCGCCCCGATACCGCCATCGCCGGTTTCAGCACGTCGAGGATCGCCCGGGCCAGGGCATGGATGCGCCGGCTCGGCTGGTGACGGTCTTTCTCGCAGGGTGCGATGATGACGAACTCGTCGCCCCCGAGACGGGCGACGAGATCGTGTTCGCCGATGGCTGTGCCGAGACGCCGGGCGACCTCCTTGAGCACGGCGTCGCCCGCCTCGTGGCCGAGGGTGTCGTTCACTTCCTTGAACGCATCGAGATCGATGAGGATGAGGCCGACGCGCTCTCCTGACGCCTCCGCCCGGCTCAGCGCCGCATCGAGGGTCGTCTGGAACAGGGCGCGGTTCGGCAGCCCGGTGAGGACGTCGCGCTGGGCAGCTAGGCGGATCCGCTCTTCCACCGCCTTGCGACTCGTCATGTCGACGAGGCTCGAAATGATGCGGGTCGACCCGTCCATCTCGACGGTGACCGCCGACAGCATGGCGTCCCGTCGCACCCGCCCCCTGGCTCCCGTGCTGATCTCGATCTCGTTGGCGGTCCCGGTCCTGTCGAGTTCCGCCTGGATCAGGCGGCGGGCATCCCCGCTGAGAAGATCGCGCGTCCTGTATTGTGTCAGGTCTTCCCGATCGTCGAGCCCGTAGAAACGATTGGCGGCGTCGTTGGCATCCACGATCTGGCCGTCGTCCCGGCGGGACACCACGATCGGGATCGGCACCGCCTTGAACATGGTCTCGAACAGGCGGCGGCTTTCCGCCAGTTCCGTGTTGGCACGGCGCTCGGCCTGGGTCGCCATCCATTCCAGACGCCTGAGGCGGTTGGAGCGCACGACGAACAGCAGCATCGCGATGTTCGATACCAGCACCGCGAGGCAGATTCCGAAAGCCGTGGATGGCAGGGGCCCGGGCAGGAGATAGCCCGCCGTGAGCGCGACCGACGCGATCGCGCTGCTCGTCACGCTCCAGAAGAAACGCGTCGGCACGACGATCATGTAGATCGCGGGCAGCAGGAGCATGACGAAGAGTGCGATGTCGGATCGCGACGAGCATAGGACCGCGACGCAGCCGGCGACGATGATCTCCCACGTCACCATGACGGCCTGCAGCCTGCCGAAGCTCGCGACGTTCCGCGTCGCCAGTAAACAGATGAGCGAGATCAGGATGACGCCGCTACGGGCCGGTACGGCGACCCAGAAATGGGTCTGTCCCGCAAAGCGCCAGTCACTCAGGAGAAAGAGCGTGTTGAGGAGAACGCCGCAGAGGAAGACCAGCCGGCCATGGCGCAGGGTCTCGGGCAGGCGCTCCTGCTGGAACGCCGTTTCCCGCGCGACCGAGACGAATTCGCCGCCAATGGCACTGAGACGATGCTTCCACATGGTGCATGACACTCTCATGCAATCGTCGCGCAGGCGTTAAGAACCGGCTCAATCGATAACAATAATCACTCTTTGGCCTTGATCCTGGTCAGGGCGCGCAACGCCCCGCGCAACGTCCGGACATCCTGCTCCGTCATGGCCATGCGATGGAGCATGTCGCGCATGTTGCGGGCGATCACGTCCCGCTTCTCGGGCGGATAGAACCCGCCTGCGTCGAGGCTGCCTTCCAGGCTGGCGACGAGGGAGGCCATCGCCTCGCGGGTGGCGGGCGGCGACTGCATCTCGCCGGTGAAGGGGAGCCGGGCCAGGCCCGAGGCCTTGCGCCATTCGTATCCCACGAGGAGCACCGCCTGGGCGAGGTTGAGGGACGGAAAGTCGGGCGACACGGGAAAGGTGACGATGGCGTCGGCGAGCGACACCTCGTCGTTGGTCAGCCCGATCCGCTCCCGGCCGAACATCACGCCGACGCGCTGTCCCGCCCGCGTAACCACATCCGCCATCGCCTCCTCGGGGGCATAGGCGCGCTTCATCTGTCCGCGCTCGCGGGCCGTGGTGGCGAGCAGATAGTTCAGGTCGGCGATGGCCTCCGGCACTGTGGCGAAGACGGTGGCGTCGTCGAGGACATGCGTCGCCCCGGAGGCGGCCTCGCGCACGCCCTTCTTCGGCCAGCCGTTCTTGGGGGCCACGAGGCGAAGTTCGGACAGGCCGAAATTGGCCATGGCGCGGGCGACCATGCCGATATTCTCGGCCAGTTGCGGTTCGACCAGGATGACGACGGGGGCGATCATCGTCGCCCTCTGCCATGGAGCGGGCCGGACGCATAGTCCGCCCTTCGTCGTCGCATCGCCAGGCGGGGGGCGCCGCCCCCGCCCGGCGAGTGGTGCGCCTCAGATCTTACCGTCGAGGCCCATCTGGTAGTATTTGTGGATGATCTTGTCCTGGTTCTCGAGAAGCCAGTCGATCGAAGGCTCGTTGGTCATGGCCTTGCGGATTGCTTCCGTCATGCCCTTGCGCTGGATCTCGAACAGAGCCTTGTGATCGACCGTCTCGGCCTCGATCACGCCGGGGCTGAGCCAGACCGAGCAGATGATGCCGAGATCGTTGGCCTTCTCCTTGGGGATGTAGCCGAGGCGCACCGCGTCGAGGACGCCGTTGGCGATGGCGAACTGCACCGTGCCCATCAGGATGGAGGTGTATTTGCTCTCCGTGACGCTGACCTTGGAGACGCAGAGCGTCACCGGCCGCACCATGATGTCGGTGTTCAGGAGCGCGAAGACGCGGGAATGGCCCACCACCTGATCGCCCGTGAGGGTGGCGAGCGCCGTGCCGACCGGCCCGTCGAGCTCTCCGATGATGACCTCCGGCTCGGAGGCGGTGTTGGGCGGGCCGCCGGCGACCAGGGCCTCGCCGGCCCGCAGGATGATGCGTTCGCTCATGGACATGTCCTTCTCGATGTCGGAATGGCCCGCACATTCCCGCCCCGTCGCCGGATGTCCAGGGGGATCGGCGAATTTCGAGCCCGCCGACGCCCCGCGCGATCTGTAAGGGGCACGGCTTTCGCGTCCTGTTGCAGCGCGCTATGACCGCCGCAGCGGGAGCGCGGCCGGCCCCGGCCGCGTGATGAGAAAGGTTCTGAGGATCATGTCGAAGATCAAGGTGGCGAACCCGGTCGTCGAACTCGACGGCGACGAGATGACCCGGATCATCTGGAGCGAGATCAAGAACAAGCTCATCCACCCCTATCTCGACCTCGACCTCGACTATTACGACCTCGGCGTCGAGCACCGCGACGAGACGAACGACAAGGTCACCGTCGATGCGGCCGAGGCGATCAAGCGCCACGGCGTCGGCGTGAAATGCGCCACCATCACCCCCGACGAGCAGCGGGTGGAGGAGTTCAAGCTGAAGGAGATGTGGCGGTCGCCCAACGGCACGATCCGCAACATCCTCGGCGGCGTGATCTTCCGCGAGCCGATCATCTGCAAGAACGTGCCGCGCCTCGTGCCGGGCTGGACCCAGCCCTTCGTCATCGGCCGCCACGCCTACGGCGACCAGTATCGCGCCACCGACTTCAAGGTGCCCGGCAAGGGCCGTCTGACCATCAAGTTCGAGGGCGACGACGGCACGATCATCGAGAAGGAAGTCTTCAAGTTCCCGGCCGCCGGCGTCGCGATGTCGATGTACAATCTCGACGAGTCGATCCGCGACTTCGCCCGCGCCTCGTTGAATTACGGCCTCGCCCGCAAGTACCCGGTCTACCTGTCCACCAAGAACACCATCCTCAAGGCCTATGATGGCCGCTTCAAGGACCTGTTCCAGGAAGTGTTCGACGCCGAATTCAAGGCGAAGTTCCAGGCGCTCGGCATCACCTACGAGCACCGCCTCATCGACGACATGGTCGCCTCCTGCCTCAAATGGTCGGGCGGCTACGTCTGGGCCTGTAAGAACTACGACGGCGACGTGCAGTCGGACACCGCCGCCCAGGGCTTCGGCTCGCTCGGCCTGATGACCTCGGTGCTGATGACGCCGGACGGCCAGACCGTGGAGGCGGAGGCCGCGCACGGCACGGTGACGCGACACTACCGCGAGCATCAGAAGGGCAAGGAGACCTCCACCAACTCCATCGCCTCGATCTTCGCCTGGAGCCGTGGCCTCGCCCACCGCGCCAAGCTCGACGACAATGCGGATCTCGCCAAGTTCGCCAACACGCTGGAGAAGGTCTGCGTCGACACGGTGGAAGCCGGTTTCATGACCAAGGATCTGGCCCTTCTGGTCGGCCCCGATCAGCGCTGGCTCTCCACCACCGGCTTCCTCGACAAGGTCGATGCGAACCTGAAGACCGCCATGGCCTGAGGGCGAAGCTCGGGTTTCCCCTCTCCCCGCGGGCGGGGAGAGGGGAATGCGTGGCCTTCCCCGTCAGGATGACGGCCTTGACGCCTCGGCGTTGCGCTTGCGGGTCGCGGCGGCCTTCTTCGCCGAGGCGGAGCGCTGCTCGGCACTGCGGGAGGCCGAGGCCTTTCCACCGGCGGTCCCGCCCTTGTGGGCCGCCGGATGGGAGCTCGACTTGCCCCGCCCCGATCCGCCCGGATACTTGCCGCCGCCATCGTCCTTGTTGACGGTCGCCCAGGCGCGGGCCTCGGCTTCCTTCTCCGGCACGCCGCGCTCCTCGTAGGATTCCGCGATGTGCTCGGCCTTGCGGATCTGCTTGTCGGTATATTTCGACTTGTCACCCTGCGGCATGGCGAGTTTCCCGTATCGGGCCCGTCGCCGCCGCCTCAGCTGTCGTCGGTCGGACCGTCCAGGATGGCGCGAACGCGGCGGATCAGATCGGTACGGCGATAGGGCTTGTTCAGAAGGTCGAACTCCGAACCCCCGGCATCGGTTCGCTCGAGACTTGCCTCGGCGTAACCGGTGGTCAGCAGGACCTTCAATTGGGGTTGCCGCCGCTTGGCCTCGCGGGCGAGCATGATGCCGTTCATCCCGCCCGGCATGATGAGGTCGGTGAACAGCAGGTCCACCGAACCGCTCGAATCCAGGATCTCCAGTGCCTCGCGGCCATTTCGGGCCATCAACAGCGTGTAGCCGCTGTCGCGCAGGATGGTTCGCGCCAGTTCGGCCACGTCCTCGCGGTCGTCGACGATGAGGATGGTCTCGGTCCCCTGGCGATCGACCGTCCCCGGCATCGCGCGGTTGGGCTCCCGGTCGTCCTCGGCGGCGGCGGGGAAGGACAGGCGGACGCGCGTTCCCTTGCCGACTACGGACTCGATCTGCGCCGCGCCCCCGGATTGCCTGGCGAAGCCGTAGACCATCGAGAGGCCGAGCCCCGTGCCCTTGCCCTCGTCCTTCGTCGTGAAGAACGGCTCCATCACCCGCGCCAGGGTCGGCGGTGGGATTCCCGCTCCTGTATCGGTGATGGTCACGGTGACGTAGCGACCCTCGCCCAGGGAATCCGACCCGCCGAAATCCTGTGAGCCCAGATCCTGCGCGCCGATATCCCGGTTCTCGGTGGAGACGATTACGGTGCCGCCCTCCGGCATGGCGTCGCGGGCATTGATGAGGATGTTGAGCAGGGCGACCTCGGCCTGTGCCGGGTCGACACGGCAGTTCCAAAGGTCTTCGCCCAAGTCGAGCCGCAGCGTGATCGCGTCACCGAGGCTGCGCGCGGCCATATCCTCCATGCCCTTCACGAGGGCGTTGAGATTGACCGCGCGGCCGTCGAGACGCTGCTTGCGCGCGAAGGCGAGAAGCTGCTGGGTCAGGGTAGTCGCCCGTTCGGCGGCGGTCCGGATGTTGTCGGTGGCGCGCCGAAGGCGGTTCCGGTCCGCATCCGGACGGTCGAGACCGTGGCTCAGAATATCGATATAGCCGACGATGACCTGGAGAAGGTTGTTGAAGTCGTGGGCGATGCCGCCGGTCAACTGGCCGAGCGCCTCCATCTTCTGGGCCTGCCCCAACGCCTCCTCGACGGTGCGGCGGCGGGAGACGTCGAGCTGCGAGGCGAAGAAATACACGAGGTCGCCGGCCGCATTGTAGATCGGCGCGACGAACAGCGCATTCCAGAACGTCGATCCGTCCTTGCGGTAGTTGATGATCTCGGTGGTGAATTCCCGCCTTGCCTGGATCGCCTCGCGCAGGGCGTTCACGCTGTCGCGGTCGGTGTCCGGTCCCTGGAGGAAGCGGCAATTGCGACCGATGATCTCCTCGGGTTCATAGCCTGTCAGGCCGAGAAAGGCCTTGTTGACGAAGACGATCGGGTTGTCGTCCTGCCGGGGGTCGGTGACCACCATCGGCATCCGGGTCGCCTCGACAGCCGTGAAGAAGATGTCGCTGGTGTGATCGGCAATCTCCGACACCGCCCCCGTTCTCACGCGCGGCGGATCACCAGCAGGCGGTTTCTCGGGGCTATCGGTCATCATCTGTCGATTGTCGTGCCAGGGAATGAATGTGGGTCGGAAATACCCAACGGCTGGCGCATCGTTCGTTTCCCTTGACGAATCCCGCGATGACGACGCAGGCGCCCACGTCGTCATCGATCGCAACGGCCTGGAGTCGCGCCCGACCGGCTGGGTCGGGACGCATCTCCAGGCGTTTGCTCCGCTGCGCTCACTGTCGCCGAAGTGGCATCCACTTCGGCGGAGCGTGCTTCAGGTCGCCGAGGGAGCGAAGCGCACGCTCTCGATATTGGCGCGTTCGAACGCCTGCATCACGTGCTGGTAGGAGCGCTCCATCTCGGTCGCCTCGTCACCTTCGGTCTCCTCGGGCTTGAGCACGAACATCAGCATCGAGCGTCCGGTGACGTCGTAGCGGTCCCCGATGGCCCAGGTGCCGATCTCCTGACTGTCGGGCAGGTTGGTGTCGAGCAGTCGCGTCCAGCCGACGCCGCCGACGGAACCCGGCAGGGTGAAGGAAACGAGGTCGCTGTAGGCGTTGTAGAGGATCAGCAGCGTCGCATCGCCTCCCCGGCGGTGGATGCCGGAAGCCTGGGCGCGGCCATCGAGCAGGACGGCGATGGAATGCGCGCCGCCATCCGTCCAGTTCTCCGTGGACATTTCCTCGCCGTCGGGCCGCAGCCAGGTGACGTCCTTGACGCCGAGGTCCTCGTCATAGGCGCCGGAGAGGAAGCGGCCGCGGGTGAGGATCGGAAGGGCCTCGCGCAGGATGGTGAGGCGCTGCGTGAACTCGGCGAGGTCGCGACCGGCATCGTCGATCCCCTCCCAATCGAGCCAGGAGATCTCGTTGTCCTGGCAATAGGCGTTGTTGTTGCCGCCCTGGCTGCGGGCGAACTCGTCGCCGGCGAGCAGCATCGGCGTTCCCCGCGAGAGGAACAGCGTCGCCATCATGTTGCGCATCTGGCGGGTGCGCACCGCCTTGATCGCCTCATCGTCGGTGGGGCCTTCGACGCCGTAATTGTTCGAGAGGTTGTGGGAATGCCCGTCCCGCCCATCCTCGCCATTCGCGAGGTTGTGCTTCTCGTTGTACGAAACCGTGTCGTTCAGCGTGAACCCGTCATGAGCGGTGAGGAAGTTCACCGAGGCCCAGGGCTTGCGCCCGCGCTTGTTGAACTTGTCGGCCGATCCGGTGATGCGTGAGGCGAGGCTCGGCAGCAATCCGGAATCGCCGCGCCAGTAGCCGCGGACATCGTCGCGGAACCGGTCGTTCCATTCCGCCCAGCCCGGCGGGAAGCCGCCGACCTGATAGCCGCCGGGCCCGCAATCCCACGGCTCGGCAATGAGCTTGACCGAGTTCAGCACCGGGTCCTGCCGGCAGGTATCGAGGAAGCCGCCGCCCTCGTCGAAACCGTGCGGCTCGCGCCCCAGGATGGTGGCGAGATCGAAGCGGAAGCCGTCGACCCGCATTTCCGTCGCCCAGTAGCGAAGGGAATCGGTCACCAGCTGCAGGACGCGCGGGTGCGAGAGGTTGAAGGTGTTACCGGTGCCGGTATCGTTGATGTAGTAGCGCTCGTCGCCGGGCATGAGGCGGTAGTAGGAAGCGTTGTCGACGCCCTTGAACGACAGGGTCGGACCCTTCTCGTTGCCCTCGGCGGTGTGGTTGTAGACCACGTCGAGGATCACTTCGAGGCCGGCGCCGTGCATGCGCGCCACCATCTCCTTGAACTCGGAGAAGGCGAAGTCCGGCACCGCCGCGTAGCGCCGGGCGGGCGTGAAGAATGAGATCGTGTTGTAGCCCCAGTAATTCACCAGGTTCTTTTCCTGGAGATAATCGTCCTGCACGAAGGCATGGACGGGCAGGAGCTCCACCGAGGTCACGCCGAGGCTCTTGATGTAGTCGAGCACGGCCGGGTTGCCGAGGCCGGCATAGGTGCCGCGCAGCTTCTCCGGCACGGCCGGATGCAGCTTGGTGAAGCCCTTCACATGGGTTTCGTAGAAGATCGTCTTCTCCCACGGCACGTGGGGTTTGCGGTCCCGTCCCCAGGTGAAGGCCGGGTCGATGACGCGGCTGCGGCGGGTGAAGGGCGCGGAATCGCGCTCGTCGAAGGTGAGGTCGTCACCCGTCTCCATCTGGTAGCCGAACAGGGCCGGATTCCAAGTGATGGATCCGACGAGACCTTTGGCATAGGGGTCGATCAGCAGCTTGTTCGGGTTGAAGCGGTGCCCGGCCTTGGGCTCGTAGGGGCCGTGGACCCGGTAGCCGTAGATCGTGCCGGGCCGCGCGTCGGGCAGGTAGCCGTGCCAGATCTCGTCGGTGTATTCCGGCAACTCGATGCGCTCGAGTTCCTGCTCTCCGGCATCGTCGAACAGGCAGAGCTCGACCTTGGTGGCATGGGCCGAGAACAGGGCGAAATTGACGCCGAGGCCATCCCAGTTGGCGCCCAGCGGATAGGGTGATCCCTCTTTGATGCGCGATCGCACCGCCTTCGTCTGCGTGGCGGCCTGCGGCATCGGGGGGTTCTTGGCGACCATGATCACTCCAGGGGGGGCTCGCTGCCTGAGGCGGAGCCCGACGGCATGAATTCTGCCGAGTGAACGTTCATGCTTGACCGTAAGGTCCGCCGGCGTGGAAACTTTTTGCGGTGCGAGAGGCACATTCGCGTCAATGCCGTACTATGATCGGGTCGCTTTGCCGCGCTCGACATCGTTGCCGTTCTGGAGCCAGCCCATGCCCGACAGATCTTCCGTTTTGCAGACCGTCGCCGACCGGCACGGCGTCAGCGTCGATGCCGTGCGCCATCTCATGCGCGCGCTGGAAGCGGGCAATGGGACCATGGCCCAGTTCAACCATCCCGAACTCGGAGGGTTCGGCCAATGGTCGTCCGGCGGCATGACCATGATCGGCAACATGTTCGACGCGAATCTCAAGTCGCGCGTGGCGGCGATCTGCTCGGACCTCGCCCAATCCCTGCCCCCCGGCGGTTGGAACGACGGCTCGACGTCCGCCAATTGGTGGCCCGCCGAACTCGGCCGACCGGCGACGTCGGGCTCGCAGAACAACATGCGCTACGCCTATTTCCCGGATAGCCGGCTGCTCGCCGTGGAGACCGCCGGAACGCTCGTCCTTTACGATACCGGGCATTACGACATATCCGGCGTCTCGCAGCAGCAGGGCGATACCCAGAGCCTCCGCTTCAGCGGCCGCAACGGTTACGTCGACCTCGAATCGCTCCAGCGGGTCAGCGTGGCCCCCACGCCGGAACGCTCCCTCGAACCGAAGCCGTTCCACCCCGACCCGATCGCGGCCCCGCCCCGCACCGAAGAGCGCCCGCGTCCGGCCCCGGAGCCGGACTTCGCCCAGGCCGGATCCCCCTCGGGGGACGTGATCTCGACCCTCGAGCGCCTGTCCGAACTCCATCGCAAGGGCGTGCTCACCGAGGCGGAGTTTTCGTCCAAGAAGGCCGAACTTCTGGCGCGGTTGTAGGGGGCGTGGTCGGCGCCGCGCGATTGCGCCGGGACCTCCATCCCCACGGTGTCTCTCCTCCCGCGGGGCTCGGACCGGGACCTGGAAGTGTCGTCAGGCCCATCGCGCGCCGCCTGTCATGCGGCTGCGCGCGTCATCGCCTGGCAGGGCGAAATCATCGTGGACCTTGCCGATCGATCCGACGGCATGCTTCCGGCGCTGAGAAACCCGCCCTCCACGGTACGACATAGGGTGCAGCGTCTCGAATACCTCACGGCATCCGGACTCGCTCCCATTTCCGCGGTTTTTATCGTAACGAGGGATCGATGACCGATAATGACATGCGCGAATCACGCGCCGCACTGATCCTGCTCGCCGTCGCGGTCGCGTCGGTCCTGATATTCGGCGCGATCACGATTATGATTCAGCTCTGAGCCGAATGGACCGATCGCGGCGCCCCGGCGACCTCAGTGGGTCCAGGGCGCCGTGCGGTTGAATTTGAAGTTGTCCGAATAGGACAGGCCCTTGCGGATCGCGGGCTTCTGGGGCTGCTCGACCCGGAAGGTGATGCCGTTGCGGGTGGCGTAGGCGACGGCCTCGTCCTGGGTCTCGAACGACAACCTGACCTGCTGCAGCATGTCCGACGATCCGGTCCAACCCATCAGGGGGTCGGTGTCGCGCGGAGAGCTCTGGTCGAATTCCAGCAGCCAGGCCTTGGTGCGGGCCGTGCCGGATTGCGAGGCATCCTTGGCGGGCTGATAGATTCGAGCACTCGGCATCGTGGGGTCGATAGCTCCAGCAGGAGAGAACGGCCGATACGCACGCGATTGGTCGGGGCGATAGGATTCGAACCTACGACCCTCTGGTCCCAAACCAGATGCGCTACCAGGCTGCGCTACACCCCGACACGCTCGCGCGCAGAGCGGAGGTACGGTTTTTGGAAGCAAACAGCAAGCGCGCCGCGGCGATAAGCGCCACGATGGTGAAGGAGAGTCGAACTCTGCGGCCCCTCCCCTGTCGGCGGCTCTGCGGATCAGACGGAGAACGCCACGCCGAGCTTCCGGTCCCGTCTCCAGACGACCGTGCAGGCGCGCGGCTTGGCGTAGGCGGTCATCACCAGGATGAACTCGTCCGGAACCTCCTCGGGAGACTCGACCTCGATCTGTGCGCCGGTCTCGGACTGGTCCCAGACCAGGCAGTCGATATCCGCCCGCTCGCCCGCGAAGGAGAGCGCCCCGATGCGAAATGCACCTTTCCGCGAGGCGCGGCGACGATTGGTAGTCACGTCATGGATCCAGCTCTAACCTGACGCCGACTGTCACCCTGGCCGGTTAATTTTCAGGCTATCGGTACAATGTCAGACCAACACGTCGACGACGCGGTTCTGACCTGTCGGGCGGGCGTTCGAGGTTGGTTCGGTACGCGCGCCGACATTGACGGAGACGACGTTCGGCTCGGCCTCGCGTTGGCGCAGGGCGTCGCGTCGGGCATCCGTCACGACGTCGATGGCTTTCAGCAGTCCAAGTGAGCTCAGCGAAACCGTGATCGTCATCGGGAGGGGCCTCCGTCGATGGATGGGGGTGCTATGCCTCGAGCGCGGAGCGGTCTACGGGCGGGATGCTACACGAGGATGTCGAGGACGCGCTTCTCGGTGTCGAGGGTCGATTTCAGCACCGCCGTGTTGACCTCGAAGCTCGCCTTGCTCTCCAACAGTTGCATGGCCGAGCTCGACAGGTCGACCTGGGTCGGGCTGGGGAGGATCTGATCCACCTGGGTCGGGCTGGGCATGGTCATGCCGACCGAGGCGATCTGTTCCGCCGCGTTGCTGAAGCGCTGGGAGGCCGCCACCATCCCGCCGCCGCTGATCGAGATAGCGCTGCTCATCCTGCCGGTCTCCCGCTCGGGTACCCCCGTGAGCGATCATGCAAGCACGAGAACCCTGAAGCAATCGGTCGAACAATCCCTCGCATTCTAGTGACCTGCCACTCGACCAGCCCGGTATTCGCGTGACCGGCGCGGCTTGACCTCGGTGCCGGCGGTCGCCAACTCGACCTTCGGCGCTGCCCGGCAATCGCGGCGCGCTGAAAGGAATTTCGATGATCGATCTGCATTACTGGCCGACGCCGAATGGCCACAAGGTGACGATGTTCCTGGAGGAGGCTGGGCTTCCCTACACGATCAAGCCGGTGAACATCGGCAAGGGCGAGCAGTTCAAGCCGGACTTCCTCGCCATCGCCCCCAACAACCGGATGCCGGCCATCGTCGATCACGAACCGCCGGGGGGCGGCGCTCCGATCACTCTCTTCGAATCGGGCGCGATCCTGCTCTATCTCGCGGAGAAGACCGGACGCTTCATCGCCGCCGACCTGCCGGGTCGGGCCGAAATGCTGCAATGGCTGTTCTGGCAGATGGGCGGACTCGGGCCGATGCTCGGCCAGAACCACCACTTCTCCCAATATGCGCCGGAGAAGATCCCCTACGCCATCGAGCGCTACGTCAAGGAGACGAACCGGCTCTACGGCGTCCTCGACCGGCGTCTGGCCGACCGGGAGTTCGTCGCCGGGCCGGATTACTCCATCGCCGACATGGCCTCCTATCCGTGGATCGTCCCCTGGGAGAAGCAGGGCCAGAACCTCGACGATTTCCCCAACCTCAAGCGCTGGTTCACGGCCATCGCCGAGCGTCCCGGCACCAAGGCGGCCTATGCCCGCGCGCCCGAGGTCAACCCCGACCACGGCAAGACCATGAGCGAGGACGCCAAGAAGGTAATGTTCGGCCAGACCGCCAAACGGGTCTGACGCAAGCGGGACTGACCTATCGCCGGAGGCTGTCCAGCCTCACCGGGGCGGCGTGCGGGCGGGTCGCCAGCATGCCGTCGATCAGGGCCAGCACCTCGGCCCGGCCGCAATTGGCGGCCGGCTCGAACGGGGTCCAGGTCTGGGTGAAGTCGAGCTGGGCGAAGACGTCGCGATAGCGGCGCAGTTCGTTCGTGGTCAGCGGCACGCCGCGCACGAAGGCCTTGTGCGCCGAGATCGTCTCGGCCCGGCGGAAATCCTTCGGGTCGAGCTCGAATTTCAAGGCGTCACCGCAGAACAGAATTTTTCGCGATCGGTCGAACAGGATTGCGTGACCGTCGAAATGCCCCGCCGTGCGGTGGAGTTCGAGGCCGGGCAGCGGTTCGAGGAAATCGTCGTAGGGCCAGGAGACTTGCAAGGCCGCGCTCCAGATGAAGTCGGCGGCCGGCAGGCAGAGTTCAGGGTCGAATCGATCCTGCAACTGCACCAGCGCCCCGTAGGCGTGCGGGTGCGAGGAGGACAGGACCTGCATCCCGCCGAGGGACGCGATGTGCTTGAGCGCCGCCTCGCTGAAGACCGGGCAGGCCTCGAATCCCATATTCCCGTCGGGCGTCTGGATCAGGTAGGCGCTCGGCCCGATTCCCGAGACGGGATCGTTCCAGAACCGCCAGATTCCCGGCTCCAGCTCCTCCCAATGGCAGGGGAAGCGCTCCTGCGCCTCGCGCTCGCTCCAGAACTGCCAGCCCTTCTGCGGCACCACGTGACGTGCGTCGAGGCACATCGGACACGAGGGCGGCGGCGCGAAATGGCGCTGCCAGAACCCGCAATTGTCACAGGTATAGGCGGGGAGATCGAGGGCGCCGGCGAAGGGCAGGTATCCGGGAGACACGGTGGCGTTGCTCGGGTTCGGGACGGGAGGTCGAGGCCCAGCCATATAGGTCGTGCCGTGAGGCTGTCGCGGGTCGGATGACGAGAGGATCCCTCCGGAGCCGGCCGGAACGCATGGCTCCTGCGCCGGACGGCCCGGTTGCGAAGCGGCGGCGGCGTCGCGATCTCTTCCGGGTGGGGACGTTCATGGCCGGCGCGAGCCGGTCGCTCATGCAAACGGACACGCGATTCATGATCCCTCTTTCGGTTCTCGACCTCGCCTTCGTTCCGCATGGCGCGACGCCCGGGGACGCCCTGCGGAACACCCTCGACCTCGCGAGGGCCGCCGAGCGCCTCGAATACCGGCGATTCTGGCTCGCCGAGCACCACAACATGGTGGGCATCGCCAGCGCGGCGACTTCCGTGGTCATCGGCCACGTAGCCTCGGGCACGAGCCGCATCCGCGTCGGGGCCGGCGGGGTCATGCTGCCGAACCACTCGCCCATGGTCATCGCCGAGCAGTTCGGCACGCTGGAGACCCTGTATCCGGGCCGGATCGATCTCGGCCTGGGGCGCGCTCCGGGTACCGACCAGCGGACCTTGCGCGCCCTGCGGCGCTCGCCCGAGACGTCGGACCAGTTCCCGCAGGACGTCCTCGAACTCCAGGCGCTGCTGGGCGACGCGCAGCCGGGTCAGGTGATCCAGGCCGTGCCGGGCACGGGCACCAAGGTGCCGCTCTGGATTCTCGGCTCAAGCCTGTTCGGAGCGCAGCTTGCCGCCATGCTCGGCCTGCCCTACGCCTTCGCCTCGCATTTCGCGCCGGATGCGCTGATCCAAGCGCTCGCCGTCTATCGCGAGCGCTTCATCCCGTCCGAGCAGTCGACGGCGCCCCATGCCATGGTGGGCGTCAACGTCGTGGCGGCCGAGACCGATGCCGAGGCGCGCCGCCTGTTCACCTCGGCGCAGCAGCAATTCGCCAACATGTTCCGGGGCACGCGGGGCCTGCTGCCGCCGCCCATCGACGATATCGAGACCTATTGGTCGCCCTCCGAGAAGCGCCAGGCTTCGGGGATGCTCGCCCGCGCCATCGTCGGCTCGCCGGAGACGGTGAGCCGGGGGCTCGCCGACCTGATCGCCGAGACCGGCGCGGACGAACTCATGGTCGCCAGCGCCATCCACGACCATGCCGCCCGCGTGCGCTCCTACGAGATCCTGGCGGATGTCGCCGCGGCGCCGGTCCGGGCAGCCCCGGCACGGGAGCTCGTCGCGGGCTGAAGCCGGCTGCGCCGGGCAGGGTCTCGCATCCCTTAGGAGGTGTGCCTATGGTGCGGCACCAACATTACGGGCCGACATGATCAAGAAGACGCACCTTCCCTCCGACGCGACTCTCGCGGACGTCGTCCCCACCCTGGAGGAGGCCGACGCCTATCTGAGCCGGCTGCTCACCAACATGCGCTTCTGCCAGAAACGGCACGGCAATGCCTCGGTCCGCATCGCGGTCACGGGCAAGGGCGGCCACCCGTCCTACCGGGTGGATTACATGAAGCCGGTGGCGCCGGACCCGGACGGCACGCCGTTCGACGCCTATGGCGGCAAGGCCCATTACAGCTTCACCGCCATCAACATCATGGAGACCAACTGGAGCAGCCGCTCGATGAGTATCGACGAGGTGCTGAAACTTCAGGCGGACTTGCGGAAGCCGAAATTCGAGGAACGGTGAGTCCGGGGGCCTCGCTCTGATCGCTCTCGGCCGAGCCTGCTGCATTTATCCCTCTGCTTTTAGGCAGGGCGCGTCCCTCTCCCCCTTGTGGGGAGAGGTTAGGAGTGGGGGTGGCTCCGCCAGCCTCCGCAGCGTGAGGGTCGCCCGACCGCCCCCACCTCCAACTCCTCCCCACAAGCTCGACGGATCTCGGGCAGGCCCGAGATCCGCTGGGGAGGAGGGTCCCGCGCATCCCGCGAGATGCGTGACTCTCATAGCGCTCGACCGCAGGCGGTCGGTTCAGCCTGCCAGCGGGATGCGGGAGGCCCGGTCGGGCAGGCGCGCGGCCTTCGCCCCGCCCGCCTGACCTGCGCCGAAGCCCGGCCGGGACGCGAAGGGCAGGAATGTCCAGCCGTCTCGTGTCCGGCCCTTCGTGGCGTAGAGCGCGGAATCCGCGCATTCGATGAGTTCCTCCGGCGTGTGGTGTCTGCCGGGGACAGCCGAGGTCACGCCGATGCTGATCGTCAGCCCGATGGTCTCCCCACGCCAGAGGAAGGGCGAAGCGCGCAGGGCCGCGTTGGCCTGCTCGGCGATCTCGGTTGCCGCATCCCCCTCGATCCCGCGAAGCAGGATGCCGAATTCGTCGCCGCCGAGCCGCGCGAACATATCGGCGGGGCGGATGCTTCCCCGCACCGCGTCCGCCACGTGCTGGAGCGCGGCATCGCCGGCCACGTGGCCGAGGCCGTCATTGATCCCCTTGAACCGGTCGAGGTCCATCAGCATCACGCTGAACGGTTCGCCGGTCTCGCGCGCGCACTCCCCGGCGAGCTGCCGCATGAACTGGCGGCGATTGGGCAGGCCGGTCAGGTCGTCCTCGGCGGCCAGCCGCTCCACCGTCGCCATCAGGCTGTCGACCACCGAGACGAGGAAGCCGAAATTCCAGACGATGCCCGCCAGGATGAAGACCAGCAGGTCGATGGCGGCGAGGGAGACCAGGGACACATCCGGTGCGATGCCGCTGAGCCTCACCGTCACCGCGCAGGCGACGATGCCATGGGCCGTGATCGCGGTCGCCAGTGCGCTCATCGTGATGAGCGCGCCGAGCTCCCGAATCCGGCGCCGGGCGAGATAGAGGATGGCGAGCGCGAGAGGAATGCATTGCGACGTGACGTAGAGCGGGTTCTGGCCCCACCAGGGTTGCCAAGTGAGCGCCATGGCGAGCACGCTGGCGGCCAGCAGCCCGGCATGGAGAGCCCAACGCGGCTCGTCCCCGTGGAAGCGGCGCAGGCCGACCGTGTTCAGGTAGAAGGCCAGACAGGCGACGGCATTCCCGCCGACGGTGGTGGCGAAATTCCCGACGCCGCCATCGAGGGCGAGCAGGATGCCGCCCGCCACCTTGGCCAGGCTGCCCGCCAGCCAGTAGCGCACCCCGGCCAGCTCCCTGTAGCGATAGAGGACGCTGGCCCAGAGCACGCAATGGGAGAGCCCGGCTATCAGCACGACCAGATACAGCGTGTAAAAATCCGGCATCCGGGACGGGCACTCTCTCTTTCGGGTCACACGCTCACCGACGAAGCTTGGCGGTTTGGATGTCTGAATACGCTATTCACCGCCGTTTGGGCGACTCGGTGTCTCTCACAAAACTCCCGCTGCGCCGTTGCGCCGTGAGCGAGAAGGGCCGTGAGCGGGAAGCGACCGGGAGTTTCGTGAGGTACTCCCAAGGCGGGCATCGACATGAATGCATCGTCCGCTCGACCATGATCTTGACTTGCGCGGGCTCTCGGACTAGTCCGCCAACCTCATATCCGACGACATGTCGTCAATACGAACGCCGACCGGCCCTGTGAGGCCGGAGGTCAACGCCCGACAGCGCGATGCGCCCTCGGGCGAGTTTCGCGTTGGAAACAGGCCGTCGCTCCGCCGATCCAGACGAGTGAGTCTCGCCCTGTCGCAAGCGCATGAACCCCTTCGCATCGAGGATGCGGTCAACGACGTCTGCCCCTGGTCGGGCAAGCCGATCGCGGCCGATTCCCTGACGCTCTACAACGGGTCCGTCGTCGGGTTCTGCAATCCCGATTGCCGGGACAAGTTCGCGTCGGCGATCAACGCCTTCGAGGCGGCGCTGCAGGTGCGGCGCGTCTCGTCCGCCGGACTGTTCCAGTAGGTTCGGAGAGCCAGACGATGTTCGAAGGCCTGTCCGACCGCCTGTCCGGTATCCTCTCGGGGCTCACCCGTCGGGGTGCGCTCACGGAAGCCGACGTCACCGCCGCCCTGCGTGAGGTTCGCCGCGCGCTGCTGGAAGCCGACGTCGCCCTCGAAGTGGTGCGCGGCTTCACCGAGAAGGTGCGCGAGAAGGCGGTGGGCGCCGTCGTCGTCAAGTCGGTGACGCCCGGCCAGATGGTCGTGAAGATCGTCAACGACGAACTCGTGGCCATGCTCGGCTCCGAGGCCGGCCTCATCGATCTCAACGCCCCCGCCCCCGTCGCCATCCTGATGGTCGGCCTCCAGGGCTCGGGCAAGACCACCACCACCGCCAAGATCGCCCGGCGCCTGACCAACCGCGACAAGCGCAAGGTGCTGCTCGCCTCCCTCGATACCCGCCGCCCGGCCGCCATGGAGCAGCTGGCGATCCTGGCCAAGCAGGTCGGCGTCGACAGCCTGCCCATCGTCGAGGGCCAGTCGGCGGTGCAGATCGCCCGCCGCGCCATGGATGCCGCGCGCCTCGGCGGTTTCGACGTGGTGATGCTCGACACCGCCGGCCGCATCACCCTCGACGAGGCGCTGATGGCCGAGGCCGCTGAGGTCAAGGCGGCGACGAATCCCCACGAAGTCCTGCTGGTGGCCGACGCGCTCACCGGCCAGGACGCGGTGGTCACCGCCCGCGCCTTCGACGAGCGCCTGGGCGTCACCGGCATCGTGCTGACCCGCATGGACGGCGATTCGCGCGGTGGCGCGGCGCTCTCCATGCGCGCCGTCACCGGCAAGCCGATCAAGCTCGTCGGCACCGGCGAGAAGGTGGACGCCCTCGAGGAGTTCCATCCCTCGCGCGTCGCCAACCGCATCCTCGGCATGGGCGACATCGTCTCCCTCGTGGAGAAGGCGGCCGAGACCATCGACCACGAGCAGGCGCTCCGCACCGCGGAGAAGATGCGCAAGGGCAAGTTCGACCTCGACGACCTGTCGATGCAGCTCGCCCAGATGGAGAAGATGGGCGGCATCGGCGGCCTGATGGGCATGCTGCCGGGCATGGGTGCCATGAAGAAGCAGGTCGAGGGCGCCAATCTCGACGAGAACATGTTCAAGCGCCAGCGCGCCATCATCTCGTCGATGACCGCGCAGGAGCGCAAGAATCCCGACATCCTCAAGAATTCCCGCAAGAAGCGCATCGCCGCGGGGTCGGGGACGAAGGTGGAGGAGCTCAACAAGCTCCTCAAGATGCACCGGACCATGGCCGACATGATGAAGGCGATGGGCTCGGGCAAGCGCGGCATCGGCCAGGCGCTCGGCTCAATGTTCGGTCTCGGCGGCGGTGGCGGGATGGGCGGCATGCCCGGCCTTCCCCCCGGCATGCCCGAGCCGACGCCCGAGCAGATCGAGGCGATGCAGAAGCAGATGGGCGGCAAGCTGCCTCCCATGCCGCCGGGCTTCGGCGGCGGAAAGATGCCGGGCCTTCCGGGGCTCGGAGGACCGAAGGGGCCGGGCGGTCTGCCGGGCCTCGGCGGTTTCCCGTTCGGGAAGAAGAAGTAGGGGCGAATGGGGAGTAGCGAATAGCGAAGGGGCGGCAGGCCGGCCCTCTTCGCTACTCACTACTCGCTATCCGCCAAGAACGATCAGATTACCAACCTCCAGGAGCACACCATGTCCCTCAAGATCCGTCTCACCCGTGGTGGCGCCAAGAAGCGCCCGTATTACCGCATCGTCGTCGCCGATGCCCGCGCGCCCCGCGATGGCCGCTTCATCGAGAAGGTCGGCGTGTACGACCCGATGAAGGCCAAGGACGATCCGGCCCGCATCGTGCTCGAGTCCGAGAAGATCCAGGCCTGGCTCGCCAAGGGCGCCCAGCCCACCGACCGCGTCCTGCGCTTCCTTGATGCCGCCGGCCTCGCCAAGCGCCCCGCGCGCAACAACCCGCAGAAGGCCGAGCCGGGCGAGAAGGCCAAGGAGCGCGCCGCCAAGCGCGCCGAGAAGGCCGCCGCCCCGGCCGAAGACGCCGCGGCCTAAGGCGTTTTCGCGATGGCGCGCCGTCCCGGAGGCAGCAACCCCACCGGCGATGGCGGCCGTCGCGACCGCCCGGGCCGCATCGGCTCGGGCTCGGCGACCTCCGCGCATCGGCCCCGGCCGATGCCGGAGGTGCCGCTCCCGTCCACCGATCCGAGCCTCGTCCAGATGGGCGAGTTCGGTCGCGCGCACGGGCTCAACGGCGAAATCCGCCTGAAATCCTATACCGGCGATCCGCAGGCCATCGGCTCCTACGGGCCGCTCATCGGCGCCGGGGGCCAGCGCATCGAGCTCACCGACGTGCGCCGGGCCGGCGGAGCCTCGCCCGACCTGCTCGTTGTGCGGGTGAAGGGCGTCTCCGACCGCAACGGTGCGGAAGCGCTCAACCGCCTCGCCATCTACCTTCCGCGCGACCGCCTCGGCCATGTCGAGGACGAAGACGAGTTCTTCACGGCCGATCTCGTCGGCCTCGACGTGGTGGATGTGTCCGGCGCACTCCTCGGCACCGTCACCGACGTGCCGAATTACGGCGGCGGCGATCTCCTCGAGATCAAGCCGGCCCTCGGTGGTCCCACCGCGCTCCTGCCTTTCACCAAGGCCTTCGTCCCGACCCTCGACGTCGCCAACGGGCGGGTCGTCGTCGATCCGCCCGACGACCTGTTCGCGCCCGCCGGGCCGAAGCCGCCCGACGAGCCCGCCTGAGGCGGGAGCGACCCGACCGGGCCGTCGCTCAGGGCTTGACGCTCGTCATCGCCGTCCGCGCCATCTCCAGCGGCGCCGACGTCACCGGCATCGGCCCGTCGAAGGGCCGCTCGTGCAATCCGATCATGCCCAGCGTCGTCACCGTGGCGACCGAGAACAGGATCATCGCCACGGCCTGCGGCACCGGCTTGTCCACGTGGATCAGCCCGATGGACACGAGGGTCAGCAGTGCCAGCACCATCAGCGTCAGCCATTTCGACTGGTCGCCCTGAACATCGGCGAGCCCGAGGCGCGTGCCGCGCTCGGCCCGCAGGTTCATCACCGCGTCGAGAAGGCTCCCATGCGCGGCGGCTCCCGCCTCGGCGCTGTGCCGGGGATCGGCCACGGACTGCATCAACTCGCCCAGGGCCTCGTTGGCGGTCGCCGACGACTCGCCCACCGTCATCTTCGGCCATTCGTCGTCGATCAGCGCGTTCGCATAGGCGACCAGCTTGGTGCGGATCGCGGACATGTCGGAGGCCGTGGCGAGGCTCAGGTCATGCACGGCGAGGAGGTTGGTCTTCTCCGACTGGACGATCTTCGTCGCCTGCCGCTGACGCTCCCAGGCGTCGTTGGCCACGAAGCCCGTGAGCAGCGCCAGCATCACCGAGATGGCGTTGAAATAGGGGGCGACGACGCCGATCCCGAGCTTATGCATGCCCGGCCGCGTCGCGGACCAGGTGGAGAGAAGGCTGATGGCACCCATGCAGACCGCGAAGACGGCGCTCAGAAGGACGAACATCAGCCAGACAGGCTGATCGAGCCAAAACGTCAGGACCACGCACTCATTCTCCCGCTCGGTGTTCGAGGCGGGGCCACCCTAGCGCTTCGCCGCTACCGAACCGTGAATCCGGGCGCGATCACCGCCGGTCGGATCGCGTCGCCACGTCCTTGCAGGGGGAGATCGCGGAGGGGACGGGACGCGCGTCGACCGTGGGCGCCTCGAAGATCGCGAGATAGCCGACCCCGCCCTCCAGCACCGAGAAGCCGGTCTCCCGGTAGCCCGCCGCCGCGAGTTCGCACCGCAGGAGGGCCGGCGGCGTCCCGTGCCGCGAGGGAATCGCGTCGGCATCGACGATCCCGACCCGGCCGCCGGGCTTCATCGCGGCGGCGAGGTTGTGCAGGAGGCCATAGGGCTGGCTGATCTCGTGGTACATGTGGACCAGCAACGCCGCGTCGAGGGAGCCGGGCGGGAGCCTCGGATCGTGGGGCTCGCCCCGTACCACGGTGACGTTGCCGAGCTTGGCCTGCGCGATGCGGGCCGTCAGGTCGGCGAGGTAGCGCGGCGTCACGTCCTCGGCGACGATCCGCCCCTGCGGCCCGACCCGCTCGGCCAGACGCACCGTGTAATAGCCGCTGCCGGCCCCGATATCGGCCACCGTCTCCCCGGGCGCGATCCGCATCAGCCGCGCCACCTGGCCGACTTCGTCGACCGTGTCGCGCTGGGCTTCCGATGCCCAGAGCGGGGCGATGATCTCGGCCACCGGCCTGTCCGGCTTCGGAAAGGCGGAGGCGGGGGCGCCGGGAGGTGCCAGCGGTTCTGCAGCGAAGGCCGGGACGACGAGGGTGAGCAAGGCCGCGAGGGCGAGACGAGGAGACATGGCGGGACAACGAGGCGGCCCGCCCGGAAGTGCCCTCCCCCCGGTTGCGGCGCGTTGGCGTTCGTCGGCGGAGCCCGTAGTGGCATGAGACCGGAAGGGCGTTGTTGACCCGCCCTCACCACACGCGCCATCAAGCGGCATGACGAGCGCGCCCTGGTCCGCCACGATCCTCACCCTCTACCCCGAGATGTTTCCCGGCCTCCTCGGGATGTCGCTCTCGGGCGATGCGCTCGCGCGCGGAACCTGGACCCTGGAGGCCCGGCAGATCCGCGAGCACGGGATCGGCCGCCACCGCGCCGTGGACGACACTCCGGCCGGCGGCGGCGCGGGCATGGTGCTGCGCTGCGACGTGCTGGGTGCGGCCATCGATGCCGTTGCCTCCCCCGGCGATACCCGCCCCCGCCTGCTCATGAGCCCGCGCGGCCGCCCCCTGACGCAGGGTCGCGTGCGCGAGCTGGCGGAGGGGCCGGGCATCGTCGTGGTCTGCGGCCGGTTCGAGGGGGTGGACGAGCGGGTCATCGCGGCGCGGGGCCTCGAGGAGGTCTCCATCGGCGACTACATCCTGTCGGGCGGCGAGGTCGCGGCCTTCGTCGCCATCGATGCCTGCGTGCGCCTGCTGCCCGGCGTCATGGGCAAGTCGGTCTCGGGGGAGGAGGAGAGCTTCGAGGGCGGGCTCCTCGAATACCCGCACTACACCCGGCCGCGGGAGTGGGAGGGCCGTGCGATTCCCGACATCCTCACCGGCGGCAACCATGGTGCCATCGCCCGCTGGCGCCGGGAGGAGGCGGAGCGGATCACCCGCGAGCGCCGGCCCGACCTGATGGGGGCGAGCAAGTCTCACCCGTCAAAGGCCTGATTCCCAAAGACTTGGTCGGACATACCGGCGTCGTTGTGCTGGGCGGGACTGAATTTATCGCCCGAGCATCTTGCTAAGTCGCCGGGACGGGTCCATTGGCAGCGCCGGGCCACTCCTCCCCAACGAGGAGCATTCATCTGTAAGGATGGACTTTGTCATGACACGTCCCACCACGCGCCCCCGCGTGCCGAATTTCTCGTCCGGCCCCTGCACCAAGCGTCCCGGCTGGACCCTGCAGGCCCTTCAGAACGCCGCGCTCGGCCGCTCGCACCGCTCCCCCGCCGGCAAGGCCAAGCTGGTCGAGGCCATCGAGCTGACCCGCACCGTGCTGCGCGTGCCGGCCGATTACCGCATCGCCATCGTCCCCGCCTCCGATACCGGCGCCGTCGAGATGGCCATGTGGTCGATGCTCGGCCCCAAGACCGTCGAAGTGGCCGCCTGGGAAGCCTTCGGCTCCGAATGGGTCACGGACGCGCTGCAGGAACTCAAGATCTCGCCCATCGTCCACCAGACCGCCTACGGCGTGCTGCCGGACCTGTCGGCCATCGACACCAAGCACAACGACGTCATCTTCACCTGGAACGGCACCGCCGCCGGCGTCCGCGTGCCGAACGGCGACTGGATCGCCGCCGACCGTGACGGCGTGACCATCTGCGACGCCACCTCGGCCGCCTTCGCCATGCCGCTCGACTGGGCGAAGCTCGATGTCGTCACCTTCTCCTGGCAGAAGGTGATGGGCGGCGAGGCCGCGCACGGCATGCTCGTCCTCTCGCCCCGCGCCGTCGCGCGCATCGAGAGCAACACCCCCGCCTGGCCGATCCCGAAGGTCTTCCGCATGGCCAAGGGCGGCAAGCTGATCGAGGGCATCTTCAAGGGCGATACGATCAACACGCCCTCGCTCCTCGCGGTGGAGGATTACCTCGATACCCTGCGCTGGGCGCAAGGCATCGGCGGTCTCGACGCGCTCCATGCCCGCGCGGACGCCAATGCCAAGGTCGTCCACGACTGGGTGGCGCGGACCCCCTGGATCGGACACCTCGCCGTCGATCCGGCGACGTATTCGAACACCGGTGTGTGCCTCGTCATCACCGATCCGGACGTGCTGGCCAAGGGCGACGCCACCGTGGCGGCGGTCGCCAAGGGCATCGCCGACACCCTCGATGCCGAGGGCATCGCCTTCGACATCGGCGCCTATCGCGACGCCCCGGCCGGCCTGCGCATCTGGTGCGGCGGCACTGTGGAGACCTCGGATCTCGAGGCCCTGATGCCGTGGCTCGACTGGGCCTATGCGGCTGAGAAGGCCAAGCTCGCCAAGGCGGCCTGAGGCGACGACGCCCTCGTCGGCGCACATTGTTCCTGTGCGCCGCCTGACAATACCGATCCGAACCGCACCCTCATCCTGAGGCGCCGCAGCGTAGCGGAGGCCTCGAAGGAGTCCTCCAGTTCGCGCTGCGATCTCTGGAGCCCTCCTTCGAGGCTGCAAACGCAGCACCTCAGGATGAGGTGGGCGGACGGGATCCGATGTCGGCTGCCCGAAACATGGTGGCCCCGATGTTGCCCGCATCCCCCCTTCCTCAAGAGCCGGAGGCCATCATGGCTGCTCCCAAGGTGCTCATTTCCGATTCCCTCTCGAACGCGGCCGTCCAGATCTTTCGTGACCGTGGCATCGACGTCGACTTCTTCCCCAACCTTGGCAAGGACAAGGAACGCTTCGCGGCCGTCATCGGCCATTACGACGGTCTCGCCATTCGCTCGGCCACCAAGGTCACGCAAAAGGTGCTGGAGCAAACGACGCGGCTGAAGGTCATCGGCCGGGCGGGAATCGGCGTCGACAACGTCGATGTCGCCGCCGCCACGGCGCGCGGCGTCATCGTCATGAACACGCCGTTCGGCAATTCCATCACCACCGCCGAACACGCCATCGCGATGATGTTCGCCCTCGCGCGGCAGATCCCGCAGGCGGATCTCTCGACCCAGGCCGGCAAGTGGGAGAAGAACCGCTTCATGGGCGTCGAGCTGACCGGCAAGACGCTCGGCATCATCGGCTGCGGCAATATCGGCGCCATCGTCGCCGACCGCGCCATCGGCCTGAAGCTCAAGGTCGTGGCCTACGACCCCTACCTCTCCCCCGAGCGCGCGCTCGAGATCGGCGTGGAGAAGGTCGAACTCGATGCGCTGCTGGCGCGGGCCGACATCATCACGCTCCACGTGCCGATGACCGACAAGACCCGCAACATCCTGTCGGCCGAGAACCTCGCCCGGACGAAGCCGGGCGTGCGCATCGTCAATTGCGCCCGTGGCGGCCTCGTGGACGAGGTGGCGCTCCGTGCCGCCCTCGATTCGGGCCATGTGGCCGGGGCGGCCTTCGATGTGTTCATCGAGGAGCCTGCCACCGCCAACCCGCTCTTCGGCCACCCGAACGTCATCTGCACACCGCATCTGGGCGCCTCCACCAACGAGGCTCAGGAGAACGTGGCGCTGCAGGTCGCCGAGCAAATGTCCGATTACCTAATGACCGGGGCGATCACCAACGCGATCAACTTCCCGTCCATTTCCGCGGACGAGGCTCCCCGGTTGAAGCCGTTCGTGGCGCTCGCCGAAAAGCTCGGCTCGTTCCTCGGCCAGCTCACGGACGCGCCGATCAAGGGCATCCGCATCACCTACGAGGGCGCTGTCGCGGGCATGAACACCCGCGCGCTCACGGCGGCGGCGGTGACGGGCGCGCTGCGGCCGTTCCTGCAGGACATCAACATGGTCTCCGCGCCTGCTCTGGCGCGCGAGCGCGGCATCGTGGTGGACGAGATCAAGCGCGAGGGCGGGGCGAGCGACTACGAATCCGTCATCCGCATCACGATCGATGCCGAGGACATGCCGCGCGACGCCGCCGGGACGGTGTTCCATGACGGCAAGCCCCGGATCATCGAGATCCGCTCCATCGCCATCGACGCCGCCTTCGCGCCGCACATGCTCTACGTGCGCAACCACGACAAGCCGGGATTCATCGGCCGGCTCGGCACCATCCTGGGCGAGGCCGGCGTCAACGTCGCCACGTTCAATCTCGGCCGCGAGGAAGAGGGCGGCAACGCCATCTGCTTCTGCGCCGTGGATGCGCCGATCTCGGAGAGCGTGAGGGCGGAGATCGAGACGATCCCGCAGGTGAAGCGGGCGCGGCCGGTGTGCTTCTGAGAGGGGCGAGCCTTCGTTCGGTCTCCTCATTTTCCCGCAAAGACTACGCCATTCACATAGTTCGCGGGTTGCGCAGCCCTGCCCTCCTCCCCCCTTGTGGGGAGGAGTTGGAGGTGGGGGTGGTTGGGTGACCCTCAGCTTGCGGAGGCTGGCGGCGCCACCCCCACTCCTGACCTCTCCCCACAAGGGGGAGAGGGACGCGCTCTGCCTACGAAAGAAGGTGTGCAAATTAAGCCAGGAAGGTAGGGCGGGATTTCGAGCGGCTGGCGTTCTAGCTCGCACGTCCCTTAGGGACCGAAGCGACAAGCATTGCGCGTGGCCCAAGGACTGGCCCCTGCGCCCGGAACATGCGAGAGGCCCGCGCATGAACATCGACGGCACACCCTACCGCACCATCCTGCCCGCCGCCGACGGCGCGTCCGTCGAGGTCATCGACCAGACCCGCCTGCCCTTCGCCTTCGAGATGAAGCGGCTCGCCACCCTGGACGAAGCGGCCATCGCCATCCGCACCATGATCGTGCGCGGCGCGCCGCTCATCGGCGTCACGGCGGCCTATGGCCTGGCCCTGGGCCTGCGACGGGACGCTTCCGATGCCGGGATCGACCATGCCGTCGAGACCCTGGCCGCCACCCGCCCCACCGCCATCAACCTGCGCTGGGCGCTCGACCGTGTCGCCGCCAAGCTGCGCGAGGTCGAAGTCTCGGAGCGCGCCGCCTACGCCTTCGCCGAGGCCGGGCGCATCGCCGAGGAGGATGTGGAGAGCTGCCATGCCATCGGCCGCCACGGCGCCGCGATCCTGGCCGATCTGCACGAGGCCAAAGGTCGCCGCCTCAACGTGCTGACCCATTGCAACGCCGGTTGGCTCGCCACAGTGGATTGGGGCACCGCCCTCGCGCCGATCTATGTGGCGCACGAGGCCGGCATCCCGGTCCATGTCTACGTGGACGAGACCCGGCCGCGAAACCAGGGCGCGGCGCTCACCGCCTTCGAGCTCAACGCCCACGGCGTGCCGCACACCGTCATCGCCGACAATGCCGGCGGCCACCTGATGCAGCATGGCGAGATCGACGTCTGCATCGTCGGTTCGGACCGCACCACGGCCTCGGGCGACGTCTGCAACAAGATCGGCACCTACCTGAAGGCGCTGGCGGCCTCCGACAACCGCATCCCGTTCTATGCCGCCCTGCCCTTCTCCACCATCGACTGGACCCTCACCGACGGCGTCGCGCAGATCCCGATCGAGGAGCGCGACGGCCGCGAGGTCTCCCACCTCACCGGCCGCCTCGCCGATGGCGGCTTCGCCACGATCGAAGTGGTGTCGCCGGGCAGCCCCGTGGCGAACCCCGCCTTCGACGTGACGCCGGCGCGGCTGGTGACGGGCATCATCACCGAGCGCGGCGTGGCCTCGGCGGATGCGGAGGGATTGTTGGCGCTGTATCCGGAGCGGCGCTCGGCGGTTTAGCGGGTCAAGACGCTTCCCACTGCCAGAACACAGATCCCGTAAACTCGAACACCCGCTCCCCGCGCTGGTTCTGCGCGGTGTTGTGGTGGGTAGCGACGCCCCAGCCGGGGCGCGAGGTCGATTCGCGCTTGTCGAGCAGGGTGCAGGCGTAGGCGATCGTGTCGCCCGCATAGACCGGGGCGAGCCAGCGCATGTCGCGAAAGCCCGGTGAGGGGCCGAGCTGTGGCACCGGGCCATCCCGCTCCGTCCGTTCGATGTCCCGCTGGCGGGTGATGTGCAGGCGCTTCATCCAGACCGCCGCCGTGTGCCAGCCGGAGGCGCAGAGCGCGCCGAAATGGGTCTTTCGGGCGGCGTCCGCATCGAGATGGAAGGCCTGCGGGTCGTAGTCCCTGGCGAAGGCGATGATCGCCTCCGGGGTGAAGACGTGGCGGCCGAGATCGCGGATCGTGCCGAGCTTCGCCTGCTTGAGGAAGAGCAGCGTCTCCGCGTCGTCGCCTTCGCTCACCTCGACTGGGTCTCCGGGCGTCACCGCGCGGGGCGGCAGGGGATCGGCCCCGCGCCGGGCGAACATGACGGTAAACGCCTGGGTCATTACCGACTCGTCGCGCCCGTTCACGACCGTGAGCGTGAAGCGGACGAAACCGCGATCCGGCTTGGAGTTCGACGCCCGGCACTCCTCCACCTTGGTGACGATCCGCAGCGCGTCACCCGGCAGGACGGGGCGGAGCCAGCGCAGCTGCGAAATGCCGGGCGAGCCCATGGAGGTGGCGCCGCGAAAGACATGGGCCTGGAGCAGGCGCATGCCGAACCCGGCCGTCTGCCAGCCGGAACCGATCAGTTGGCCCGCCAGCGTCGCCTTCGCGGCCTCCTCGTCGAGATGGAACGGCTGCGGATCGAACTCCCTCGCGAAGGCGACGATCTCGTCGCGGGTGACCACGAGCGGGCCACCCTCGATCACGTCGCCGGGGGTGAAATCCTCGAAGGTGATGCCGGTCATTGAGCCTCTTGTCTTCGGGTCGAAGAGTTTCGGGTCGAAGAGTTTCGGGTCGAAGGATGGCGCTGCGCTAGCTACAGGGGCGGCCCGCCTCTCGCCGCTTGCGGGGAGAGGATCACAAGCACCTTGTCGTGCTTGTGATGAGCGGAGCGAGGGTGAGGGGGCCGGTCCGGAGGAGGTTTACGCGGACGAGCCCCCTCACCCCCGGCTGCCGCCTCGCCGCGCCGACGACAAGGTCGTCGCGGCCCTCTCCCCACGCGCGGGGAGAGGGGATGTGCGCCCTCGGTTCCGCGGAGGTGAGGAAGTATTCGCTCCTCAATTGGCGAAGCGGAAATGCAGCACGTCGCCGTCCTGCACCACGTATTCCTTGCCCTCGAGGCGGAACTTGCCGGCTTCCTTGGCGCCGCTCTCGCCCTTCAGGGCGGTGTAGTCGGCGAAGGCGATGGTCTCGGCCCGGATGAAGCCCTTCTCGAAATCCGTATGGATCACGCCGGCGGCGGCAGGCGCCCGGGTGCCCTTCTCGATGGTCCAGGCGCGCGCCTCCTTTGGGCCCACGGTGAAGTAGGTGATGAGGCCAAGAAGCTCGTAGCCGGCGCGGATGACCCGGTTGAGGCCCGGCTCCACGAGCCCCACCGCTTCGAGGAAATCGCCCTGGTCGGCGAGCGGCATCACGGCAATTTCGCTCTCGATCTTGGCCGAGACCACCACCGCGCGCGCGCCCTCGGCCTTGGCCTGGGCGATCACCGCCTCGGAATAAGCGTTGCCTTTGTCGGCATCGCCTTCGTCCACGTTGCAGACATAAAGGACTGGTTTGGCCGTCATCAGCCCGAGAGTCTGGAACAGCTTTTCCTCCTCCGGCTTGCGGCTCACCAGACGGGCGGGCTTGCCCTCGCGCAGCAGCGGCAATGCCCGCTGGACGAGGTCGAGCATCTCCTTGGCTTCCTTGTCGGCGCCCTTGGCCTTCTTCTCCAGGGCGAAGAGGCGCTTCTCGAGGCTGTCGAGATCGGCGAGCATGAGCTCGGTCTCGATGGTCTCGATATCCGCTTTGGGGTCGACCTTGCCCTCCACATGGGTCACGTCACCATCGGTGAAGCAGCGCACCACATGGGCGATGGCATCGACCTCGCGGATATTGGCGAGGAACTGGTTGCCGAGCCCCTCCCCCTTCGAGGCGCCGCGCACGAGGCCGGCAATGTCGACGAAGGTCAGCCGCGTCGGGATGATCTCCTTCGACGTGGCGATCCGCGCCAAGTCATCGAGGCGCGGGTCCGGCACCGCCACCTCGCCGACATTCGGCTCGATGGTGCAGAACGGATAGTTCGCCGCCTGTGCCGCCGCCGTCTGCGTCAGCGCGTTGAAGAGGGTCGACTTGCCGACGTTCGGCAGGCCGACGATGCCGCATTTGAAGCCCATGATCGCGTGTCCGTCAGGTGAGTGCCAGCGTAGCGCTGGCGTGAGGCGTGAACGGGTTGATGACCCGAACCGTGTCGAGGATCTGTCCATCGGACAGGTCTTCGGACACGAAAGATTTGCACCCGGCCTGGATGGCCGATGCGATGGCCAGGCTGTCCCACCAGGAGAGGCGATACTGCATCTCCATCGCGATCGCCGTGCGGTGGGTCTGCGTATCCAGCGCTGCCGTGCAAGCAGGATAGAGGGTCGCCAGATAAGCGGCGGCGGCGCTCGGCGTCACGAGTTTACGCTTGTGCACCAGGACGGCGTAGCACTCGTTGAGGATTTGCGGACTGATCACGAGCCGGCGTTGACCGAATGCCAGTTTGATCAGGCGCACACTCGTCGCCCGCCTGTCAGCCGCCGCCGGATCCATGGCGTAGACCAGCAGGTTCGTATCGAAGAACAGCCGGTCGGTCATAGAGCTCCTCGCGCCTGGGCAGGTTTTCGGACACGCCCGACCAGCCGGGACCGTCGAGAAAGGCGCTCAAGGCGGCCAACTGATCCGCGACCTCGGGTGTCCTGCGGTCGGCCAAGGCCTGGCTCACGAAACGCGACAGGCTTTGCCCGCGCTTCGCCGCCTCGACCCGTGCCCACGCGAAAAGGTCTTCCTCGAGCGTGATGGTGAGGTTCTTCATGATGTCCACCTCCAGGACCGGAGATATCGTGTTCCCGTGTTTTCGTGTCAATCACGGCCGGTGGCCGCCGCGTTGACCTGCTTGACGTCGTCCCAGCCCCGGCCCGCCATTGCGAGGTGGACCTTGTTCTGGAAGCTCGCATCCTCGCCCTGGGCCAGCAGGGGAGCGTGATCCGCCACGGCGCGGCAGAGATCCTCGACCCAGGCCCGCTCACCCTTGCCGAAATCGTTCAGCACGTAGGCATGGACCAGGGCCTTGTCGCCCGGATGACCGATGCCGAGACGGACGCGCCGGTAATCGTTGCCGCATTGGGCGGTGATCGAGCGCAGGCCGTTATGCCCGGCATTGCCGCCACCGAGCTTCACCCGGAGCTTGGCCGGCGCGAGGTCGAGTTCGTCATGCAGGACGATGACGTTGGCGATGGCGATCTTGTAGAAGCGCTGGGCTTCCGAAACCGAGCGGCCGGATTCGTTCATGAAGGTCTGCGGCTTCAGCAGGACGACCCGTTCGGTGCCCAGGGTGGCCTCGGTCACCTCGCCCTGGAACTTGCGCCGCCATGGCCCCGCGCGGTGGACGCGCGCCATCTCGTCGAGGGCGAGAAAACCAATATTGTGGCGGTTACCCGCATAGCGGGCCCCTGGATTGCCGAGCCCGACGATCAGGCGCATGGCATCATCTCCAAGACGATTTCGTCACCCACACGGACGACGAAGAGGCGACGTCAAACGAAAAGGTGCCCCGACCTCGCGGCCGGAGCACCCGTGGACGAAGACGAGACCGGGGCGCGAAGCCCCAGGGCCTCAATCCTCCTTCTTGTCTTCCTCAGCCTCGGCGGCCTCTTCGGCCTCAGCCTCGGCCTTCTCTTCGGCAGCTTCGGTCGACTGCGCCTCGGCGATCGCGGCCTCTTCGGCCTCGACCTCGGCGCCGAGCACGGTCGGCGGCACGACGTTGGCGACGACGGCCTCGGCCTCGCCGGTGAAGGTCGTGTTGGCCGGTAGCGTCACGGCTTCGATGTGGATCGAATCGCCGATCTGGAGACCGGTAAGATCGACCTCGACCGCGTCGGGGATCGCGTCTGCAGGCACTTCGAGCGAGAGCGTGTGCAGAACGACGTTCAAGGTACCGCCATTCTTCTTGATGCCGGGGGCCTCATCCTCATTGATGAAGTGCACGGGCACTTCGACGGTGAGGTTCTGACCGGCAACGACACGCAGGAAGTCGACATGCAGCGGCACGCCGGTCACCGGATCGAGCTGGAAGTCGCGCGGGATCGCGCGGGTCTTGCGGCCGCCGGCATTGATCTCGAACAGCGTGGTCTTGAAACCGCCGGCGTAGATCAAGGTCCGGGTGCGGACGAGGTCGATGGCGATGGATTGCGGAGCCTGGCCACCACCATAGATGACGGCGGGAACGTTGCCCTGGCGACGAACTTCCCGGGCGGCCCCCTTGCCGACCCGGTCGCGTGCCACGGCCTCAAGCGGCTTTACTGCGCTCATGGCGTGATCCTTCAAACAAAACAGAAAAAAGCCGCGCAACGCCAAAGGCCGCCCGAAACGGACGGCCCTCACCGATCCACGACGCGCCCGTGCCTCCAAGGGTGTCTGGCGGGCGCGTGTGGTGAATACCGGCAAGGGCCGCGAAACGCAATAAGCGCCGCGACGCGTTTGCGGAGAATGCCCGGCATCCCACCAAGGCGGCGTTCATCATCTGGAAGGTCGGCTCCCTCCTTGAACTGACAAGCGAAGACTTCGTTCATCCGCTCCGCCGAGGATCGTACCCCGTGTGGCGAGAGACTCATCGATGACGCAGCCGGTCCTCTGGGCGCTGGGAGTCACTTCCCTTGCGGTGACGGTCAGCCTGACCCTGGTCACGCGCTTCGAGAATGCCTCCCGCCCTCGCGACCGCGGCGATGCGGTCCTCAACCTCGACAGCGCGAGCCTCGGCGGGACGAACCCGACGCGTTTCGCGCCCAACTCCGTCATTCTGGCGGCCGATTCCCTCGGGCATTTCTCCACCGAGGTCGACGTGGCGGGGCGCAGCCTGAGAATGCTGGTGGATACCGGGGCGAGCATCTGCGCCTTCAGCTACGAGGACGCGCAGCGCTTGGGGCTCCATGTCTACGAGCGCGACTTCAACCGTCGCGTCGACACCGCCAACGGCTCCGTCTCCGTCGCGACCGTACGGATTCCGGTGATGCGGGTCGGGACGATCGGCATCCGCGACGTCGAGGCCGTGATCCTGCCCAAGGGGCGTCTCGGCAAAAGCCTCCTTGGCATGTCGTTCCTGCGGCGTCTCGACGATTTCAAGATGTCCGACGGCCGGTTGACGCTGCGCGGCTGACGCTGCCTTGACCTCGCGCCGGCCTACTTCTGGCCGCCCCCGGCCGTGGCCAGGTTGCGGCGGGCATCGGCCTGTCCGCTCACGTCTCCGAAATACTTCGTCGCGTCGCCGAGTTGCATCGATGGCATGCAGTTCGGGGTGCAGGAATAGGATTCGCGGTCGAGGCCGCGCTGGACCGTGACGATTGATCCCTGCGCGGCCTGCACGCTGATGGTGGTTTCGGCGAGCATCGCGCCGGAGGCGTCGAGGGCGATGAGGTTGGTGGAGCCGAAGCTCTTGCCGGTGAGGATGACGATCCCGTTCCGCTGAAGGGCGACATCCGCCACGAGGGGGTTGCCGACGATGACCGTCTGCGTCCGCTCGGGCAGGCGAATGACCTTGGCGTTGTCGACGCTCACCGCCACGATGGCCGGCGCCGTCTCCGCGTGAGCAGGCGTCGCACCAAGGGCGAGGAAGGTCGCGATCCCGATCGTCCTTACCCGTTGCGTCCAGGGTGACTCTGTCGGCATCGCTGGATGGCCCATGGCTCAGATACTCTCGGCTAAGCGGGTTTCGCAGAAGTGGCCCCCGGTTCTGCGATAAAAACCTACGACACATCTAAAGAGCTGAGCAGAATGAGGCGTTCGCTCGCCAACGCGAACCTGCTTAGACCCGCGAGTTTCCGGCTAAGCACCCCATGCGGACCGGCCAGCCTCTCTTCGTCAGGAGAGTGTTAGGCACGTGGTGGTGAATGAAGCGCTAAAGCCGTTCCGGCTCGCGTGTTGCCGCGTCTGCCAGTGCAGTCTTTGCTGCTTAATTCGGGTTCATGTCGCCATCGCGAAGATCGTAAGATCAGATGTTTCAGGGACGCCAGGCGGAACTTGTATTCCTTGAGAATTGTAAAAACACATCCTCTTCGTTAATTTTTTCTTTACCACAGGATAATCGAGGGGCGTTCGACGCTATTTGCCGGGCTGATTTAACCTAATCGCAAGACGAAATAGGCCATCTTGTCTTCAGTCGCCGATCGAAACAAAACGACGTTCGATGGCAACTTTGCAAGACAACCAATCGGGGACTACTGTTATGTCGAGCATCTTCAAGCGTTTCGCCGCCGATGAATCCGGCGCTACGGCCATCGAATACGGCCTCATCGCTTCTCTCGTCGCCGTGGCTATCATTACTGGACTTACCACCCTTTCGACCGACCTTAAGAACGCCTTTACCAAGGTTGGTGCGAGCTTGGCCAAGTAAGCGAGGCTGAAAGGCTTTGCAGGGCCGTCGGTTGAGAAATTATTTGGCAGTCATGTTTTAACCAACTGTGCCTTGGTAAATTAGGTGCCCTGCCGGACGGTCTTTTTAGATCGTCCGGCGTAGCCATTTGCACTTCGTTGGCATCGTTGAGTCCGACGCCCATGGTCATGGCCTTACTCACTTTGTTAATAACGGCGACCTGACCGGTTTCGGATGACCGGAACCCGCCGGGCGTGTTTTTCGGCCCAGACCGAGGCTGTTCCCATGGCAAGCATCGCGCTGCTCATCGTGTTTCCGTTCCTGATGGCCTATGCGGCCATCCGCGACTTGTTGACCATGCTGATCCCGAACACGGTGTCTGTTCTCCTCCTGGCAGGCTTCGCTCTTTTCGCATTCGCGACGGGATTATGGGGGTGGGATCTGGTGAGCCATCTCGGCGCCGGGGCAGTGACGCTGGCCGTTACCTTCACCCTCTTCGCATTCGGAAAAATTGGCGGAGGCGATGCCAAACTCGCTGCCGCCACGGCAGTGTGGATCGGGTTCGACCAACTGGCGCAATACCTGGTCGTCGCTTCGCTTGCCGGTGGCGCGCTCTCCTTGGCGATCCTCGTCGCGCGGGCGCATCCCTTGCCGTCACTCGTCAGTCGCCTTCCCTTCGCCCTCCACCTTCACGATGCGAAGACCGGAGTGCCCTACGGGATCGCCCTCTCCCTCGGCGCGCTCATCGTGATTCCGGAAACGATGACCTGGGCAAGAATGATGGCATCGTGAGCCCGGATGCACGTAGCCAGTGAACTTGCCGAGCCGGGTCCGACGCTTGTCGAACCCGGTGAATTATCGACCTGACCTATCGTGGGCCGAACAAGATTCGCATGCGTTAGTTTTTGTTAACCGTAATTTGAGGAATCCCGGCGAAGCCTGAACGGCGACGGCAGCAGGCCGTCCTGTCAGGTTTGAACACGGCGATGAAACCAGCCCGCCTTGCCGTCATCGCCATCGCCCTCGCCGCCGGTTCGGGCGCCGCCTTTCTGATGAGCGGCAGCGATGCGCCGCCCCCGGTCCAGGCCGTGGTCGAGGCGCCCCCTCCTCCCCCGCTCCCCGTCACGGATGTCTTGGTGGCCGCCGCCGACCTGCCGATGGGGCAGAACATCCAGGCCGCCGACCTTCGCTGGCAGCCCTGGCCGGACCAGGCCATCACCGCCGGCTACATCACGCGCACGGCCTCGCCCAACGGCATGGACACCATCGTCGGCTCGATCGTCCGCACCGCGTTCCTCGCGGGTGAGCCGATCCGCCCGCAGAAGCTCGCGCGGTCCGACGGCGGCTTCATGGCCGCGATCCTGCCCTCCGGCATGCGCGCGGTCGCCATCGTAACCGATACGCGCGGGTCGAGTTCGGCCGGCGGCTTCATCCTTCCCAACGACCATGTCGACGTCATCCGGACCTATCGCGACGAAGACGCCTCGCGTTCCGGGGGCGGCGAAGTCCAGATTTCGGAGACGCTGCTCACCGACATCCGCGTGCTCGCCGTCGGCCAGATCGTTCAGGAGCGGAACGGGACCAACGTCGTCACCGGCGAGACCGCGACCCTCGCTCTGACACCCGCCCAAGCCGAGACCGTCACCCTGGCCCAGAAGGTCGGACAACTCTCCCTCTCCCTGCGCAGCCTCATGGATGCCGGCCGGACCGTGGATGCCCCACCGGAGACTCACCAGGATACGGCCCTGACGGTCGTCCGCTTCGGCGTCGCCAAACAACAACCGCGTCGCTGAGATGCCGAACCGCGCGATGATGAAGGATTCTCAGATGACCACGAGACACCGGGTCCGCGTGGGCAGCCTGTCCGTTCTCGCGACCCTCGCCGGCCTGGTCCTCGCCGCCGCCACCGCCGTGGCGGCGCCGCGGGACGGGTTCACGGCCGCCCCGATCGTCGATGTCGGCGGCAACGAATCCGGGACCTCGCGTCGCGTCGAGCTGACGACCGGGCGCTCCCTGGTGATCGACCTGCCGCGCGACGCCAAGGAGGTTTTCGTCGCCAATCCGAAGGTAGCCAACGCCGTCGTGCGCTCGACCCGCAAGGTCTTCGTCATCGGCATGGAGGATGGCGCGACCTCGATCTTCATCATGGACGCGGAAGGCCGCCAGATCACCGCCCTCGACGTCACCGTGGCGCGGGACCTCAAGCTCGGAACTCTGCGGCAGATCCTGCTTCAGAGCATTGCGGGCGGGCGGTTCGACATCCGGACCGCCGGCGACTCGCTGATCCTGTCGGGCTTCGTCGGCTCGGCGGCCGAGTCGGCCCAGGCCATGGACATCGCGACCGCCTTCGTCGGCCAGGCCAGCGGAGCCCCGGGCGGAGCCGGGGCCCGGGGCGCCGTCATCAACAACCTCACCATCCGGGGCAAGGATCAGGTGATGCTCCGCGTTACCGTCGTGGAGGTGGCCCGCACCGTGCTGAAGCAGTTCGGCGTCAATCTCAGCGGCAACTGGTCCGGCCTCAACCTCGCGAACGTCGCGCCCTTCGGCCTCAATGGCGGCCAATTCCCGAACGGGAACGAGATCAAGGCGACGATCAACGGAGGCGGCGGGGCGAGTGTCTCGGCCACCCTGCGGGCCTTCGAACAGGCCGGCGTCTCACGCATTCTCGCCGAGCCGACGCTCACCGCGATCTCGGGGGAATCCGCGAAGTTCACCGCCGGCGGGGAGATTCCCGTGCCCGCCTCGCAGAACTGCACGGGCGGCGTCTGCTCCATCGGCATCGCGTTCAAGACCTATGGCGTGACCCTGAACTTCACCCCCGTGGTGATGGCGGAGAACCGCATCTCGGTGCGCGTCGCCACGGAGGTCTCCGAGATCGACCAGACCAACTCCTTCACCTTCACCCAGGGCGATTCTGCCGTCTCTGTGCCCGCCTTCACTCTGCGGAAGACCGAGACCACCGTCGAACTCGCCTCCGGCGGGACCATGATGACCGCCGGCCTGATCCAGCAGCGCAACAAGGCCGCCGTCAGCGGTCTACCCGGCCTCGTGAACCTGCCCATCCTCGGTGCCCTGTTCCGCTCGCGCGACTACCAGCGGCAGGAGACCGAACTCATGATCATGGTCACGCCCTACATCGCCAAGGCGATGGAGGCGAAGCAGGTCGTGCGGCCGGATGACGGCTTCATCGATGCCCAGGACGGTCAGGGCATCCTGCTCGGCCGCCTGAACCGGGTCTACGGCTCGGGCGGCGCTGCGCCGCTGGGCGCGAATTACCGTGGCCGCGTCGGCTTCATCACGGACTGACGCGACGCCACGATCTTGCAGGACGAAGCGGCCCAGGCACCATCAGGACCCGATCTCCATGTCATTCTCCCCCTTCCGCTCGCCCCTCGCGGTCGTCGCGTCGATCGCCCTGGCCACCGCTTTGGGCGCATGCCGCGCCGACCGCGCCGAGACCACCGGCTCGCTCTATCCGACCGACTACCGCGCCCGTCATCCCATCGTGCTCGCAGACGCGACGCGGTCCCTGGACGTCTTCGTCACCGGGACCGGCCATGTCGATCCGCGACAGCGTGCCGATATCGAAGCCTTCTTGCTGGAATTCCGCCGCTACGGGCGCGGCACCCTCATCCTCGACATGCCGCGCGGGGTCTCGCCGTCGCAGGGCGCCGCCGTGGAGCGGACCGGGGCGGCGATCCGCAGGCTCGGCGCCGACAACGGAATTGGCGGACGGCAGATGATCGTCACCGGCTACGCGGTGGCGGACCCGTTCCTCGCCGCTCCGCTCCGCCTCAGCTTCCAGCGCATGGAGGCGAAGGTCGCCAGCCAATGCGGCGTCTGGCCCCAGGATCTCGGCGTCGGAAGCCCGGCTTTCTCCGCGCGCAACGAGACCCATTGGAACCTCGGCTGCGCCATGCAGGCCAATGTGGCGAGCCAGGTGGCCGATCCGGTCGATCTCGTTCGCGGCCGGCCGGAAGGTCGCATCGACTCGATTCGGCGCACCGTCGACATCAATAAGCTGCGCGAGGGCAAGGATCCATCAACCGTATGGCGTCAGGATGGGAAGACGTCGGTGAAGGCGGCCATCGATAACTGATCGGCGCGTCCCCTCCCGTCGTTCGACACAGCTTCGGCCCTCGTTGTCACCCAAAGCCCGGACCCCGCCCCATGCCTGACTTCAACGAGTCACCCGAGCGCGTCATCGCTCCGGTGCCGCGGATCACGATCCAGGCATTCTGCGAGACGGGCGAGACGGCCGCGTCGATCGAGGCAGCGGGAAGCGACAGGCGGCTACAGAAGGCTCAGATCAAGATCCAGATGGGCGGCGGCCCCGCCGCCGTCGAGGCGTTCCGTCACGCGCCCACGCCCAACGTGGTCATCATCGAGACGCAGAGCGCCAAGTCGCGCCCCCTCGAGATCCTCGATTCCCTGGCGGAGGTCTGTGACGAGGGGACGAAGGTCGTCGTCATCGGCCACGTGAACGACGTGCAGCTCTACCGCCAGTTCATACAACGCGGTGTGAGCGAGTATCTCATGGCGCCGGTGGAGCCGATCGTCCTGATCCAGGCCCTGTCCGACCTGTTCACGGCGCCCGGCGCCAAGCCGGTCGGCCGCACCATCGCGGTCGTCGGCGCCAAGGGCGGTGTGGGCTCCTCCACCATCGCCCACAACCTGGCATGGACCGTGGCGCGCGAGCACGGAATGGCGACGGTCATCGCCGATCTCGACATCGCCTTCGGTACGGCGAGCCTTAACTTCAACCAGGATCCGCCGCAGGGGATCGCGGAGGCGGTCTTCGCGCCCGAGCGCCTCGATTCCAACCTCCTCGACCGCCTGCTCTCGAAATGCAGCGACAACCTCTCGCTGCTCTCCGCGCCGGCCACCCTCGAACGGACCACGGACCTCACCGAGCCGTCCTTCGACAACCTGATCGACCTCCTGCGCGCCGCCGTGCCCTGCGTAGTCCTCGATGTGCCCCATACCTGGTCGGCCTGGACCCGGCGCCTGCTGATCTCGTCCGATGAGATCATCGTCGTCGCCCAGCCGGAGCTCGCCTCCCTGCGCAATCTCAAGAACCTGCTGACCCTGCTGCAGCAGAACCGGCCCAACGACGCCCGGCCGCGCATCGTCCTCAACAGCGTCGGCGTGCCGAAGCGCCCCGAGATCTCCGCCGGTGAGTTCGCCAAGGCCCTGGACGCCACGCTGACGGCGGCGATCCCCTACGATCCGGCCCTGTTCGGCACGGCGGCCAACAACGGTCAGATGATTGCGGAGGTCCAGGCGGGCGCCAAGGCCTCGGACGTGTTCTCGGAGCTCGCCGCGCGCATGATCGGGCGTTCCGAGACGCGTCGTGTCCGCGGGAACCTGTTCGAACCTCTCCTGTCGCGGCTGTCCCGACGCAAGGCGTCGTGATGGCGGCGCGCTGCGTGGAGACCCGTCATGTTCGGTAGGAGGAGCCCGGCCTCGGAGATCCCGAAGGCGGTCGCGGTTCCGTCCGCGACAAAGCTGCAGGTTCCGCTTCCCGTCCTTGACGACCAGCCGGGCGTGGCGACGACCCCGCTGGTGGAACGGCTCGTCCCCGTCCGCGAGGCGGTGAAGTCGGAGGATTACTTCCGCACCAAGAGCATGATCTTCGGTGCGCTGATCGAGGCCATCGACCTGGCGCAGCTCTCTCGCCTCGACGTCGAATCGGCGCGCGAGGAGATCCGCGACATCGTCTCGGAGATCATCGGCCTCAAGAACATCGTCCTGTCCATCGCCGAGCAGGAGGAACTCCTCGACGACATCTGCAACGATGTCCTCGGCTACGGGCCTCTCGAGCCGCTTCTGGCCCGCGACGACATCGCCGACATCATGGTCAACGGCGCCAACCGGGCCTTCATCGAGGTCGGGGGCAAGATTCAACTGACCAATGTGCGCTTCCGCGACAACCAGCAGCTGATGAACATCTGCCAGCGCATCGTCAGCCAGGTCGGCCGGCGCGTCGACGAATCCTCGCCGATCTGCGACGCGCGCCTGCCCGACGGGTCCCGCGTCAACATCATCGCGCCGCCGCTCGCCATCGATGGCCCGGTCCTCACCATCCGCAAGTTCAAGAAGGACAAGCTCACCCTCGACCAACTCGTGACCTTCGGGGCGATCTCGCCCGAAGGGGCCCGCATCCTGCAGATTATCGGCCGCGTCCGCTGCAACGTGGTGATTTCGGGCGGTACGGGGTCCGGCAAGACCACCCTGCTGAACTGCCTGACGCGCTACATCGACGAGGACGAGCGGATCATCACCTGCGAGGACGCGGCCGAGCTGCAGCTGCAGCAGGCCCACGTCGTCCGCCTCGAGACTCGGCCCGCGAACATGGAAGGATCGGGGCAGGTCACCATGCGCGACCTCGTGAGGAACTGCCTGCGCATGCGGCCGGAGCGGATCATCGTCGGCGAGGTGCGCGGCCCGGAGGCGTTCGACCTGCTGCAGGCCATGAATACAGGCCATGACGGCTCGATGGGCACCCTCCACGCCAACTCGCCGCGCGAGGCGCTGGCTCGTATCGAATCGATGATCACCATGGGTGGGTTCAGCCTGCCCTCGCGGACCCTGCGGGAGATGATCGTCGGGTCGATCGACATCATCGTCCAGGCGACGCGCCTGCGCGACGGTTCGCGCCGCATCACCCACATCACCGAGGTGATGGGGCTCGAGGGCGACGTCATCATCACCCAGGACCTCTTCGTCTACGATGTGCTCGGCGAGGACGCGAACGGCAGGCTGGTCGGGCGCCATCGCTCCACCGGCATCGGCCGTCCGCGCTTCTGGGAGCGCGCACGCTATTACGGTGAGGAGAAGGCCCTGGCCGCCGCCCTCGATGCGGCGGCCGACAGCGCCGGCAACCCATGAACGCGCTGCAGATGCCCCTCGCCGTCGGGCTCGCGGCGGTGGCGGCCGGGGCCATCGCCTATGTGGTGCTGACCCCCCTCCTGTCGGGGGAGAACCGTGCGGCCAAGCGCATGCGAGCGGTCAGCGTGGTGACGTCTTCCGGCAGTCGCGCGGTCACGGCCAGCCGGCGCGAGCAGGTGGCCAGGAGCCTGAAGGAAGTCGAAGCCAAGCGCGGCGGAACGAAGGTCACGCTCGAACTCAGGATTGCCCGGGCCGGCCTGGATTGGACGAAGCAGAAGTTCCGCCTCGTCTCCGTGCTCATGGCCGTCGTCACCGGCCTCTTCGTCTTCGTCCTGACCTCGCACAAGCTCGCGACCCTGGCGGCCCTGTTCGCCGGTGGGTTCGGCCTGCCCCTGTGGATGCTGAGCGTCCTGCGCAAGCGGCGCATCGCCGCCTTCATCGCCGAACTGCCCACCGCCATCGACATCATCACCCGCGGCGTGCGCGCCGGCATCCCGGTGGGCGACTGTTTCCGCATCATCGCGCGGGAAGCCGAGGAGCCAATTCGCGGTGAGTTCCGCCAGGTGGTGGAATCCCAGACCCTGGGTCTCAGCCTCGGCGATGCCATGGTGCGGATGTACGAGCGGGTGCCCGTCTCCGACGTCAACTTCTTCGCCATCGTCATCGGCATCCAGGGCCGGTCCGGCGGTAATCTCTCGGAAGCCCTGAGCAACCTCTCCAAGGTCTTGCGCGAGCGCAAGAAGATGGCCGGGAAGATCCAGGCCATGAGCATGGAGGCCAAGGCCTCGGGCGGCATCATCGCGGCCCTGCCCTTCATCGTGGCGGTGCTGACCTACCTGTCGAGCCCGGCTTACGTCTCGCTGCTCTGGACGACGGATACCGGCAAGATGGCCCTCGTCGCCTCCGCGATCTGGATGTCGATCGGGGTCTTCGTGATGAAGAAGATGATCAGCTTCGAGGTCTGACCGCCCATGTTGTCCCTCATCGGCGAAAAGCTCATCGATCCGCGCTTCATCGGCATGGTTCTGGCCGGGGTGGCGGCCGCGGCGACGGCCTTCGCCCTGCTGCAGCCGCTTCTGGAGCCCGACAAGCTCAACAAGCGCATGAAGCTGATCGGCGACGAGCGCGAGGAGTTGCGCCGCCGCGAGCGTGACAGGCTCAACAATCGATCCACCCTGCGTGTGGCGCCGAAAGCGTACATGAAGCGGGTCGTGGACCAATTCAACCTGAGCCGCTGGCTCGGCACCGATACCGCCCGGCGGCAATTGATCATGGCCGGATACCGCTCGCCGGGCGCGGAGACCGGGTTCCTGTTCTTTCGCATGATCACCCCGATCGCGGTCGGACTGGCGGCGGTCTTCTATCTGTTCGTCCTGAAGGTGCTGGACTACTCCGTCACCGTTCGTCTCATGATGGTCATCGCGGCCCTGCTGCTCGGCATCAAGGGACCGGAACTCTACCTGCTCAATGCCACGAAGAAGCGTCAGGCCGAGATCCAGGCGGCCTGGCCCGATGCCCTCGACCTCGCCCTGATCTGCGTCGAATCCGGGATGTCGGTGGAGCACGCCATCCGCCGGGTCAGTATCGAGACCGTGACCCAGTCGGTCGCGCTGGCGGAGGAACTCGCCGTCACGGCGGCGGAACTGTCCTACCTGCCCGATCGACGCATGGCGTTCGAGAACCTCGGCAACCGTGTGGGCCTCGATGCCGTCAAGGCGGTCACCACCGCCTTGATCCAGGCCGAGCGCTACGGCACGCCCGTGGGCCAGGCCCTTCGCGTGCTGTCGCAGGAGAGTCGCGATCACCGCATGAACGCCGCCGAGAAGAAGGCCGCCGCCCTGCCGCCGAAACTGACCGTGCCGATGATTCTATTCTTCCTGCCGGTGCTGTTCGTCGTGATCCTGACCCCGGCGATCATCCAGATCTACCGCTGAGGCGGCGCTCAGCCCCGCGGCATCTCGCCGGCAAGCGAGCGGCCGGAGGATCTGGGGGCTTTCTGCGCCCGGGCCTGGGCATTCATCGCCCGCAGGGAGGCGGCGTTAGCGGCTGCCTCCTCCGGGGTCAGGTCGCCCCGGGTCAGTTCCTCCGCCTCCGCGAGCTTGCCCCTCAGCCCTAGGACCAGAGCGAGGTTCTGGCGCACCCGCGCATCCGCGCGCGGCTGGGCCACGGCGTTGCGCATCACGGTCTCCGCCTGATCGAGCTGCCTCGCCAGAGCGTAGGAGAGGCCGAGATTGGACAGGACGGTGGGATCGTCCGGCTGGATCTTCAGCGCGGCCTCGTAGAAGCCCTGTGCGCGAATATGGTCGCCCATCTGGTCGGCCACCGCGCCCTGGGCGGACAGCACGCGCCAGTCCGGCCGGGCCGGGGTATGGGCGTTCTGGAGCACTTCGGCGGCCTCGGTGAAACGTCCGACCTCCGCCAGGGCCTTGCCGTAGGCCGCCAGCACGGCCGAGTTCTTGGCGTTGCGCAGGGCCGTCTGCTGCAGCACGGCCACGGCCTGCGGCTTCTGGTTCGTCGCCTTCAGCGCCTGCGCATAACGCAGGGCAAGGCCGACATCGTTCTGATCGGCATTGTATTTCTGGCCGAGGGCGTCAACGTCGCGCAGGGTCACCACCTCGCGGCCCGGCGCGCGGCCTAGCGTCTTGAGGGAGAGCCCGCCGATCGAGCCGGTGGTCTCCGGTGAGCCCGATTGGCAGCCGCTCGCCAGGAGGCCGAGCAGCGTCACGCCGGCGAGACGCAGCGGTAGCGACATTCCCGTCCGGGCCGGCCGCGATGACGAGGGCTGGTTTGAACGCAACGACACCATGACGTGCTCCGCACGAGCCTGCCGGTCGACGCTTCACGCTGCCGGTCGTGCGGTGATAGACCGTTAACCCTAATCACCGGTTAACCCCACTTTCAGGGCGTCCAGGGGTCTGCCGGCCGCGCCACGCAATGCCCCCGAGATCCGACCCTGCCCCATCTCAGCCCCGACGATCCCGCCGCCCTCCCGATCATCTGCATCCGGGACGAGGACTGGAGCAGTTTCGAAGCGGAACTCGGCGCGAGGCACAGGGCCTTCGCCAAGGCGACCGACTTTCAGCCGAAAGCCGGGCGTGTGGCGCTGCTTCCCGCCGAGGATGGCAGCGTGGATCGGGTCCTGTTCGGCCTCGGGGACGGAGCCGATCCGTTCCTGGTCGGCAAGCTGCCCGCGCTGCTGCCCCCCGGAACCTACCGGCTCGAACCCCGGCCATCCCTCGACGGGCAGGCCGCTTCCCTGGCCTGGCTGCTCGGAAGCTATCGCTTCACGCGCTACCGCAAGCCGCAGCCGAAGGCCCCCGACCTCGTGAGTCCGGAGGGTGTCGATGCCGCCGAGATCCGCCGGATCTCCGAGGCGGTCGCCCTCGGGCGCGACCTCGTCAATACGCCCTCCAACGACCTCGGCCCCGATGAGATCGAGGCCGTTGCCCGAGCCCTGGCCGAGAGCCACGGTGCGGCGATCTCCGTGACCGAAGGCTCGGAGCTCGCTCGCGACTTCCCCCTCGTCCACGCGGTCGGCGCGGCCTCCCCCCGCGCGCCCCGTCTCATCGACATGATCTGGGGAGACGCGGACGCTCCGAAAGTGACCCTCGTCGGCAAGGGCGTGGTGTTCGACACGGGCGGCCTGGACATCAAGCCGTCGAGCGGCATGCTGCTGATGAAGAAGGACATGGGCGGTTCCGCCGCCGCCCTCGCCGCCGCCGCGATGATCATGGGCTCCGGCCTGAACCTGCGCCTGCGCGTCATCGTTCCCACCGTCGAGAACGCCATCGCCGGCAACGCGTTCAGGCCCGGCGACGTGTTCCGGAGTCGCGCCGGGCTGACGGTGGAGATTGGCAATACCGATGCCGAGGGGCGCCTGATCCTCGCCGACGCCCTCGCTTTGGCCGATGAGGAGAAGCCCGATCTCCTCATCGATTTCGCCACCCTCACCGGAGCGGCGCGGGTCGCGCTGGGGCCGGATCTCCCGGCCTTCTTCACCGAAGACGACGCCCTGGCCTCGGCCGTCTACGATGCGGGACAGGTCGCCGTCGATCCGGTCTGGCGGCTGCCGCTCCACAAGCCCTATGCGAGCCTGCTCGATTCCAAGGTCGCGGACCTCAACAACGTCTCCGGCGGCCCCTTCGCGGGGGCGATCACCGCCGCTCTGTTCCTGCGGCGGTTCGCACCGGGCACGCGGGCGCATGTGCATTTCGACCTGTACGGCTGGAACCCGTCGACCAAGCCCGGCAGGCCGGAAGGCGGCGAGGTCCAGACCGCCCGCCTCGTCTATGCCCTCCTGAAGGAGCGCTATCCGGCCCGGTAGCGAGGGGGGCTCAGGCGGCGAGCTGCGCCTTTTCGGCGATATAGGCGACGCGCACCATGTCCTTGCCGTAGGTCCGCTCCAGGCGGCGCACGGTGAAATGGGCGCGGGCCATGGCCTGGAAGTGGTTCATGAAGGCGGTGTTCACGGCCGCCCCCCCTACCGCGCCGAGGATCGGCACGGCCTGCGCCGCGACCTTCTGCGAGACCACGAGGCCGAACCGCGCCGCGATCTGCGTGGAGAAGCGGATCAGGGCCGGGGCCGCCTCGTCGAGCAGGGCACGGTTGCCGGCATAGCGCGCCGCTTCCGACATGGTCTTGGCCAGTGCGGCGCGCACCGCGAAATACCCGCTCTCCGTCAGCGCGGTCTCGGCACCGCTACGTCCACCCAGCGCGAAGACCTGGACGCAGGCCAGGGCGTTTTCCGGGTCCGACAGGTCTTCGCCCTCTTCCCGCGCAATCTGCGCGATGGAGCGCAGCATGAGCGTGGTTGAGACCGGCAGTTCTACCGGCAGGGTCGCGATGCCGAAGGCGCCGCCCACGGCGCCGGACAGGGCCGCCATCGCCTTGTGACCGAAATCGCCGGTGGGAAGGAAGCGCGCGAAGCGCTCGCCCGCCGTGGTGGCCGCCGGCACGGGGAGGTCGTCGAGCGCCGGCACGGCGGTCGCCCCGGCGGCCGAGGCCGGGACGATGGTCTTCTCGGCCTCCGGCAGGGTCGCGAGGGCGACGCGCAGGGCCGTCCGCATGGCCCCTTCCGTGGCGCGCGACACCGCGTCGGTCACGGGCGCCGGAAGGCTGCGGCTGATCATGTCGAGGGGAGCCCCCGCCACCGCGGACAAGCGCGCGGCGAGGCCGGGCGTCTCCAGCGTGCGGACGGCACGTACGAGCGCGGCGCGGTCGGCATCGTTGAGGTCCGGGCCGGCCGACGCTTCGGCCGGGGTGGGGCGGGTGTCGTCGACGAGGGAAATGTTGCTCACGTCTGCGGTCTCATCCGTGTTACGGGCGCCGGCGCGCCGGGCCGATCGCTGGAAGCAAGCGTGAGGCCCGCGGGATGGTTCCCGCTCACCGTCTCGGTGTCGCCCGAGGCGGCGGTCTCGGCGGCGGCGCGGGCTGCGCTGCGCTCGCCGGCGCGTCCGACGAAGAAGCACAGGATCACCACCGGGATGCCCACGGCCGCCGTTAAGGCGAAGAAGACCGGGTACCCGTAGCTGGCGACCATGAAGCCGGACGTGCCTGCCACGAGCTTTCCCGGCAGGGCGTAGAGCGACGAGAACAGCGCGTATTGCGTGGCCGCGAAGCCCGGCGCCGTGAGGCTCGACATGTAGGCGATGAGCGCCATTCCGGCGAAGGAGCCGCAGAAATTGTCGATGGAGATCGCGGCGGTCAGGCGCCACACCTCCGGCCCGCCATAGGACAGCCACGAGAAGGAGAGGTTGGAGGCCGCGCCCAGGAATGCGCCGGCGACGAGGGTGGGGAACAGCCCGAACCGGGTCATCGCCCAGCCGCCGACGAAGGCGCCGGCGATGCCGACCCAGATGCCGTAGAGCTTCGACACCGCGCCGATCTCGGAAAGGGTGAACCCGATCTGCCGGTAGAGCGGGCTCGCCATCACGCCGGAGATGAAATCCGGCATGCGGTAGAAGGCGACCAGGATGAGGATCGCCCAAAGGCCCGGGCCGAGGCGGGTATGGAGTTCGGTGAGGGGTTCGAGTACGGCGGCGCGGAACGACCAGGTCTTTGCCGGTGCGCCGGCCGGCTGCGCCGATGCGGCGTCCAAAGCCTCGGCGTGCTCCCTGTCGAAGGCGGGAGCGAGGAGCGCGGCGATCATGCCGACGCCCATGAGCCCGGCCATGCTGAAATAGGCCACCGACCATCCGGCCCAGTCGGCGATGAACAGGGCGCCCGCCCCGGCGCACATGAGTGCCAGCCGGTATCCGAGGTTCGATGTGGCCGCCATGACGCCCTGGAGATCGGTGCCCGCGGCATCGATGCGCCATCCGTCGATGACGACGTCCTGCGTCGCGGCGCAGATCGCCACGAGGAAGGCACCGAGGCCGAGAAGGACGAGGCTGCTCGCCGGGTTGGCCGTGGCCATGAGTGAGAGCGCGAGGGCGACGGCGACCTGAGTGGCGATCATCCACGAGCGCCGGCGGCCGATGCGTGCGCTCAGGACGGGAACGTCGAAACGGTCGATGAGCGGCGCCCAGAGGAATTTGAGAGTGTAGGGCAGTGCCAGATAGCTGAAGAGGCCGATCGCCTTGATGTCCACGTCGGAATAGGCGAGCCGCGTGGAGAAGGTGCCGAGCACGAGCAGCAGCGGCAGGCCGGACGAGAAGCCCAGGGCCAGCATCAGGACGATGCGGGGATCCTCGAAAATATCCCGCAAGGCGAGCTTGGTGCTCACCTTTCCCGATACCGCTGGACTCTGAGCCATTCGTGGAACTCCTGAAGGCTTATGACTCTTTAGGGTCGGCTGTCATGTTCGCCGGACGCCGGTTCGTCGAAGGGGTCGACACGACGCTGTACGGCCTGTGCCGCCTCGCATGACTGGAATGAAGAATGGTAACCAGGAACTTAATGAACGCGCATACTTTGTAGATAGCTATTGGCTCGCAATGAGACATATTCCTTGCCGGTGAGTCGACGTAACGAGGCGATGTCCTCCCGATCTATTTGCCGAGGCGGTCGTTTCGGTCTGTACCGTCGAAGTGCTGCTGTCATCGGATGAGGGCGGTGGTACAAGCGTGATGTCAGGATGATGGGCAGCAACAACAATCAGGTTTCGGCCGAACTTCGCCCGGTGGGGAACGCCTCCGTGGATGCCAAGATGTTCGCCATGGCTTTCGACGCCAGTCCCACGCCCATGGTGGTGACCGACCCCCGCCTCGCCGACAACCCCATCGTCTGGGTCAACGACGCTTTTCTCACCCTCACCGGTTATACGCGCGAGGAGCTGCAGGGCCGCAACTGCCGCCTGCTCCAGGGACCGGACAGCGACCCGCAGACGATCGAAGCCATCCGCGGCGCCCTGAGGCGGCAGGCACCCGTGGAGGTCGAGCTGTGCAACTATCGTAAGGACGGCTCCTCCTTCTGGAACGCCATGACGATCTCGCCGGTTCGCAACGACTCGGGCGAGCTGGTCTATTACTACGCCGCCCAGGCCGACATGACCGAGAAGCACGCTCTCGAACTCGCCCTGCAGGAAACCAACGACGAGCTCGAACGGCAGGTGCACGAGCAGACCGCAGACCTGCGGGCCGCCCTGGAGGAGAAGACCGCCTTGCTCCACGAGGTCGATCATCGGGTCAAGAACAACCTGCAGGTCATCTCCTCCCTGGTTTTGCTTAAGGCGCGGCGAACCCCCGAGGGCGAGGCGCGCGATGCCCTTCAGGGCATGGCCGAGCGCATCGGCGCGCTCTCCATGGTGCACCGCATGCTCTACTCAGCCGGGGACGTGACCCGCTTCAATCTGGGAGAGTTCGCCGACGATTTCATGTCCGACCTCACCGCTGGCATCGATCCGGCGCGCACGGCGGTCACGGCCGAGGTCGACCCGATTTCCCTGCCGGCCGCCATCGCGGCACCCCTGGCTCTGATGCTGCACGAACTCGCCACCAACGCCGTGCGCCACGCCTTCCCGAACGATCGCGAAGGACGGGTCAGCATTTCCGCCCGCCGGTGCGAGACCGGCCTGCGCCTCCTGATCGAGGATGACGGGATCGGACGGAATGCCGCGGCTCCGAACCCGGCCGGGTTCGGCTGTTCCCTGGTGGAGATGGTGGTGAAGCAGCTGCGCGGGGTCATCACTTGGCATGAACCCGGTTCGGGTACGCGCGTCGAGATCGTGATTCCACTTCAATCGGAGAGCCCTAGACCCGCCACGTCTGCGCCGCGTGAAGCCACGCTAGGGCAGGCAGGGTGAGCGGCGGGGATGGACTTCGTATCCTCGTCGTCGAGGACGAGGCGCTCATCGCCCTCGAACTCCAATGTCTGCTGGAAGATCTCGGTCACGTCATTGCCGGAGTGGCGGCGAGCTCGGCCGAAGCCATCGAACTCGGGAGGGCGACCTCACCCGACATCGCCCTGGTGGACATCCACCTCATCGACGGCCCGACCGGGATTGAGGTGGCGAGGATCTTGAGCCGTGACCCGCGCACCAGCGTCGTGTTCATGACCGCCAACGACAAGCGCATCCCCGCGGATTTCGCTGGCGCGTTGGGCGTCATCGCCAAGCCCTATTCGGAACGCGCGGTCGCGGGCGCGTTGCGCTACGTGGCGGCGATCCGGGCCGGGGGGCAACCTGAGCCACACGGATCGGACGGGTTCCGGCCGGCGTCGGAGAGCGTGGCTGAGGATGCCCTCTGGTCGCAGAAGCCCTGGGCCGGGCCGAGGCCGTGACGCCTCCCAGCCTCAGTTCATGTCCTCGCGAGCCGTCCTCTTGAGGCGATAGAGCACCTCCAGCGCCTCACGCGGTGTCAAAGCGTCGGGATCGATCCCGTCGAGTTCCTGGCGCAGCGGGTCTTCGCGCGTGGGAGCCTGCACCTCCGGTGGGGGCGGCGGGGCGAGGCTGGCGAAGAGTGGCAGATCGTCGATGCGTGGGCGGGCCGGGCGGTCGCGCTCCGCCTTCTCCAGGTTCTTCAGGATCGAGCCGGCCCGGGCGATGACCCCGGCGGGCAGGCCGGCGAGACGGGCGACCTGCAGACCGTAGGACCGCTCGGCGACACCCGGCACGACCTCGTGCAGGAACACCACTTCGCTCTTGTGCTCGGCGACCTTGAGCGTCGCGTTGTCGAGCCGCGTGAGACGTTGGCTCAGGGCCGTGAGTTCGTGGAAATGGGTCGCGAACAGGGCGCGGCACCCGTTCTGCTCATGCAGGTATTCGAGGCAAGCCCAGGCGATGGAAAGGCCGTCGAAGGTCGCCGTGCCCCGGCCGATCTCGTCGAGGATGACGAGGGAATGCCGGCTCGCCTGGTTCAGGATCGCGGCCGTCTCCACCATCTCGACCATGAAGGTCGATTGCCCGCGCGCGAGGTCGTCGGCGGCCCCGACCCGCGAGAACAGCCGGTCCACCACGCCGAGATGCACGCGGGTGGCCGGTACGAAGGCGCCCATCTGCGCCAGAACCGCGATGAGGGCGTTCTGGCGCAGGAAGGTCGACTTGCCGCCCATGTTCGGCCCGGTGATGAGCCGGATGCGGCCTCGCCCTTCGCCGGACAGGTCACAATCGTTGGCGATGAACGGTTCGCCGGACCGCCGCAGGGCGGATTCCACCACCGGATGGCGGCCGCCCTCGACCACGAAGCTGAAACTGTCATCGACGAAGGGCCTGCGCCAATCCCGCTCCACCGCCAGTTCCGCATGGGAGGCGGTGACGTCGAGCCTGGCCAGGGCGTCGGCGATGGCGGCGACGGTCTCGGCCTGGGCCATGATCCGAGCGGCCAGCGCATCGAAGACCTCGGTCTCGAGGGCCAGCGCCCGGTCGGCCGCCCCCGAGATGCGGCTTTCGAGATCGTTCAGTTCCACGCTCGAGAACCTCATGGCATCGATCATGGTCTGGCGATGGATGAACGTCTCGCGCAAGGCGCCCTTGAGGCAGGTCTCGCCGACCGCCTGCGGCACCTCGATGTAGTAGCCGAGCATGTTGTTGTGCTTGATCCGCAGGGTGCGGCAGCCGGTCTCCTCGGCATAGCGCGCCTGCAGCCCGGCGATGACCTTGCGCGAATCCTGACCGAGAAGCCGGGCCTCGTCGATCTCGGTATCGTAGCCGGCGCGCACGAAACCGCCGTCGCGGCGGTTGAGGGGAAGGTCATCGGCGAGCGCCGCGCGCAGATGCTCGACGAGATCGGCATCCACCGTTCCCAGGCGCTGGACGATGCCGGCGAGATCCTCTGGCAAGGCTTTCACCTCTCCGCAACGCTGCGAGATTGCCAGGGCCGCATCGAGACCGTCGCGCAGGGCCGCGAGATCGCGCGGTCCCCCGCGCCCGAGGCCCAGCCGCGACAGGGCGCGGGCGATGTCGGGCGCCCGCGCCAGGGCGTCGCGCAGGCTCCGGCGAAGGGCGCTGTCTTCCACGAGGAACGACACCGCCTCGTGGCGGCGCGATATCGCCGACAGGTCGGTGAGGGGGCCGGCGAGGTGCTCGGCCAGCAGCCGCGCGCCGATGGCCGACACGGTGCGGTCGATGGCGTCGAGCAGGCTGCCGGTGCGCTCGCCCGAGAGGGTTCGCGTGAGTTCGAGATTGGCGCGGGTCGCCGCGTCGATGGCCAGCGTCGCCCCGCTCGTCTCCCGCGTCGGCGGCGACAGAGCGGGCCGCGCACCGATCTGGGTGCGCTCGATATAGAGCAGGGCCGCTCCGGCGGCTGCGAGTTCCGCCCGCCCGAACTGCCCGAACCCGTCGAGGGTCGAGACGCCGAACTGTTCCTTGATCCGCCGTTCCGCCGAGGCCGGTTCGAGCTCCGCCTGCGCCAGGGGCGTGACGGGTGCTTTCACGTCGCGCCAGAGGCCGGCGAGCGACGGGTCGGAATGGATCGCCTCGGAGAGCACGATCTCGCGCGGATCGTGGCGGGCGATGGCAGCACCGAGTTCGCCTTCGGGAACCTCGCTCAGGGAGAACCGGCCGGTGGAGATATCGACGGCCGCGATACCGTAGGCGTAGCCGGATTCCGAGAACTTGCGGCGGCCGAGAGCCAGGAGGATGCTCGCCCGTGACGGGTCGAGGAGACGGTCCTCGGTGATCGTGCCGGGAGTGACGAGGCGGACGACCTCGCGGCGCACGACGGATTTCGGTCCCCGCTTCTTGGCCTCCGCCGGGTCCTCGGTCTGCGCACAGACCGCCACGCGATGGCCCAGCGCGATGAGGCGGCTGAGGTAATCGTCCGAGCGCTCCACCGGCACGCCGCACATGGGGATGTCCGCCCCGCCATGCTTGCCGCGCTTCGTCAGGACGATGCCCAGCGCACGCGATGCGATCTCCGCATCCTCGAAGAACAGTTCGTAGAAATCCCCCATCCGGTAGAACAGGAGGCAATCCGTGTTGGCCGCCTTGATCTCGATGTACTGCGCCATCATCGGCGTCGCGCCGGCGATGTCGAGGGGCGAGGCGCTCACCGTCTCCTCGGCCGGGACGCTGGTCTTGGGGCTGGAGCGGGCGGCGCGCTGGGACATGCGCCATCATAGCAGAGGCCGCCGGACCGGATCAGCGCCCCCGCCAGCATCATCTGGGGAGAACCGCGATCCCACGAAAAAAGGCCGATGCGTCTCCGCACCGGCCCTTCCGACGATGAAGCCGAAGAACGGCTTAGTAGCGCGGGCCGCCCGACGTGGTGCCCTTGCGCTGCATGTAGCCCGGCTGCTGCGGGTTGCGGGAGTTCGGATCACCGTGGCTGTAGGCGGCCGGGGCGCGGCGATGGCGCATGCCGTGACGATGATGGTGGTGGCGATGGCGCATGCCGTGATGGCTGGCGTAGCCCGGGTGATGACCGCGGGTCACGACTTCGGTGGTCAGTGCCTCCCCGGCGATCACGGGCGCGGCCGGCATGGCGGGGGCGGCGGAAGCGGCGCCGAGGCCCAGGGCGCTGAGAAAGGTTCCTGCTGCCAGAGCGAGTGCAATCTTGGTCATCTAGTCCATCCGTTCGGATCGCGCCGCGCGCGTCGAGGCAACAAGTCGTTTGCCCGGACTCCGTTCCCATACTTTTCCACGTACGATTACGCAGCGAAAAGCCGCCGTACGCACGAGGATCATGGGATGATTTTCGCATCATGCACGTGATCCGCGCCGCCACGGCGAAACGGGGTTGCGCATCCTCCCGCTTGCCCGCACCACCACATCCGCGATGGCGACAAACCCCTCCCCCTCCGCTGCCCTGCCGATCGATGCGGCCCTGCCGGGCCTTCTCGCGGCCCTCGAAGCCGGTCATTCGGCGGTGCTCGTGGCGCCCCCCGGAGCCGGCAAGACCACCCGTGTCCCGTTGGCCCTTCTCGACGCGCCGTGGCTCGGCGCGGCCGGCCGGATCATCCTCCTCGAACCACGGCGCCTGGCTGCCCGCGGCGCGGCCGAGCGCATGGCCGCTACCCTCGGTGAGCGCGTGGGAGAGACCGTGGGGCTGCGCGTCCGCCTCGGCTCGAAGATCTCGCGGGCGACGCGGATCGAGGTCGTCACGGAAGGGGTCTTCACCCGCATGATCCTCGACGATCCGGAACTGTCGGGCATCGGCGCGGTGATCTTCGACGAGTTCCACGAACGCTCCCTCGATGCCGATCTCGGGCTCGCCCTCGCCCTCGACGCGCAGTCCGGCCTGCGCGACGATCTGCGCATCCTCGTCATGTCCGCCACCCTGGACGGGGCGAGGGTCTCGCGCCTGATGGGCGATGCGCCGATCGTCGAATCCGAAGGCCGGGCCTATCCGGTGGAGACGCGCCACACGGAGCGCGATCCCAACCGGCGGATCGAGGATGCGATGGCCGACGCCATCCTGCGCGCCCTGCGGGCCGATCCCGGCTCCGTCCTCGCTTTCCTTCCCGGACAGGGCGAGATCCGCCGCGTGGCGAGCCTTCTCGCTGAGCGCGTGGACGCGCAGACCGAGATCGCACCCCTCTACGGTGCGCTTCCCCCGGCCGAGCAGGACCGCGCCGTGGCGCCCGCCCCGCCCGGAACCCGGAAAGTCGTTCTGGCGACCAGCATCGCCGAGACCTCGCTCACCATCGAGGGCGTCCGCATCGTGGTCGATTCCGGCCTGTCCCGCGTGCCGCTCTACGAGCCCGGCATCGGTCTGACCCGCCTCGTCACCGCGCGTGCCTCCCGCGCCTCGGTGGACCAGCGGCGCGGTCGCGCGGGGCGGACCGAGCCGGGCATCTGCCATCGCCTCTGGTCGGAGGCGGCGACCAGTGCCCTCGAACCCTTCACGCGGCCGGAGATCCTGGCCGCCGACCTGTCCGGCCTGCTGCTGGACTGCGCCGCCTGGGGCGTCTCCGACCCCGCCACCCTGTCGTTCCTCGATGCCCCGCCCGCCCCGGCTTTGGCGGAGGCGCGCTCGATGCTGCGCGACCTCGCCGCCCTCGATGAAGACAGGCGGCTCACCGAGACGGGGCGGGCGCTGCGTGCCATCCCCCTCCCCCCGCGCCTCGCCCGGATGGTGGTCGCGGCGGCCGGGTTCGGGCGGGCGCGGGAGGCGGCGGACCTTGCGGCGATCTTGGTGGAGCGCGGCCTCGGCGGGGACGATGCCGACCTTGCCGTCCGCGCCGACCGGTTCGCCCGCGACCGTGGAACCCGCGCCTCCGATATGCGGCGTCTGGCGCGCGGCTGGGCCGAGCAGGCCGCCGCATTCGCGGGCGCGGCGACGACGGCCGATGTATCCGGGGCCGGAGCGCTCCTCGCCCTCGCCTATCCCGACCGCGTCGCCCGCTCGCGCGGGCGGGACGGCGAGTTCGTCATGGCGAACGGACGCGCCGGGCGCGTGGACCCGGCCTCGGCGCTCGCCCGCGAACCCTTCCTCGTGGTGGCCGACATCGCCGGCACGGCGGCCTCCGGGCGCATCCTCGCCGCCGCCGCGATCACCCTGGAGGAAATCGAGGCCGCGTTCGCGGAACGGATCGACTCCGTCACCCAGGTGGTGTTCGACAGGGGCTCCCGGTCCCTGCGGGCACGCGCCTCCCGCCGCCTCGGTTCCGCGACCCTCGGCGAGCGGATCCTGCCGGTGCCGTTGGATGCGGCATCGGCCGTCATCCTGGCGCGGGGCATCGCCGGGCTCGGCCTCGACAGCCTGCCCTGGACGCCGGCCCTCGCCCAATGGCGGTCCCGCCTTAGCTTCCTGCGCGCGGCCGAGGGCGAAGTATGGCCTGACCTCTCCGACGCGGCGTTGAGCGCATCGGTGGAGACCTGGCTCGCGCCGGAGATCGAGGGACGCACCGGCCTCGACGCCGTCACCGCCGACGATCTCGGCCGCGCGCTCGACGCACTCCTCCCCTGGGACATGCGTCACCGCCTCGACGCGGAGGCGCCGACCCATGTGGAGGTGCCCACGGGGTCGCGCATTCCCATCGACTACGATGCCGAGGGCGGTCCGGTCCTGGCAGTCCGGGTCCAGGAGTTGTTCGGCCTCGACCGCCATCCCGCCATCGCCGGCGGTCGCGTGCCGCTGGTCCTCCACCTGTTGTCACCGGCCTCTCGGCCGATCCAGATCACGAAGGACCTCCCCGGCTTCTGGCGCGGCTCCTGGAGTGCCGTGCGCGCCGAGATGCGCGGACGCTACCCGCGCCATCCCTGGCCGGACGATCCGCTCACCGAGCCGCCGACCCGGCGGGTGAAGCCGAGGGGGACATGATGGATACGCTCGCCCCGCTCGCGGGCTTCTTCGATCCGCGAGGCCGGCTGTCCCGCCGGCACTATCATCGCCGCCTGATCGGGATGCTGCTGCTCTTCGTCCTGTCCGGCAGTGTCGCCATCCTGGCCGCGTCGCTGGACGCGCGCTTCACGGGCCTCGCCATTGTCGGTGTCACCGCGGTCGGGACCGCCGCCGTGCTCGTGGCGGCGACGATCCGGCGCCTTCACGACCGGCAGCGGACGGGGTGGTGGATGCTGCCCGACATCGTCGTCACACTCGCGGGCTTCGCGCCCACCGAGACGTTCGCCGAAGCCTATCCGTTGCCCGTGATCGCCGCCACCCTGGCGATGACGGGGTTCAACCTCTGGTTCTTCGTCGAGACCATCTGCCGCCGGGGTACGCCCGGCCCGAACCGCTACGGGCCGGAGCCCGAGCGGTAAGCGAGCCTCAGTGGACGCGCGCCCGGTCCACCACCGCGCGCGCCGCCTCGAAGGCCTCGTCCGCATCGAGGTCCGTGGTGTCGAGGAGGACGGCGTCGGCGGCCGCCTTGAGGGGCGCCGTCGAGCGCTGAGCATCGCGCGCATCGCGGGCGACGATGTCGGACAGGATCGCCCCGAGGCTCGACGGCTCGCCGCGCCGCAGGAGTTCGAGGTGCCGGCGCCGGGCGCGCTCCTCGGCGGCGGCGGTGATGAACAGCTTCACCTGGGCCTGCGGACAGACCACCGTGCCGATGTCGCGGCCATCGAGGACGGCGCCGCTGGCACCGCCGGCGAAACGCTGCTGCCAGGCGAGCAGGGCCGCGCGCACCGCCGGGATGGACGAGATGCGGGAGGCGGCGTCTCCCATCGCCCGCTCGCGCAGGCGCGGATCGGCCAGCCGGTCGGCGATCAGCGTCGCGGCGGCCCGCGCCGCTGCGGCGTGATCGTCGAGGTTGCAGCCCGCATCGATCACCGTGAGGGCCACGGCCCGGTAGAGCAGGCCGGTATCGAGATGCGGCAGCCCGTAATGCGCGGCGAGGCGCTTGGCGAGGGTTCCCTTGCCCGAGGCGGCGGGTCCGTCGATCGCGATGACCATCGGCATGGGACCTACTCCGCGATGCGGCCGCCGAGTGCCCGCATCGTCGGCAGGAAGCTCGGGAAACTGGTGGCGATCATCGCGCCGTCATCGACGGTCACGGGTTGCTTTGTCGCGAGGCCCATCACCAGGAAGGCCATGGCGATGCGGTGGTCGAGATGGGTGGCGACGGTGCCACCGCCGCGCGCGGCGGAGCCATCGCCCTCGACGATGAGATCCTCACCCTCGATCCGGTAGGTCACGCCGTTCTCGCGCAAACCATCCGCCACAGCGGCGAGTCGGTCGGATTCCTTCACCGTCAGCTCGTGCAGCCCGTTCATCCGGGTGACGCCCTCGGCGAAGGCGGCGGCGACGGCGAGGACGGGATACTCGTCGATCATCGACGGGGCCCGCTCGGCCGGCACGTCGACGCCCTTGAGGCGGCTGGCGCGGACATGGAGATCGGCCACGGTCTCGCCGCCCTCGTCACGCTCGTTGCGACGCTCGATATCGGCGCCCATCTCCAGCAGCGTGGTGATGAGGCCGATGCGCAGGGGGTTCATCATCACCCCCTCGATCGTCACTTCGGAGCCCGGGACGATGAGGGCCGCCACCAGCGGGAAGGCCGCCGAGGACGGGTCGGCCGGCACGATGACGTCGGTGCCGCGCAGGGTGGGCTGGCCGGTCAGCGCGATGCTGCGACCGTGGCCGCCGGGTCCGTGAGGGCTCACGATTACCTCGGCCCCGAACAGGCGGAGCATCCGCTCGCTATGGTCCCTGGTCGCCGCCGCCTCGATCACCGTCGTGGTTCCCGGCGCGTTGAGGCCGGCAAGCAGCACCGCGGATTTGATCTGGGCCGAGGCGACGGGAGTCTCGTAGGTGATCGGAATGGCTTCCCTCGGCCCACGAAGGGTGAGCGGCACCCGGCCGCCCTCCTCCTCGCTCAGGACCTGTGTGCCCATCCGGATCAGCGGATCGAGGATGCGGCGCATGGGGCGCTTGCGCAGGGAGGCGTCGCCGTCGAAGGTCGCGGTGACGTCCTGCCCGCCGACCACGCCCATCATCAAGCGGGAGCCCGTGCCGGCATTGCCGAAATCCAGCACGCCGGCCGGGTCGGTCATCCCGCCGATGCCGACGCCGCGCACGAGCCAGCGCCCCTCCCCGAGACGATCGATCCCGGCCCCGAGGGCTCTGGCGGCCTCGGCCGTGCGCAGCACGTCGTCGCCTTCGAGCAAGCCCTCGATGCGGGTCTCGCCGATGCTCAGGAGACCGAGGATCATCGCCCGGTGGGAGATCGACTTGTCGCCCGGCGGCCGCAGCGCGCCGCGCAAGGGTGCGCCGGCGGAAGCAGTCAGGGGCTGCGGTTCGGAAGTGTGCGACACGGGAATGATGACTTTTCGGCTTCTGGCACAGTCGGGACGTCGCCGCCGGCCCTTCGGCCGGCGGCGACGTCATGGGGCCGGTTACCACGCAGGCGGGGCGGCGTCATCCGACCCGTCGCGGCCTGCGCGCGGTCGAATCCGGACGCGGTTCGGGCCGAACGCGGTGGATCGCCTGCGCGAGCGCATTTGACAGGACGGTTTCACCCGACTAACGGGGCGCCTCTCCCAAATCCCTATCAGAGGTTCGCCCGTGGCCAGACCGGAACTCGGCTTGAAGCGTCAATGCATGAGCTGCGGCGCGAAATTCTACGATCTCGACAAGGATCCCGCGACCTGCCCGAAATGCGGGACCATCTATCAGGCCGCCGCGACGTCGCGCATCGCCGCTCCCGCCCTCGCCTCCCGCGCCGCGGCCGTTCCGGCTGACGACGACGAGGATACGGACGCCGAGAAGGGCGGTCCCGAGATCGTGTCCCTCGACGAGGTCGAGGCCGCTGAAGACGAAGCGGATACCACGACCGGCGACGACGATGCCGATTCGACCGACGCCGACGACACCTTCCTCGAGGAGGAAGATACCGGCGACGACGACGTGGCCGATCTCATCGACGGCGATATCGAGAACGACGAAGAAAGCTGAGGCGCGTCCCGCCTCGCTTTGCAGGTCCCGAGGCCCAGCGCCAAAAGATTCTCGGCGATGAATGCGATTAGGGGCTTGAGTCCGGGCAACGGCCCGAATATAGAACCGCCTCCGCCGGACGCCGCGAGGCAGATTGGCGGAACGACCATCGCGAGACGTGTTGCGATGGTCCCAGAAGTGGGGCCTTAGCTCAGCTGGGAGAGCGCTTCCATGGCATGGAAGAGGTCATCGGTTCGATCCCGTTAGGCTCCACCATTTCTTTTCATCCGGTTCGCGGATGTCGCCCCGAGGGGCGCCGTCGAACGAATCGGACAAGACCAATCTCGGTGAGGTTCACCGATGATGACGACAATCGCGAGACAGCGTCGCGATTGTCCTGGAATGTGGGGCCTTAGCTCAGCTGGGAGAGCGCTTCCATGGCATGGAAGAGGTCATCGGTTCGATCCCGTTAGGCTCCACCATTCGATCTTCGCGGCCACGACCCGGATGCCGCCAGCCGGCTCAGTCTGGATTTTCTTCGGTCACCCTTCTCTTCCGTCGCCGTGGAGACATGGCTCCGCTGTCGCGCGGCTTGAAGCCTCGCAGGCGCGCGGCCGACGCCGGCTGATCGGGCCATCGTGGTCCGCCCGGCGCGTCTGCTGACCGATCCGTGCCGAGCCGTCCTCGCCGACGCCCACATCCGCGATGACAGAGACTTCGAACGAAGCGCTCTGGCCGCTTGCTCCCCAATACGGCCGCCGGTCGATCTGACTCCGGCGATTCCGCCGGAGTTGCATTTGGGAGGGTGGAGTTCGGCTTCACTCAGGCCGGCGCTCGTCCCGTCCGTCGCATCGGCGATATCATCGCCTCGCATCGAAGCGCGGCGTCATTATGCACTATAGCATGCATTGATCCCGACGATGCATTTGATAAGCAGTCAAAAATTATCAATCGATTCATGGATAGACTGTATATTACCGCGGCTGTTCGATCGAAAGGCCTTTCGGTTTCCCGATGAACGCGTGGCGAGGCCAATATTACGCAAGGTCCGACGATGTCATCAATTCAATACACCCGTAATTCAAATTACAGCGATATCAACAGTGATGTTGCATCGGTGATTTTTCCAGTAAACGAGATTTATAAGATTGCAGTGAGTTTGGGTAACTTCATAGCCGAAACTCCGAACGAGGCCGGGTATCTGCAGGATTTCCGGACAGCCGACATGCTGTCCGCCGCTAATACGAGCATCTTCGCGGATTTCAGCGACTCGTCCAATGCGTTGGATTTCACCGGGGGTGATCTCGGCGACGTCCTGGTGACCGGAAGCGGCGACGATATCCTCAACGGCGGCAGCGGTAACGACACCCTCGACGGCGGTGACGGCAATGATATCCTCAACGGTGGCGATGGCGGCGACACCCTCTACGGCGGCGACGGCAACGACATCCTGGAAGCCGGTCTGGGCACCAACACGATCGACGGTGGCGGGGGGACGAACACTCTGAGCTACGCATCGTTCACGGAAAGCTCCGAGTATCAACCCGGCCGTTTCTTCGGCATCTCTGTCGGTATCGGGAGTGGCAGTAGCATCGATAATACTGGGGCGAAACTTCACGACACTTTCAGCAACATTTTTAATCTGCGCTTGACGGATTTCGACGACAGCGCGAGCGGCGATGGTAACAACAATGTCATCGAGGGCGGCGCGGGAGGCGATAGCCTCTACGGCGGTGCTGGCATCGATACATTGAGCTATGCCCATTCGACGGCGGGCGTGGGCGTCAGTTTTGCGAGCGATCTCGCCACGCAAGGCGACGCGGAGGGAGATACGTTCAGCGGGTTCGAAAACCTGCTCGGCAGCGCCCACGCCGATTTCCTGGCCGGAAACGACGACAACAACACCATCAACGGCAATGGCGACAGCGACGATATCTACGGCAACGGCGGCAACGACCGTCTCGTCATCAGCGAAACGCCCGGTGTCGTGAATGGCGGTGGTGGGACCGACTTCCTATTTCTGATGGGTACCGGCTCCGTGAGCCTTACCAACGGTAATTTCACCGGAATCGAGACCGTCTACATCCGCAACGATGTGGACCTCGACATGTCGGGGGTGAGCACGGGCGCCAGGATCGTGTCTCAAACCTCGGCCGATGTGGAGATCATCGGCACGTCGGGCGCCGACCGCATTGTTGTCAGCAGGGGCAGCAACGTCATCGAGGGCGGGGCTGGGGGCGACAAGATCATCGCGAGCGGCCGTGACAACACGTTCCACTTCGAGGCCGGCTTCGGCCGCGACAACGTCTACGGATTCGACATCGACGTCGACCACATCTCCGTGGATATCGAGGGCGTCGTGGCGAGTGACGTCATCCTGCGCGGTCTCAATAACGGCCGAGACACGCTGGTGACCTTCAAGGACGTCGCCTCCTCCAACAAGATCATCCTGCACGATGTGGCGAGCGCAGACGTGCAGGACGCGCTCAACGAGTTGTTCGTCTTCGGCGCTTGACGCGGACGCCTCTGCCGATTGGCTCCGTTCCCGGTTGCACCGGGAGCGGAGCCCGGCATTCGGTTCCATGGGCCCGGTGTGAGCGGACGATCCGGTGGTCCCCAATCGGTCGGGCACGGAGACGGATGATGGCGTGTGTCGCCTTCGGCCCCATGATAGGTCGGAGCCATGACCCTACCCGCCGGACGGCATGCCCTCACCATCCCCACCTCGGACGCCGAGGCGCTGATCGAGACCCTGAGCGCACGGCTCCTGAACGGCGACAGCGCGACGACGGTGCTGGAGGGCTGGTGCGAGGAGCGTCGGCTCGCGGCAGAGGCTCGGTTGGTGGTGACGCGGGTTCCGGGTCCCGAACGGCTCCCGAGCCCGGTGCAGAGCCAGCGGCTCGCTTTGTCCGACGGTGAGGTGGTTCGCTACCGGCACGTCCGCCTGAGTTGCGCCGGCTACGTCCTCTCGCAGGCCGAGAACTGGTACGTCCCGGCGCGTCTGACGACGGAGATGAACCTGTCCCTCGACAGGACGGAGGCTCCTTTCGGGCGGGTGGTCCACACCCTGTTCCCCAAGCGCCGAAACCTCCGGCTGCTGAGATTGTGGCCTCTGGATGCGGGTGTTCCCGGCCCGTCGGATCTCGTCTTCGCCATCGAGGCGATCCTCTCGGACCGGTCGGGGCGTCCGATCTGCGAGGTCAGCGAGACCTATACGGGCGCCATCCTCGCCAGGGGCGAGGTCTAGGCGAGCCGCTCACTCGTCGAGGCGGGATTCCGGGTCGAGCTTCGACAGTTTTAGCAGGTTCTGGCCGTAGGCGGTCTTGGCGAAGAGCTCGCCGCGGGCGATCAGCTGCGCCTTGTCGATGAAGCCCTGGAGATAGGCGATTTCCTCCAGGCAGGCGACCTGGAGGCCCTGCCGGTTCTGCAGCGTGCGCACGAACTCGCCCGCCTCCAGCAGGCTGTCATGCGTCCCGGTATCGAGCCAGGCATAGCCGCGCGACATGCGCTGCACATGGAGTTCGCCGAGGTCGAGATAGGCCTGGTTGACGGACGTGATCTCCAATTCGCCGCGGGCCGAGGGCTTCACGGCGGCGGCGATGTCGAGCACCCGGTTGTCGTAGAAGTAGAGGCCGGTCACGGCCCAGGGGCTTTCCGGCACCGAGGGCTTCTCGACGATGCGCAAGGGACGCCCCTCACGGTCGAGGGTGACCACGCCGTAAGCTTCCGGATGGTCCACGTGATAGGCGAAGATCGTCGCGCCGCTTTTCCGTTCGCGCGCCTGTTTGAGCATGGCGCTCATGCCCGAGCCGAAGAACAGGTTGTCCCCCAGCACGAGGGCGACGTCGTCCGTGCCGACGAAGTCGCGACCGATGGTGAAGGCCTGTGCGAGTCCTTCCGGACGAGGCTGGACCGCGTAGCTGAAGGAGAGACCGAACTGCTCGCCGGTGCCGAACAGACGCTCGTAATTGCCGAGATGCTCCGGGCTCGAGATTATCAGGATCTCGCGGATGCCGGCGAGCATCAGCACGGAGACCGGATAATAGATCATCGGCTTGTCGTAGACGGGCAGCAGCTGCTTGTTGATCGACAGGGTCGCTGGATGGAGGCGCGTGCCGGACCCACCGGCGAGAACGATGCCCTTCATGACTGTGCCTCTGCTGAATGATGCGCGGGGCCGACAAGCCGGTCGAGGATGTCGTCGAGGGCCGCCTGCCAGGGGCGCGGCGTCAGCCCGTAGGCCTTCGTCAGGCTCTCCGTCGACAATTCCGAGTTGGCGGGCCGCCGCGCGGGCGTCGGATAGGCGCTGGTGGGGATGCCGTTGACTGGAACGTTCCGGCCGCCGCGCGCAGCCGAGCCGGCGACGATGGCTTGCGCGAAACCGTGCCAGGTGGTGGAGCCCGCATTGACGAAGTGATGCGTGCCCGTGGGCGCGTCGCTGTCGGCGGAAAGTCGTAGGGCGATGTCCGCGAGGGCGGCGGCGAGATCGGCGGCGGAGGTCGGGCAGCCGCGCTGGTCGTTCACGACATTCAGCGCATCCCGCTCGGCGGCGAGCCGCAGCATCGTCTTCACGAAGTTCCCCCGGTGCGGGCTCACGACCCAGGCCGTGCGCAGGATCGCGTGGCGCGGATTGGCGGTGCGGACCGCCATTTCGCCGGCGGCCTTGCTGGCGCCGTAGACACTGGTTGGACGGATCGGCGCGTCCGGCGCATAGGCGCTCGATGCGGCGCCGTCGAAGACGTAATCGGTGGAGACGTGGACGAGGGGGATGCCCCGCCGCGCCGTCTCGGCCGCCAGGATGGCGGGGGCCAGGGCGTTGAGGCGCCAGGCTTCCACCACCTCCGACTCGGCCTTGTCCACGGCGGTGTAGGCGGCGGCGTTCACCACCGCCCCGATGGTGCGCTCGGTAAAGATCCGCGCCACGGCCGCAGCGTCGGTGACGTCGAGTTCGGTACGGGTCGGGGCGACGAGGGTCACGCCCGCGCCCCAGTGCCGGGAGGCCTGCAGTTCGGTGCCGACCTGGCCCGCCCCGCCGAGGATCAGGATATCCATCTCAAGCCTTCGTGGCTTGCGTGCCGAGGCCGAGGCGCTCGCCGGTATAGCGGCCCTCGCGGATCGGACGCCACCACGCCTCGTTGTCGAGATACCAGCGCACGGTCTCCTCAAGCGCTTCCTCGAAGGATTTGGTGGGGGTCCAGCCGATCTCCCGCTCGGCCTTGCCGGGATCGATGGCGTAGCGCCGGTCGTGGCCCGGCCGGTCGGCGACGAAGGAGATCAGGCGCTCGTGCGGCCCATGCTCCGGCCGCAGCCGGTCGAAGGCGGCGCAGAGGGCCTTCACGACGGCGAGATTGTTGCGCACCGAGCGGCCGCCCAGGAGATAGGTCTCGCCGAGGCGGCCCCGTTCCAGCACCGCCACGAGGCCCCGTGCATGGTCCTCCACGTGGATCCAGTCGCGCTCGTTGAGGCCGTCGCCATAGACCGGCAGGGGCCGGCCTTCGAGGGCGTTGAGGATCATCAGGGGGATCAGCTTCTCCGGGAAATGCCGGGGGCCGTAATTGTTGGAGCAGTTCGTCACCAGAACCGGCAGGCCGTAGGTCTCTCCCCAGGCCCGTGCCAGATGGTCGGAGGCGGCCTTGGAGGCCGAATAGGGCGAGCGCGGGTCGTAGCGGCTGTCCTCGGTGAAGAACCCGTCCGGCGGGAGCGAGCCGTAGACCTCGTCGGTGGAGACGTGGAGGAACCGGAACGCCGCCTTCGCTTCGCCGCCGAGGCTTTCCCAGTAGGTGCGGGCGCCATCGAGCATCACCTGCGTGCCGACGACATTGGTGCGGATGAAGGCGCCCGGGTCGGTGATCGAGCGGTCCACATGGCTCTCAGCGGCGAGATGCATCACCGCGTCGGGCCGGAAGTTGGCGTAGAGGGCGTGCACGGCGGCGGGATCGCAGATGTCGCCGGTCACCAGCCGGTGCCGCGGATCGCCATCGAGGGGAGCCAGCGAGATCGGATTGGCCGCATAGGTCAGCGCGTCGAGGGTCGCGACCTCATGGCCGAGATCCTGGACGAGGTGCAGGACCAGAGCCGAGCCGATGAAGCCACAGCCGCCCGTGACCAGAATGCGTTGGGATTTGGCCATGTTCATAGATCCTGGTGGTCACGCATGGGCGGTTCGGTATCGCGTCGCTCCGACGTGCCTTCGCCGAAGGGGCGGGCGGTACGTCAGAACACCGCGCCCAGATCGGCGAAGGACGGTGCCACGCGGTCCTTGTCGGACAAGACCGCCTCGTCCTCGCCGACCGGCCAGTCGATAGCCAAGTCCGGATCGTTCCATGCCAGATTGCGGTCGTGCTCGCGGCTGTAATAGGCCGACACTTTGTAGGCGACCATGGTGTCGGGTTCCAGGGTGCAGAACCCATGGCCGAAGCCCACCGGGACGTAGAGTTGTTCGCCCTCGGCGGCGTCGAGCCGGACGGCGACATGCTGTCCATAGGTCTCGGATCCGCGCCGCAGGTCGACGGCGACATCGAGGATGGAGCCCGACAGGACGCGCACGAGCTTGGCCTGGCCCGCCGGTGCGAGCTGGAAATGCAGGCCGCGAACGGTCCCGCTCTGGGCGGAGAAGGATTGGTTGTCCTGCACGAAGGCGTCGGCGATCCCGGCACCGGCCAGGACATCGGCCCGGAAGGTCTCCGAGAACCAGCCCCTGTCGTCGCCGAAGCGATTGGGCACGACCCGCTTCACCGCGGGAATTCGTGTCTCGACCACACGCATCGCGATTCTCCATTCAACTTCGGCGGTCTCTAGGCGCGTGCCGGGGCGCCCTGTCAAGGCATGCGGTGGCGTATCGGGCCGGTCTCGACCCTGCGCTTGCCCCTCCCATGCCGGAGGGCTAACTCCCGCTTCCCGCGAGGCGGGGCTGCCCCGGCGGCCGCCGGAACCGTTCGAGAGGACGAAGGATGACGATGAAGTTCACAGCGATGCCAACGCGATCCGCCGTGGCCGTCATGGCCCTGATCGCGATGACGGGAGGGGGCTTCGCCGAGAAGGGGGCCGACCCGAGCGGGGTCTGGCTCACCGAGAACGGGGATTCGAAGGTTCGGATCGCGCGCTGCGGCGGTGGCTATTGCGGCACCCTGGTGAGCGTGCCGGGCAAGGGCCTCGATTCCAAGAACCCGGATGCCTCGCTGCAATCCCGCAGCCTGATCGGCGTCCAGATCATGAACGCGTCGACCCCGTCCGGGGACGGCTACGAGGGCTCGCTCTACAACCCCAACGACGGCAAGACCTATTCCGGCAGTCTCACGGTCAAGGGGCCGAACGTGGTCGAAGTGGCGGGCTGCGTCATGAGCGTGTTTTGCAAGCGCCAGACCTGGAAGCGCGTCAACTGACGGAGAGCGCCTGGGCGATGGCGTCGATCGCCGCCTGGGCGCCGGTTCCCTCCGGGCCGCCGGCCTGGGCCATGTCGCGGCGTCCGCCGCCGCCCTTGCCGCCGAGATGCCCGGCACCGGCCCTGACGAGAGCGACCGCGTCGTAGCGGTCGGTGAGATCCGCGGTCACGCCCACCACGAGGCCGGCTTTGCCGTCGGCGGACAGCCCGACGAGGGCAACGATCCCGGAGCCGATACGGCTCTTGCCGGCATCGACCAAGCTCTTGAGGTCACGAGTTTCGACACCTTCGACGACCTTGGCCATCAGCTTGACGCCGCCGACCTCGACGATGCCGTCGTCGTTCCCCGACGAGCCGCCCATGGCGAGCTTCTTCTTGGCGTCCGACAATTCGCGCTCCAGGCGGCGGCGCTCCTCGATGAGCGCACTCAGCCGCTCGGGGACATCGGCGCTCTGGACCTTGAGGAGCCCGGCGATCTGGCCGAGGGTGCGGCTCTCCTCGGAGCGGTGACGACGGGCCGCCCCGGCGGTGAGGGCCTCGATGCGGCGCACGCCGGCGCCGACCGCGCTCTCGCCTAGCACCGAGATCTGCCCGATCTCGCCCGTGCGGCCCGCATGAGTGCCGCCGCAGAGTTCGATGGAGAAGGCCGGAAGCCGGCCCTCCTCCGCGAGCTCGCCCCGATCGTCGACCGGGCGTCCCATGGAGACGACGCGCACCTCGTCGCCGTATTTCTCGCCGAACAGGGCGCGGGCGCCTGAGGCGACGGCCTCGTCCTGGGCCATCAGCTTCGTCACCACGGGCGTGTTCTGCAGGAGCACCGCATTGGCGATGTCCTCCACGGCGCGGAGCTCGGCCTCGTCCATGGGTTTGGGATGGCTGAAATCGAAGCGGAGGCGCTCGGCCGAGACCAGCGACCCCTTCTGGGCCACATGATCGCCGAGCACCTGGCGCAGGGCCTCGTGCAGAAGATGGGTGGCCGAATGGTTGGCGCGGATTGCCGACCGGCGGGCGTGATCGACGGTGAGTTCCGCCGCCTGCCCGAGGGTCAACCGCCCCTCGTCGACGGTGACGTGATGCACGAAGAGATCGCCGAGCTTCTTCTCCGTGGCGGTGACCCGCGCGATCAGGCTCGACGCGGTCAGGCGGCCGGTATCGCCCACCTGACCGCCGGATTCGGCATAGAACGGCGTCTGGTTGAGGAGTACGAGGCCGGTCTCCCCGGCCGACAGGCTCTCCACCTCGGCTCCATCGCGCAGGAGCGCGGTGACGATGCCCTCCGCGCCCTCGGTCTCGTATCCGAGGAACTCGGTGGCGCCGACGCGCTCCTTGATGCCGTACCAGACCGTCTCCGTGGCGGCCTCGCCCGAGCCGGTCCAGGCGGCGCGGGCGGCCTTGCGCTGGCGCTCCATCGCCTGGCCGAACGCGTCCGTGTCGACGCCGATGCCGCGGGCCTTCAGGGCGTCCTGGGTCAGGTCGAGGGGGAAGCCGTAGGTGTCGTAGAGGGTGAAAGCGGTCTCGCCGGACAGGTTCTGGCCGGAGACCAGGGTGCGGCTCTCGGAATCGAGGATGGCGAGGCCCCGCTCGAGGGTGCGACGGAAGCGGGTCTCCTCCAGGCGCAGGGTCTCCGAGATCAGGCTCTCGGCGCGGGTCAGTTCGGGATAGGCCTGCCCCATCTCGCGCACAAGGGTGGGGACGAGGCGGAACATCACCGGCTCGCGGGAGCCCAGGAGTTCGAGGTGGCGCATGGCCCGGCGCATGATGCGGCGCAGGACATAGCCGCGGCCCTCGTTCGACGGCAGGACGCCGTCGGCGATGAGGAACGAGACCGAGCGCAGGTGATCGGCAATGACCCGATAGGAGGCGACGGTGCCGGGCTCCGGGGGCCGGCCGACCGCGTGGCTCACCGCATCGATGAGGGCCTTGAACAGGTCGGTGTCGTAGTTGCTGGTGACGCCTTGGAGGATCGCCGCCATGCGCTCCAGCCCCATGCCGGTGTCGATGGAGGGGCGCGGCAAAGCGAGGCGGTTGCCCGGCTCGATCTGCTCGTACTGCATGAAGACGAGGTTCCAGAATTCCAGGAACCGGTCGCCGTCCTCGTCCGGCGAGCCGGGAGGGCCGCCCTGGAGGCCGGGACCCTGATCGATGAAGATCTCCGAGCAGGGACCGCACGGGCCGGTATCGCCCATCTGCCAGAAGTTATCCGACGTGCCGATGCGGATGATCCGGTCGTCGGAGAAGCCGGCGATCTTGCGCCACAGCCCGGCCGCATCCTCGTCATCCGCATAGACGGTCACCAGAAGCCGGTCCTTCGACAGGCCGAACTCCTTCGTGATCAGGCTCCAGGCCAGTTCGATCGCCTGCGGCTTGAAATAATCGCCGAAGGAGAAATTGCCGAGCATCTCGAAGAAGGTGTGGTGACGCGCGGTATAGCCTACATTGTCGAGGTCGTTGTGCTTGCCGCCGGCGCGTACGCATTTCTGCGCCGTGGTCGCGCGAGAATAGGGCCGCTTCTCGACGCCGGTGAAGACGTTCTTGAACTGCACCATGCCCGCATTGGTGAACATCAAGGTCGGGTCGTTGCGCGGAACGAGGGACGACGACGGCACCACGGCGTGGTCCGCCTTGGCGAAATAGTCGAGAAAGGCCGACCGGATCTCGTTGACGCCGCTCATCGTGAAATGACTCTGTCGTGCGCTTTGGGCCGTCGAGACGACGACCCGAGGCTTCTTCGTGGCTTGCGCCCTCATAAGGAGGCCGGACCGTCGAGTCACGCCCGGTCGATTGCGGTGGGTTCCGCTTTTTCACGACGTGGGCTGCAAAACGGCCGCGGCGCCCGTTGCGTCCCCTCGGAATGGCGGTTCGAGGGTGGCTTCGTATGTCCGCCGCGGGCCACGCGAAGGTAGTGCGCGCGAGCCGTTCGGGCTCTCGTCGAGTTCAAGCCGGAGGGCAGATCGATACCGCGCCGATCCGATCATCAAAAAAGGCCGCCGCAGGGAGCTGCGACGGCCATTTCGATGACTTGCGAGGCGATCAGGCCTCGCCTTCGTCCAGATCGTCCTCGGTGGGCTTGGCGGTCTCGAGGATCTTGTCTGCGAGCAGGCCGGAATTCTGCCGGATCGCCGCTTCGATCTTGTTGGCGATGTCCGGGTTGTCGCGCAGGAAGCCCTTCGAGTTCTCGCGGCCCTGGCCGAGGCGCTGGCTCGCATAGGAGAACCAGGCGCCGGACTTCTCCACGATCCCGGCCTTCACCCCGAGGTCGATCAACTCACCGACCTTCGAGACGCCCTCACCGAACATGATGTCGAATTCCACCTGCTTGAAGGGCGGCGCGACCTTGTTCTTCACCACCTTGACGCGGACCTGGTTGCCGATGGCCTCGTCCCGGTCCTTCAGGGTCGAGATGCGGCGGATGTCGAGGCGCACCGACGCGTAGAACTTGAGCGCGTTGCCGCCCGTGGTCGTCTCCGGGCTGCCATACATGACGCCGATCTTCATCCGAATCTGGTTGATGAAGATGACCATGCACTTCGAACGCGAAATCGAGCCCGTGAGCTTGCGCAGGGCCTGGCTCATCAGGCGCGCCTGAAGGCCGGGCTGGCTGTCGCCCATTTCGCCCTCGATCTCGGCGCGGGGCGTCAGCGCCGCCACCGAATCGACCACGAGCACGTCGATGGCGCCCGAGCGCACCAGGGTGTCGGTGATTTCCAGGGCCTGCTCGCCGGTATCGGGCTGCGAGATCAGGAGATCGTCGAGCTGAACGCCGAGCTTGCGCGCATAGACCGGATCGAGGGCGTGCTCCGCATCCACGAAGGCGCAGACGCCGCCCTTCTTCTGGGCCTCGGCGATGGTGTGAAGGGCAAGGGTGGTCTTGCCCGAGGATTCGGGGCCGTAGATCTCGATCACCCGGCCGCGCGGCAGGCCGCCGACGCCGAGCGCAATGTCGAGGCCGAGCGAGCCGGTGGAGACGGTCTCGACCTCCGCCACCTTGTCGTTCTTGCCGAGCCGCATGATCGAGCCCTTGCCGAAAGCACGCTCGATCTGGGACAGCGCGGCATCGATCGCCTTCGCCTTGTCCTTGTCCACCATCGGGGAATCCACAACTTTCAGCGCGGGCTGGGCCATTCGTCGGCATCCTTATGCATGGGGAGAGCTCAAGGCTCAATGTGCCTCGGATGCGAATGATGTACTTGTTTTGTTCTCTTTTCGCAAGGTGCCGGGTGCCGATTTCGCATCATTTGGCGGGAGAACGTCGCCCTAACGGGCGATCGTCTCCTTCACCGTTTCCACGAGCTGCTTGAGGCTGAAGGGCTTCGGCAGGAAGTTGAAATCCTCGCCCTCGGGGAGGTTCTTGCGGAACGCGTCCTCGGCATAGCCGGAGACGAAGATCACCTTCAGGTCCGGGCGGTGCTTGCGCAATTCGCGCAACAGAGTCGGACCGTCCATCTCCGGCATCACCACGTCGGAGACGACGAGGTCGATGGTCTGGTCGACATCGCTGATGAGGGCCAGGGCGTCGAGGCCAGAGGCGGCTTCCAGAACCGTGTAGCCCCGTGCCGACAGGGCTCGGCTGTTGACCGCGCGCACCGGATCCTCGTCCTCGACCAGCAGGATCACGCCCTGCCCCGTATGATCGGGCGAGGGTTTGCGCGGGGCGGATTGCCCGCTACCGGGCTTTTCGACGTCGCGTGCTCCCCGGAGCCGGCTGGCGGCGATCTCCGCGTTGCTCTGCGGGGCGGCGGATGCGAGGGCGGGCTCGGGGGCGGGCTCGGCGGCCGGTTCGTGACGCGGCAGGTAGATTCGGAAGGCCGTGCCGCTGCCCACGGTCGATTGCACGTCGATGGTGCCGCCGCTCTGCTTGACGATGCCGAACACGGTGGAGAGGCCGAGGCCCGTCCCCTTGCCGATGTCCTTCGTGGTGAAGAACGGCTCGAAGATCTTCTCCATCACGTCGGGCGGGATGCCCTCGCCGGTATCCAGCACCTCGATCAGGACGTGGTCGCCCGCCGGTGCGCCGGGCCGGCGCTCGGTGTTCTCGAGTCCTTCGAGGATGTTGGCGGTGCGGATGAGCAGGCGGCCGCCATTGGGCATCGCATCGCGGGCATTGACCGCGAGATTGACGATGACCTGCTCGAACTGGTTCACGTCGGCCTTGATCGGCCAGATGTCGCGCCCGTGCTTGAGGTCGAGGTCGACCCGTTCGCCGAGCAGGCGCTTCAGCAGCAGCGTCAGGTCGGACAGCGCCTCGCCGACATTCATCACTTCCGGGCGCAGGGTCTGACGCCGCGAGAAGGCCAGCAGTTGCCGCACCAGGCTGGCTGCCCGGTTGGCGTTCTGCTTGATCTGCATGATGTCCTGGAAGGCCGGATCGGTGGGCCTGTGGCTCGCCAGGAGCAGGTCGGAATAGCCGATGATGGCCTGGAGGACGTTGTTGAAGTCGTGTGCGATGCCGCCGGCGAGCTGGCCCACCGTGTCCATCTTCTGGGTCTGGGCGATCTGCTGTTCGAGCTGGCGCTGTGCCGTGGTGTCGAGGGCGTAGAGGATCACGCGCTCGCGGTCGGGCTGGGAGGACCCGTCCTCCGCAGCCGCGGTGTCGCCGCCGGCCGGGCTGAGCCAGACCCGCGCCGAGCGGTTCCCCGGCCCCGCCAGTGCGACCTCGATGGGTTGCACCTCGATGGTTCCGTCGGCGGCCTTCACCAGGGCGCTCTCGAGGGCGGCCCGGTCGCGGTCGACCAGGGCCTCCCACATGGTCGGCTCGGTGCCGAGTTCGCCGCGCCCGTCCGGCACGGCCTGGCGCGGCGTCCCGCCGAAGAGCCTGGCGAAGGACGCGTTGGCGCGGGCGATGCGCCCGGTGGGGTCGAGGGTCGCGATGGCGATGGGGCTGTTGTTGAGGAAGCGGGCGAGGCGCACCTCGGCGGCGCGTTGCGGCTCGTCGCTCTCGGCCCCGGCCGAGCGGTTGAGCACGAAGGTGCGCGACGGCCCGGGCTTGCCGTCCTGGCCGAAGGCCACGCGGTGATAGAGCCGGGTCGGCAGGGGTTGGCCGTTGCGGCGCCGCAGGTCGAGGTCGAAACGGTCCGTGCGGACCTCGCCGGGCAGGCCCTCGGTGGCGGTGAGCACATCGGCGCTCGGCGCAATATCGGGCAGACGCAGGCCGCCCGAACCGACCGTGGCGAGGTCGTAGCCGAGCCAGAAGGCCAGCGTCGCGTTCATGTAGACGATGGAGCCCGACGGATCGATGGAGAGGAAGCCGGCGGGCGCATGATCGAGGTAATCGATCGCGTGCTGAAGCTCCTGGAAGACGTTCTCCTGGCGCTCGCGCTCGTGGGTGATGTCGGTGACCGTCCACAGGGTCGCCGGGAGCCTCGGCCGCTCCACCGCCCGCACAGCGATGCGGAACCAGGCGAAAGCGCGCTCGGTCTCTCCTTGGGGCGGGGGCGCCATGCGGATCTCCTCCACATGGCCGCGCCCGTCATGGGCCGCCTGGGCGAGGCGGTAGACCGCCTCAGACACATCGGGCGAGCCGACGAAGACGCGCTCCACCGGCCTGAGGTTGGAGAAGGTCTCCCCGCCGGAGATCCGCAGGTAGGCCTCGTTGGCGTAGATCAGGCGGCCGCCGTCCTCGACGACGATGGCGCCTTCGGGCGAGGCATCGACGATGGCCTTGGTGATGTCGTCGCGGCCGGTCTGGCCCGCCAGCTGGAGCGCACCGATCGCCAGGGCGAACAGGCAGAACACGCCGGCCATGGCGAGCAGGGCGAGAAGCCCGAGGATGAGCGGCTGCGCCTGCTCGTTGGCGACGAAGGACAGGCCCACTGCCGCGCCGACGAGAAGTCCGGCCAGGACGAGGAGCAGCCCGACCCGCCCAGGCCTTTCCGACCGGTCTATGGCGCTCGACACCGGTTTCGTTGGTCCGCTCACCTCAGCCATCTCGGCGCCATTCCACCCTCGAGCGATCCCGGTTAGCGCCCAGGCCGCGTCGGCAGCAAGGGTGTCCGCCGGACGTTAGGGACAAGTCTCGTCAAAAAAGGTGCATAAAGCGTGGCGCTTTCACGCCGCCCTGCGCTTCAGCCGCATGACGAAGCCGATCACCTCGGCCACGGCGCGATAATGCTCGGCGGGAATCTCGGAATCGATCTCCACCGTGGCATGGAGCGCCCGCGCTAGCGGCGGGTTCTCCATGATCGGCACATCGTGCTCCTTGGCGACGGCGCGGATGCGCAATGCCAGGGAATCGACGCCCTTGGCGACGCAGATCGGCGCCGCCATGCCCGCCTCGTAGCGCAGGGCGACGGCGTAGTGGGTGGGGTTGGTGACGATGACCGTGGCGGTGGGCACGTCAGCCATCATGCGCTTGTTGCCCCGCGAGGCGCGGATCTGCCTCATCCGGCCCTTCACCTCGGGATTGCCCTCGCTTTCCTTGTGCTCCTGCTTCATCTCTTCCTTGGTCATGCGCAGCTTCGAGCGCCAGCGGAAGCGCTGGTACAGGGCGTCGCCCATGGCGATGACCACGAAGATGGCGAGCATGCCGCCGAGAAGCTTGAGGGCGATGCCGAGGATCGCGGGCAGCATCGCCGCCGGATCGAGCCGGGCGAAGACTTCGAGGCGGTCGCGCTCGTTCCACAGGATGGTGCTCGCGACGACCCCCACCAGCATCAGCTTGGCGAGCCCCTTCAGGAATTGGACCAGGGCCTCGACGCCGAAGATGCGCTTGATGCCCGCCATCGGCGAGATGCGATCGAACTTCGGCATCAGGGCATCGGTGGAGAACACCAGCGGGTGCTGGACGAGCCCGCCAGCGAGGCCCGCGATGACCACGAGGCTGACCGGAATCACGAGCGCCTGGGCGCAGATGAGCAGCATCCGCATCCCCATCTCGGTATAGGCGGTGGGGTCGGAGGGGACCTGATGCGCGTTCATAAGGAAGGCGCGCAGGCTGACGACGAGATCCTTGGCAATCGTTCCCGATGCCAGCAGCAGCGCCATCGTGAAGGCCGACAGGATGAAGAAGGTGTTGACCTCAATGCTGTTGGCGACGTTGCCCTGCTCGATCGCCTTTTCGATGCGCCGTTGAGTCGGCTCTTCTGTCTTGTCTTCCTGATCGCTGTCGTCGGACACGGCTCAGCGCTCCCCTGTCCGGCGCATCGTCGGACCGTTCGACACCGCCTTCATCGCCCGGTCAACTCGCCGAGATAGCGGCCGATATCGTCGAGGAAGACGCTCATCATGATGCCGAGGCTGCCGAACAGGATCAGCATGCCGATGAGCACGGAGGCGGGCACCGCGATGAAGAACACCTGCATCTGCGGCATCAGGCGCGAGAGCACGCCGAGGCCGACGTTGAAGAGGATACCGAAGGCGATGAACGGCGCCGAGATCTGGACCGCCAGGAGGAAGCCGCGCGCCATGGCCCGAAGTGCGAGCTGGGCCGCCTCGCCCATGGCCAGGACGCCGTCGGGCGGCAGCATCACGTAGCTCCGGCCGATGGCATCGAGCGCCACATGATGCAGGTCGGTGGCGAGGATGAGGGTGATGCCCAGCATCATCAGGAAGTTGCCGAGCGCCGCCTGCTGGCCGCCCTGGGTCGGGTCCACGGTCATCGCGTAGGACAGGCCGAGCTGCTGCGAGACGATGACGCCGGTGGTCTGCAAGGCGGCCAGCACCATGCGCACGGTGAGGCCGAGGACGAGGCCGATCAGCAATTCGCCGATGAGGAGCGAGATCAATCCGGGGGCCGCAAGTGCCGCGCCCTGCATCGGAAGCAGCGGGCGCACCATCGGGAACAGGATCAGCGAGACGAGGAGCGCGAAGGCGAGACGGATGCGCGGGGAGACGGATTGCTCGCCGAGCCCCGGCAGCAGCATCATCAGCGTGCCGATGCGCGCGAAGGTGAGCAGGTAGGCCGCCGCGATGCCGGGCAGGAGCAGGTTCATGATCCTGCATAGCAGCGCCCGGCCCGGCGCGTCATCCGCCGGATACGATGCGGGCGGCGATGCGGGTCATGTAGCCGGCGAGCGCGTCGCCCATGAAGGGCAGCATGAACAGAAGCGCCGCGAAGACGGCGACGATCTTGGGCACGTAGATCAGCGTCTGCTCCTGGATCTGCGTCAGTGCCTGGAGCAGCGACACGATGAGGCCGACCACGAGGGCGACGATCATCAGCGGCCCCGCGACCTTGAGAAAGACGAAGATCCCGTCTCGGGAGACGTCGAGGATGGCAAGGCCGGTCATGCTGTGAGTTGCTCGCTTCGGGTGGGGCATCAAGGCTTGGAGCCTCCCCTCTCCCCTCTGCGGGAGAGGGTGGCCCGCGCAGCGGGTCGGGAGAGGGGAGCGCCGTATCCGGAGAGGTCGCCCCTCTCCCGGTCGCTGTGCGACCACCCTCCCCCGCAGAGGGGGGAGGGTTCATAAAGCGCTAGATCTGCATCCGCATGATTTCCTCATAGGCGGAGATCACGCGGTCGCGGACGGCGACCAGGGTCTGCAGCGCCGTCTCGCTCTCGGCGACGGCGGTCACCACGTCGACGACGTTGGCCTTGCCGCCCGCCACCGACAGGGCCTGGGCATCGGCCTTCGCGCCACTCTCGCCGATCTTGTCTATGGCCGAGGTGAGGAGCGAGGTGAAGCCGTTATCCGCCCCCGAGGTCGGGGCGATCCTGGGCGTGCCGCCCTTCATGCCGCCGATGTTCTGGACGGCGGCGTAGGCTCCTGCGGCGAAGGCGTTGGTCGGCATGGCGGCGGACTTTCGGGAGAGGAAGAGCGTCAGGCCTTGAGGATGGCGAGGGTGGCGTTGATCATCTTGCGGGTCGCGGTGACCATGTTCAGGTTGGCCTCGTAGGAGCGCTGGGCCTCGCGCATGTCCATGTTCTCGATCAGCCCGTTGACGTTGGGCATCCGCACCTCGCCGCGCGCATCGGCGCTGGGATTTCCCGGATCGTACTTCGTGCGGAACGGCGAGGGATCTCGCCTCACCCGCCCGGCCTCGACCATCGACGCGCCGGTCTCGCGGTCGATGTGCTGGGTGAAGGTGGGGATCTTGCGCCGGTAGGGTTCCGCGCCGACCCCGCTCGGGGCCGAATCCGCATTGGCGATGTTCTCGGCGATGATCCGCATCCGGCCCGACTGGGCCTTGAGGCCGGATGCCGCGATGGTCAGGGATTTCAGGAATTCCACGGCGCGTACTCCGCAAGCTCAGGGGGGCGGTACGATCAGCGCTTGCCGATGGCGATCTTCAGCTTGTCGAGGCTCTTCTGGTACATCGTCGCGGCGAGCTGATAATCGGCCTGGTTGTCGCCGGCCTTCATCATCTCCTCCTCGAGATTGACCCCGTTCCCGCTCGGCCTGATCTCGAACCCGTTGAACCGGCGCGGCTCCGCGCCCGGGCCTTCGGGGCCGCCGTTGAGGGCGATGTGAGCCGGGCTGGTGACGGCGAGGCCCGAATTGCCACCCGTGGATCCGGAGGGCTGGGCGAGATCGCCGGTCCCGCCGCCGAAGCTGGGGCTCGCGAGATCGCGCGGCTTGAAACCCGGCAGATCGGCGTTGGCGACGTTCTCGGCGAGCAGCTTCTGGCGCGTCTGATGCCACTGCATCCGGGTGCGAAGCATGGAGAGGATGGGGAGATCGGTGACGGACACGGTGCTCGGAGCCCCTCGGCGCCGCCGGACGACCCCGGAGCGATGGGCAAAATCTGCCGCCTCCATGGTTAACGTCCGGTTAAGAGCCTGTCTGTCAGCAGCGGATGCTCGGCGCGGAAGTTGCCTGTTAACGAACTCTTAACGTTATTGCCTTCCGCCGCTCCGACCGTGATATCAGAACAACCTGTGCTGCGTAGGGCCTCCGGCCCGAAACCCGAAAGAGCCCGATCTTGTCAGCGTTCTTTAATTCGGACGGCTCCTTCCCGCTCCAGTTCCTGATCATATTCGCCGTCATTTTCGCCGTTCTGGCCGCCATCGTTCTGATCTTCCGGCGGTTCTCCGGCAGGGGCATGGCCCTGTCGAAATCCGGTCCGCGCGGCCGTCAGCCCCGTCTCGGCATCGTCGACATCTACGAACTCGACCGGCAGCGGCAGCTGATCCTGCTGCGCCGGGACAATGTCGAGCATCTGCTCCTCGTCGGCGGTCCCAACGACGTCATCGTGGAGCGTAACATCCACCGGGGCGCGGGAGCCCGCCTTCCGCTCGACGAGTCGGCCCGGGCGGAGCCGCTCTCCGAAGAGCCGGTCTTCGAGCCCGCGCGGCCCGCGGATCCGCCCGCGCCGCCGGTCATGCAGCCTCCCGTCTTCCACGAGCCCAGGGCGCCGATTCCGGAACCGGCCGCGATCGTCGACGCGCCCGCCGAGCCTCGTGGCGATGTCCCCGCCGAGCCGAAGCCGGCTTCCCGGTTCACAAAGGCGGATCTGATTGCGGCGAAGGCAGCGCGGCGGAACCCGCCCCCCCTGGCCAACCTGAAGCCCGAAGCTCCGGACCTGCCACGTCCGGCGGACACCCCGCCGGAGATGGTCGCCGAACCGATCGTCCCTGCCGTCGAAGCACCGAAGCCAGCCAAGGCGCCGGAAGCCCCACCCACGCCGGTCGCGTCCGCCGTGATCGAGGCGCCGAGCCCGGAGAAGGCGGCGCGGCCACAACCTCCGGTGAAACCCGTGCCCGTCGTGGAGCCGGCCCCCGCCGTTCCGCCGCCCCTGGCCCGTCCGACGAGTTCCCGCCCCGTGGACGCGGCCATTCTGTCCGACATGGCACGGCAGCTCGAGGAGGCCCTGCGCCGGCCATCGGCCGCGATCTCCCCGTCCACGCAAGCCGTCCCGTCGACACCGCCAAAGGCGCCCCCCTTGCCCCCCGCAGAGCCGCGTCCCGAACCCGTTGCCCCGGAGAAGGTGAAGGCGGACCAGCCGATCGACCCAATGGCGGCCGCCATGGCCACGCCCGTGGACATCGCCCCGGACGGGCTGCCCGTGGTTCCGGCGAAGGACAAGCCGGTGAGTGCTGGGCCGGCTCCGACCGAACCGGTCTTCGCCGATGCCGCATCGAGCGAGCCCGCGCGGAGCGAACCGGCGACGACCGAACCGGAGGTGTTCCTTCCGGCCCCGCCGCCTCCGCCCGCTCCCAAGAAGGTGTCGGCCGCGAGCCAGAATCCCTTCTCCGTGGAGGAGATCGAGGCTGAATTCGCGCGGTTGCTGGGACGCCCCCTCGACAAGAAGGGCTGACCCGTTCCGGCTACTCCGCGGCCGAGCGTGACGGAAAACCCGTTCCGTCATTGGCGAGCGTCGTCGGTAGGGCGAATGCCCCCTCGGTGGGCTCGTCCTTGCACCCGATGAAGCGACCGAAGAGCCGGACGAAGAGGCGCGACAGGTCGTCCACCAGGACGAAGATCGCCGGCACGAAGATCAGCGACAGGCCAGTCGAGACGATGAGGCCGCCGATGACCGCGACGGCCATCGGCGCGCGGAATTCGCCGCCGATGCCGAGCGCCATGGCCGACGGCACCATGCCCGCCGCCATGGCGATGGTGGTCATGACGATGGGCCGGGCGCGTTTTCGTCCGGCGTCGATGATGGCGGTGGCCCGGTCCACGCCCCGCACCATCTCCTCGATGGCGAAATCCACCAGCATGATCGCGTTCTTGGTCACCACGCCCATGAGCATCAGGATGCCGATCACCACCGGCATCGAGATCGGCATGTGGAAGATCAGCAGCCCGAGGATCGCACCTCCGATGGAGAGGGGCAGCGAGAACAGGATGGTGAGCGGCTGAAGGAAGTTGCCGAACAGCAGCACCAGGACGCCGAACACCATCATCAGGCCCACACCCATGGCGAGCGCGAACCCTTCGAACACCTCACCCATGATTTCCGCGTCGCCGGTCTGACTGATGCTCACGCCCGGCGGCAGGTTCTTCGCGGTTGGCAGCGCCATCACGGATTCGATCAGGGTCCCCAGCGCGTCCGAGCCCTCCATGTCGGCCTCCAGGGCCACGCGGATCGAGCGGTCGTAGCGGTCGATCGCCGTGGGACCGCGCCCTAGGCTGAGATCCGCCACCGTGGAGAGCGGAACGGAGGCGCCCCCCTTCACCGGGACTTTCAGGCTCTCCAGCTGCGACAGGTCTCCGCGCAGGGCGAGGGGCAGCTGCACACGGATCGGCACCTGCCGGTCGACGGCGTTGAACTTGGCGAGGTTGGCGCCGATGTCGCCGATGGTCCCCACCCGCACGGTCTCGGCGATGAGGTCTGTGGAGACACCGAGATCGGCGGCGACGCCGGCCTTCGGGCGGATGCGGATCTCGGTGCGGTCGAGGGGGGCGGTGGAGAGCACGTTGACGAGGTGGGGCACGGTGGCCGCCTCGCGCTGCAGCCGCGCCGCCGTCTCCGAGACCAGGCGCAGGTCCGGCCCCGAGACGATGAGGGCGAGATCGCGCTGGCCGCTGTCGCGCAGGGACCAGAACCGGATGTCCGGCTCCTCCCGCAGGATCGCGCCGATGACCCTGTCGAGCTGCTTCTGTGTGCGGTGACGGGCGTTCTTCGGCGTCAGGTTGATGGTGAAGCTCGCGAGCCGCACCTCCTTCTTGGCGGGCAGCTGGCGGCCGCCATCCACGAACACGCTGCGCACTTCGGGCAGCGCCTTGATCCTGTCGACGATGCCGTCCGTGACGCGGGTGGTGTCGGCGAGGCGGGCACCAGGCGGCAATTCGACCACGAAGATCGTCCGTGCCGCATCCTCCGCGGGAAGGAAGCCGGCGGGCAGCAGCCCGGTGGACATGATCGACCCGGCAAAGCAGGCGAGCCCCACCACCAGGGTGATGAACTTGTGCCGTACCGACCACGCGACCACGCGGGTATAGGCCCGCATCACCGGCCCCTCGCGCTCGTGGTCGGGCCCGTGATCGCGCAGGAAATAGGCGGCCAGCAGCGGCGTGATGAGGCGCGCCACCAGCAGGGACATGAACACGGCCGCCGCGATGGTGAGGCCGAACTGCTTGAAATACTGGCCGGCGATACCGCTCATGAAGGAGACCGGCGCGAAGATCGCGATGATCGTCGCCGTGATCGCGATGACCGCGAGGCCGATCTCGTCGGCGGCCTCGAGAGCAGCCCGGTAGGCGGATTTCCCCATCCGCATGTGCCGGACGATGTTCTCGATCTCCACGATGGCATCGTCCACGAGGATGCCGGTCACAAGGGTGATGGCCAGCAGGCTGACGGCATTGAGCGAGAAGCCGAGGGTGCTCATCACCCAGAAGGTCGGGAGCACCGAGAGGGGCAGCGCGATGGAGGCGATGAGCGTCGCCCGCCAATCGCGCAGGAACAGGAACACGACGATGACGGCCAACGCCGCGCCCTCGATGAGGCTCAGCATCGCTGAATGGTAGTTGCCCACCGTGTTGATGACGGAGGTGTCGATCAGGTCGAACCGAACAACGGGATGCTTGGCCGCGAGATCGGCGATCTTGCGCGCCACCGCGCTGGCGACCTCGGCATCGCTGGCGCCCGTCGCGCGCGAGATCGCGAAGGCCACCACCGGCTCGCCGTTGAAGCGCGCGAAGGTGCGCGGCTCTTCCGAGCCGTCCACCAGCGTCGCCAACTCGTCCAGGCGGACCTTGCGGTTGCCGGGGACGACGATCGAGGTCTGAGCCAGGGTGTCGAGGCTGGCGGCACCGGCCAGCGTCCGGATCGACTGTTCCTGGCCGCCGAGTTCGCCGCGCCCGCCCGCCATATCGGCCGAGGTGAGGCGGAGTTGGCGGTTCACGTCGGCCGCGGTGATGCCGAGTGCCAAAAGGCGGTCGGGCTTGAGCGTCACGCGGATCTCGCGGGCGACACCGCCCAGCCGTTCGACGCCGCCGACGCCCTTCACGCCCTGGACCTGCCGGGCGATCACGTCGTCGATGAGCCAGGACAGGTCTTCTGGAGTCATGGCCGGCGCCGAGGCGCCGTAGACCATGATCGGCAGCCCGGCGATCTCGACGCGGCTGATGATCGGCTCGTCGATGGTGCGCGGAAGCGTCACCCGCACCTTGGCGATGGCGTCCTTCACGTCGTTGACGGCGCGGTCCACGTTCACTTCGAGCCTGAACTCGATGGTGGTGGCCGAGACGCCCTCCGAGATCGTCGAGATGATGTGCTTGACGCCCTTCACCCCGGCGACGGCATCCTCCACCACCTTCGTCACCTGGGTCTGCAGCTCGGAGGGAGCCGCGCCGGCCTGGGTGACCTGGATCGCCACGATCGGAATGTCGATGTTCGGGAACTGCGTGATCGGCAGCGAGCGGAAGCTGACGAGCCCGAGGATCATCAGGACGAGGAACAGCACGATCGAGGTGATCGGCTTGCGGATCGCCCAGGCGGAGATGTTGAGGCGCATGGGCTGACGGGTCCGATTCTCAGCGCGACGTCACGGAGGCGGCGGCTTCGGCCTTCGGCTGCACCGGTCTGACCCGGTCGCCATGGCGCAGGAAGCTGCTGGCCCGCGCGACGACGGCCTCGCCGGATCTCAACCCCTCGCGGATTTCCATGAACCCGTCCGCGGCGAGGCCGGCGGTGATCTTGCGGGACTCCACCTTGCCGTCCTCCACCACGTAGACGAGGGCCGAGCCGTCGATCCCGTAGAGTACGGCGGAGAGGGGAACGGCCACGGAGTTGCGCCGCGCCACCTCGACCTTGCCGCGGGCGAAGGCGCCGATGCGCAGGGACGGGTCGCGGTCGAGGCTGATACGGATCTTGCCGAGGCGCGTCAGCCGGTCGATCTCGGGGTCGATCCGGCGGACCTTGCCCGTCACGATCCTCCCCTGGTCCGCTTCGAGACGCACGATGTTGCCGCGCTCGATCCGGGGCATCCAGGTTTCCGGCACCTCGCCTTCGAGTTCGATCTCGCCGCGCGCGATGAGCCGGAACAACGGTTCGCCCGTGGAGGTCGCCGCCGCGCCGATCCGGGCGGTGCGGCGGCTGACGATGCCTCCGTCGGGTGCCTTGATGTCGGTGCGCGCGCGCCTGAGGGCGATCTCGTTGCTCTGCGCCCGCGCCGCCGCGAGATCCGCTTCGGCAAGTTGCAGGCCGCCCTTCGCGGCAGCGAGCCTGCCTTCGCCGCCTTGAGCGGCCGAGACCCGCTGCTCCAGCACCGCCGCCGTGGCGTTCCCGGTCTTGATGAGGGAGCGGGCGCGCTCCAGCGAGAGGTTGGCCTCGATCTGCGCCGCTTCGGACTGGACGATCTGGCTACGGGCCTGGACGATCGCCGCCTGCGCCTTGGCGATGGCGGCGACGTTGGCTGCCTCCTGCGTGGCGATCATCTCCAGGGAGAGCCGAGCCAGAACCTGCCCCTTCTCGACTTCGGCGCCTTCCTCCACCAGCAATTCGGTGATGCGGTAGCCCTCGATCTCGGGCGCCACCAGGATCTCGTCGCGCGGGACCAGGGTGCCGGTGACCACCGCCTGCTCGACGATTTCGCGTTCGGCGGCGGCTACGATGGTCACCGCCGGCGCGGGCGCGGTGGAACCGCTCGCGGGCGGGACTTCCGCCGCGTGAATCATCGACGACGACACGAGGAGTGGCAGGATCGCGAAGAGCCGAAGCAGGCGCATGAAGAGGTGGCTCACCGTTCGGCGGATCGATCTGGAAGACATCGTCGGCGCGGAGCCGCTTAATACGCTCCTGCATCGTGACACCGGCGTTTTCGTGACGCTCGACGCATTGCATGTCGCACGGCTTTAACCTTCGCCGCTGCAACTCGCCGGCGCCCGGACATTCGGGATGACCTCATGGCCTCTCGGTGAAAGCCTTCTCCAGGAATTTCGCCGCCGCGAGCGCTCGCGCATCGTCTCCGAAGCGGGCGATGACCTGCACCCCGAGCGGAGGGCCCTCCCCCGGCACCGGGACGGTGACGCAAGGCACGCCCATCATCGTCCAGAGCCGGTTGAAGCGGGAATCGCCGGTGGAGGCGTAACCCTCCGGCGCCCGGCCCGGGGCCGAGACCGTCAGCAGGACGTCGACGTCGGACTTGCGCAAGATGTCCTTCAGGCTGCGCCTAGCGTGATGCGCCACGCGCCGGGCCGCGTCGTAGGCCGCGGCCTCGATGGTCCGAGATTTGTCGAGATGGGCGCGCAGGAGCGGCGGCAGCGAATCGCGGTGGGTTTCGTATTCCCAGGCGAGGGCCTGCGCGGATTCGAAATCCTGGATCGTCGCGTGCTCGTCGAAGGCATGGCGGAACTCGTCGGGCAGGGTGAAGGCGCGGATGTCGGCGCCCGCCGCTTCCGCCATCGCCCGCGCCCGGTCGAGGGCCTCCAGCGCCTCCGGCTCGCCAGACTCACAATAATCCGGGACGAGCAGCCCGATCCGCGGCACTGTGGCCGGCTGGTCGATCTCCGGCCGGCCGGCGATGAGGGCGAGGGCATGGGCGGCATCGGCCGCGCTCGCCGCGAACAGGCCGAGCGTGTCGAGGGTCCAGGAGAAGCATTTCACCCCCACCGTCGGCAGCAGTCGGAACGACGGTTTCACGCCGACCACGCCGCAATAGGCCGCTGGCCGGATCACCGAGCCGCCGGTCTGAGTTCCCAGCGCCAGCGGCAGCATGCCCGCGGCCACGGCCGCCGCCGAACCGGCGGACGACCCGCCCGGCGTCCGGCCCGGCGCCCGCGGATTGCGGGTGTCGGTGGGGTCGATGAAGGCGAAGGCGGTGGTGGTGGTCTTGGCCATGGGTACAGCGCCGAGGCGCTTCAGCCGTGCCACGATGGGGGCATCGGCGCGCGGCTGCCAGCCATCATAGATCGACGACCCCATCTGCGTCGGCAGGTGGGCGGTATCGATGATGTCCTTGATGCCCACCGCGATTCCGGCGAGCGGTCCCGCATCGGGAACGTGCGGATCCGAATCGGTCGCCACGAAGGCGCGGATCGATGGTTCGTGCTCGGCCATCGCCTCGCGTGTCAGCGCCACCGCCTGCGCGGGGGTGAGCGACCCCGCCTCGATACGGGCACGCAGCGACAGGAGCGAGAGCATCGGCATCGGGTGACTCGCAGGGGCACGGTTGAAGGGACGCGGGCTGCTCGATCGTGGCACGGCCGTTTTAGTGCGTCTCCGGCCGCTTGTTCGGAGCGTGGCGGTGATGGCAGGTACGCCAAGGGACGTCCAGAGTAGCTCCGTTTCGCCTTTGTTTCGGCCTTGCAACTACTGGACGAGTCTTCCATTGCCGCTCAGCTTTGGTCTCTCTCATGCATGGCGCGTCGGCCGAGGGAGAGCGACGATGGAAAGCGTGCCCGAGACACGCGCCAGGCCGGAGCGCTTCGAGAGTAGGGATTTGGGAGACGATGGCGGGAGTCGAGACGCAGGCGGCCAAGGATCGCGTGGGCATGATGTGCCAGTCCCTGCGCCGCGCCATCGTCGAGCGTGCGTTGGCGCCCGGTGACCGCCTGCCGGAGGATGCCCTGGGCGAGCGCTTCGGCGTGAGCCGCACCATCGCGCGGCAGGCTCTGGGGCAACTCGCCGGTGAGGGACTGGTGGAACTCCGCCGCAACCGGATCGCCATCGTGGCGACGCCGAGCTGGGAAGAGGCGCGCGACACGTTCGAGGTCCGCATTTCCCTCGAGCGCCTCGTGGTCCAGCGCCTGGCCGGTCGCCTCACCGCCGAGCAGGAAGCGATCCTGCTGGCCCATATCGACCAGGAGGACGCGGTTCGCGGCGGACCCGAAGCCCCGTCGATCCGCCTCGCCACCGAGTTCCACCTGCTTCTGGCGCGGATGACCGGCAGCCCCGTCCTCGTCCGCTACGTGGCCGAGCTCGGCTATCGCTGCGCGCTGACCCTCTCGCTCTACAGCCGGCCGCATTCCTCGGATTGCGCGGTCAACGAGCATCGCGAGATCGTGGCCGCCCTGATGGCCGGCGATGTCGACCGGGCGACCCACCTGATGGATCACCACCTCGATGCCGTGGCGGTGCGCGCGCACATCGTCGCCGAGCCGCCGCGCGAACGAGACCTCAGCCGGGTCCTGGCGCCCTACGTTACCGAGAAGAGCGCTCTGCGGCGCCGGGCCGGGTGAGCCGGCCCACGGGTGGTCCATGCCGGCTTGCGGCATCTGGCCAATCCGCCGGCCTTAATCTCTCGGCAACCCTGAAAGCCTAGGCCCCTCTCCTCGGATTATCGGCCCTGACAGGAGAAGCCCGCCTTGCGCGAACCGTTCGTTCCCGATGCGCTGGCCGAGCGGCTGCGGGCCAAGCGGCGCAATACGAGGCCGGTGGCGGCCCTGGTCTGCGAGCCCGCCAAACCCGTCTTCGCGGAGTTGCTCGATGGGCGTGGGCATGGCACCGGACAGTTCGTCCGGCTGTCGCAGGGCATGGTGGAGCGCATCGCGCGGGTGATGCGCGACGAGGTGGTCGGCGAAGAGGCTTGACCGTCCGGCGAGGCCGTATCCCGCCGGGCGGTGTTCCGGTTCGGCGCGAACGGTCCTACAGAGCCGGCGATGGACCTCAGACCCTACCAGCGTGCCAGCCTCGATGCCCTCTACGCCTCGTGGCGCGACGAGACCGGCGACGGGCTGATCGTCCTGCCCACGGGGGCGGGCAAGGCCTTCGTCATCGCGGCCCTGGTGCGAGAGGTGATCGCCGAGCGTCCCGAGGCGCGGATCGCCATCGTCACCCATACTCGCGAGCTCATCGCCCAGAATCATCGTGAGCTCATGACCTACTGGCCGGATGCGCCGGCCGGCATCTACTCGGCCGGGCTCAACCGGCGCGACACCGCGACACAGATCCTGTTTTGCGGCATCCAGTCGGTCTGGAACCGCCTCGACGCCATCGGCGCCTTCGACGTCGTGGTGGTGGACGAGGCCCATCTGATCCCGCGCGATGCCGAGACACGCTACGGCCGGTTCCTCTCGGGCCTGCGCGCCGCTCGGCCGCACCTGCGCGTCGTCGGCCTCACCGCGACCCCGTACCGGCTCGATAGCGGCCGCCTCGACGAGGGCGAGGGCCGGCTGTTCGAGCGGATCGTCTACGAGGCCAATGTCGGCGACCTGATCCACCAGGGCTACCTCGCCCCCCTGATCTGCAAGGCCACCGCCACGGCGCTCGACGTCTCGGGTGTCGCCAAGCGCGGCGGCGACTACATCCCCAGCGCCCTCGAAGCGGCGGTGAACCAGGACTGGATCACCCGCGCGGCGGTGGAGGAAATGGCCGGTTTCGGCCGCGACCGCCGGGCCTGGCTCGCCTTCTGCGCGGGCGTCGCCCATGCGGAGGCGGTGCGTGATGCGGTGCGGGCGGAGGGCTTCAGCTGCGAGATGGTGACGGGCGAGACCGGCAAGCGCCAGCGTGACCGGATCGTGCGCGACTTCACCGCCGGGCGCCTGCGCTGCCTCACCTCGGTGGGCGTCCTCTCCACCGGCTTCAACGTGCCGCGGGTGGACCTCATCGCCCTGTTGCGGCCGACGCAGAGTACGGGGCTCTACGTCCAGCAGGTGGGCCGTGCCTTGCGCACCGCGCCGGGAAAGTCCGATGCGCTGATCCTCGACTATGCCGGGCTGGTGCGGATGCACGGGCCGGTGGACATCGTCACCGCGCGCAGTGCCGCCGCGATCAAGGGCCGTGAGGGCGAGGTGCGGGCAAAGCCCTGCCCCGGCTGCGGCGCGCTCATCGCCCTCAATGCCAGCACCTGTGAGGGATGTTGGATCGAGCCGGACGAGACCGAGGAGGATGGGCCGGGCCACGAGGCGGCGGCCGACGACGAGCATCCGATCCTGTCCCGCGCGGTTCCGGTCTGGCAGGGTATCTCCCGATGGCGGCTCGGTCGCCATGCGGCGTCCGGCAGCCTCGACGTCGAGTTCCAGACCGAGGACGGATCGAGCTACCGGGTGCGGATCGCCCTGGAACAGGCCGGCTATGGTCGCGAGAAGGCGGTGCAATGGTGGCGGCAGCTCGGCGGGGGGCGCGACGTGCCGATGACCGTCGCCGAGGCTCTGGCGCGGACCGAGGAACTCACCCGCCCCGCCGCCATCCTGGTCCGCGCCAACGGCCGATTCTCGGAGAGCGTCAGCTATCGTTTCGCGGACGGTCGCACCTTCGTCGATACGCGGCGGCTCGCCGGAGCCGACGCCTGAGCCGCGCTCGCCTATGCTGTGACGCCGTGCTTCGTGAGCAAACGTTCGGCGCTGTCGTTCCAGACCTCCATCGTCACGATCAACCCGTCGCGGACGGTGAAGCGGTCGACGTAGCGATTGCCCTCGAACGGGGTTCCGTCCGGCCATTCGCCGTAGAGGGTGCCGAGGCTGTAGACCGTGGTGACCCCCTCCCCTGGCACCACGTCCAGACGCTCCATGCGCTTCTTCACCCAGGCATAGCGGCCCGCGTTGAACGCCGTCACCTCGCGCGGATGCCGGAAGACGCGGGCACCGGTGAAGACGATCTCGATCCCCGGCGCCATGTAACCCGCCGCCCTCTCCGGATCCGGCACCATGGAGGCTTCGAGATAGGCGGTGACGATGGCCGCGTCGGTGCCGGTATCGGTTTTCGATGTATCACTCATGCTTTCGCTCTCCATGCGATCCCGAACCTGCCCGAAGCTCGGCAAAAGTGCATGCAATAAGTGTATGCAGTTTGGCGTGAAAGCAGGCAGCGGGATTCCTGTGCGACTAAATTGTTGAGGTATTTCAATCTCCTGGCAAATGGCACGGCGGTTGCGGCGACGGATGCAATTCTTCCGGAGCTCCGATCCATGCGCAAGCACAGCCCATTGCAGATGACCCGCCGCCTCGCCCTCGGGGCGACCGCCCTGATCGGGCTCTCGCTGATCGCTCCGGTCGAGGCGGCCGAGTCGATCAAGATCGGCCTCGTCACCGCCCTGTCCGGTCAATCGGCGAAATCGGGCGAAGCGATCTCGCGCGGCATCGGGCTCGCCATCGACGAGATCAACGCGGCCGGCGGCGTCCTCGGACGGCCCCTGGAACTCGTGGCCCGCGACGACGAGGCCAACCCGTCGAAGGGCGTGCTGGCCGCCCGCGAACTGATTCAGCGCGTCGGTGTCGTGGCCTTGGTCGGCGGTCTCGATACCCCGGTATCCATGGCGATCGTCCCCATCGCCAACCAGATGAAGGTTCCCTTCCTCGGCCCCTGGGCGGCGGGCACCGGCATCACCCGCAACGGTGCGGCCGACAATTACGCGTTCCGGGTCTCGGCGGTGGACGCCCTGGTCGACGAGGCCCTCGTCGCCTACGCCGTCAAGACCTATCAGGCCAAGAAGCCCGGCATGATCCTCGTCAACAACGCCTGGGGCGAGTCGAACCAGCAGGGTCTCACGGCCGCCCTGAAGGCCGCGGGCCTGCCTGCCGCCGGCATCGAGAAATTCGAGGCGTCCGATGTCGACATGGTGCCACAGCTGACCCGGCTGAAGGAGGCCGGCGCCGATACCCTGTTCATGGTGGGCAATGTCGGTCCCTCGGCCCAGGTGGTCAAATCCCTCGACCGGATGGGCTGGACCGTCCCCGTCGTGTCGCATTGGGGACCGGCCGGGGGGCGGTTCGACGAACTCGCCGGCCCGAGCGCGGCCAAGGTGCATTTCATCCAGACCTTCACTTTCGCGGGCAACGCCTCGCCCAAGGCGGTCTCCGTGCTCGATGCCCTGAAGGCGAAGTATCCGGCGATCAAGTCCATGGCCGACGTGACCCCGGCGGTGGGCATCGCCAACGCCTACGACGCGACGCATCTCCTGGCCCTCGCGATCGGCGAGGCGAAATCCACCAAGGGGCCGGACGTGCGCGACGGCTTCTACAAGATCGCCACCTATCCCGGTCTGATCAAGACCTACGACAAGCCCTTCGCCCCGGACCGCCACGACGCGCTCGGACCGCAGGACTACGTGTTCACGCGGTTCAAGGACGGCGAGATCGTCGCCGTGTCGAACTGAACGGTCGGCATGACACGGTGAGAGGGACAATTCCATGCTGACCGGCTCCCTCGTGAGCGGCCTCGGTCTCGGGAGTATGTACGGGCTCATCGCCCTCGGCTTCCATGTGACCTATGCCGTCTCCGGCACCGTGAACTTCGCGCAAGGGAGCGCCGTCACCCTCGGGGCGGTGCTCGGCTACATGCTCGGCGTCACGCTCGGTTGGCCGATGCCCCTGGCGGTGGCGGCGGCGCTCGCCGGCTGCGCGCTCCTCGGCATCGTGGTCGAACGCATCCTGGTGCGTCCCTTCGTCGAGCGGAACTCGGATGCCTGGCTGCTGGCCACGGTGGCGGGCGGCGTGGTGCTCGACAACGTCATCCTGTTCACCTTCGGCAAGGAGCCGCGCAGCCTGCCCTCGCCCCTGGCGCGTGATCCGATCGACCTGTTCGGTACCGGGGTATACCCGCTGCAGATCGTGATCCCGGTGGTCGGTCTCGCCGTCGCCGTCGCCATCCGCACGGTGTTCCGCCGAACCGATCTCGGCCGCGTTCTCCTGGCCGTGGCGCAGAATGCCGACGCCGCGCGGCTGATGGGCATCGACGTGCGACGCACGGTGGCCTGCGCCTTCGCGCTCTCCGCCCTGCTCGCGGGCGCGGCGGGCCTCCTCATCGCCCCGCTGTTCTCGGTCTCGGCCGAGATGGGCACCCTGTTCGGCATCAAGGCCTTCGCCGTCGCCATTCTCGGTGGGATCGGCTCCGCCACCGGCGTGGTCCTGGCCGGTCTGCTCTACGGCGTCGTGGAGGCCCTGGTCACCGGATATCTCGGCTCCGGTTACACCCAGATCGTCGTGTTCTCGGTGATCATCCTCGCGCTGGCGCTGCGTCCCGACGGCCTTCTCGGCCGGGCCGCCGTGAACAAGGTCTGAGCCGATGCGCGCCGGAAGCCCCGCACTACCTCTCGTCATTCTTGCCCTCACCGTCGCGGGGATCGGCCTCGTGGCCGCCACCGACGGCTACAGCCATTTCATCATCGCCCTCGTGGCGCTGACGACGCTGGCCGGAACCGGGCTGAACGTCCTCCTCGGCCTCACCGGCCTGATTTCCTTCGGCCATGCCGGCTTCTACGCGATCGGCGCCTATGCGAGCGCCATCCTCACCCTCTCCGGACTCAGCTTCTGGCTGGCGCTCCCCGCCGCCGGCCTGCTGTCCGGGGTTCTCGGCGGCGTGCTCGCCATCCCCGCCATGCGGGTGAAGGGTCCCTATCTCGCCATGGTGACGATCGCCTTCGGCTTCATCGTCGAGCATGGCCTGATCGAGGGCGGCGCGCTCACGGGAGGCCAGAACGGCCTCGTCATCGCCACCGGCCCGACCCTGTTCGGATACCCGTTTCTGGAGCGCGAACTCGCGATTCTGTCGGTTCTCGGTGCCGGCCTCGCCCTCTATGGCTTCCACCGCCTCGCGCGCAGCCGCCTCGGTCTCGCCATGCGGGCGGTGCGGGACGCGGATGTCGCCGCCGCTTCCGTCGGCTTCGATCCGGTGCGGGTGAAGACCCTGGCCTTCGTGATCTCGGCGGCGCTGACCGGCCTCGCCGGGGCGGTGCTGCCGCCCTTGATGCTGTTCATCGCGCCGAGTTCGTTCCCGTTCACCCAGTCGATCCTGTTCGTGCTCTCGGTGGTGGTGGGCGGTGCCGGCACGGTGCTGGGGCCGCTCTTCGGTGCCCTCGTCACCGTGCTCCTGCCGGAGACCCTGTCGGGCCTCGCCGAATACCGCCTGCTGTTCTTCGGCCTCGCTACGCTCGTCGTGTTGTGGCTGGTGCCGGCGGGCATCGTCGGCAGCCTCGCCCGGCTGCTGCCGCGTCGCCTCACCGGGGCCGCGTCCGGAACCGGCGGCGACGTCGCGTCCTATCTGGCCCAGCCGCAGCCCGATGCGCTCGCGGTGGAGGGGATCGGCATCAGCTTCGGCGGCATCAAGGCGGCGCAGGACGTCTCGGTGACGGCCGCCCCCGGAGCCGTCACCAGCATCATCGGCCCGAACGGGGCCGGCAAGACCACCGTGCTCAACATGGTCTCCGGTTTCTACCAGCCCGGTGCCGGGGCGATCCGCTTGGCCGGCCGGGATCTCGCCGGATTGCCCGCCCACCGCATCGCCCGCGCCGGCATCGCGCGGACCTACCAGACCACGCGTCTGTTCGGCTCCCTTTCGGTCATCGACAACGTGGCCCTCGCCATCGCCCCCGGACGCCTGTTCAGGGCAGGCGCAGGAAGCGACGTCGATGCCTCCACCGCCCTTCTCGCCTTCGTCGGCTATACCGGAGCCCTCCACCGGCCCGCCGCCGAGCTGCCCCATGTGGACCGCCGCCTCGTGGAGATCGCACGCGCTCTGGCGGGCCGGCCGCGCGTCCTCCTCCTCGACGAGCCGGCGGCGGGCCTCACCCGCGCCGATACCGACCGCCTGGGCAGCCTTCTGCGCCGGATCGCGGAGTGTGGAATCGTTGTCGTCCTCGTGGAGCACGACATGCCGCTCGTCATGGGCATCTCGGACCATGTCCTCGTCATGGATGCCGGACGGCCGATCGCGCTGGGAGACTCCGCCATGGTGCGGGCGGACCCCGCCGTTCTGCGGGCCTATCTCGGAGGCGCTGACACCCCTGCCCGGCCGCGTCCGTCCCCGTGGGCGGGGCCAGCCGACGCGGTCCTCTCGGCCCTCGACCTGACGGCAGGCTACGGTGCCGCTCCGGTCCTCGAACGCCTCTCCCTCGATGTCCGACCCGGTGAGACGGTGGCGCTCCTCGGGGCAAACGGGGCCGGCAAATCCACCGCCATGCGCGCGCTCAGCGGCCTGCTGCGTCCCGTGGAAGGATCCGTCATCCTCGAGGACCGCTCCATTGCCGGCCTGCCGGCCCATGCCATCGCCCGCCTCGGCCTCGCTCTCGTGCCCGAGGGCCGGCAGGTCTTTCCTGAGCTGTCGGTGGTGGAGAACCTGCGCCTCGGCGCGCATGGACGGGGGACCGCCATCGATCCGAGCGAGGTGGAGGCACTGCTCGATCGGTTCCCCCGCCTGCGTGACCGGGCGACGAGCCGCGCCGGCCTGCTGTCCGGCGGAGAGCAGCAGATGCTCGCCATCGCGCGCGGGATGATGGCGCATCCGCGTATTCTCCTTCTCGACGAACCCTCCCTCGGGCTCGCGCCCTCCATGATCAACGCCCTCTACGCCGTGGTGGCGGAGCTGCGCGACCAGGGCGTCACCATCCTCATCGTCGATCAGATGGCCGCACTGGCCTTGACCGTGGCGGATCGCGGCTACGTCCTGGAGCAGGGCCGCATCGTCGCTACCGGATCGGCGGCGGAACTCTCCGCCGATGAAGCTCTCGCCGCCGCCTATCTCGGTGCTGCGTGACAGCCTGAGCCTACAAGATCCTCAAGGGAGCGCGACGCTTTGACGGACGCAGCGAAGTACCATGGCCGCTATGCCTACAGCGCCCTGCCGGACCGCCCGGTCTACGATTGGCCGGGGGGCAAGCGCCTCGCCGTCTACGTGGCGCTCAATCTCGAGACCTTCGACTTCGGCTCGGGCCTCGGCGCCGAGCTGGCGCCCGGCGGCCCTCAGCCCGACGTTCTGAACTATGCCTGGCGCGATTGGGGCAATCGAGTCGGCGCCTTTCGGATGAAGGCCCTCTTCGATGAGCTTCGCCTTCCCGCCAGCGTGCTGGTCAACAGCCGGCTCTACGAGGATTGTCCCGGTCTGATCGAGGCCTTCCGGGCGCGGGGCGACGAGATCGTCGGGCATGGCCGGACCAATGCCGAGCGCCAGGGCGGTCTCGACGAGGATGGCGAGCGGGCACTCATTGCCGAGGCCACCGCCACCCTGACGCGGGAGGAAGGCAAGCCCCCCGCCGGATGGCTCGGCCCCTGGATTTCACAATCCCGCGTCACCCCCGATCTCCTGGCGGAGGCGGGCTACCGTTATCTCCTCGACTGGGCGCATGACGACCAGCCGGTCTGGTTCTCAACCCGCGATGGCGGTCGCATCCTCTCCGTGCCGTATCCACAGGAACTCAACGACATCCCCGCCATCGTCGCCAGGAAGGACTCCGCGCGGGACTTCGCCGCCATGATCGTCGACGCGTTCGACGAGATGCTGGTGCAGTCGCGGGAGGCCCCCCTCGTCATGGGGATCGCTCTGCACCCCTACATCGTCGGCCAGCCGCACCGGCTGCGGCCGCTGCGGGAGGCGCTCGCCCATATCGCCTCCCATCGCGACGAGATCTGGCTCGCCACAGCCGGAGGGATCGCGGACCGCGTGATGGCGAGCGCGGTACCCGATCCGCGATAGGGCGGACGCCACGGGGCAATCGCCTGGGACGGCGAGACCGGCCACACCGTCCGTCATTCGCCGGTCAGAGATGCGGTATAAAAGGGTGGAAGGCGCCGGAACCTTGCGCCATATAGGGGACATGACCGAAACATCGACATACCCCTACACCCTGGAAATCCTCAGCCCCCGCACCGAGGGCGCGACCTATCAGTGGGCCATTCGCAAAGGCGGCAAGCTCGTCCAGCGCTCGGATCGCAGCCTGACCAGCGAGGCCAAGGCCCGCGAGAACGGACTCGCCCAGATCGAGAAGCTTCTTTCCGGCTTCGGCGAGCGGTAAGTTCGTCGTCCTTCGATCAGGGTTGCATGAGCGGCGGCTGATACATCAACGCGGCAATGCCGTGGAATGCGCGCGCTTCGAAGAAGCCCATGTCGGGAATGCCCGGCGTGGGCTTCTTTCGTTTCCAACGTAGTACGTTCGTCCGCGAACGGTCGGTCCGTTTCGTCAGCCTGGATATCGCAGGTTCTGCCGGGACATCGATGCCGGTGAAACACCGGCAGGATGAAGCGGCAGGCTGCTTTGCAATTTTTCTGGCATATTATATCCCAGTGGTGCATTCCTGAGATCGATTGCTGGGAGGCTGTTTCATGGCGAAGCCGATACAACCCGATCGTCCGATTTGGCCCCAACTCCCGGACAAGCCCGGCGACATCGATCCGGATTTCGAAGATCAACATCCGTCGAACGAGCCCGCGCCGAGCCTGCCGCAAGCCGGTCGTTCATCCGCCGACCCGGCGGAGGGTAACGAACCCGTGCGCCTGCGTTGAGCGTCGAATTCAATCCCGGTGAAAATCGAGAGGCGCAGGCCCGTTTAAGACGATCCCGCTGCGAAGCTTGAAACCTCTCGTCGGCTGCGTTGGTTGACGTCCCAGAGATCCAATCGTGAACTTCGGGACATTCGATGACGAAGAGCGCCGCGTTACTCGCCAGTGTGTTGTTGACTGCCTCGGTGCCTGCCTTCGCGCAGTCGACGGGTCCTGCCGAAATCAAACAGCCGGGTCCGGCGCGCATGACCTCGCCGGGCACGTCGGATGTGCCGGTGGTCAAGCCGGGCGGCATCGATAACAGCGGTCCGGGCTCCATCGGGACCGAAGCCTATGGGGCTACCGGCGCGGAGAGCCGCTCGAACAATTCGGGGGCCGCGGGCAACGCCAACAAGCCGGAAGTCGCGATCCCCAACACCGGCGGTGGCGGCGGCCGATAGACGGAGGCGATGAACGACCGACCGGCCCGCGTGAGGGGGGCACAATCGCGGGCCGGTCGATGTACCGCGCATTCCTGGCCTGAACGCGCGATCTTTGGAATGACCGGTGGGGCCGGGCACAAACGAGGTTCTGTTCAGGACGTGGCCGGATGAGCCATCGAGGCCTCGCCCGGCGATGCCCGCTCTCCCGCCGGCGCCCGCTTCACGCGGAACCAGAGGGCGTAGAGGGCCGGGAGGAACAGCAGGGTCAGCAAGGTGCCCACGCCGACGCCGCCGATGAGGACGTAGGCCAGCGCTCCCCAAAAGACCGAATGGGTGAGCGGGATGAAGGCGAGCATGGCGGCGGCGGCGGTCAGGATGACCGGGCGGGCGCGTCGCACGGTGGATTCGACGATGGCCTCATAATCCGACAGGCCCGACGCCCGGTCATGATGGATCTGATCCACCAGGATGAGTGTGTTGCGCATGAGGATGCCCGACAGGGCGATGAGACCGAGGATCGCGTTGAACCCGAACGGCTGATGAAAGATCAGCAGGGTCGGCGCGGCGCCTACGAGGCCCAGTGGCGCGGTGGCGAACACCATGAACATGGTGGCGAAGGAGCGCACCTGGATCATGATGACCGTGAGCGTCACGATCAACATGATGGGGAACACCGCCACCAGCGACATCATCGCCTTCGCGCTTTCCTCCACGGCACCCGCCGTATCGATGCGGTAGCCGGGCGGAAGCTTGGCCTTGATCGGTTCCAGCAGGGGGAAGATCTGGGCGTGGATGTCCGGCGGCTGTTTCCCGTCGAGGACGTCGCCCTGCACCCGGATGTAGCTTTCCCGGTTATAGCGCTTCAGCACCGCATCCTCGCTGCGGCTCTCGAGCCGCGCGACCTGGGAGAGCGGCACCTGGCGCCCGTCCTTCGTTGCGAGGGTGAGGTCCCCGACTTCGCCGAGCGAGCGCCGTTCCGGACCGGGGCTGCGTAGCAGGACATCGACGGAGCGCAGGTTCTCTCGCACCTGGGTCGCCGGCATACCGTTGAGGTAGCTCTGCAATTGCTGGCCGGCCTCCTTCGGTGTCAGGCCGATCAGGCGCAGTCGCTCCTGGTCGAGAGCGAGATGCAGGTTGGGGGTCTTGTCGCCCCAGTCGAGATGGACCATCCGCATTTTCGGGTTGGCCGCCATGACGTCGCTGACCTCGGCGGCGATGCTCCGGATCACGTCGAGATTCGGGCCGACCACCCGGAAGGCCACGGGGAAGCGGATCGGCGGCCCGAAGACGATCTGCAGGACACGCACCCGTGCCTCGGGGAAGCGCCCCTCGTCAACGAGTTTTCGGACTTTGGCCCGCAGGGCATCGCGGGCGTGGGCGTCGGCCGTCTGAACGACGATCTGCGCGAAGGCGGGATCGGGCAGCTCGGGATCGAAGGACAGGACGAAGCGCGGCATGCCCTGACCCACATAGCTCGTGATCTCACCGGCTTCCGGCAACTCGCGCAGGGCGGTTTCCAGCCGTTTCACGCTGGCCTCGGTGGTCGCAAAGGCCGAGCCCGCCGGCAGGGTCACCTCGACGATGAGCTCGGCGCGCTCCGAGTTCGGGAAGAATTGCTGCTCCACCTTACCCATGGCCACCACCGCGCCCGCGAACAGGGCCACGGTGATGCCGGCCGCCATCCATTTGTGGTCGACGGACATTCGTACGAGGCGGCGCAGACGCTGGTAGTTCTTGGTGGCGTAGATCGCGTCGTGGCCGCCTTCCACCCGTCTGATGTTCGGAAGGAGCTTGACCCCGAGATAGGGCGTGAAGGTCACGGCCACGATCCAGGAGATGATCAGCGAGAAGGCCACCACCCAGAAGATGTTGCCGGCATATTCGCCGGCCGTGGACGCCGCGAAGCCCACGGGGAGGAAGCCCGCGATGGTGACGAGGGTGCCCGTCAGCATCGGTGCGGCGGTGGCGCTCCAGGCATGGGTCGCCGCCTCGATCCGGTCGGCGCCCTCCTCCATGCGCACCACCATCATCTCGATGGCGATGATCGCGTCGTCGACGAGGAGGCCCAGCGAGATGATGAGGGCGCCCAGGGTGATGCGGTCGAAGTCGCGACCGGTGATCATCATCACCACGAACACCGCCGACAGGGTGAGCGGCACGGCCAGCGCCACCACGATTCCGACGCGAAATCCCAGCGCGGCGAGGCTGACCACGATCACCACGCCGAGCGCGGTGAAGAACTTGACCATGAACTCGTGGATGGCCTCGTCGATGACCTTGGCCTGGTCGGTGATCTTCGTGAACGAGATGCCGACAGGCGTTTCATGGTGGATCGCGATCTCCTCGGCATTGAGCGCCGCGCCGAGATTCAGCCCGTTGAAGCCGGGCTTCATCACGAGGCCGAGCATCAGCGCGGGCTCGCCGTCGTTGCGGATGGCGAAGGTCTTCGGATCCTCATAGCCGCGCTTCACTTCGGCGATATCGCCGAGCTTGAAGCTGCGATCGCCCGCCGCGACGGGCAGGTTGCGGATTGCATCGAGCCCATCGATGGCGCCGTCGAGCCGGAGATAGACGCGCGGTCCCCCCGCCTCGACGAATCCGGCCGGGGTGACGTCGTTCTGGTTGGCGAGTGCCGCCAGCAATTGCTGGCCGGTGATGCCGAGGGTGGCGAGGCGCTGGTAGGAGATCTCGACGAAGATCTTCTGGGCCTGCTCGCCGAGGATGTTGATCTTCTCGACGCCGGGTACGCGCAGCAGGCGCTGGCGAAGCTCCTCCGCCCGCATCACCAATTGCCGGTGCGGCAGATCCTTGGCCTGGAGTGCGTAGAGAGCGAAGTAGATGTCGGAAAACTCGTCGTTGAACAGCGGCCCGAGCACGCCGCGCGGCAGGCTGGAGGCCTGGTCGGAGAGCTTCTTGCGCGCCTGATAGAACTCCGCCTGGAGCTTGGCCGGAGGCATGTTGTCCTTGAACAGAACCTTCATCAGCATGAGGCCGGGCCGGACCGTGGTCTCGACGCGGTCATAGTAGACGAGCTCCTGCAGGCGCTTTTCCAGCGGATCGGCAACCTGGCGCTGCATCTCTTCGGTGGTGGCGCCGGGCCATGCGGCCGAGACCACCATGACCTTCACGGTGAAGGCGGGATCCTCGGCCCGACCGAGCTTCTCGAAGGCGAAGAAGCCGGCGCCGGTGAGCGCGATCAGCAGGAAGAGCGTGACCGCCCGTTCCCGGACGGCGAGCGCGGAGAGATTGAAGCCGCTCACGGTGCCACTCCGGTCGTGCCGAGGGGAGAGACCCGGACTTTCTGCCCGGCCTTGAGGAGATGCGCCCCGAGGGCGACGATCCTGTCTCCGGGATTCAGGCCGGAGACGATGTCGGCGCTCTCCTCGGCCATGCGGGCGACGGCGACGGATTGGGCCGTGACGGTCTGGGTCTCCGCGTCGTAGCGCCAGACCGACGCGCCCTTCCCCTGGTCGAACAGGGCGCCGAGCGGCACCGCCACTGCGGTCGCCCGTGCGGCGTCGGTGGATTTGAGTTGAAGCGTCACCGTGGCGCCGAGCGGTGAGGTCTCGCCGCCGCCCGAGAGAATGTAGCGCGCCCTGTAGGTCCGGGTCGCGGCATCCGCCGTGGCGGAGAGCTCACGCAGCCGCGCCGGATAGGTCACCTCGCCCTCCGCATAGAGGGTGGCCGAGGCCTCGCCCTGCGCGGCGCGGCGTCTGCCCTCGGGCAGGAACACCTCGGCCTCGCGGGCGCCGTCTCGCGCCAGCTTCACCACCGTCTGCCCGGCGGCGACCACCTGGCCCGGCTCGGAGGGCACCTCCATCACGACACCGTCGGCATCCGCCTGCAACTCGGAGTACCCGGCCTGGTTGGCGATCTGGCTCGCCTGCGCCTCGGCATTGGCGAATTGCGCGATGGCGGAATCGGCCGCCCCCTTGTTCTGGTCGTAGGTCTGTTTCGAGGTCCAGCCATCGGAGACGAGCTTGCGGCTGCGCTCCTCATCGGCCTTCGCCTTGATCATCTGTGCGCGGGCCGCCTCCACCGAGGCACGGGCTGCATTGAGCGCTAGGCTGAAGTCGGTCCGGTCCAGGCGCATCAGCGGCTGGCCCCGCGTCACCCGATCCCCCGGGTCGACGAGCCGTTCGAAGATCTTGCCGCCGACGCGAAAGCCGAGATTGCTCTCGGTCCGAGCCCGGACGACGCCGGTATAGCGCGAGATCCCTCCGCCACCCCGCGCGACCTCGACGGTCTGGACCAGGGGCGGTTGAGGCGACACGGCAGTCTCACCGGGCGAGCAGGCCGCCAGGGCAAGACCGACAATCCCGAGGACAATCCTCGCATCCATCACGCATTCCCCCGCAACCGTACCATCAATAAGATGATGATCGTAATATATTCGGGCGTGGGTCAGCGTCAAGGGTGTGGCGGGAGTATGCTGAAGCCATGCAGGAAGCCGGGATGGCGACGGCGCGACCGTGACGGTGCGCGACCGTGACGGTGTGCGACCGTGACGGTGCGCGGCCGGCAGCATCACCGTCGCCGACCCGCTCTTCGAAGCGAAAGCGGCGGCCGAGGGAGATCAGACAAATTTGGTAGCTTCGGCCAAAGCGGCGCAGCCGTGGGACGCCCGCGGCGATCGTATTCCGCTCACCATGTTCCGAGCGCCGAGCGATCGATCAGGAGCGGCAGCGAGGCGCCGGGACACGTGCTGATGCCCGGCAGCGACGCATAACTCACTGGGACGTCGGTCGCGGCGCCGGGAAGGGCTCATTCCCGCAGGGGGCGAGCCTCAAGGATGGCCGCCAGAATGAAGGGACGCTTCATCAGCGGACCGGTATTACCGCGGTTGACGAAATCGTTCGCACCGGGATGTCGTCGCACGGCTTTACCGAGATCGAGCCGGTAGCCCTCCTTAAAGACGAACGGGGGCGCCATGGCATTCGCGAGATACGTTTCGACAGCGGCCGCCACCTCCTCCTGGGAGATGAGGTTCAGTTTGCACAGGGCGGCTGTCGTCAGCTTCTCGGTCATTCGGAACGGTAAGGCTGCGGGGCGATCCCCGCAACCGTCCCGCCGTCGCGCCGTACCGAAGAAGACGGGTGAGCGTATGGCGCCGCCGTCTTACCGGTCGCGACGCTCCCGAACGGTGCCACGCTCTTCACGCCGCTCCATCCGCTCCTCGCGCCGATCCGGATCCACGCCGAGGACGCCCCCGACGGTGCCCGTCGCGGCACCGACCGCACCGCCGACCACGCCACCGACGGGACCGGCCGCGCGATTGCCATCCTCGATTCCGCGTTCGGCGCCCCGTACCGTCCCCTGCGCCTGAGCCGACGCGGCCAGGGCGAGGGGCGACAGAAGGACTGCCGCAGCGATAAGGGCATGTTTCATGAGGGTCTCCTCGACTGATGGATCGAACGGGAGGCTCACATGGGCGAGCCTACCCTGCGTGATCGGTCAACGGTCGAAAGACGGATTGGTCGCAAGCGTGGCCCTAAGGGACACGCTGCAGCGTCAACTGAGGCGTTCCATCGGCGCCGGATGGAGATAAGGAAGCGGTAGCAGGCCAGGGAGGCAAGTCGAAGGACGAAGCTCCTTGGATGCGAGCTCGCCGTTCCATTCGAACCTATGGCTTGACCGCAGCCTTCTTGGACGGCTCTGCGTGTTTGATGCTGCCCGTCTCGGAGACTCGATCCCGCGCCAGATCGAGGCGCTTCCTCGAAGCGACAAGCTCGCGCTGTGAGCTCGCAAGCTGACTCTTGGCTGCGTCGCGCGCGGCAGCAGCTTGTTGGAGTTCCTCTCGCGTAGAGGCGAGCTTGCCTTGCCACTCGCGCAGGAGATCGTTGTTCGCCTGTTCCAACGCTTTCTGGCGGTTGACCGCCCCGTCTCGATCCGCCTGCAGGAGGCTGACCTGATCAGTGAGAGCGCGGTAAGCTGAAGCTTTGTTCGCGAAGGCTCCCCATCCTGCAACAGCGTAGACTGCCAGAATCAAGTTCAACGCCACAGTACGTGTCGGCGTCCAAGCAAAAATCACCGCGAGTTTCCAGCGCAGAAGTTCAAGCAGGCGAGGCATGGACCGTTTGTCTCCCATCTCAACTGGGCGGACCCCCTGGTCCGAACGGCTGACCGATGAATGTCGAGAGAATGCCCGTGTAGCGTTAATGCTTGCTTACGGAGTGCGGGAGTGAGTCGCTCCTGAATGTATCACGAGGTCGCCGTCGACCACCGCCGCTACGCACGAGATTGCCGATCAACCGCCGCGTCGCCGGTACCGTCCCGCTGGAGTTCTTCCGGCAAGGCCAGCGCAAGGTTCTGGCGGGCAATGAGATCGGTGACGCCGATGGGCCGATAAGCCCAGGCATCCACGCCGACATCGCATGAAAAGCGGGTATTGGGCAGTGATCCGTGGGTGTGGCCATAGAGATGCCGCGTCCCACGCCATAAGCCCGGCCAGGCCCGATGGGCGTAATGAGCAAGGAACAGTCGCCATTCCCTGCCAGCGGCATCGCTTACGGTGATCCGCGCACTTTCCTGCGGCGGCTCTACCCATGACAGTTCGAGGACCCGATTGGTGTCGTGATTGCCGCGGATCAGCCGCTTTCGCCCCCTCAAGGCAGAAAAAATCTCCGCGCAGCGAGCCCGGGTGGCGCGGGCCGCGAAATCGCCGAGATGCCAGACGTCGTCGTCGTCGCCGACGACATCGTTCCATCCCTTAATCAAGGCCGCGTCGTGATCATCGAGCGATCCGAACGTAGCTCCCCGCTGACGCAGAATGTGCGAGTCTCCAAAATGTGTGTCGGCTGTGAAGAAGGTGGCCATGTGACTCCGACGGCGCCGGGTGCCTCGAGCGGTCGCCTGCCATTCAAACGCCTACACTTCGCGGGGGATCGGTACGCAGAACGAAAAGTCGCGTTGATGAGCACGCTGCCATGCACTCCCATCGCTCGGCTTCACATGCGCGGCGAAGTCCAGCGGGATGCAGCTTTGGTCGACACAAGCCGATACGAATTACATAGTAAATTGGCGGGGCGCCGGTCGCTAGGCCAAATCCCCAATATTCGCAATAGTTTGGCTCGGTCAAATGGCGGAGGGAGCGTCAGCCATATTGATGTTAAGCACTAGCCAGCATAGTCGAGAATCCATGCTGTATCAATGGCTTAGCTTATGTGCCTTATGCGAGCTTGTCCATGGTAATCCGCCTGCAGCCCACATAAAGTGTGGGCGACATTAGTTCAACGGACACTAAAGGAAAGCGAAAAGGCCGCCATCCTGACAGAGCGCTCACCGCTGTGCAGGTTCGAGCGCTTAAGGCTGCAGGACGGTATGCAGATGGCCATGGCCTCTACCTTGTTGTTGAGCCGTCAGGTTCGAAGTGATGGCTTCTGCGGATCGTTATCCAGGGTACCCGGCGCGACATCGGATTAGGCGGAGCCAGCCTTGTCACGCTGGCTGAAGCCCGCGGAAAGGCTTTCGCCTACCGCAAAACTGCTCTGGACGGTGGCGAACCGCTCGCCGAACGGCGCAAGCCCGTTGAGACGATCCCAACCTTTGCCGAAGCGGTCATACGGGTCTTCGAGGAGAACAAGCCCTCGTGGAATAATGCGAAGCACGCCGCGCAATGGAAGACCGCCCTCGAAACCTACGCGAGTCCGTTTTTCGGGAGCCGGTGAATGGATCAGGTCGGAACACCCGATGTGCTTCGCGCCCTGTCGCCGATCTAGCTGACAAAGCCCGAGACAGCGCGGCGGGTGCGTCAGCGGATTGGCACCGTGCTCGATTGGGCCAAGGCCGCCGGCTATCGTGGCGGCGATAATCCTATTGATGGGGTTAGTCGGGGGCTGCCGAAGCAAGGCGAGCGGGAAGAGCATCACGCGGCATTGCCCTATGCTGATGTTCCCGCTTTCGTTGCGAGACTGCGAGGATCCAGCGAACAGGGCGAAATTGCCCTATTAGAGCCGTGCCCGCTCAGCTTGGATCATAGGCATCGTATCCAGCGGCGGTGAGATAGTTGCGGCACTCGTGCGGTCGGAAGGCAGAGAAAGCTTCTCGAATGGCGATGGTCAGGTCGTCGGCGGTTCGCGATGCGGCGGTCCGAAGGAGGGCTTTGACCTTGGCAAAGACTTGCTCGATGGGATTGAACTCGGGACTGTAGGGCGGGAGGTACAGCACCCGTGCGCCCACCGCCTCGATGGCCTCGCGCACCCCGGCGACCTTATGGGCGTTCAGGTTGTCCAGGATGACGGTATCGCCGGGCTTGAGCACCGGAGCCAGGGTGTCGGTGACGTAGGCCCGGAAGCGCATGCTATTCGTGGCTCCATCGAAGACGGTTCTGGCGATCAGTCCCGTGGCGCGCAGGGCGGCGGTGATGGTGGTGGTCTTGTAGTGAGGCACGGCGATCCGGCAGCGCTGGCCGCGTGGCGCGCGACCGTAGCAGCGAGCCATCTTGGTCGTGGCGGCCGTCTCGTCGAGGAAGACCAGGCGATCTGGATCGAGATCGGGTTGGCGCTCGAACCAGTCCTCGCGTGCGGCCTTCACATCCGGCCGCTCCTGCTCGGCCGCGTGGACAGCCCCTTTTTACGGGTGATCCCATGCCGGACGAAGAAGCGTGACAGGCTGCTCGTGCTTGCCCGGACGCCCCGTTCCGAGAGCCTGTCGCGCAGTTCCCGCAGGAAAGAGAGCGGGTGCTCTTCGTAGACCCGAAGGATTAGGGTCGCCTGCGCTTCCAGGCGCTGCGAGTTGCGGTCGCCGCCCATGGGCCTGGGCGCGATCCGCCCGTCCTGTCGAAAACGTTCGTGCCAGCGGATCGCGCTGGCCGCTCCGACGCCGAAGCGTTCAGCCGCCTGACGCCGCGAAGCGCCTGCTTCAATCGCGGCCACGACACGCTCACGCAAATCGACCGACAGGGCTGAAGGCATGGCGATCCTCCCTCATCAACCCCTCCAGTGAATCACACACGATCCAAACCGCCTACCCCAAACGATTCAACCCGCCGTCGGGCACGGCTCTAAAGAGTACGACTGAAATGGGTGGAGTGCAGTCCGGCTGCTTTCGGCGGCGTGCTATGCTCAAGCAGAAATAGGCCCAAGCGACGGGTGCCAGACGACTGGCTTAGCTGCTCTCAACGGCAAGGCGGAGAATGCTATGAACCTGCCAGCATCAGCGAACCCTAGAGAGAAGCACCAGCACTTGCTTCGAACGCGGCAATGAAGATCACGAACACCATCGCGCTTTTGCGCGATGTCAGAGCTAGACGTTTGGTCATAATGATAGCCGACCCACTGATCCGCTTTTGACCCTCAAAGTTCCGCGCCAAATCAACTTAGAGTAAGCGGGCTGCCTGATACTAATCGGGTGGCCTGTTTCATTATGGGGCAGGCTGCAAGCGGTTTGTGATGTGCAACGGGTGGGACATAGAGCGTTCCCACATGCTGGAGCGGGTCTATCGGCGAAATCAGATCCTTATGCCGAACCGTCTCGCACCCTCTCGAACGCTTATGCGGGTTCGAGGATCTTAGTTGGCCGCCCGATGGGGTGCCAAGTTGGTTTCTCGTGGACCTCTCCGACCAACGACTGGCCCGATGCAATGGCGACAGCACCATCGGCCGATCCCAGACCCTTGAATGTCTACGGCGCCTGCTCTCCCGGTGCCGGGCATGCGGGACCGCCTTCCACGGCTATCGTCTCGGTGTCGATGGCGTCGTCCAGGTCGACAGTTCGAGGTGGCGGATCGAATGCCCCCGAGCCGCCCAGGCAGGCCGCCCGCTCGGGTGTACCGAGTTCCGTCTCACCCTGCGCACGGCCGCGCCTGCGGACTGAAAGACCATCGTCCCGGGGCCGACCAGCGAGCTCCGCGATCCTAATGCGTCCCTTATAAAATCGTCCTCGCTTCCGTCTCGAACCCTAATGCGGTTCGCGTCCACATTGGAGCGGGGCGAGACCGATCATGCGTCGGCCCCCGAACCGAAACGGACCGACCATGCTCGACATCGTCTTCATCGCAACCGGGCTCGCCTTCTTTGGCCTGGCCGCCGGCTACGCCGTCCTCTGCGAACGCCTCTGAGGCCCGCCATGACCCTCGACCTGACGCTTGGCGCCCTCGTGACCCTTGGGCTGCTCGGATACCTCACCTACGCCCTCGTCCGCCCCGAGCGGTTCTGAAGGAAGATCTCCGATGACCATCAACGGCTGGATCCAGATCGCGCTGTTCTGCGCGGTCATCATCGCGCTCGCCCGCCCTCTCGGCGGATACATGACCCGCGTCTTCACGGGTGAGCGAACCGTCCTCTCGCCCGTCCTCGCTTCCGTCGAGCGCGGGCTCTACCGCGTCGCCGGCATCGATGCCGCCCAGGAGCAGCACTGGCTGGCCTACGCCCTCTCCATGCTCGCCTTCCACGTGCTCGGCTTCCTGGCCCTGTACGCGCTGCTGCGCTTCCAGGCGGTGCTGCCGTTCAATCCGGATGGGCAGTCGGCGGTCGCGCCGGATCTGGCCTTCAACACGTCCACGAGCTTTGTCACCAACACGAACTGGCAGTCCTACGGCGGTGAGACGACGATGTCGTACCTTACACAGATGCTGGGCCTGACCCACCAGAACTTCCTGTCCGCCGCCACCGGCATCGCGCTCGCCGTCGCCCTGGTGCGTGGCTTCGGCCGCGCTTCCGCCAGCACCGTGGGCTCGTTCTGGGTTGATCTCACCCGCACCACCCTCTACGTGCTGCTGCCGTTCTGCATGGCACTGACGCTGTTCTACGTCTGGCAGGGCATCCCGCAGACGCTCGGCGGTGCCGTCGAGGCGACGACCCTGGAAGGCGCCAAGCAGACCATCGCGGTCGGCCCGGTGGCGAGCCAGGTCGCGATCAAGATGCTCGGCACCAATGGCGGCGGCTTCTTCAACGTCAATGCCGCGCATCCGTTCGAGAACCCGACCGCCCTCTCGAACTTCGTCCAGACCCTCTCGATCTTCGCCATCGGCGCGGCGATGACCAACGTCTTTGGCCGGATGGTCGGCGACGAGCGCCAGGGCTGGGCCATCCTGTCCGCCATGGGCGTGCTGTTCCTCGCCGGGACCGCGGTGGTCTACTGGGCCGAGAGCGCGGGCAGCCCCATCCTCAACTCGTTCGGGCTGACCGGCGGCAACATGGAGGGCAAGGAGGTCCGGTTCGGCATCGTCGCCTCGGCGCTGTTCGCAGCCGTCACGACGGCGGCGTCCTGCGGCGCGGTCAACGCCATGCACGACAGCTTCACAGCGCTCGGCGGCATGATCCCGATGATCAACATGCAGCTCGGCGAGATCATCGTCGGCGGCGTCGGCGCCGGCCTCTACGGCATCCTGGTCTTCGTCATCGTGACGATCTTCGTGGCCGGACTGATGGTCGGCCGCACGCCGGAATACCTCGGCAAGAAGATCGAGGCCCACGAGGTCAAGATGGCGATGCTCGCCATCCTGTGCCTGCCCCTGATGATGCTCGGCTTCACGGCACTCGCCACCGTGATCGCCGCCGGCCTCGCCGGTCCCGCCAATGCCGGCCCACACGGCTTCTCGGAGATCCTCTACGCCTTCACCTCGGCGGCGGCGAACAACGGCTCGGCCTTCGGCGGCCTGACGGCCAATACCGCCTTCTACAATACCACGCTCGGCCTCGGCATGCTGTTCGGGCGGTTCTTCGTCATCGTCCCGGCGCTCGCCATCGCAGGCTCGCTCGCCGCCAAGAAGACCGTACCGGCCTCGGCCGGGACCTTCCCGACCCATGGCGGCCTGTTCGTCGGGCTGCTGGTGGGCGTGATCCTCATCGTGGGCGGCCTGACCTTCTTCCCGGCGCTGGCCCTCGGGCCGATCGTCGAGCACCTCGCCGGCGGCCTTGGTCAAACCTTCGCGGCGGGGGGCTGAGATGCAACTTACAATGCTGCCATCCCGCGACCGCGCCGCGATGCGGCGCGCCCTGGCCCGTCACAGGCCGCGGTCCCAGCCCTGGAGCCGGATCGAGCGCAACCGGAAGGACATCCGGGTCTCGGACGTCATCCTCGCCATGCTCGGCCTGGCCATGCTCGGTGCCCTCGGCCTGCTGGCCGGGGTCGCCCTCCTCGGCGGTGCGCTCGCACCTTGAACCCCGCACCACGGCGCGGGACCGCGCCGACCCCCAAGACGTCTTCCAACCGGACAACCGCAATGGCCCGCCCAAACTCCACCAGCCTGTTCAGTGCCGTCCTCGTTGGGCCGGCGCTCATCGGCGCCCTGACCAAGCTCGACCCGCGCAAGATGATCAAGAACCCGGTCATGTTCGTGGTCGAGGTCGTCGCCGCGCTCACCACCGTCCTGTTCATCCGTGACGTCGCGACCGGCGGCGCCAGCCTCGCCTTTTCCGGCCAGATCATCCTGTGGCTGTGGTTCACCGTGCTGTTCGCCAACTTCGCCGAGGCCATCGCCGAGGGACGTGGTAAGGCCCAGGCCGACAGCCTCCGGCGCACCCGCACCGAGACCATGGCCAAGCGCCTCAAGGGTACCGGCCGGGAGTTCGAGACCATCCCCGGCAACGACCTCAAGGTCGGCGACGTGGTCCTGGTGGAGGCTGGCGACATCATCCCGTCGGACGGCGAGGTGATCCTCGGCGTCGCCTCGGTCAACGAGGCCGCCATCACCGGCGAGTCCGCCCCCGTGATCCGTGAATCCGGCGGCGACCGTTCCGCGGTGACCGGCGGCACTCAGGTGCTTTCCGACGAGATCCGGGTCCGCATCACCGCCGCCGCCGGCTCGACTTTCGTCGACCGCATGATCGCCTTGGTCGAGGGCGCCTCGCGCCAGAAGACCCCGAACGAGATCGCGCTCAACATCCTGCTCGCGGGCCTCACCATCATCTTCGTCTTCGCGGTCGCCTCGATCCCGAGCTTCGCCTCCTATGCCGGAGGTGCCATTCCGTTGATCGTGCTGGTCGCCCTGTTCGTCACCTTGATCCCGACGACCATCGGCGCGCTCCTGTCGGCCATCGGCATCGCCGGCATGGACCGGCTGGTGCGCTTCAACGTGCTCGCCATGTCGGGACGCGCGGTGGAGGCGGCCGGCGACGTCGATACGCTGCTGCTGGACAAGACCGGTACCATCACGCTGGGCAACCGACAGGCCACCGAGTTCCGCCCGGTTCGTGGCGTCTCCGAGCAAGAACTCGCCGACGCCGCCCAGTTGGCGTCGCTCGCCGACGAGACCCCGGAGGGTCGCTCCATCGTGGTGCTGGCCAAGGACAAGTACGGCATCCGCGCCCGCGACATGGGAAGCCGCAACGCCACCTTCGTGCCGTTCACCGCCCAGACCCGGATGAGCGGCGTCGACCTCGACGGATCCTCCATCCGCAAGGGCGCCGTCGATTCCATCATCGCCTCGGTGAGCTCACAGCCGATGGCGACCCGTGGCTCCGGCGCGGCCCTGGCCTACAGCCCGGGCCTCGCCGACGAGACGGTGCGCGAGATCCAGTCCATCGCCGAGGACGTCGCCAAGGCGGGCGGAACCCCGCTCGCCGTGACGCGGGACGGCCGGCTTCTCGGCGTCGTCTACCTCAAGGACATCGTGAAGGGCGGCATTCGCGAGCGCTTCGCGGAACTGCGCCAGATGGGCATCCGCACGGTGATGATCACCGGCGACAACCCGATGACCGCGGCCGCCATCGCCGCCGAGGCCGGCGTCGACGACTTCCTCGCCCAGGCCACCCCGGAGGACAAGCTGGCGCTGATCCGCAAGGAGCAGGCGCAGGGCAAGCTCGTCGCCATGTGCGGCGACGGCACCAACGACGCCCCCGCGCTCGCCCAGGCCGATGTCGGTGTCGCCATGAACACCGGCACGGTGGCGGCCCGCGAGGCCGGCAACATGGTCGACCTCGACAGCGACCCGACCAAGCTCATCGAGATCGTCGGCATCGGCAAGCAGTTGCTGATGACCCGTGGGGCACTGACCACCTTCTCCATCGCCAACGACGTGGCCAAGTATTTCGCCATCATCCCGGCGATGTTCCTGGTGCTCTACCCGCAACTCCAGGCGCTGAACGTCATGGGCCTCGCATCACCGGAGAGTGCGATCCTCTCGGCCATCATCTTCAACGCGCTCATCATCGTCGTCCTGATCCCGCTGGCGCTTCGGGGCGTGTCCTACCGGGCGGTCGGGGCCGGCGCTCTCCTGCGCCGGAACCTCCTGATCTACGGGCTCGGCGGCATCCTGGTGCCCTTCGTCGGCATCAAGGCCATCGACCTGGCCATCACCGCCCTGCACCTCGTCTGAGCCGCCTCGAACCGCCACATAGGAGCACGCCATGTTGAACCACCTTCGCCCTGCCCTCGTCCTGCTGATCGCCCTGACGGCGATCACCGGGCTCGCCTATCCCCTCGCCATGACCGGCATCGCGGGGGTCGTCTTCCCGGCCAAGGCCGCCGGCAGCCTGATCGAGCGCGACGGCAAGGTCGTCGGTTCCAGCCTCATCGGGCAGTCCTTCACCAGCGACCGCTACTTCCAGGGCCGCCCCTCCGCCACGAGCGCCGCCGACCCGGCCGATGCCACGAAGACCGTCCCGTCGCCCTACAATGCGGCGAACTCCTCGGGCTCGAACCTCGGCCCGACCAGCGCCGCCCTTGCCGAGCGGGTGAAGGCGGATGTCGCGACGCGCCAGACCGAGAACCCCGGCCAGCCTGTCCCGGTCGACCTCGTCACCGCCAGCGGCTCGGGCCTCGACCCGGACGTCTCTCCCGATGCCGCTTTGTTCCAGGTGCCCCGCGTGGCCAAGGCGCGTAACCTCTCCGTGGATCAGGTTCGTTCCCTCGTGGACTCCCAGGTCCAGGGTCGCCTGCTGGGCATCCTCGGCGAACCTCGGGTGAACGTGCTCGCCCTCAACCTCGCCCTGGACGGCCTGGGTTCGAAGTAACCTCGCCGGATGACAGGCCACCCGATGTCGACGCCCCACCGCGACCCGGACCGTCCCTCGCCCGACGCGCTGCTGGAGGCCGCCCGTAGGGAAGAGCGCCATCGCGGCCGCCTCAAGATCTTCCTCGGTGCGGCCCCGGGGGTCGGCAAGACCTACGAGATGCTCACCGTCGGCCGCGCCCGACTCAAGGCCGGCACGGACGTCATCGTCGGCGTGGTCGAGACCCATGGGCGAGCCGAGACCGAGGCCCTGGTGGAGGGCTTCGAAGTCGTGGCCCGCCGTCCGGTTGCGTATCACGGCGCGGCGCTCGACGAGATGGACCTCGATGCGATCCTGGCGCGCCAGCCGGCGCTCGCCCTCGTGGACGAACTCGCCCACACCAACGCGCCGGGCTCGCGCCATCCGAAGCGCTACCAGGACGTGGAGGAACTGCTCGACGCCGGCATCGACGTCTACACCACCCTCAACATTCAGCACGTCGAGAGCCTCAACGACGTCGTCGCGCAGATCACCCGCATCCGGGTGCGCGAGACCGTGCCCGACGGTATCCTCGACCGGGCCGACGACATCGAGGTGGTCGACCTCAACCCCGACGACCTGATCCAGCGCCTCCGGGACGGCAAGGTCTACGTGAAGGGCAACGCCGAGCGCGCACTCAAGCACTACTTTTCGCGCGGCAACCTCACGGCGCTCCGGGAACTCGCCTTGCGAAGGACCGCCGACCGGGTCGACGACGAACTCCTCAACCACATGCGGGCCAACGCCATCGCGGGCCCATGGAGTGCGGGCGAGCGGGTCCTTGTCTGCATCAGCGAGGATCCGCGCTCCGCCGGCCTCGTGCGCCATGCCAAGCGCCTCGCCGACCGGCTGCACGCGCCCTGGACCGCCATCACGGTCGAAGGGCCCCGCAGCCTTTCCCTCGACGAAGCCGCGCGCGACCGCATCGCCGACACCCTGCGCCTCGCCGACCGCCTCGGCGGCGATGCCGTGACCCTGCCGGGCGGCCGACGCGTGGCCGACGACATCCTCGCCTATGCCCGCTCCACCAACGTCAACCACATCATCCTCGGCAAGGCCGACCGGTCCCCGGTGTTCGAGCTCCTCAACGGCTCTGTGGTGCACGACATCGTCCGCCGCTCGGGCAACATCAGCATCCACGTCATCACCGGCGAGGCCACGAAGGCTGAACCCGTCCCGCCGAAGACGGTCGCCACGGCACCGGCCAAGCCGCCGTTCGAGATCCTGGCTTACATCGTCGGCGTCCTAGCCACGGGAACGGCTCTCGGGCTCGCCCTCCTCGTCGAGCCTTACCTCGGCGTGGAGAACGCCGACCTCATCCTCCTGACCGCCATCGTGGCCGTCGCGGTGCGATCCGGCCTCGGGCCGTCCCTCGTCGCAGTCCTGGCGGCGTCGCTCTCCTACAATTTCTTCTTCCTGCCCCCGGTCTACACCCTCACCATCGCGGATCCGACCAACATCGCGGCCTTCCTCCTGTTCACGGTGGTGGCGGTGGTGGTCTCCAACCTCGCTTCGCGCTCGCGCCGGGAGGCCATGGTGTCGCATGGCCGCGCCAGGGCCACGGAGCGGCTCTACGGCTTCAGTCGCAAGCTCGCCGGTTGCGGCACCCTCGACGACGTCCTGTGGGCGACCTCGGCCCAGGTCGCCGCTATGCTGAAGGTCCGGGTGGTCGTCCTGCTGCCGGAGCAGGGGACGGTCTCGGTCCGCGCCGGCTTCCCCCCGGAGGACACGCTCGACGCGGCCGATCTCGGGGCCGCGACTTGGGCCTTCGACAACGAGCGCCCGGCCGGGCGGGGGGCCGACACCCTGCCGGGGGCCAAGCGCCTGTTCCTGCCGATGCGCACGGGCCGTGGCATCGTCGGGGTGATCGGCCTCGACACCGACGGTAGCGGGCCGATCCTCTCGCCCGAAAGCCGGCGCCTGTTCGACGCCCTGGCCGACATGGCGGCACTCGCCATCGAGCGCGTGCGTCTGGTGGAGGATCTCGACCGGGCCGAGCGCGCCGCCGAGACCGACCGCTTGCGCCAGGCCCTGCTCACGTCGATCTCGCACGACCTTCGCACGCCGCTGTCCTCGGTTCTCGGGGCGGCCACGACGCTGCGCGACCTCGACGAGGCGCTACCGCACGACGCAAAGGTCGACCTCCTTGCCACCATCATCGAGGAGTCCGAGAGGCTGAACCGCTTCATCGTCAACCTTCTCGACATGACCCGCCTGGAGGCCGGGGCGGTGGCTGCGAGCCTCACCCCGCAGGACGTCGGCGAGAGCGTCGATACCGCCCTTCGCCGCTTGGGCTCCATCCTCGCCGGCCACCAGGTACGCCTCGACCTACCGACCACGCTGCCGGCCCTGCGCCTCGACCCGGTCCTGTTCGAGCAGGTGCTGGTCAACCTCCTCGACAACGCCGCCAAATACGCCCCCGAAGGCTCCATCGTCACCGTCAGGGGCATCTCGGACCGTGATCAGGTCCGTCTGCAGATTCTCGACGAGGGCGATGGGCTGCCCGAGGCCGATGTGGAGCGGGTGTTCGACAAGTTCTACCGGGTCCGCAAGTCCGACAGCGTCCGGGCCGGGACGGGGCTCGGCCTCGCCATCGCCCGCGGGTTCGTCGAGGCCATGGGTGGTACGCTGACGGCGGCCAACCGCCGCGATCGCCTGGGCGCGGTCTTCACCATCCTCCTGCCCGTCCCCCCGGCGGGACACGTTCACTCGGATCTGGCGGCATGAGCATGAACATCCTCGTCATCGACGACGAGCCGCCGATCCGCAAGCTCCTGCGCATGGGCTTGGCCACCCAGGGCTACCAGACCTTCGAGGCACCCAACGGACGGACAGCCCTCGATGTCCTGTCCCGCGAGACGGTCAACTTGATCATCCTCGACCTCGGCCTGCCGGACATGCGCGGGCACGACCTGCTCCGCGTCATCCGCAAGGATTTTCGCGATCTCCCGGTCGTCGTCCTGTCGAGCCGCGACGACGAGGCCGGCAAGGTCGAGGCCCTCGACCTCGGTGCCGACGACTACGTCACCAAGCCCTTCGGCATGGGCGAGCTCCTGGCGCGCATCCGCGCGGCCTTGCGCCACCAGCTCGCGGTCCAGGGCGAGCGCGCCCTGTTCGAGGTCGACGGCCTCAGCGTCGACCTGGTGCGCCGCCTCGTCCGGGTGCGCGGCGCGGACGTCAAGCTGACCCCGCGCGAGTACGACTTCCTGCGCGTCCTGATCCAGCATGCCGGCAAGGCCCTGACCCACGCCCAGCTCATGAGCGCGGTCTCGACCTCGTCGGACCCGCAGTACCTGCGGGTTTACATGCGCCAACTTCGCCTCAAGCTGGAGGCCGATCCCGAGCGCCCCCGTATCCTCCTCACCGAGACCGGTGTCGGCTACCGGCTCCGGTCCCCAGACGACGAGGCCCAGGCCTGATGGCGGGTTTCGCCGCGCATGAAGGCGAATCCTTCAAGATCCTTCCGGACCCGGGCGTCTGAGCGAGCCCCTCGACTCTTACCGCAGTCCCGCGACCGAGCCGACCCGAATGACCATCGACGACATTTTATCGCCCGACCAAGTCGCCGTCGGGGTACGCACGGCGAGCAAGGCCGCGCTCCTGGACGACCTGGCGCGCCGGGCCGCCCAGGCGCTCGGCCTCGATCCCGGGTCGCTGCGGACGGCGCTAGAAAAGCGCGAGGGCCTCGGCTCGACGGGAGTCGGGGATGGCATCGCGCTGCCGCACGCCCGGCTGGAAGGCGTCAGGCGACCATTCGGATGCCTTGTACGCCTGCGCGATGCGGTGAACTTCGATGCCATCGACGAACGGCCGGTGGACCTCGTCTTCCTCCTGCTGCTCCCGAACAATGCGCAGGGCACGCAACTCAACGCCCTGACCTGCGTCGCCCGCCGGATGCGGGATCCCGAGGCGGCGGCGGCGATGCGGGGAGCCCGAGATGCCAGCGCGCTGTACGCGACCATGAGGGGCAGCCGCACGGCACCGTGACAGCCTCCAGGCTGTCTATCCAACGACACTGGATGCCGTGCACCCTAACCGTCCATGATGGGTGGTTTCCCACCTGTCCGATCTCGGAAAGCAAAACACAAGAAGCGGACGTTTGCTCCGGAAGCGTGGGTAGGCCGCTACGCTTCCATGTCAGCCATTCGGAGTCCACTCATGGCCGGGGGAAGCGAAGCGCCCCCCGACAGGTACCCGCCTTTCAGATGCTCGGGTGCAGGCCGCGGACCGGGCTCACGCCTTCCAGCACCGAGGCGGCATGAAGGATGGTGGTCTCCGCCTGCCAGCTGCTCACCAACTGCACGTTGATGGGCAGACCCTCGCGGCTGGTCCCGAAGCGCATCGACAGGCCCGGCAGGCCGGTCACGTTGAGGGGCACGGTCGCACCTTGCAGGTAGGTCAGGTCGACGGTTTCGCCGTTGATGACGAGTTCCTGGATGCCGTGTCTATGCGCTGGGACGGGTAGCACGGGGGTCAGGAGGACGTCGTGGTCCCTGAAGTAGGCGGCATAGCCATCCCGGAGACGCTCCGCTGCCTGCTCCGCCGCGATGTAATCCCCCATCGTTGTGGCGGGCAGCGACAGCATGGTCTTCGCCATTTTGTAGATCTCATCCTCGGGACGGCCAGCAATCGCCTCCCGGAAGGCCGGCTTCATCTCCATGACGTGAAGCTTGTTGAACACGTCGAGGGCGAAGTCGCGCTCCAGCGCCGGGATGTGGACCTCTTCTACGTGGTGACCTTCGCCCTTGAGGGCTTCTGCTGCCGCCCGAACGGTCGCAGCGACTTCCGCGTCGATGGGTCCGAAGCCCGGCCCGACCATCCAGCCGACCTTGAGCTTGCGATCCGGCACGGTACCAACGCCGGCATCGAACGGAACGGCGCTTGTCGCGAAGGCGTCCAATCCGTCGGGGCCTGCCAGCTGCGAGAAGGCGAGCGCGAGGTCACGGATGCTGCGCGCCATCGGGCCGACATGCCAGAAGCGGCGGGGCGCCCGCGGCCAGATGCCGGTCATCGGCACACGTCCGTGCGTCGCCTTCAGGGAAACGATGCCGGTCTGCGCCGCCGGTCCGCGTACCGAGATGGCGAGGTCGGTGCCGAGGCCCAGGGGCGACATGCCCGCCGCGATGGCCGCGGACTCGCCGCCGCTCGAACCACCGGGCGTGCGGTCGAGGTCCCAGGGATTGTTCGAGCGGCCGGAGAGCAGATTGTCGCTCTCGATCCAATAGGAGAACTCGGGAAGGTTGGTCTTGGCGAGCAGGATGCCGCCGGCCTTCTTCATGCGGGCGACGCTGGTCGCGTCGGTATCCGGCACGCGGCCCCGGAAGATGGGCGAACCGCGCTGGGTCATCACGCCAGCAGTGTCGATGGAGTCCTTCACGGTGAAGGGCACGCCGTGCAAAGGACCGAGTTCCCTGCCCGCCATGACCGCCGCCTCGGCTTCCTTCGCGGCGGAAAGCGCACCCTCTGCGATGGTGACGATGGCGTTGACCTTGGGGTCGACTGCCTCGATGCGGTCGAGATGCGCCTTGACGACCTCGACCGGCGAAACCTGCCGGGTGCGGATCAATTCGGCGAGCCGGGTTGCGTCCGAAAAGATGACGTCGGTGGTCATGGGCTGGGTTCCTTCGATGTCGCCGATGCGGGTGGATCGCCCTGGCTCGGCCGGGCGACGATCATGGATGGTGGACGGATGGTCGGGTGCGGGCGCCCCCGGGGGCGCCCGCGTCCTCAGCGGTTCGCGAGGTGTGCGACGAGACGCTCGGCGGCGGGGCCGGAGGAGGCCGGGTTCTGGCCGGTGATGAGCAGGCCGTCGGTCACGACGAAGGGTCCCCAGTCGGCTCCCTTGGCGTAGAGGCCTCCGTTCCGCTTGAGCTCGTCCTCGACCAGGAACGGAACCACCTGGGTGAGACCGACAGCCTCCTCCTCGCTGTTCGTGAAGCCGGTGACGTTCCGATTTTCGACGAGGGGCTTCCCGCCTTCCGCCTTGGCATGGCGCAGGACGCCGGGGGCGTGACAGACCAGGGCTACGGGCTTGCCGGCGCCGAGCGTTGTCTCAATCAGCCTGACCGAGGCCGGGTCTTCGGCGAGGTCCCAGAGGGGCCCGTGACCGCCGGGATAGAAAACAGCATCGAAGCCCTCATGGCCGATGGCGTCGAGCCGACCCGTCTCGGCGAGCACCGCCATGGCCGCCGCGTCGGCTTCGAAGCGGCGCGTTGTGTCGGTCTGGAAGCTCGGCTCGGCGCTCTTCGGATCGAGCGGCGGGCGGCCGCCCTCGGGCGACACCAGGACCACCTCCGCGCCTGCATCCTTGAACACGTAGTAGGGGGCCGCAAGCTCCTCCAGCCAGAAGCCGGTCTTCCGGCCGGTGTCGCCGAGGCTGTCATGCGAGGTCAGCACCATGAGGATCTTCATTGTCGTTCTCCGTGTCTTTCGCTGGGGTGTGAGGAAAATCTTGGGTTTCGGGCTGTTCGCCGGGGCCTCGCTCGGCGCCGGCTTGATGAAGGTGGGCCGGTGTTATTGCGCCTTCGCGGTATGTCCCACGGTCGGTTCGCACGCTGGCGCCGCTTGCATGAGACGGAGTTCGGGGTTCGCGCCGCGAACCTCCTCGAACCGGGCCATGCGTACTGCGCCGATGGTCTCCAGGGGGATCCGCTCCTGCGCCGTCGCCTCCGGCGTGGTGAGCAGCGCCATCAGCCCGGCCACGGTGAAGGGCGCGGCGACTGATGTCTTCGTGTGGTGGTGCATGGGTTTTACCCTCTGGGTTCTGTTGGTTGGCCGGCCCAGGAACGATAGTTAGCTTCTAATTGAAGTAGACCGGTCGTCTTGGAAATAGGCGCATTAAAGAGACGTCTCCGGCGGCTTTGGAACACGGTGGACTAGTGCGACGCGAGGCCAAGGATACGCCGGGTCGTCCCCATTGCAGCCTCGAACGGTGCGTCGGTCCGAACGATCTTGGCCATCAGGCTCGCACCAAGCCAGATGTGGTACAGGTCCTCAGCGGTCGTATGCGGTTCACTCTCGACCGTGAGCGAGCCTTCCGCCACGCCCGCCGCAATGGATCGCGACAGCCGTTCGATAATCGCGGCCGTGCCGCCTTTCAGGGCGAGGCGCATCGGCTCGGACAGGTCCGAGACCTCTGCCGCAAGCTTCACCGCAAGGCACTTGCGCTGGTAGTCGATGCTCCCCTGCGTGGACTGCCATTTCCGCCAGTAGTTCATCAGGCGCTCGGCATGTCCTACGCCCGGCTCGGCAAGCGTCGCGTCAAGGTCGGCGAGATAGGTTTCGAAGTAGTCCGCCAGGAGGGCCTCGCCGAAAGCCTCCTTGGAGCCGAAGTAGTGGTAGAACGACCCCTTCGGCACGCCGGCCGAGGTCAGTATCTCGTTCAGGCCAACCCCGGAGAACCCCTTGGCACCCACAAGACCGTAGGCGGTGTCGAGGATGCCCTGTCGAGTGTCGGTATGTGCGGTGACGCGTGCCATGACGATGAGATAAACCTGATTAGACCGGTCGTCTAGTGCCGGGGCGAATTTTTTGTTTGGAGGGATCGCTAGCGTAGGCTGTGAAGTCTGGCTGCTTCCAGAATCACCGCGGCACGTCTCATTGCTGATGTCCGCTTTTAGGAAGCGTGCGCGTCGCCGACTTCGACCAAATCGGGTCGGGAGCGGGACGTCCGGTTGAGGGCGAAAGACAAAGGTCCGCTCCCCGCCCATCTCGGACGCACAGCGTCAGCCCTCCCCCTCGGTCTCGAGGCCGAGCAGAATGATGGCGACCACGGATTTAGTCACTTCGCAGCCTGGGTCCGTACGGTGAGCTTGTTTCCATCCGGATCGCGAAGGTAAGCGACAAAGGACCCGTTCGGGCGCTCTGCGGGAGGGCTTTCGATGGCGGCGCCACCATGCGCGGTGCCGGCCTGATGCCACGCCAGAACATGCTCGCGGCTTGATGCGGCGATACCGATGGTTCCGCCGTTGGCCACTGTCGCCGGCTTGCCATCGATGGGGTTCGTGATCATCAGCCGCCCGCCCTCGTGGTGGTAGATCAGCCTGCCTCGGGGGTCCATCACGCCGGGCTTCCCTCCCAACGCGACGAATGTGGCATCGTAGAAGCTCCGAGCCAGGTCCAGATCGTTGCTGCCGATCATGACGTGGGTGAACATACTTTCTCTCCGTAGAGGGGCAGCACGGGATAGCCGTGGTAGAGCGCGGCGACGAGCCTTTGCCGATGGCATACCCGCATGTCCCAAGTCGCTAAACGACCGCTCATCAGCAGACCAGAAAATCGGCATAGCCCGCAACAGCGGGGCGCTTAGGCTTCTCGTAGTACCCGATACACCTGCATACGGGAGCAGCCCAAGGCCACAGCGATTGCTGCGGCGCCGCTGCCTGCTGATGCCATTGCCTTGATCCGATGACGGTCGAGGCGGCGCTTGCCACCGGCATACGCGCCACTGCCCTTCGCGCGCTCGATGCCCTCGCGCTGGCGCTCTTTGATGAACCGTCGTTCCATTTGCGCGACCATGCCGTGTTCCGGTCAGTACTCTCCCTCATCGGGAATGCTGAGCACGGTCCCGCAAGCCTTGCAGTGAACCGCATCTGGCTCATGCCTCTGTAAAGCGCAGGCCGGACAGGGATGCCTTACCTTGTTGGGACGAAACAGAACTTGAGCGAGGCGCAGAAATAGCGTCACTCCGCATATCATCACCACGACGGACAGTAAGCGACCAGACGTGCCAGGCAAGGTCACGTCGCCGTAGCCGGTGGTGGTGAGTGAGGTGACGGTGAAGTACAAGGCATCGACGTAGTTGGCGATAGCCGGATTGGTGCGGTGCTGAGTTGCGTATACGAGCCCCGTCATCACGAAGACGAACACCGAAAGGTTGGCGGCGGCGAGGATCACTTCCTCGTTGCGGCGGAAAAACCCGCTATCGGAGCGCAGGCGGTCGAGGAGTTGATAGGTTCTCAGCAGCCGTAAGGTTCGCAGGATACGCAGAAACCCGGCCCCTTCGCCGACGATGGGGGCAAGGAAGGAGACCAATGCGGCGATGTCGGCCCAGGTGGTCGGACGTAGCAATTCCCGCCAGCGGTGCCGTTCGATGGAAAATCGGGCGACGAAGTCCGTGAGCACTGCAAGGCCGATGAGGACATCGAGGCCTTCCACGACCGGCGCCCTTGGAATGAACGACGACACCACAATGAAAAGGATCGTCGCGATGTCGAAGACAAGCAGGCCGTAGCGAAATCGGTGTGCCCTGTCGCTATCGCCCTCGTACAGGTCTCTCAGACGGTGCTTGATCGCTTCCATAAGGGTCTCTACCCGCCCCAGCGCTCGTCGTCCCGCGCCGCTTACACATGTGCCTTAGGGGGGCGTCCTACAAAACGTCCGGGCTGGCGATCTATGACACCATTCCGTGCGTTAGGGGGCGAAGCATCCCCTTGGTAGTGCCCCGGTGTCACGGCGCCAACCATCCACCGACCAGGACCGGCAGTATGAATGACCCGAAGGAAGTTTAGCTGAAACTTGCCTGCGATGGGCCCGACTTGGAGGGCTTGGAACCCCACCCCCGGCTCAAGGGTGCGAAGGCGAGTTCCACGGCACAGCTTAGCTCGGTCTACTTCAATACGGACGATCAATGCCTCCGCAAAGCCGGTTTCATTCTGCGTGCGAGAAGCGATAACAGGCGCTACGTTCAGACGACGAAGTCTGCCGGGGATGGCCTGTTCGAGCGTTCCGAATGGGAGCAATCGGTCCCAGGTCCGGAGCCGGAGACTGATGCTCTCGACGACACGCCCCTGGCGGCCGTGCTTGGCAAAAAATCGCGTCGGAAGCCGCAGTTCACCGTGACGGTCGAGCGACAGATCTACGAGGTCGAGGAGGGTGTTTCCCTCATCGAGGTGGCCCTCGACAGCGGCAGGATCAAAAAGGGTAAAGGCACTGCAAAGGCTGTTCTGCTCAGCGAGATCGAGTTGGAGCTGAATCATGGCATACGCTCCGATCTTTTTGCCCTGGCGCACTCGCTCGTCGCGGATGTACCGGTGCGCCTCGGCGTCAGGAGCAAGGCTAAACGGGGCTATGCCCTTTTGGCAGGCGAGCCCGACCAGGCCCGCAAGGCTGAACCCATCGCCCTGAGTGAGGACACTACTGCTGCCGAAGCGTTCGTAGCTGTCGCGCATGCTTGTCTGCGCCACATGCGACTGAACGAGGACGTCCTTCTCGATCACCGGGACCCGAATGCGTTGCACCAGACCCGAGTGGCGATCCGGCGGCTTCGGTCCGCATTTTCGTTGTTCGGCGACCTGATCCGCGATTCACAGTCGGAGCAGCTTCGAGCGGAGCTCAAACGCCTATCTGCCCCCGTTGGCAACGCGCGCAACCTCGATGTCTTTCTCACGAAGACGCTTCCAAAAGAGCGCGCCCGCCATCCTGATGAGATCGGCTTGCTCAGCTTGGGCGGCATTTTGAGGCGCAGCGCACGGAAGCCTATGCAGCCTTCTTGACGATGCTGAATTCGGACGAATGGCGCCGCTTCGTGCTGGATCTCGTTTTCTGGATCAATGCTGGGCCATGGCTCATCGACACAGGGGCTAAATCGGCTCGCGAGCGAAATCAATCAGCGAAGGCTATTACCGTCAGTGTCTTGGAGAAGCGCCGACGCCAGGTAAAAAAGCGGGGTCGCAAGCTCGACACGCTCAGTTCGGAGAGTCGTCACCAGGTTCGGATCGCAGCCAAGAAATTGCGTTACGGCGCGGAGTTTTTCGCCGGCCTCTATCGGGGAAAGAAGGCCACGAAACGTCATGCTGCGTTCGTATCAGCGCTTTCGGAGCTGCAAGACGGCCTCGGCGAATTGAACGACATCGCAACGGGGCACGAACTTCTCCACGACCTCACCGATACCGAGCTGAAAGCAGGGTCGGCAGTCTTTGCTGCGGGCATGACAGCTGCCGACATCGAAGCGCGAGGTGCCAAGCTGCTAAAAACTGCCAGCCGCGCTCCTGATGAACTCGTCGATATGCGTCCCTTCTGGCGTTAGGGCCGAGAATTATCGAAGCTCGTCGGCCGCTGAGTCCGTCAGGTCCGGCCTTCAGGGCCTGTGGGTGGGCATCTCAGCACCTCCTCGATCTCCTCCTTGGTTTTGCCGCGGACGGAGTACCCCATCTGCTCAAATCGCTCGATCAGGGTGTCGCTTTTGCAAGCGGCACCCGCAGCCCATTCGGCCAACATCGTGTTCATGGAGCTGAGGCGGTTACCCGCGCCACCGGCCGCGCTCGCAGCATGAGCGCGGTCACCTCGCGTAGTATCCGTCATCTCAAAACACGTGTCGCAGGATGAAGAAGAGGACGCCTGCCAGGGTGATGGCGGCGGGTAGCGTCAGCACCCAGGCCAACGCCATGTTGCGGACGGTGGACATCTGCAGGCCCGAGCCGTTGGCCGCCATGGTGCCGGCGACGCCGCTCGACAGGATGTGGGTGGTCGAGACCGGCAGGCCGTAGAGTTCGGCAAGGCCGATGGTGCCGGCGGCCACCATCTCGGCGGACGCACCCTGGGCGTAGGTGAGATGGGTCTTGCCGATCTTCTCGCCTACGGTGACGACGATGCGCTTCCAGCCGACCATGGTGCCGAGGCCGAGGGCCAAGGCGACGCAGACCTTGACCCAGGTCGGAATGTAGCGGGTCCCGTCGTTAAGGAGGCCGGTATAGGCCTTCAGGGTGCCGGTCTCGGCCTCCGAGAACGTCGCGCCGTTCTTCGGCAGGAGCCGGATCGCGTCGGCGGCGAGATACATGTCGTTGCGCAGGTTCGAGGTCGCCGCCGCCGGCACCTGCTTGATGGCGCCGTAGCCCTTCACGTTGTCGGCGATGTCGGTGGAGAGCGCGGCGAGCGCCCCGTACACGGCAGGCCGGTTCAGGTCCTTGGTCTTCAGGGCTTCCGACACCTGCTTGCGAGCCTCGGCGGCATCGGGCTTCGGCCCGTTCCCGGCATGGCTCGCGAACACCGTGCTGGCGTTCTGGGAGGTCTGGATGAAGGCCGGGGTGGTGTCGTCCGACATCGTGCGGTTAAGGGCGTAGGCGGTGGGGGCCGCGCCGATGAGAATGAGCATGATCAGGCCCATGCCCTTCTGGCCGTCATTGCCGCCATGGAAGAACGACACGAGGGTGCAGGTCAGGATCAGTAGGCTGCGGATCCACAAAGGCGGCGGGGTTTCGCCCTTGGGGGCCTCGTAGAGATCCTTGCGGCGCACCGTGAACTTGAGGGCCAGCAGAAGCAGGGCGGCGGCGAAGAACCCGATGACGGGGCTGAACAGCAGCGCCTTGAACACGCCGAAGGCCTGCGCCCAGTCGACGCCCGAAGTGGCCTGTCCTTCGGGGGCCATCAGCTGGTTGGCGAGGCCGACGCCGATGACCGATCCGATCAGGGCATGGGACGACGAGTTCGGCAGGCCGAAGGCCCAGGTGCCGAGGTTCCAGAGGATCGCCGCGATGAGCAGCGCGAAGATCATGGCGTAACCGGCTGAGGACCCGACCTGCAGGATCAGTTCCACCGGCAGCAGGGTGACGATGGCATAGGCGACCGCGCCGGACGACAGCATCACACCGAGGAAGTTGAAGGCGCCTGACCAAATCACTGCGACGAGCGGCGGCATCGAGTGGGTGTAGATCACGGTAGCCACGGCGTTGGCGGTGTCGTGGAACCCGTTCACGAACTCGAAGGCCAGAGCGATGAGCAGAGCCAGGCCGAGCAGTGCGAAGGCGCCGATGGCGAGAGGCGACTGGCCCACCGCGTTCATGTCGGTCACGAGGCTGTAGAGCGCGTAGGCCAATCCGGCGACTAGGACGAGCAGGAAGGCGATGACCCCGCCGGGGTGAATGCCGTGATCGAGCTTTGGCCCTGCGGCGGGCGCAATGGCGCCCTTCGGCAAGCCAGTCGGAGCAGCAACGGCGTCGGACATGATGGCCTCAGGACCCTAGGGATCAGTAATCCTGCCAGTAGGTCGCGCTCATAACAGTCCTGTGACACGTATTCGAAATTCTCCTCCCTCGACGGATTACGGCAGAGACCTCGAACGTAATGCGCCGGCATTCCTGTCGAGCCTGGACTGGCGATAGGCCAGGTGACATCCGCATGCAGCCAGACCAAGCAACCGGCATGGCCTGCTCCAGCCGGACCGTGAGGATTCGCGAAGCACCCGATAAACCTGCATGCGGGAGCGGCCCAAGGCCACAGCGGTCGCTGCTGCTCCATTGCCGGCCTTCGACAACGTCATGATCCGGTCGCGGTCGACGCGGCGCTTGCTGCCGGCATACACACCGCTGCCCGTCGCGTGCTCGATGCCCTCGCGCTGGCGCTCCTCGATGAACCGCCGTAGGAACTCAAGTACCGTCGCCAACTCGACCCGGCCGTCGCGGCTGCCGCCCGAGATCTTCTCCGAACGGATGACCCCGCAGCCTTCGGCCTTCAACCGGGCGACTTGCCCATCAAGATCCTGTCGAGGGTGCTGACGCGAGCGTAACCGATGCGGGCAATAGCTTGTAACCTCAGGCTTTAGGCCTGAGGTTACCTTGTCATAAATAGCCGGTGTCACCCCAGATATTACGATGACCGGCGCCAGCTGTGTTACGTGACGCCAGGGTGTACCCTAGGGTCTGGACTCAATCAGCACCAGAAGGCGATGACAGCGGCGAGTGCGACGGCGGAGGCATAGTTGCGGGCCAGCTTGTCGTATCGGGTGGCGATACGACGGAAGTCTTTGAGNGAGAAGGTAGGGTCTGGACTCAATCAGCACCAGAAGGCGATGACAGCGGCGAGTGCGACGGCGGAGGCATAGTTGCGGGCCAGCTTGTCGTATCGGGTGGCGATACGACGGAAGTCTTTGAGGCGGCAGAAGGTGGCCTCGACGCGCCAGCGCTCGCGATAGCGGCGCTTGTCGTGGCGGATCTTGCGTTTGCGRCTGCGTTTGCCTGGAATGACGGGRGTGATGCCCTTCTCCCGYAGATCGGCGCGCAGCCAGTCKGCGTCGTAGCCCTTGTCGGCGGTCAGGCGGCGGATACGGCCTGGGGCTTCGGCCAGCACGTCCGGGGCTGTACGGACGTCGCTGGYGTTGCCGGATGTCAGCAGGAGGACGCCGGGGCGTCCGAGGACATCGGTGAGGGCGTGGATCTTGGTCGTCCGGCCCCCACGCGACGGGCCGATGGCCTGCGCTTTGCCCCGGGCCGGTGGGCCCGGCGTTGCCGGATGTCAGCAGGAGGACGCCGGGGCGTCCGAGGACATCGGTGAGGGCGTGGATCTTGGTCGTCCGGCCCCCACGCGACGGGCCGATGGCCTGCGCTTTGCCCCCCCTTTACCGCCGTGGGCGGAGCGATGCGCTTTGACGTAAGTGCTGTCGATGGCTGCCGCTTCGCCCGACCACCCGGCCTTGGCCAAGGCGGCCAGCATCGCYCGCCAGAACCCGCGCCGAGACCACCGGTTGAAGCGATTGTAGACCGTGGTGCGTGGACCGTACTCCGCCGGGCAATCTTGCCAGCGGCAGCCTGAGGTGAGCACATGCAGCATGCCCGAGATGATCTTCCG
>NZ_LMMS01000011.1:0-49644 GCF_001422345.1 Methylobacterium sp. Leaf93 | reverse complement strand
CCACCAACGACCCGCGTGTCCTGCAAAACCTCAGGGCAACCTTCCGCGATGTCAGGCCGGCCTAATCACCAGACGCTCTTTTCACACAGCCTCCACCCATCCCGGATGCTCAAGGCGGTTGCCGTCCGTCAGATTTCCACCACGAGCTTAGGCTTTTGAAGTGTCATGCGTTTTCTGACGTAAAATCAGTGCCCGCTTTTGCTGAACCCGCTGAGCCGGGAAAGGACAGCCAGTGACCGAGGAAGCGCCTTTGACTCAGCGCCTGACGAGGGCGCCCGTCCTGATGGATCCCGAGCGTGCGGCGGCACGGCTCAGAGAGGTCGAGGCCTTCTTCCCCCATCTCGACGAGGCGGGACGAGCGCTGCTACTCGGCCTCGCCGACCATTCTCCCTTTCTCTGGCAGCGTGTGGTGCGGGACCCCGTGCGCGTTGCCGCGATGCTGGAGAGACCGCCCGAACGCGTGGTTGCCGACCTCATCGCCCGGCAGCGCTCCGCCGCACGCGAGGAATCCGGCGAGGTCCGCGACCTCGACGCCGTCGCCGCCGAGCTTCGACGCAACCGCGGTGACCATGCCCTTCTCGTGGCCCTGGCCGATATCGGCGGGCTCTGGCCCCTGGCAACGGTGACCAGGGCGCTCTCCGATTTCGCGGATGCCTCCGTCCATGCGGCAGCCGAAGCTCTTTTGTTGCAGGCAGCCGCGGCCGGGCGGTTTCACCCCCATGACGTCGCGAGCCCGCAGCTCAAATCCGGCCTCGTCATCCTCGGCCTCGGCAAGCTCGGGGCCGGCGAGCTCAACTATTCCAGCGATATCGACCTCGTCGTGTTCTTCGATCCCGATATCGCGCGGTTGAAGGAAGGCTTGGCTCCGACGCCGTTCTTCTCCAAACTCGCGCAGGGGATCGCCAAGCTGCTGCAGGAGCGCACCGCCGAGGGTTACGCTCACCGCGTCGATTATCGCCTGCGCCCCGATCCCGGATCGACGCCGACGGCCATCTCGCTGAATTCGGCTTATCTCTATTATGAGAATCTCGGCCAGAACTGGGAGCGCGCCGCCTACATCAAGGCGCGCGCGATCGCCGGCGACATCGAAGCGGGCGAACTCTTCCTGACGGGCTTGCGGCCCTTCGTCTGGCGCAAGTATTTCGACTTCGCCTCCATCGCCGACGTGCATGCGATGAAGCGCCAGATCCATGCCGTGCGCGGGCACGACACGATCGCGGTGGCCGGGCACGACATCAAGCTCGGGCGCGGCGGCATCCGCGAGATCGAGTTCTTCGTCCAGACCCAGCAACTGGTCTTCGGCGGGAGACGGCCGGACCTGCGCGGCCGCCGCACCATCGCGATGCTGGCGGCGCTCACCGAGGAAGGCTGGATCGACGGCACCGCGCGCGACGAGCTGGGCCGAGCCTACGATTTCCTGCGTACCGTCGAGCACCGCCTGCAGATGGTGAATGACGAGCAGACGCAACGATTGCCGACCGAAGAGGCGGGGCTCGAGAGCTTCGCCCGTTTCGCCGGCTTCGCCGACGCCAAGGCCTTCGAGACGGAACTACTGCACCACGCCCGCCGGGTGCAGGCGCATTACGCGCTGTTGTTCGAGGCAGAACCGGACCTGTCGGCTTCCGTCGGGAACCTCGTCTTCAGCGGGACGGACGACGATCCCGCGACCCTCGCCACCCTCCGGACCCTGGGTTTCGCCGATCCCGAGCGCGTGGCCGAGACGGTGCGCGGCTGGCATTTCGGCCGTCGCCCCGCCGTCCGCACGGCGCGTGCCCGCGAGGTTCTCACCGAACTCGTTCCGGCCCTGATGCAGGCGCTCGGCGGTACGCCAAACCCCGATGTGGCCCTGGATACCCTGGACCGGGCCTTCGCGCGGATGCCGGCGGCGGTGGAACTCCTCACCATCCTGCGCTCGAACGATCGTCTGCGCCTGCTCTTCGCCGACCTGTTGGGAAGCGCTCCGCGCCTGGCCGAGACCGTCGCCTTCAGCCCCCATGTCCTCGACACCGTGATCGACCCGGCCTTCGTCGTGCCGAAGGTGGATGCCGAGGACATCGCCGCGCAATATCACGGGCTGGTCGGCAAGCCGGCGGCCTACGAGGATTTCCTCGACCGAAGCCGGGACGCCGCGCGGCAATTACGCTTCGTCACCGGGGCGCGGCTGCTCACGGGCATCCTCTCACCGCAGGCGGCGGGGCGGGCCTATGCGGGCATCGCCGATGCCGTGGTGGAGGCCAGCCTCGACGCGGTCTCGCGCCAGTTCTTCGCCGAGCATGGGGAGGTGCCCGGCGGGCGCTGCGTCGTCCTCGGCCTCGGGCGGCTCGGGGCCAACCAGATGACGGCGGAATCCGACATCGACCTCGTCGTGCTCTACGATTTCGATGCGGAGAACCGGACGAGTCTCGGGCCGAAGGCGATCGATGCGGTCATGGCCTATAACCGGCTGACGCAACGTCTCGTCGCGGCGCTGACCGCGCTGACCCGGCGCGGCGGTCTCTACGAGGTCGATCTTCGCCTGCGCCCCGGCGGCGGACAGGGGCCCGTGGCGGTGCAGGTGCGAAGTTTCCTCCCCTATCAGCAGGGGGAGGCCGATCTGTGGGAGCATATGGCGCTCACCCGCGCCCGGGTCGTCGCTGGGGACCGAAGCCTCGGCGACGAGGTGATGGGGCAGATCCGGACCATCGTCGGCGTGACGCGCGAGACGGCGGAGGTCTACCGCGCGGTGCGCGACATGCGCCAGGTCGTGGCCGGCGAGAAAGGATTTGCGGGACCGCTCGATCTAAAGCTGGCGCCCGGAGGATTGCTCGATCTCGACTTCATGGCCCAGGCCTTGACCCTTGCCCATGCCGAGCGTCATCCCGGTCTCATCGGCCTCGATGCATCCTCCGTCTTCGCCGAGGCCGGCAATGGGGGGCTTCTGCCGGTGAACGAGGCGCGTCGGCTCGGCGAGGCCTATCGCCTCTTCGACGACGTGCTCCATTGGCAGCGTCTGATGGGCGAGGCGGAATCGAAGGCGGGCGCGTCGGTGGCGCTGACGCGGCTCGCCCTCGCCATGGGCCTGCCCGACGCCGCGACCCTGGCGGCGGAACTCGATGAACGCCGCGCCGAGGTCAGATCGCTGTTCGAGCGGCTGCTCGGCTGAGCCTCGCAGGCCCGCTCTTGCGGGCCTTCTGCACCGGAATCGGACCCATCCGCCGCTTCGTCGGAAATCGCGTCCGATGGCGGTCGAAAGGGGGGTGCTATGGCGGTGATTTCAGAGAAGATTACGCGCCTTGGCCAGGGCCACGAGGTCGTGCTGCGGCCGGGCGCCGATATGCTGGATCACCTCCGCCGCCGCCAGCGCTCCGAGCCGGGCGCTCGATACATAATCGAGTCCGCGGGCGTGGCCGGCGAGGAAGCCTGCCGCGAACAGGTCCCCGGCGCCGGTCGTATCCACCACCTCATGCACCGGTGCGGCCTCGATGGAGCGGATCTCGCCGCCCTTCACCACCATCGCGCCCTCGGCGGAGCGGGTGACGAGGCCGAGAAGATGCATGCCGCGCTGGTTGCGCTCGTCACGCAAAGCTTTGACGGCCGCTTCTTCGTTGTCCGTCTCGTAGAGGCTCTTCAACTCGCCAATATTGGCGAACAGGATATCGATGCTGCCGTCACGGATGAGGCCCAGGAACTCGTCGCGGTAGCGGCCGACGCAGAACGCATCGGACAATGTCAATGCGACGGCGTTGCCGGCATTGTGGGCGATCTTGGCGGCCTTGCGGAAAGCCTCCTTGGCCGCCGCCGGGTCCCAGAGATAACCTTCGAGATAGACGGTGCGGGCACTCGCCACGGTGGCCTCGTCCACATCGGCCGGCGACAGGCCCTGGCAGGCACCGAGATAGGTGTTCATGGTGCGCTCGCCGTCCGGCGTCACCAGGATGAAGCAGCGGGCGGTGGCGGGGCCTTCGGACGCGGCCGGCACCGCGAAGGAGACGCCCGTCGCCTTGAGATCATGGGCGAAAAGACCGCCGAGCTCGTCGTCGCGGACCTTGCCGATGAAGCCGGTCTTCGCGCCGAGGAGAGCCGCGCCCACCGCGGTGTTCGCGCCAGAGCCGCCGGAAACGATGGTGGCCGGTCCCATCACCGAGAACAGGCTCTCCGCCCGGTCCTCGTCGATGAGCTGCATGGCGCCCTTGGGGACGCCCTGCTGTTCGAGAAATTTCTCATCCGTCCGCGCGATCAGGTCGACGATGGCATTGCCGAGGACGAGAAGGTCGAGGGGAGCGGACATCGGACATCCTGTCTGGCGCTGGCGATGCCGCAGGCTGTGGCATCGCACCCGGAGAGGGTCAAGCGAGGGAGGTCGTCACGGGTCCGCGAAGACGCCCCCTATTGCAGCGCCTTCACCTCGCACTGCGCGTAGTCGCTACTCGCCTTCACATAGGCGTTCAGCGCCTTCACATAGGCCTCGGCGAGGGGACGATAGGCCGCGATTTGCAGGTTGTAGGCTTTTACCGTGTCGTTGAACGTGTAGGCCTCCCAGCCAGGGCATCCGCCTTTGGCGTCGAGGCAGGCGGGCTTCGCGGGCGCGGTCGGCTTCGTCGGGCGTGTCGCCGGGTCCGGCGGCACGGCCTTCACGCATTCCGCCATGGCGAAGGACGGCAGAAGGGCTGTCAGGACGAGAGCCGCTCCAAGAAGCCTGACACGCATCGCTGGAATTCCCTCACGTTCGAAACGCCCACTCACCGAGACGGTGCTGAGCTTGTGCGCGAGGGATTCGCCTGTCGCAAGCACTCAGCGCGCCTGGACCGCTTCCCGCCCGGACTGGTGGGAGACAGGCCTGCCCTTGCCGCCCCCACTCATGGCGGGCCGCATGAGGTTGAGCAGCGGCAGAGCGATGCCGCTGATGAGCACCCACCAGGCCGGGCGCAGGCCATCGTAGAATTCGAGGTTGGCTCCGAGCACCGCGCCGGCAGGCACGCCGCTCTTGAACCCATACCACGCCGCCTCCACCAGGGCGGTGACGAGGGAGGCCGCGATGGCGAGGCCGAGCAGGGTGATCGCGTTCATCGGCAGGCGGAAGCGCTGCATTTCCCGCCACCCCATGAGCAGAAGAAACAGGCCCGTCCAGTAGACCGGCGCCGACACGTCGATCTTGGCCTGAAGGAAATAGTGGAACAGGCCGAGCACCGCGATGACGTAGACGGATTTATGCAAGCGCGGCCAAGCCTTACCGAGACGGCGGATCATCCCGTCCGTGGAGGTGATCCCCAAGACGGCAAGGCCCAGCAGAGCCACGAAGCCGATGGTGAGGTAGAACCGCGAGACGATCTCGCTCACGACCTTCGACAGGATGAAATTCTGGTCGACGATGTAGAGGCCGAGATGGACGATGCCATAGGCAAGGACGGTGAGGCCGAGCATGCGCCGGACCAGGATGAGCTTGGGATAGTTCGCGATCCGCCGCAGCGGCGTCACCGCCAGCGACAGCAGCAGGAAGCGCACCGCCCACTCTCCTGTGCTGTGGATGAGGGCCGTGATCGGCTTCGGCCCAAGGGCGTCGAACCCATAGGCGGCGGAGAGCCAGATCCCCGGCGCCAGCGCGAACAGGAATGTCGCGAGTTTCAGGCCCGAGACGCGGCCGGCGCGGTCATGCCAGGGAGCGGAGAAAGCGGGTTTGGCAGGCATCAGGGTCCGTCAGCGAGTAAGTCTTCGCCCTCAGGTAGGCGAGCGAGGGGACGAAATGGGGTGGCCCGGCCACACGTTCGCGCGAGACCGCCTTTTCCATTCGTATGACTACCGCTGAAGGTTACCTATCCGCCGTACCGTCGCGGCGCATCTCCGGGGCCTCCCGTCGCCCCGCCCGGATGTGGTAAAGCCCGCGGCGCCCCAGCCAAAGCCGTGAAACGCGTTCATGCCAGCTTCCGCCTTGCCCGCCCCGATCGATGCCATGAGTGCCGAGGAGGCTCGCGCCGAGCACGCTGCCCTGTCGGAGCAGATCGCGGAGGCCGACCGGCTTTATCATGGAGAGGATGCGCCCGAGATCACGGATGCGGAATACGACGCCCTCCGGCGCCGTTTCGAGACGATCGAGACCCGCTTCCCCGATCTCGCCGGCACCGGACAGGCAAGCGCCTCCGTCGGCGCAAAGGCCTCGGAAAAATTCGCCAAGGTCCGGCACGCGGTGCCGATGTTGTCGCTGGGCAATGCCTTTGCGGACGAGGAAGTCCACGATTTCGTGGGCCGCGTCCGTCGCTTCCTCAACCTGCCCGATGAGCCGCTCGCCTTCACCGCCGAGCCGAAGATCGACGGCTTGTCCCTTTCTCTGCGCTACGTCGAAGGCAGGCTTGTCACGGCGGCCACGCGCGGCGACGGCGAGGTCGGAGAGGATGTGACCGCCAATGCGCGAACCGTCTCCGGTATTCCCGAGACGCTGGAGGGGATGGGCTGGCCGGAGATCTGCGAGGTGCGCGGCGAGGTCTATCTCTCGCACGCGGATTTCGCCGCCATCAACGCTCGCCAGGAAGCGGCAGGAAAGGCGCTTTTCGCCAATCCGCGCAATGCGGCGGCCGGGTCCCTTCGCCAACTCGATTCCCGGATCACCGCCTCGCGGCCGTTGAAATTCTTCGCCTACGCTTGGGGCGAGATGTCGGAGATGCCGGAGACGACGCAGCATGGGATGATCGCCGCCTTCGCCTCATGGGGATTCGCGGTGAACGACCGTACGGTGCTCTGTGCCGACGCGGATGCCATGCTGGCGCATTACCGCGCCATTGAGGAGGATCGCGCCGGTCTCGGCTACGACATCGACGGCATCGTCTACAAGGTCGACGATCTCGCGTTGCAGCGCCGGCTCGGCTTCGTCTCGCGCAGCCCGCGTTGGGCGCTGGCGCATAAGTTCGCGGCGCAGAAGGCCTTCACGATCCTGGAGGCCATCGAGATCAATGTCGGCCGGACCGGGTCGTTGAATCCGCTCGCGCGGTTGAAACCGGTGACGGTTGGCGGCGTCGTTGTCTCGAATGCGACCCTCCATAACGAAGGGTACGTTCAGGGCGTCGGCGGCGACGGTGAGCCGATCCGTGACGGGCGAGACATCCGCGTCGGCGATACAGTTGTCGTCCAGCGCGCCGGCGACGTGATCCCGAAGGTGATGGATGTCGATCTTGCGCGGAGGCCGCCGGAATCGAAGCCCTATGTCTTTCCGGAGACCTGCCCCGCCTGCGGCAGCCGCGCCGTCCGCGAGGTCAATCCACGCACCGGACAGCGCGACGCGGTACGCCGCTGCGCTGGCGGGCTCATCTGCCCAGCGCAGGGACTGGAGCGCTTGAAGCATTTCGTCTCGCGCAACGCCTTCGATCTCGAAGGCTTCGGCCAGACCTATATCGAGGTGCTGTTCGAGGCCGGACTCATCAAGCAACCCGCTGACCTGTTCCGCCTGGAATTCGCGCCGTTGAAGGAGGCCATCGTCGCCCGTCGAGAAGCGCTTTCGGCCGAGCGTCGCGCCGAAGGTGAGCCGCCACCGAAAAAGGCGAAGAAGAAGGGGGACGACGAGGACAAGGCGATCAAGAACCTGCTCGCCTCCATCGACGAGCGCCGCAGCCTGGCCCTCAACCGGTTCCTGTTCGCCCTTGGCATTCGCCATATTGGCGAGTCCACCGCCAAAGCCCTGGCCAAACGCTTTCCGGATATGTCGAGCCTGATGCAGGCCCTTGCCGCCGCTGCCGCCGCTCAAGCTGGACCGGACTGGCTCGAACTCTCGGCGGTACCGAGGGTTGGACCGACGACGCGGGACCGCTTGCTCGAATTCGGTTTCGTGGCCGAGGCGGAGGGCAGCGAGGTCGTGACGGGCCGGCGCCCGACCACGGCGCAGCGTGCGAACCTGATCGCCCATTACGGCGACGAGGCCGCCGTGGAAGCGGCCGTCGCCCGCGCCCGTGACCAGCGTCCCGGGGATCCCTATCGGGTCTTCGCCGACGATGGCGAGATCGGCCCCGTGGCCACCGATTCCCTCATCGCGTTCTTTGCCGAACCGCACAATGCCGATGCGGTCAACGCCCTGCTCGAAGAAGTGAAGACCGAGCCGATGGCGGTGGCCGCCACTGCGACCGCTTTCGCCGGCAAGACCTTGGTCTTCACCGGCACCCTGGAGCGCATGACACGAGGCGAGGCCAAGGCCACTGCGGAGCGTCTCGGCGCCAAAGTCTCGGGCTCCGTTTCGGCCAAGACCGACCTCGTTGTCGCCGGGCCCGGCGCGGGCTCAAAGCTGAAGGATGCCGAGAAGCACGGGGTGAAAGTAATGAGCGAGGAAGATTGGCTCGCCATGGTGGAGACGGCGTGACCACGCTCGCCATCGACTTCGAGACGGCCAACGAGCGGCGCGACAGCGCCTGCGCGGTTGGCCTCGCCTGGATCGAGGGCGGCGCGGTGGTGCGACGTGAATCACGCTTGATCCGCCCGCGCGAGATGCGGTTTTCTCCGGGCAACATCCGGGTCCACGGTATTCTGCCAGCGGATGTCCGCCAGAAACTGGAATTCCCAGACGTGATGGCGGAGTTCCTACCCGACATCTCGTCCGGGCTGGTCCTCGCCCATAACGCCGGCTTCGACATGGGCGTGCTACGCGCCTCTCTTCACACCTATGGCATGGCAGTTCCGGCCTTCACTTCGCTCTGCACCCTTCAGATCGCGCGAAAAGTGTTTCCCGCACCGGAGGGATGCGGCCTCGGCAAGGTCGCCGCCCGGCTCGGCATCCGCTTCGAGCACCACGATGCGGGCGAGGACGCCTATGCCTGCGCGGAGATCGCCCTGGCGGCGGCAAGGGAGCATGGCGCGCCCGATATCACCGCCCTGGCGAGGGCGATCCATCTCCCGATCACGCAACTGCCGGCCGGCTATGTCGAGCGGGAAACGCGATCGTTCGGCGCGCCCGGCCCGCAGATCGCGGCGATGCGGTTTTCCGTGCGGGGAAGTCGTGGCGCACTCTACGCGGTGACACTGGAGGACCGCCCAAGCGGCCCGCGTCTGCGCTGCACTTGCATGGCTGGACGCTACGGCGTCGCCTGCCGCCATACCAAAGCGCTACTCGTCGGCGACATCACCGATCTCGTATCTGGCAACCACGCGGACGTGGTCGCTCTCAGCCGGATGTTCGACGAGACTGCAATGCCGCGGCCCCGCGACATGTGACCGTTCAGATGACCTTTAACAGGGCGTCGACGCCGGAAATCTCGGTCTTGGCCGGGGATTCCTCGACGTTCAGGACGCGCACCACGCCATCATCGACCAGCATGGAATAGCGCTTCGAGCGCGGGCCGAGCCCGAACCCCGCACCGTCCATGTCGAGGCCAATGGCCTTGGCGAACTCGGCATTGCCGTCGGCGAGGAACTCGATTCCCTCGGCGTTGCTGGCTTTCTGCCAGGCTTCGAGCACGAACACGTCGTTGACCGAAGTGACGGCGACGGCATCGACGCCGCGTGCCTTGATCTCTTCCTGCTTCTCGACGAAGCCGGGCAGATGATTGCGGTGGCAGCTCGGCGTGAATGCGCCGGGCACGCCGATCAGGACGATGCGGCGCCCCTTGAAGATGTCGTCGGTGGTCTTCGCCTCAGGGCCCCCGGCGCCGCTCACGCGAAAGGTCACCTGGGGAAGGTGGTCGCCAACCTGGATCGTCATCCGTCGTCGTCTCCTCAGATCGCCTGGAGCCCATGCCCGGTCTTGAGGACCGGTTCTCGTTACCGCGCGTGGCCCCATGGACCAACGGCGCCATGATGGCCCCCGGTGGGCGAGAAGGGTCTACCCCGAGCCCATGGGTGTGTCGAGGAGGGCCTCGTAGAAGCGGGCGCCGTCCACATTCCTTCTGCGGGTCGCGACCCGATCAAAGCAGAATGGAGAGGTGGCCACCCTCAGCCTCAGCGAGTCCGCGCTGGACAAGCCAGCCCACCCAGGTAGCATGATGCAATGCGACAAGATCCGGATTCCGCCTATCTCGACGGCCAGTTCCTGGTGGCGATGCCCGGCCTTACGGACGAGCGCTTCGCAAGATCGGTGATCTATCTCTGTGCTCATTCGGCGGACGGCGCGATGGGAATCATCCTCAACAAGCCGGCCAACGATCTGAACATGCCGGATCTCCTAATTCAGCTCGATATCGCCAGCGAGGACGATGCGATCCGCTTGCGCGAGAGGGTCGGCCATATTCCCGTGCTTATGGGCGGTCCGGTGGATGCCAAGCGCGGTTTCGTGCTCCACACCGACGATTTTCACATAGACCAATCGACACTCATCATCGACGACGGGATCTGCCTCACCGCCACGGTGGAAATCCTGCGTGCCATCGCAAACGGTGCCGGACCCGCGAGCGCGGTGCTCGCCCTCGGCTATGCCGGATGGCAAGCCGGGCAGCTCGAGAACGAGATCCTCGCAAATGGCTGGCTCAACTGTCCGGCCGATCCGGCCATGATCTTCAATTCTGCGCTCGACACCAAGTACGAGCGTACCTTGCGAAGCAATGGCATCGATCCAGCGATGTTATCCTTCAGCGCAGGCCGGGCCTGACGGACCGGCTTGAGGGGGTCATTCCCCGATTGGCGAGCCGTCGCTGTCTGGGTTCATCCCTTCGACCGCCGGCTTCGGCTTGCGCGGCCGAGGCGTCGTGCTCGCGGTCGGTGTTGCCGTGCTGGCACCGAGACGCGCGGCAAGGGAAAGGGCGCGGGCTTCGGTGAAACGCACGTTGCAGAAACCATGGGCGCCCTCGCGGGCATAGGTCCGGCAGGTCTGCTCCCGGTCTGAGGAGAAAGCCGCCTGTTCGGTGACGATGGTGCGGACGTCCTGCCCGCGGGCGCGCTGGGTCATGACCTTGTAATTGTCCCGAACCGCCTTGTCGGCGACGCCTCGTCCGGAATCGAATTCCGCGGAGCGGGGGATCAGCGTCGCGGCAGCAGGCCCCCACAGGCCGATCGGCGTGGTGGCACAATCGGCGGCCGTGAAACTGCAGACTCGGTTGCTGCCCAGCGGCGTAACCAGCACGCTGCCTTCCAGGATCTCGAACCGGAGCGGGCATTCACCGCCCGCGATCTCGTAGCGCGCCACGCCCTGAGGACGACCCTCTGAGGAAAGGGAGATCGGCGATCCGCCCGAGAGCGGAACCTTGCAGGTCTCGTTCGGCTGCGAAACCTTGGTGCCGGGCAGCGTGATCCGTGCCGTTGCCGCGCCGCCGGCTCTGTCGATCTTGAGGCTGCCGGTCAGGCCGTTCAGCATGAGTTCCTGGCCGAGAATGTTGTCATCGCTCGGCGTCTTTAGAACGACGGGTCGCAGGGGAGCCGGAGCAGCCTTCGGAGTCTCCGGCGCAGGTTCTCCCGAAGCGCCCGGCGGCAGCAGCGTCCCAGGCTGAGGCGATCCGGTCGGAGGCACACCGCGAGGTGGCACCGGAGGCTTGGCCGCCTTGCCGATGCCGAACAACTCCTCGAAAAAATTCTGCGCGTCTGCTTCGTGCGCCGGGAGGGCGACGAGGGGCAGGACGAGAAGGGCGGGGAGCAGGCGTAGGCCTCGGGACGGACGCATCAGGTCTTTCATGCCTCTGGAACTCGCAGCACCGGACCGGTGAACAGTGAACGTGCAGCGGGCTCTCGTTCCCGCATCAGCTTCTTCGAAAGCGGGTATCATATCTGGGGCCGAGGCTTCGTACGGCGAGCCTGCCTTCGATCCGCGTTGACGGTCCGAAAGCTGGTCTTCCATGCTCGAACCTAGCATGTGATCGATGGCGCTGACGTGGCGTCCCTGCAACATTTTTGAGGTCCAAGGCGCCGGATACCTGCCATTCCAGACGCAAAGGTCTTGGTCGGCGAGGGAGATAGGATCGGCGTGGCCGTTCGCGGTGCTTCGCCTTGCGGCTCCGCATCACCCTTCTTATATCCGGCGGGACGCGGGATTAAGACCTGGATGAGCGCGTTTCAGGCGCTTTGGCTGGTTCGAATTCCGCTCTCACAATCTTTCGTTCTTCACCGCCATGGGCCGGGCCGCTTCGGGGCTCGGCGGTCTGCTTGACCAAATGACATGAGAGGGATCCCGCCATGGGTAAAGTAATCGGCATCGATCTGGGCACCACTAATTCCTGCGTGGCCGTCATGGAAGGCACGCAGCCCAAGGTCATCGAAAACGCGGAAGGCGCGCGCACCACGCCGTCCATCGTCGCTTTCCTCGACGACGGCGAGCGTCTCGTCGGCCAGCCGGCCAAGCGCCAGGCGGTCACCAATCCCGAACACACGTTCTTCGCCATCAAGCGTCTCGTGGGTCGCACCTACGACGATCCGATGACGCAAAAGGACAAGGGTCTCGTCCCCTATAAGATCGTTCGCGGCGACAATGGCGATGCCTGGGTCGAGGCCGACGGCAAGAAGTATTCCCCCTCGCAGATTTCAGCCTTCACGCTTCAGAAGATGAAGGAAACCGCCGAGGCGCATCTTGGCCAGCCGGTGACGCAGGCCGTCATCACGGTTCCCGCCTACTTTAACGACGCCCAGCGTCAGGCCACCAAGGACGCCGGCAAGATCGCCGGCCTCGAAGTGCTGCGCATCATCAACGAGCCGACGGCGGCCGCTCTGGCCTATGGCCTCGACAAGAAAAAGACCGGTACGATCGCGGTCTACGATCTCGGCGGCGGCACCTTCGACGTGTCGATCCTGGAAATCGGTGACGGCGTATTCGAGGTGAAGTCCACCAACGGCGACACTTTCCTCGGTGGTGAGGACTTCGACAACCGCGTCGTCGAGTACCTGACCTCCGAGTTCAAGAAAGAGCAGGGCATCGACCTGACGAAGGACAAGCTCGCCCTTCAGCGCCTCAAGGAGGCCGCCGAGAAGGCGAAGATCGAGCTGTCCTCGGCGACACAGACCGAGATCAACCTGCCCTATATCACGGCCGATGCGACGGGGCCGAAGCACTTGGCGCTAAAGCTTTCTCGCGCCAAGTTCGAGAGCCTCGTGGACGACCTCGTCCAGCGCACCATCGAGCCCTGCCGCAAGGCGCTCAAGGATGCCGGCGTCTCGGCCTCCGAGATCGACGAGGTGGTTCTGGTCGGCGGCATGATCCGCATGCCGAAGATCCAGGAGGTGGTGAAGTCCTTCTTCGGCAAGGAGCCCCACAAGGGCGTCAATCCGGATGAGGTCGTGGCCATCGGCGCGGCGGTCCAGGCCGGTGTGCTCCAGGGCGACGTCAAGGACGTACTGCTTCTCGACGTGACCCCATTGTCGCTCGGCATCGAGACGCTGGGCGGCGTCTTCACCCGTCTGATCGACCGCAACACCACGATCCCGACGAAGAAGTCGCAGACCTTCTCGACGGCCGAAGACAACCAGAACGCTGTCACCATCCGGGTCTTCCAGGGTGAGCGCGAGATGGCGGCTGACAACAAGATGCTCGGCCAGTTCGATCTGATGGGTATCCCGCCAGCCCCGCGCGGCATGCCGCAGATCGAGGTGACCTTCGACATCGACGCTAACGGCATCGTCAACGTGACGGCTAAGGACAAGGCAACGAACAAGGAGCACCAGATCCGCATTCAGGCTTCGGGTGGTCTGTCGGATGCCGACATCGATCGGATGGTGAAGGACGCCGAGGCCAATGCCGAGGCGGATAAGAAGCGTCGTGAGTTGGTTGAGGTGAAGAACCAGGGCGAAAGCCTGATCCACGCCACCGAGAAGTCGGTCAAGGAGTATGGCGACAAGGTTTCGGCCGACGACAAGGCCGCGATTGAGACCTCCATGACTGCTCTTCGCACTGCACTGGAGGGTGACGACGTCGAGGTCATCAAGTCCCGCACCACGGACCTGATGCAGTCGTCGATGAAGCTGGGCGAGGCGATGTACGCCGCGAGCAGCCAGACGCCCGAAGGCGGGGCCGAGGGTGGCGAGGGCCACGAGGCCAAAAAGGACGACGTCATCGATGCAGACTTCCAGGAAGTCGATGACAAGGACCAGAAGAAGCGGGCATAACGCTCGTCTCAAAGAAGGAGGGGGACCGGAGCGATCCGGTCCCTCGTCATGTCTGGTGGGATGACGGTGCGGCCCTCCGTAGAGGCGGGCGCGCCGGGGGACGTTGAGGGCGGGTATGTCGAAGCGGGACTATTACGAGGTTCTGGGCGTCTCCAAGACTGCGACAGACGGCGAGATGAAGGTCGCCTTCCGCAAGCTCGCCATGGCCTACCACCCGGACCGCAACCCCGGGAACGCCGAGGCCGAACTCAAGTTCAAGGAGGTCAACGAAGCCTACCAGACGCTCACCGATGGGCAGAAGCGTGCGGCCTATGACCGTTTCGGCCATGCCGCGTTCCAGCAGGGCGGCGCCGGCGGCCCGGGATTCGGGAACGAGTTCGGCGACTTCATGTCGGACATCTTCGATAATTTCTTCGGCGATGGCCGTGGTGCGGCCGGCGCTGGCGGTGCGCGCGGTGGACGCGGAGGCTCTACGCGCGAACGTGGTGCGGATCTGCGCTACAATCTCGAGATCTCCCTCGAGGACGCGTTCGCCGGTAAGACCGAGACGATCACGATGGCCACCGCCGTCACATGTGAAGTCTGCTCCGGCAGCGGTGCGAAAGCCGGCTCCAAGCCCAAGCCGTGTCAGACCTGCGGCGGCTACGGTCGCGTGCGGGCGGCGCAAGGGTTTTTCGCCATCGAGCGCACGTGCCCGGCCTGTCACGGACGTGGTGAGATCATCGACAACCCGTGCGGTAACTGCTCAGGCGCAGGCCGTGTCACTCGGGAGCGCACGCTTTCCATCAACGTCCCGGCCGGCGTCGATGACGGCTTGCGGATCCGTCTGGCCGGCGAGGGCGAGACCGGCCTGCGCGGTGGCCCCGCCGGCGACCTCTACGTCTTTCTCTCAATCAAGCCGCACACGTTCTTTCAGCGGGATGGTGCCGACTTGTTTTGCCGCGTCCCGATCTCGATGGTTATCGCTGCACTATCTGGAGAGATCACCGTGCCCGTAATCGACGGATCGCAGACCGAAGTCCGCATCCCGGCAGGCACGCAGACGGCCAAGCAGTTCCGGATCAAGGGCAAGGGTATGCCGGTTCTTCGGTCCCGCGATGTCGGCGATCTTTATATTCAGGTGTTCGTCGAGACGCCTCAGAACCTGTCGAAGCGCCAGCGTGAACTGCTTCAGGAGTTCACCAGCACGGCATCGGACGAGAACCACCCTGAAAGTGCAGGGTTTTTCTCGAAGGTCCGCGATTTCTTCGATGGGTTGAGCGGTGTTGCACGGTCGTGACGCTCTGCGATGTCACAGGCGGCGGATCGAAACGGCCTGGTTCCCGTTGTGGCTGTGGCGGCGCTGCATCGTCGCCAGTAGCACGACGCGTTGCTCCCGCCCTATGCTGAGCTTCGACCTTGACGGGCACTGGCTTTCGTCGTCTAGCCTTAACTCCCCATGCGTGATCTGAGGACATTGGATCTTGCCTCCGCTCCATCGACCCAGTGCTAAAGCCTATGCCGCCACCGGATCGGTCCGTGAACGGCGGGAGCCGCTGGAAGATGAGGCGCGTTTCCTGCGATCTTGGTTCGAGCGGCCGCTTGTCACCGGCTCGGTAACGCCGTCGGGTAAGATGCTTGCCCGCATGATGGCGTCCTACGTCGACCCCCGCGTGCCCGGCCCCGTCATCGAGCTCGGTCCCGGTACCGGTCCCGTCACCGAGGCCCTGATACGTCGTGGCATCGAGCAGGAGCGGCTCGTCCTGGTCGAGTACAATCCGGATTTCTGCAAGCTACTGCAGAAGCGCTTTCCACGCGCCACCATCCTGCGCGGTGACGCCTACAACATTCGCGAGACCATCGGCGACCTTCTCACCGAGAAGGCTGCGGCTACCGTTTCCAGCCTGCCTCTGTTCACCAAGCCTTTGGAACAGCGTCTCGATCTTCTGAACGCCACACATACGCTCATGCATGCGGGCTCGCCTTTCGTGCAGTTCACCTATGCGGTGGTGCCGCCGATCCCCGAGCGTTGCGATGCGGGTAGCTACACGGCCAGCCGGTCCAGCCGGGTTTGGCTCAACCTGCCGCCAGCGCGAGTCTGGGTCTACCGCCGTCCCTGAGGGACCGCCGCAGAACGTCGCCTGAAGACGTAGCTCATCCGCGGTTCAGCCCATCGCTCCTACCGTTCGATCACTGCGCCGGGATCGCCCCGGCGTCGCAATCGATGGAGACTGACATGGCGTTTCGCGCATTCGCACAGCGGACGAGGGGTTGGCTCGCAGCCGCAGCACTCGCCCTCGGCGTCATCGGCATCGCGCCGGGTATCGTTCAGGCGGCACCGCTTGCTCCGGCCGTTGCCTTGGCCGAGCCAGCGCAGACGGGCATTGTCCCAGTCCAGTATGGCTGGGGCGGTCACCACCACCACCATCGCAGACACCATGGCTGGGGTGGACATCACCGCCATGGCTGGGGCGGTCACCGGGGGTACGGCTGGGGCGGTCATGGCCATCACGGATGGCGTCCGCGTCACCATGGCTGGGGTCACCACCACCATCATCACCATCATGGGCATCGCCACGGCGGCCACTACCGCTTCTAGTGGAAAGGCCTCGGCGGGTTCATCCGCCGGGGCCTCGCTCTTTGCTCTCCCATCGCGGCCGGTCGGATGGCGGATGGTTCGAGGGATCGATCTCACATCGGCTTTCCACGTTCGCAATCGGTCGGCAAAGCCAGTCGATCCCTGGAATGGACGCGCGCGGCGTCGTTTCACAGCGCGTGCCGGCTGCCGAGCTCTTCAGGCTATCCGCTCGATGATGGCCAGTCGCGGTAAAGGGGCGTCGGGTGTGATCCGGTAAGCAGCCCGCAAAGCTCTTTCGGCGGCATCGGCTTGGGTTTCGTTGCGGGCATGGACGATGCCGAGAAGGTCGGCGGCATCTCCGGGACGGGCCAGAGACGAAAGACCTACCGCCGGGTCGATGCCGTCCTGAGGCCTAGTGCGCCCGCCGCCCAGTGCGATGACGGCAAGCCCGATCTCGCGGGTCTCGATTTGCGAGACGACGCCCGTCGTGAGAGATCTCACCGCGCGGACCACCGGTGCGACGGGGCAATACCGGTCGGACTTTTCGATGAAATCGGCAGGGCCACCCAACGCGGAAACCATGCGCCCGAAGATCTCGGCGGCCCGTCCGGAATCGCGGGCGTCTTCGACCTTTCGGGACGCCTCGGCGATGTCCGTGGCGAGACCGCCGAGCAGCAGCATCTCGGCGCAGAGCGCCACGGTGACGGCATGGAACGCTGGTTCGCCGGAGCGACCGGTGAGGTAATCCACGGCATAGGCCACTTCGAGGGCGTTGCCCGCGGTGGAGGCAAGGGGCGCGTCCATATCGGTGATGAGCGCAACGGTCTTCAGGCCGGCACCGTTGGCGACGGCGACGATACTTTCGGCGAGAGCCCGTGCTTCATCGGTTCCCGCCATGAAGGCGCCGGAGCCGGTCTTCACATCCATCACGAGGCCGCCGAGACCGGCCGCGAGCTTCTTCGAGAGGATAGACGCCGTGATCAGGTCGAGGGATTCCACCGTGCCGGTCACATCGCGGATGGCGTAGAGGCGCCGATCCGCCGGGGCGAGATCGGCCGTCTGTCCGATGATGGCGCAACCGATGGAACGGGTGACGCTGCGGAAACGGTCGAGACCAGGCGTGGCGTCGTAGCCGGGAATGCTTGCGAGCTTGTCGAGGGTGCCGCCGGTATGCCCGAGGCCCCGGCCGGAGATCATCGGCACGTAGCCACCGCAGGCGGCGACCATCGGGGCGAGGGCGAGACTCACCGTATCGCCGACGCCCCCGGTCGAATGCTTGTCAAGGACAGGGCCGGGCAAGTCCCAATCGAGCACCGTTCCCGAATGGGTCATCGCCCGGGTCAGGGCCACGCGCTCGGGCAGCGACAGGCCGCGGAAGAACACCGCCATCGCGAAGGCGGCGGCTTGTCCTTCTGTCACCCGCCCGTCAGTGAGACCCGAGATGAAGCCGGTGATCTCGCCATCCGTGAGTACGCGTCCGTCCCGCTTGGCCCGGATCAACTCCTGCGGCAGCATCAGGCGCGCTCCCGGAGGCTTTGGCTCAGCGCATCGTGCAGGCTGCTCGCCCCGATGCGGAAGGTCTTCGGTTCGACCCAGTCCGGTCCCATGATCCTGTCGGCTATGGCAAGATACAGGGCGGCATCGGCCACGGTCCGTAATCCGCCCGAGACCTTGAATCCGACAGGTCTCCCGCTGTCCCGGATGGCAGCGAGCATCGCTTCGGCGGCTTGCGGCGTTGCGGAGACGGCGCTTTTGCCCGTTGAGGTCTTTAGGAAATCCGCTCCCGCAGCGATGGCGAGTTGGCTTGCTTCGGTGATCTGCATGACGTCCGGCATCGCTCCGGATTCGAGGATCACCTTGAGGATCGCGCGACCAGAGACCTCGCGCACGGCGGCGATCATGTCAGTTGGCGTCCGCGCGTCGCCAGCAAGGAACGCCCGATAGGGTAGGACGATGTCGATTTCATGCGCTCCGTCATGCAGCGCCTCGGCGGTATCTTCCGCAGCGCGCTCGATATCCGTGCCGCCTGCGGGAAAGTTGATCACCGTGGCGATGCGGACGGGCGTACCGGCCAGCAACGCGACGCAGCGCCCGATATGCTGGGGCCAGACGCAAACCGCGGCGACGCAGCTCGCTCGGGCCTTTCCGCAGAGCGTCGCAATAGCCTGATCAGAGCAGGAATCGCCGAGATCGGTGAGATCGAGGAGAGGAAGGGCGCGCCGGGCAATGGCGGAGTCCAAATGATGGGGATCGACGATCATACTCCTTTCCTACAGCCGTGCGACGAACGCGTCGATGAGCCGGACGAGGTCGAAAGCAGCGGCGGCCGCCGCGCGCTTGGTCTCGTCGTGATGCGGATCGCCGTCTCCGATTCCGGCGGCGAAGTTCGTTACCACGGAGATCGCCGCGACCTTCAAACCGAAGAACCGGGCGAGGATCGCCTCCGGCACTGTCGACATGCCCACGAGGTCGGCGCCGAGGCGCCCCGCCATGCGGATCTCGGCTGGAGTCTCGAAGCTGGGCCCCGAGAACCATGCATAGACACCCTCGTGCAATGGGATCCCGCAATCCTGCGCCGCTTCGTGGAGGGTCTTGCGGGCTGCCGCATCGTAGGCGCCGACCATGGGGACGAAGCGGCCATCGCCCGTCTCGCCGATCAGAGGATTGAGGCCAGACAGATTGATGTGGTCGCTGAGCGCCACGAGGCTGCCCGGCCCCGCCTGCGCCATCAGCGATCCGGCCGCATTGGTGAGGAGAAGGAGCGGGACGCCGAGCGCCTTTGCGACGCCCAGCGGCACCTTCATGACGGCGGCGTCGCCGGTCTCGTAGGCATGGCTCCGCCCTTCGAAGACCAGAATCCGCCGCCCGGAGAGGCGACCAGTGTGGAGGGTGCCGCCGTGACCCGTGACGCCGGGAGAGGGAAAGCCTGGAATGTCGGAATAGGCGAGGGAGAGGCCGTCTTCGAGCTTGCCGGCGACGAGTCCGAGGCCCGTGCCGGTGACGACGGCGGCTTCGTAGGGACCGACGAAACCGTGGCGCCGGACGGTATCGGTGGCGAGGGAGATGGCTGCGTCAGGCATTGGCGCGCGGGTTCTTGCGGTGCAGATTGTCTGGGCCGAAGGAATCCGGCAGCAGCGCCTGCAGGGTGAAGCTCTGCCGGATGCCCTCCGGTCCGGCGATGTGGATCGGCGTTCCGGGTGCGGCGAACTCCCTGATTCGCTGGCGGCAGGCGCCGCATGGCGTCACCAGATTTGGGCCGTTTCCGATGATGAGAATGGCGGTTATGGCGCGTCCGCCGCCGGCGACCATAGCCGCGATGGCGCCTGCTTCGGCGCAGGTGCCGACGGGGTAGGCGGCGTTCTCGACGTTGCAGCCGGCATGCAGGCGGCCGTGCTCGTCCCTCAGGGCCGCGCCGACGGGAAAGTCGGAATAAGGCGCGTAGGCCAGGGACTTAGCAGCGGCGGCCGCCTCGAACAGAGCCGCGAGGTCCGCGCCGATCGTGTCCGTCATCGCATCGGGTCCGGTGGGAGGTTCCGCGTGCCGTTAGAACAGGAACGCCACCCCCCTGTCGAGCGCCATCGGACCCCCTGTTCGAGCGCCATCGGACGCCCTTTCGATCACCGTCGAACGTCATCGACATGGCGCCGTCACGATCCTAGAACGCTCCTTCGATGGTCTCAGTTGGGAAGCGGGCGAGACATGCTGGGTCGGTTCGAACGCAAAGCCTCCGGCGAGGCGACGGTGGAGTATGGCGACGGCACCATGCGCATCGTGAAGCCAGGCAGTTTCGTGCGCTGCGCGGTGACCGGCGAGCCGATCGCCCTCGACAGTCTTCGCTACTGGAGCGCCGAACTGCAGGAGGCCTACATCACGCCGGAGGCGGTGATGAAGCGCCTGGCCGAGCTGGGGCGGTCGCCGGGCTGAACGCCTCGCCCGCGTGGCGCAGCTGGGCGAGGAGGCTCCCCTCGTCGTCGAACCGAAGGATGACGCCGAGTGCCGTCACCCCGGCGGCGAAATCCGCCGGGAGGCGCACCATGTCCTTTTCCGTCGTCACCAGCATCGCGCCCAGGGCGTCGGCCCATGCCGCGAGCGCGGCGAGGTCCGCTGCACCATAGGGGTGGTGATCCGGAAAGGTCCGGGTCTCAATGACGCTGGCCCCGGCCTGGGCCAGGGTCTCGAAGAATTTCTGCGGTCGACCGATCCCGGCGAAAGCGAGCACGGGCTTTCCCACGACGGCTGTCGGCGCGGTCGGAACCAGCTTGCCCCGATGGACCAGCAGCCCCCGCGACACCGCCTCTGCCGCCAATGCCTCGCCCTGGGCGCCTTCGCCGATGACGACGAGGCCGTGGACATGGCGCCATTGCCGCGCGAGCGGAGCCCGTAAAGGGCCGGCGGGAAAGGCCAGGCCGTTGCCGATGCTGCTGCCGGCATCGACCACCGCGAGGGACAGATCCTTGGCGAGGCTCGGATTCTGAAGCCCGTCATCCATCACCACCACATCGGCACCGAGAGCTCGGCAGAGCCTCGCCCCCTCGGGCCGGTCGCGGGCGAGGATCGTGCGGGCACCACGTGCGAGGAGGAGCGGCTCGTCGCCCACGTCCAGGGAGGTGTGCCGCGTCGGATCCACCGCCACCGGGCCGGCAAGGCGCCCGCCATACCCACGGGTCAGGAAGGCGGGCTCCACGCCGATCCTCCTCAGCATCTCTGCCACAGCGAGGGCGGTGGGGGTCTTGCCCGCCCCGCCCAGGGTGAAGTTGCCGATGCAGATGACGGGGCAGGCCGCCCGCTCGCCCGCGCGGTCCATGCGGGCGGCGACGCGCGAGCCATAGAGATGTCCGAGGGGCGCCAGGAACCGACCCAGGGGATGACCGGGAACATCCCAGAAAGCCGGGGGTCGCATCAGGAGCTGGCCATGGCCGTGAGCTTCATCTGGGCGATGAAGGGGTCGAGAATCGCGAGCGTTCGCTCCACCGCCCCTTCGAACGGCCGCAGGGCGGCGTTGCCGGCATCCGCCATGGCGCGGGATCGAGGCGTGTCGAGGAGGAGATCGCCCACGGCTTCCGCCAGCTCCCGGGCATCCGCCACCATCATCGCCCCACCGGCCGCGTCGAGGGCGCGATAGACCTGGGCGAAGTTCTGGACGTTCGGCCCGTGCAGGATCGCCGCGCCGAGGCGGGTCGGCTCGATCGGGTTCTGGCCCCCGCGCCGTGTCATCGAGCCACCGAGGAACACCAGCGGGGCGAGGCGGTAGAACAGCCCCAGTTCCCCGAGCGTATCGGCGACGTAGAGATCGACGCCGCCATGGGGGCGGCCGCCGCGCGAGCGCAGGGCGCTCCGCAGGCCGACGGCGGTGGCGCATTCCGCGACGTCCACGCCGCGGTGGGGATGGCGCGGCACGACGATGGTGAGGAGGTTCGGCAGTCTCGCCCTCAGGGCCGCGTGGGCCTCGGCCACCGTGACATCCTCGCCCGGATGGGTGCTGGCCGCGACCCAGACCGGCCGGTCGCCGACGACGTCGCGCAGATAGGCGAGCTGCTGCTCGTCCGCCGGGGGCACGGCCGAATCGTATTTGAGGTTTCCGGCGATGCTCACGCGCGGCGCGCCGAGCCGTTCGAAGCGCTCGGCATCGTCCTTGGTCTGCGCGAGGCAGATGGCGATGCGGGAGAGCAGGGCCTCCGCCGTGCGCGGCGAGCGCGCCCAGCCTTTGAACGAGCGTTCCGACATCCGGCCGTTGACGAGGAGGAGGGGGATGCCGCGCTGGTGCAGGGCGATGACCGTGTTCGGCCAGATCTCCGATTCCGCCACCAGCGCCAGGTCCGGCTGCCAATGCTCGATGAAGCGTTCGATCCAGCGCGGCGCGTCGAGGGGCATGTATTGATGCACCGCGCCCGCCGGCAGGCGCCGGCCGATCAGTTCGGCGGCGCTGCGGGTTCCCGTGGTGACGAGGACACTAAAACCCCGGGCGATCATGCCGTCGATCAATCCGACAAGGGAGAGCACCTCGCCGACGCTGGCGCCGTGCATCCAGGCGAGGGAACCGGTGGGGCGGGCTCGCCCGGCAAGGCCACGGCGCTCGGGCAGGCGACCGGGGTCTTCCTTGCCCTTGCGCGAGCGCCAGGCCAGCAGGCCGGCCACTGCCGGCTCACCCACATAGAGCCCGTAGCGATAGGCCTGGAGGGCGATGGTGAGGGGAGGCGTCTTCACGCAAACGGCCCCAGGGCGAGGGAACCGGCCACCGGATCGACGACCCGGTCGAGACGCCCGACGAGGGTGTAGGCGCGGTCGTGTACCCGGTTCATTTCGTTCTCCAGCCGCTGGCGCAAACGCTCCAGTTCCTCCGGTTCGACATCGCGCGGGACGAGGACCGGCTCGCCGAAGACCATGGCGCCCCTGCCGAAGGGCAGCCCGAAACAGGCCTTGTCCCAGCTGTTGAAGCGCAGGTGCCGGCTCGTCACCACCGCGACGGGAATGATCGGCCGACCGGAGAAGCGCGCCAGGGTGAGGATGCCCACGTCGCATCGGCGCGACACCTTGGGCACATCGGCGCTGAAGGCGACGCTCTCACCGTCCTTCAGGGCGCGGATCATGGCGCGCAGGCCTTCCGCCCCGCCCTTCGCCCGGATGTCCCGCACGGCGCGGCCGCGGGCCCCGGAGGCCCGGATGACGCGAACCCCCATCCGGGTGAGAGCGATGGTGTTGATGTTGCCGTCCGCCGAGCGCGAAATGATCGTGGCGATCCGGTCCTGCGGCCGGCGCATGAACGAGATCATCGTATGCTGGCCGTGCCACATCCCGGCGATGAACGGCGACAGCCCGTCGAGCCATGGGTGCGGCCCGGCCGGTTCCACCGTAAAGCGGTTCGTGGCGCGCACGAGGCGCAGGTAGTGATAGGCGGCAAAGCCGAGGCTTTTCTGAACCGGCGGAGACCGGCCGATGCGTTTGAGAAGGCTCATTCACTCGGTTCCACGGGCCGCCGGATCGGCCATCCGTCCAGTCGGTGCCCGAGACGTCCACGCCCGGTTGCGCCGCCGTCGCATCCGCCGAACGTCGCCCGCTCGGGAGCCATAACGGTCCCGCAGGGTCTAACGCCGTTCGAATTGCCCGCGCAACCATGCCGGGACCGCTTCACCCCGTCCGTCCCCGTGGCTCAATCTTCACATGCGTGAGAGCGTCGCGGCGGGAGCGGCGGCGCTTCCGGCAGAGCGCGTCCCTCTTCCCCTTGAGGCTAAAGGCATTCACACATCTCGCGGGCAGCACGGGTCCCCGCTCCTGGAAGGAGAGGGAGCCCTTCGCGCTTCACGCCGAACCTGCTTAAATCGATGGAACGGCTGTCGAGCAGATGTGTGAAGCAAGTTGCTTGTGGGGAGAGGTCAGGAGTGGGGGGCTCCGCCAGCCTCCGCCGGCTGAAGGTCGCCCGACCACCCCCACCTCCAACTCCTCCCCACAAGGGGGAGGAGGGCAGGGCGAGGCATTCCGCGAGATCTGCGGATATCGTCAGGAATGACGGCGCGGGTGTCGAAATCGGTGTGAACGGTCCCGCAGATCAGATGGCGTCAGCCCGGATTCGAAGCCCCGGCCGAAAAGGCTCGAGGCTTGACGCGGTAGCCGGGAGTGACGAAGGCGGGCGCCTGTTTCGAAACGGAGACCGATGTTCCGCCTCGCTCACCTCACCGATCCGCATGTCGGCCCCATCGCCCGTCCGCGCCTGCGCCAGCTTCTGAGCAAGCGGGCCACCGGCTACGTGAACTGGCGGCGCGGGCGCAGCCGGCACCACGACATGGAGATTCTCGCGGCGCTCGTGGCCGATCTGCGGACACAGCCCCACGATCACGTCGCCTGCACGGGGGACCTGTGCAACATCGGCTTGCCGAGCGAGTGGGCGACGGCCAGGGACTTTCTCCAAGCGCTCGGCACCCCGGACACGGTGAGCTTCGTTCCGGGCAATCACGACGCCTATGTGCGTGGCTCGCTCGAAGGTCTGTTGAAGGCCTGCGGCGCCTGGACCTCAGGTGACGACGGCACCGACGGGGTGTTTCCGTATCTCAGGCGGCGCGGTCCGCTCGCGCTCATCGGAGTGTCGTCGGCCATTCCGACGAAGCCCTTCGTCGCGAGCGGCCGGCTCGGCCCCCCTCAAATCGAGACCGTCGAAGCCATTTTGACACGCTTGGGCCGCGAGCCCGAACCGCCGTTTCGTGTGGTGATGATCCATCATCCGCCTCAGCCCGGCGGCGCATCGCCGGGGCGCGAACTGAAGGATGCGGAGACGTTCACGGCGATGATCGGTCGCGCCGGTGCGGACCTAATCCTGCACGGGCACAACCATGTGGGAAGCATCAGCTTCGTCCGCGGGCCAGACGGCACCAGCGTCCCCGTGGTCGGCGCTCCCTCGGCCTCGGCGGTGTCGCATGGCGGCGCGTTGCACCGCCGTGCGAGCTATCATGTCTATGGGGTGACCAGAGCGGACGACCGTTATGTCATCGAGGCCAAGGAACGCGGCCTGACGGAGGCCGGGACGATCGCCGACCTTCGGGTGTTGAAGCTGACGCGGCGATGATCGCTCATCCGCCGGCTGCGCCGTATCAGGCCGTCATTGCCACGAGGGGGCGTTGCGCCTGACGGGTGATGCTGGCTTGATACAGTTCGGCCTGGAGCCGGGTGAGGCCGCTCACGAGGGCCGTCGGCCCGCGATAGACCGTGTAGGTGCCGTCATGGGTCGGTTTGACGTGAATCGTCTGGGACATGGCGTGTCTCCCGGCCTCAACGAATCAGGCGATTCGTTCTTTCGGAGTAGGCAGTGTTAATCGGGCGTTCATGAGCCGCAAGGCCGGCGGCAGCCTATCCCGCCGACATTCGTCATTGCGCCGCACTGTGACGATGCGGCACGCCGGGCGGCCCGCGGCGTGAAACCCGCGTGCGTTCAACGGGTAACCCGCCGGCGCGTGCGGCGCACAACGATCTAGGGGCGTATCTTCGCGATAAGCCTCGGGCGGGCAGGGGCACAGGGCGGCGAGGCTTTTTCGGATGAGGAGCCATGCCGGAGTGCGCAATCGCGGAACGCGTAGCTCCGATGTCGCCGGGGAGGGAACCCCGAGTGTCCATGACGCTCGAGCGGTCGCGGGCGACCCTTAACTTCACTACGAGCCGCTTCGCCAGGCTTTATCCGGCCTTCCGGTTCAGCCGAAGTCCGTCGGCCATGACGTGTGTCGAGAGATGGCCCGCCGCATCGACCATGGCGCCGCCGGGATCGAGGTAGATCACGCACCTGTCGTCGCCGCAGCGGCGGACGAGCTCGTTCACCCGCGCATTCCCCGCGCGTCCGGGCGACGTGGCGTCCTCGCCCCGTGACAGGATGCCATGGTGCAGGATCGTGATGTCCGGCAAGCGGGCCTGGAGGACGCAGATGATTTCCGCGATGCCCAGAGCCGTGTCTTCGGGCCGGCTGCCCTTGTCGGCATTGGTGGTTCCTACCAGGAGCACCACGAGATCGGGCTTAATGGACGGCGGCCATTGTCCGTGATCGAGGCGCCGGAGCACGTCCTGCATGCGATCGCCCCAGACCCCCAGATCGAGCGGCGACCATTCCCCCAAGACAAGCTCCAAGGGCCGGGATCCTACCCTTACGTGATGGAATCCCCCGGGAAGACGAGGTGGTGCGTACTGAGATCCTGTCCGCTGAGCGGCGCGGAGAGCGGAGAGCGGAGTGCTGCGCTAGCGCAATTCGGGCACCGCCAGCTCTTGAGGCCTCGCCTCCTGCGGCATCGGCTGGCGTGCCGGAAGTGCCGAACCGCCAGGCGAGGCGATCACCGATCCTACGGCGCAGAGAAGGCCAAGACCGAAGAGTGTATGGAGCAGGATGCAGTGAATCGCCGCCCTCGAGCCGATCCAGGTGAGGAGGTGAGACCGTGTCGTTCGAACGACTGACTTGCAAGAACCGCTGGCGCTCCCAAGGGGAATCGAACCCCTGTTTTCGCCGTGAGAGGGCGACGTCCTAGACCGCTAGACGATGGGAGCTTTCCGGGCGGTTGGCGATCGTATAGCGACGGTCGGGCGGGGGAGCAAGTGCTGCCGCGCGCTTAAATTTCATCGGCATCGAAAGAGATCGCATCGTGCAAGAACCGCAGGACCGCCGCGTCGTCCTCGACCTGGACGCGCAGGCGGAGCGCATCGACAGGGCGCTCGCCCGCGCGCTGCCGGATGTGTCGCGCTCGCGGCTGCAGGACCTGATCCGCACCGGCCAGGTGAGCAAGGACGGGATCGTCGTCCTCGACCTGTCGCTGAAGGTCGGTGCGGGCGCCGTCCTCGACGTGACCATTCCCGCGCCGGTGGACGCGACGCCGGTGGCGGAGAGCCTCGATCTCGTGATTGTTCACGAGGACGACGACCTGATCGTCATCGACAAGCCGGCGGGGCTGGTGGTCCACCCGGCACCGGGCCACGATGCCGGAACCCTGGTGAACGGCCTCATCGCCCATTGCGGGGAGAGCCTGTCGGGCATCGGCGGCGTGCGGAGACCGGGGATCGTGCATCGGCTCGACAAGGACACGAGCGGTCTCCTCGTCGTCGCCAAGAACGATCTCGCCCACAAGGGCCTCACGGCGCAGTTCGCCGACCATGGCCGCAACGGACCGCTGGAGCGCGCCTATCTCGCCCTCACCTGGGGAGCGCCGGAGCCCCGGCTGGGCACCATCGACGTCGAACTCGGACGCAGCCAGCGCAACCGCGAGAAGATCGCCATCATGCGCCCGGGCGAGGGGCGCACGGCGATCACGCATTACGTCGTGGAGGAGATCCTGGATGCGGGGACCGAAGTCGCCCTTGTCCGGTGCCGGCTCGAGACCGGGCGGACCCACCAGATCCGCGTCCATCTGAGCCATCGCGGTCATCCGCTTCTCGGCGATGCGGTCTATGGCAATGCCTTCAAGACCAAGGCCGCGCGGCTCGGGGCGTCGGCGCGCGTCGCGCTGGAAGCCTTGGGCCGGCAGGCTCTCCATGCTGCCATTCTCGGGTTCGAACATCCTCGCACCGGCGAGGTCCTGCGCTTCGAGAGCCCGATCCCGCCGGATATGGCCGCCCTCATCGCCGAGCTGAGGGCGAACGACCGATCCTGAAAAGGCCGATTGCGTCCGGCCGGGGGAACCCTCGACCGCCGGTCCTGTTGCAGAGGTGTCGCTGTCAAGGGTCGCCGGCAAACAGGTGTGCCGGCGCACCCCGGGCCGCGGCCTTTCGTGTCACCTTCGGGCGATCGGCTCGCTGGCGCGTTGATGGCGACGGTCGAGTCACGGACCGCTACCGCATCGTTTCCTTTCCGAGTAGGCTCGGAGAGTGGGACGGTCGGCTCGAAGAGCGGCGGTTCGTTTCTGGTCTGCCCGTTCGGGGGACCTTGCAAGGAGAGATGACTATGGCAGGCGCACTACCCGTGCTCGCCACCGAGGGTGGCCTTTCGCGCTACCTCGATGAAATCCGCAAGTTTCCGATGCTCGAGCCGAACGAGGAGTTCACGCTGGCCAAGAACTGGCGTGAACAGGGCGACCGCGATGCGGCGCACCGCCTCGTCACCTCGCATCTTCGGCTCGTGGCCAAGATCGCCATGGGCTACCGTGGCTATGGCCTGCCGATCGGCGAGGTCGTGTCCGAGGGCAATGTTGGCCTGATGCAGGCCGTCAAGCGCTTCGAGCCGGACAAAGGCTTTCGCCTTGCCACCTATGCCATGTGGTGGATCAAGGCGGCGATCCAGGAATACATCCTGCGCTCGTGGTCGCTGGTGAAGATGGGCACCACCGCCAACCAGAAGAAGCTGTTCTTCAATCTCCGGAAGGCCAAAGGCAAGATTTCCGCCCTGGACGAGGGTGACCTCAAGCCGGATCAGGTGGCTCAGATCGCGGTCAAGCTCGGCGTTCCCGAGCAGGACGTGATCGACATGAACCGCCGCCTCTCGGGCGACACCTCCCTCAACGCTCCGTTGCGTGAGGAAGGGGAGGGCGAGTGGCAGGATTGGCTGGTGGACAACAGTCCGAGCCAGGAGACCGTGCTCGCCCGCGAAGAGGAGGGCCAGAACCGTCTGACCGCCTTGCGCGACGCATTGTCGGTCCTCAATCCGCGCGAGCGCCGCATCTTCGAGGCGCGCCGTCTCGCCGATGATCCGATCACCCTCGAAGATCTGTCGGGTGAATTCGGGGTGTCACGCGAGCGCGTCCGCCAGATCGAGGTCCGGGCGTTCGAGAAGATCCAGGAAGCGGTCAAGCGAAACCTCGCCACCCGCGAGGCGCCACGGGCCGCCGCCCACGCCTGATTTAGGGCCTCGGTGAGCCTGACTCAGCGAGGCCTGCCTGCGCGACTGCGCGGCGGTGGTCGTCCGCCGGACCTCACGGATACGGACCTGTGTTTCAGGGTCGTGAAACGTTGACGAGACGCTGAAACGGGGGCCGATGACGAAAAAGCCGGTTTCGCTGCTGCGGGACCGGCTTTCTTTGTGTCGCCCCTATCGACGCCATTGCTCGAAGGCGGAGCGGATGACCTGATTGCCCGATGAACCCTTCTCGAAGGTCAGCACGCCGCGAGGCCCGGCGGCGAACTTCATCGGCAGGTCGAACCAGTTGCGGTGCTCCAGAAGGTCGGTGTTGCGGTCCACGTCGGCCTGCAGCGACGACAGGCCGATCAGGAACAGGTTCTCCTTCACGCGCACCGGCAGGCCCGAGACCGGCGACCCCCGGCCGCTCTCTTCTTCCTTTGCACTCAGCAGGCCGACATCCTGGACGGAATGCGTATCCCCGGCCGGACTCGTCGTGGTGAAGGCCAGTTCGATGGTGTGGGAGGCGGGGAAGGTGGCGTCGAGGTTGCGCCGGATGGTCATGACCAGAGACAAGCCGGCCTCGGCGAAGGTCACTCGCCCCCGGATGACGGTTTCCAGCGGCTGGCCCTGCTCACCGTTCATCGCCTCCAGGCGCCATACGACCATGCCCTGGAAGGTGATCGGCTGGGCGTTTCCGCCCGCCGTGTTTTCCTCGAAGAGAACGGCGCGCTGCGCGACGGCCACATCGGGTTGTGTCGGTGGTTTGGTCGGATCGACCGGCGTCGTGGCTGGCGGCCGGGCGAGCGTCTGGCGGGCGGAGGGGTCGCGTCGTTCGGAGGAGGCGGGAGCATCCCCGCCGATCCGGTCGGCATACTTCGCGGCCCCGGAATCGGATGTCTCTTCCTGAGCCTCGGTAGTGCCGGGCTGCAGGTCCGAGGGCTTGTCGCGCAGCATGAAGGCCGCCACCGCGATGAGCCCGACGACGATGAGCAGGACGCTTCCCACGAAGACGTTGCGGATCAGGCGAGGGCGGCCCTTGCGCGGGGCGACGACGTCGATGCGCGGGCGGTTGCGCCCATTGCCGCCATCCGCCGCTGCGGGCATCGTTGCGCCTTCGGCGACCGGCGGCTCGGGCGTCGGCTCGCTGGCCGGTTCCGGCTCGGTCCCTTCGCTCGCGGTCTCATCGTTCGATGCCTTCCGCGCGGCTTCCCGGGCGGCTTTCCTCTCGGCAACCCTGTCCGCGGATTTCGCCTTGCGGGGCTTGATCGGCAGGACCGTCGCGGGCTCCTGGGAGACCGGAGCCGGTCCATCCGCCACCGGCGGCAGCGGCTCGGGCGCCGACGCATCGGGCTGCGCGGCCGGCTGGCGATCCGGCCGGGAAGGGCGGATCCCGAGATTCGGCTCAGGGGCCGGCGGCAGGCCGGGCTCGGTGATGCGGCCTCGCTCGGTATCCGCGGACCGATCGGGCGCCGCCGCTTCCGGCAGCACGTCGCGCTCTTCCGGTACGGCGAAGACCGGTGGCGCGACATCGTTGGCGACGGTGGCGGGCGGCGCACCATGCTCGCTCTCGACCCTGCTGATCGCGGTTTCGAGGGCCTTGCTCTCGAGGTCGATATCGGCTTCGGACAGGGGCGGTTCGAGCGAACGGAGCTGCCCGATCAAGGCGCCGCGTGCCCGGTCGTAGACCGCCTTGCGCAAGGCCGGAGAACGATCCGGCATCGCTTGGAGCGCTCGTGCCAGCAAGGGGTAATAGTCGGCCATCGAACCTCGGTCCGCCCTATACGGGCCGGCCGGCAGGCCGCCCTCTTCTCACTGCAGGGATGGAACACCCTTGGGCGAGGCACGTCGGCATCATCCGCGATGTCCGCCCTTCGGACGAGGCTTCATCCACCCGCACGGCGCTTCATCCCCTGTCATTCGTCCACCGGTTGCCCTGGAGGACCGGTGGGCCTCGCCTCGGCCGGACGCTCAATCCTCGAAGGGATTGTGCATCAGGATGGTGTCGTTGCGCTCCGGTGACGTGGAGAGCAGTGCCACCGGCGCTCCGATCAGTTCCTCGATCCGGCGCACGTATTTGATCGCCTGAGCGGGGAGATCGGCCCAGGAGCGCGCTCCGGCGGTGGTGCCGGACCAGCCCTCGATGGTCTCGTAGATCGGCTCCACCTTGGCCTGCGCGGCCTGGTTGGCGGGGAGGTGGTCGAGCACCTGTCCGTCGAGGCGGTAGCCGGTGCAGACCTTGATCTCGTCGAACCCGTCGAGGATGTCGAGCTTGGTTAGGGCGATCCCGTCGATGCCGGAGGTCCGCACGGTCTGGCGCACCAGGACGGCGTCGAACCAGCCGCAGCGGCGCTTGCGCCCGGTATTGACGCCGAACTCGCGGCCCTTGGCGCCGATCGTCTCGCCGATCTCGTCGAAGAGCTCGGTGGGGAACGGCCCCTCGCCGACACGGGTCGTATAGGCCTTGGCGATGCCGAGCACGTAGCCGATCGCCGACGGCCCCATGCCGGAGCCGGTGGCGGCCTGGGCGGCGACGATGTTCGAGGAGGTGACGAACGGGTAGGTGCCGTGATCGACGTCGAGGAGGGCACCCTGCGCGCCCTCGAACAGGATGCGCTTGCCCGCCCGGCGCTCGTCGTCGAGGAGCTTCCACACGGTGGTGGCGTAGGGGAGGATCGTCGGCGCGATCGCCTTTAGTTCGGCGAGGAGCGCGCCGGCATCGACCTCGTCGATCCCGAGGCCCCGGCGCAGGGCGTTGTGGTGGGTGAGGACCCGCTCGATCTTCGATTCCAGCGTGCTCTCGTCGGCCAGATCCACCACGCGGATGGCGCGGCGGCCGACCTTGTCCTCGTAGGCGGGGCCGATGCCGCGCTTCGTCGTGCCGATCTTCAGGCCGGCATTCGAGGTCTCGCGAAAGTGGTCGAGCTCGCGGTGCAGCGGCAGGATCAGCGTGGCGTTGTCGGCGATGCGCAGGGTCTTGGGCGAGATTTCCACGCCCTGGGCCTGAAGCCGGGCGATCTCGTCCACGAGGTGCCACGGATCGACGACGACGCCGTTGCCGATCACCGACAGCTTTCCGCCCCGCACGACGCCAGACGGGAGCAGGGCGAGCTTGTAGGTCACGCCGTCGATGACCAGCGTGTGCCCGGCATTGTGGCCGCCCTGGAAGCGGACCACCACGTCGGCCTGCTCCGAGAGCCAGTCGACGATCTTACCCTTGCCTTCGTCGCCCCATTGGGCGCCCACGACGACGACGTTCGCCATTCACTTCAACCTGTCCGGTGCCCGCGTGGAAACGCCCCGCCGCGAAGGCGGGCCGACACGCATCTCCGGCGTCTTTCCGCGATCCCTCGCAGGAAATCAAGCAAACCGCGCCCGAAGGCTTGGGGCGCGCCCAATTCCTAGCGCGCTTCCGTCCCCGGTTCGCGGCCCGGCAACTGGCCCGGCTTGATCACCGGCATGCCGCTGTTCTCGGACTCGGGAGGCTTGACCACCAGGCCCGGGGCGGAATTACCGGGCGGCGTGATTACGCCGTCGTTCTTCTCGAGCTTGTCGCTCAAGGTCGAGCCGCCGGTTCCTTCCTCGGACGGACGAACCTTCTCCGGCACCGTCTCCGTGGAGGGCGGAATGTTCGGGGAGGTGTCGCGCCCTTTCAGCGGTGCATCGGGCGACTGGGCATAGGCGCCCGACGCGGTCAGGGCGAAAGCGAGCAGTGCGGCGTGACGAAACGGTGTCGGCATCAATGTCCCCCAGAAAGTCGGGAGACAAACCGCTCCGGCGGCGATGCAGTTCCTATGGCGGCCCCGGATGACGGATGAGACCGGCTCGCCCTTATGCCCCGGCCATCTCCAGATAAAGGGCGCGCAGACGCTTCGTCAGCGCGCCCGGCTTGCCGCCGCCCAGTTCGTGCCCGTCGATGTCGATGACGGGCATCACGAAGGCGGACGCGCTGGTGTAGAAGGCCTCCTGCGCCGCCAACGCCTCCTCCACGGAGAACAACCGCTCCTCGATCGTCAGGCCTGCTTCCTCGGCAAGGCGCATGACGGCGAGGCGCGTGATGCCGGGCAGCAGGGCGGTGGAGAGCGGGCGGGTGACCACCTTTCCGCCGGCGATGATGAAGGCGGTCGAGGAGGAGCCCTCGGTGACGAAACCGTCCTCCACCATCCAGGCCTCCGCGACGCCGGCCCTGGCCGCTTCCTGCTTGGCCAGAACTTGGGCGAGGAGCGCCACCGACTTGATGTCGCGGCGCTTCCAGCGGATGTCGGGGACGGTGATGACCTTGGCGCCCCGCTCCGCCAGCGGGTTCCTGGCCACGGTCTTGGCCTGCGTGAACATCACCACGGTGGGTTCGGTCTCGGCCGGCGGGAAAGCGAAATCCCGCTCGAAGGCGCCCCGCGTCACCTGCATGTAGACGAGGCCCTCGTCGACGCCGTTGCGACGGACCAGTTCGGTCTCGAGCCGGATCCACTCTTCGGTCGGGTAGGGATTGCGGATGCCGATCTCGCCCAGCGACCGGTCGAGCCGGGCCAGATGCGCCTCGTTGTCCACGAGACGGCCGCCGAGGACGGCGGACACCTCGTAGATGCCGTCCGCGAACAGGAAGCCCCGGTCCATGATCGACACGGTGGCGGCCTCGAAGGGCACGAACTCGCCGTTGACGTAGACGATGCGCGACATCGAACTTCCTCTTCTCCGGATAGAAACGGCGGCCTCGCCGCTACGCGATCCGCGAAGCATGAAGCGTGCTCCGCGGATCGCCGAGTCGGGGACGGTCCTGGCTCAGGCCGTACCGAAGACGCGCGAAAAAATCGTGTCCACGTGCTTGAAATGGTAGCCGAGGTCGAAGCACTCCTCGATCTGCTCCGGGCTCAGCGACGCGGTGACGTCCGCATCCGCCTTCAGCAGGGTGAGGAAGTCGCCTTCGCCGCGCCAGACCGGCATGGCGTTGCGCTGGACCAGGCGATAGGCGTCCTCGCGGGACACGCCCGCCTGTGTCAGGGCCAGAAGCACCCGCTGCGAGTGGACGAGGCCGCCGAGCTTGTCGAGGTTGCGCTGCATCTGCTCGGGGTAGATCAGCAGCTTGTCGATCACGCCGGTGAGACGCGCCAGGGCGAAGTCGAGGGTCACCGTCGCGTCGGGGCCGATCATGCGCTCCACCGAGGAATGCGAGATGTCGCGTTCGTGCCAGAGCGCCACGTTCTCCATGGCGGGCAGCGCGAAGGAGCGCACCATGCGGGCGAGGCCGGTGAGGTTCTCGGTGAGGACGGGGTTGCGCTTGTGTGGCATGGCTGACGAGCCCTTCTGGCCCTCGGAGAAGAACTCCTCCGCTTCCAGGACTTCCGTGCGCTGCAGGTGGCGCACCTCGATGGAGAGACGCTCCACCGAACTCGCGACGACGCCGAGGGTCGCGAAGAACATGGCGTGGCGGTCGCGGGGGATGACCTGCGTCGAGACCGGCTCGGGCGTGAGGCCCATCGCCTTGGCGACATACTCCTCCACGCGCGGGTCGATATTGGCGAAGGTGCCGACGGCGCCCGAGATCGCGCAGGTGGCGACTTCCTCGCGGGCGGCGACGAGGCGGGCGCGGGCGCGCTCGAACTCGGCATAGGCCTGGGCGAGCTTCAGGCCGAAGGTCACCGGCTCGGCATGGATGCCGTGCGAGCGACCGATGGTCGGGGTCAGCTTGTGCTCGAAGGCCCGGCGCTTGATCGCGGCGAGAAGCGCATCGACATCCTTGATCAGAATATCGGCGGCCCGGACGAGCTGCACGTTGAAACAGGTGTCGAGGACGTCCGACGAGGTCATGCCCTGGTGCACGAACCGCGCATCGGGGCCGACGATCTCGGCGAGATGCGTCAGGAAGGCGATGACGTCGTGCTTGGTGACCGCCTCGATGGCGTCGATGCGGGCGACGTCGAACACCGCGTCGCGGCCCTTCTCCCAGATCGTGGCGGCGGCCTCCTTGGGCACAACGCCGATCTCGGCCAGCGCCGTGGTGGCGTGGGCCTCGATCTCGAACCAGATGCGGAAGCGGCTCTCGGGAGACCAGATCGCCGTCATCTCGGGGCGGCTATAGCGGGCAATCATACGGGCGCCTCGGGTCGGACGGATCGGGACAATGAGGCTGGCGCCTAGCATGAGCGGGGCCTGCGCTCAACGCGCGGCCCCGGAGGCGCTCTGTATGAAGTGATACATTTCTGCATCGCTTCTGCGAAACTAAGGGGTGCTCGACTCTCAGCACTGCTTTGCGTGCGAGGCGTTTTCCGCCGCGCGTTCCGTCGCTTAGTCGGTATCTTAGAACGCTTATTAAATGGCCTGAAAAATTACAGCGTTGTCAAACCGATTATGACAGGTTGCCGATCAACTATGCGTGTCTATTAGACGAATGTGATCTGCAAATAAGCGTAATATTTCTCCGTTTATGCAGAATAATACCAATAGAATTGAGACGCGCCGATGCATCCTTTCGCCCGTATACGTCTGATCACGGTTCTCTCGGCCGTGCCTTTCCTATCGGACATGCGGGTCGTAGAAGCACAGGCCGTTGCCGCCGATCCCGGCAACCACACTGAAGTGACTCTCGACCAGCTCAGTGTCGACGGGGTGGGGGGCCATAGCGTTGGCTACCGCGCCAACCGCAGCCGAAGCGCGACGAAGACGGACACCCAGCTGATCGACACCCCGCAGGCGGTGACGGTCGTGACGCGCGAGCAGGTCCAGGATCAGGGGTTTCAGGGCGTCACCGAAGCGTTGCGCTACGTGCCCGGCGTGTTCCTGCACCAGGGCGCCGCCAACCGGGACGAGGTCGTGATCCGCGGGCAGCAATCCAGCGCCGATTTCTACGTCAACGGCATGCGCGACGACGCGATGTACTACCGCGACCTCTACAACGTCGAACGGATCGAAGTGCTCAAGGGGCCGAACGCGATGATCTTCGGTCGCGGCGGCGGCGGGGGCATCGTCAATCGCGTGCTCAAGGACGCCACCGGAACTCCGGTCCGGGAAGTCATCCTTCAGGGTGGCCAGTATTTCAACAAGCGGGTGGCCGTGGATGTCGGCGACCGGGTCTCGGACAGCGTGTTCTTCCGCCTCAACGGCATGTTCGAGGACAGCGGCACCTATCGTGACTACGTCGACCTGCGGCGCTGGGGCATCAATCCGACGGCGACGATCCTGCTCGGGCCCGAGACCACGCTGAAACTGTCCTACGAGTATTTCCACGACGACCGGACGGCGGATCGCGGCATCCCGTCCCAACTCGGACGGCCCTATCGCTATCGCGACAACATCAGAACGTTCTTCGGCAATCCCGACCTCAGCTACTCACGCGTTGATGCGCATATCGCGACGGCGGTTCTCGATCACCGCTTCGCCTCGGGCGTTGAGATGCGGAGCCAGTTCCGCTACGCCGATTACGCCAAGGCCTATCAGGTGGTGTATCCGAGCATCCGCGCCGGTGGCGCGGTGAACGCCGCCGGGACGGCCGTCGATCTCAGCGCGTTCAACAACGACACGCCGAGGACGAACTTCTTCAACCAGAACGATTTCACCTACAAATTCGCCACGGGGCCGCTGGCCCATACGCTGCTCGCGGGTTTCGAACTCGGCAAGCAGGACGGCATCACCTACCGGGAGGACGGCTTCTTCGCGACGACCGGAACGCAGACGCTGACCGTCAATCCGCTCTCGCCGGTCTCGAGGGTCCCCGTTACCTTCCGGAACCTGGCCTCGGCCTCCAACAGCCGCTACGACCTCGGATTGGCTGCGGTCTACGTCCAGGATCAGATCGAGATCGGTCCGCATGTCCAGGTGATCGGCGGCCTGCGCTACGACCACTTCGATTTCTCCTCGACGGACCGGCGCACCAACGTCACCAATTCCCGCATCGACGATCTGCTGTCGCCGAGGGTCGGGTTGGTGTTCAAGCCGGTGGACACCCTCGCCTTCTACGGCAACTACAGTGTGTCGTACCTGCCATCCGCGGGCGACCAGTTTACCGCCTTGTCCGAAGGGCTCGCCATCGCCGAGCCGGAACGGTTCGAGAACCGCGAGGTCGGCGTGAAATGGGACGTCTCGTCGACGCTCCAGCTGACGGGCGCGCTCTACGACCTCGACCGGTTCAACCAGCGCCTCGCCGATCCGAACCGCCCCGGCTTCTTCCTGCTGAGCGGCCAGACCAACGCGAAGGGCGTCGAGATCGGCGCCAACGGCTACGTCACCGATTGGTGGCAGGTCGCGGGCGGCTATGCCTTCACCGATGCGCGCATCGTCAGCGGGTTCAGTTCCGCGGCCATCGTTCCGGGCAACCATGTCGGGTTGGTGCCGTTCAACGCGGTCACCGTGTGGAACAAGTTCGCGGTCACGCCGTCCTTCTCGTTCGGCGTCGGCGCGATCCACCAGACCCATACGTTCGCGGCGGCCGACAACACGGTCAGGCTCCCCGGCTACACCCGCTTCGACCTCGGCCTCTTCTATCAGGTCACGGATCTGGTGCGGGCGCAGATCAACATCGAGAACGTCTTCGACCGGGGCTACATTGCCACGGCGGACGGGAACAACAACATCAGCCCGGGCGCGCCGAGGATCGTTCGCGCTCAGGTCATCGCCAAATTTTGACGCGTGGTTCGCGCCGACGCCGTACCGGCAAATGATCGGGGCGGCGGACTATTCCACCCGCTGCCAGCCCGGTCCCATCAAGCGTTCCTGAGGCCGGAAGCGGGCCTTGTAGTCCATCTTGCGCGAGCCATCGACCCAATAGCCGAGATAGAGATACGGCAGGCCGAGGGAGGCAGCGCGGCGGATATGATCGAGGATCATGAAGGTCCCGAGCGAACGCTGGGCCTCCGCCGGATCGTAGAACGAGTAGACCATCGACAATCCGTCGGAGAGTACATCCGTCAGGCACAGGGCCACGGTCGGCCCGGTGCCCCTTCCGTTGATCGCCGTATCGGGACCGCGCCGACGATAGGCCACGAGATGGGTGTCCACATGGCTGTCCTCGATCATCATGGCGTAGTCGAGCACGGTCATGTCGACCATGCCGCCATCGCCATGGCGCGCATCGAGATAGCGGCGAAACAGGGCATATTGCTCCGAGGCCGGGCGGTTGGGCTCGGGATTGCCGATGAGATCGGCGTTTCGCTGAAGGATGCGGCGATGACTCGCCGAAAGCAGGAAATCGGCTACCACCACCCGCACCGAGATACAGGCCCGGCAGGTCTCGCAGGCCGGCCGATAGGCGATGGTCTGCGAGCGCCGGAAGCCGCCCTGGGTGAGAATCTCGTTGAGGTCGCGGGCACGCCGCCCCACGAGATGGGTGAACACCTTCCGTTCCTCCTGCCCCGGCAGGTAAGGGCAGGGCGAAGGCGCCGTCAGATAGAATTGCGGTGTGTCGCGGGGATGGCTCGTCACGCTTGCAGCTGACCTCGGGGCCGGCGGGAGCGTTCCCCGCACGAGACGAGTGTACCCGCCCCGTGGCGGGGCTCAAGTGGGTGAGCGTCGCAGCGCCCCATTTTCACGAGGGGTGGCTGGCATGGCAGGGCTGCTGCCCCTATCAATGGCGCCATAGGTAGACCGGTCGCGTTTCCGACCCAATTCGGGATGAATGCACCCGTTGTCGCGGGGTGGCCATCGGTGACGGGCGGAAACACGGTGGCAAAGTTCGCGCGCACATGGTGCCCGCCGCCTTCCGGGGGTGGGCCGGAACACGTGAGGCGGCTTCACGGGATCGCCGGTCCCCGCCGCTGCCGAGGGTGACCCGATCTTTCAAGACCGGATAGGGAAATCGTCTCATCAACCCTTTCGCAACATCGATGCCGCGTTCCGACCGTTCGCGTGAAGCCTTGGCCGGTCCCTCGCGTGAGGAAGCCGGACCTGCGGATTACACCCGTCGTGTCGTCGCTGTCCTGATCGCCTCTTTCCTCGCCCGTCTCGTGGTGGTGCGGTTCCTCGACCTCACCTTCATGGAAACCTACGGTGCGGTCGTCGCGAGGCAGCCGTCGCTCTCGTTCTTCGACCAGCCGCCGCTGACATGGTGGACGATCGCGGGCGCCATGCGCCTGTTCGGCTCCGACGATGCCTTGATCGTGCGCCTGCCGTTCCTCGTCATGTCGGTGATCTCGGGCTGGCTGATCTATCGGATCACGACGCGTCTCTTCGATTCCCGTGCGGGATTCTACGCGGTCTGCGCCTATCTGCTGTCGCCGCTTCTCGGACTTTCGGATGGGAGTCTCGCCCAGACGAACGGGCCGATGACCGTCTTCATTCTCGCGGCCCTGCTGACGTTTCTTCACATCGACTTCGCCGCGTCGCGCATCCGCGACAACGGGATCTGGTACACCTGCGCATTCCTGTTCGGATGCGCCCTCGCGTCCAAGTATCTCGCGATCCTCCTGGTCCCCGGACTGCTCGTCGCCGTGGCGAGCCGGGCGGAGGGGAGGCGCTGGCTCCTGCGGCCCGCCACCTATCTCGGCCTCGTTGTCCTGTTGGCACCGCTTCTCCCGGTCATCGTCTGGAACGCCGAGCTTGGCTGGGTCTCCTTCCTGTATCAAGGTGCCCGCGCCGGTGGGGACGGCAGCATCAACCTAACGCGGGCGTTCCGCTGGACCCTGACACAGGTCCTGATCGTCCATCCCCTCGTCTTCGGCCCGGCGCTGTACATGCTGTATCGCGGCCTTCGAAACGGGCCGAGGCAGGAGGGGCCGTGGCTTCTGGCCTGCATGTCCGCGCCGGTCCTCCTGTTCATCTTCGGCGTCATGGTTTGGAGCAGCCACCCGCTGCGCGGCTATCACTGGGCCTCCATGGGCTATCTTCCATTGCTGCCCCTCGTCGGCGCCTGGGCGGGTGGCCTCGCCGCCGATCGGCCGGACGCCGCACGGCGCTGGCTCGCCACCCTGGCCGCGACGACGATCCTGGTGATCGGTCTTCTCATGACCCATGTCTTCACCGGCTGGGCCGAGCGGGTCGCCCCGGCCAAGGCTTTCCGGTCGCAGGACCCGATCCTGCTGGAACTCTACGATTGGGACGATCTTCCCGTCGCGCTGACGGCGCGCGGGTTCGATCCCTCGCGCACCTTCATCGCCGCGACCCGTTGGGAGGATTGCGCCAAGGCCTTCTATGCCGTCGGGGACAGATTCCGCAGTCTGTGCCTCGCGGGCGACAACATCCACTTCACGTATCTCGCCGATGCCGAGAAATTCCGCGGCATGGATGCCGTCATCGTAGACAGGTATGCCAATCTCGATGCGGTCAGATATAATCTCGAAGGGCATTTCGAGACGTTCTCGGAAGATGTGCCCATCCGCCTGAATTTCCACGGGCGTAAGATGCATGATCTCAGGATCGTCCGGGCGACCCATTTCGATGGGACCTGGCCAAAGCCCAGGATCGGCGCGAAAGGCCGCCAGTGACGCTTCCCTCTACCCAGACATCGTCCGCTTCGCAGGCGGATCGGCCCCTCCTCACGATCGTCATCCCCACCTTCAACGAGCGGGACAACATCGCCGTCATCTGCGGCCGGATCGCCACCGCGCTCGCGCCGCACCGTTTCGAGGTGATCGTCGTCGACGACAATTCGCCCGATGGCACATCCGCCGTCGTCGAAGAACTGGCGAGGAGCGATCCGCGGATCAGGATCATCACCCGGACCGGCCGGCGGGGGCTCGCGGGAGCCTGTATCGAGGGGATGCTGGCGGCCCGTTCCGACCTCGTCGCCGTGATGGATGCGGATCTGCAGCACGAACCGGCGACGCTGACGCCGATGCTCGATCTGATGATGTCCACCGATTGCGACGTGGTCATCGCCAGCCGCTACCTCGACGATCCCGACGTGGCGGCCTTCTCGTCGGTCCGCAAGGCCCTGAGCAATGCCGGAAACCGGCTGGTGCGCGCCTTTCTCCGGGTCCAGACCAGCGATCCCATGAGCGGCTTCTTCCTCATGCGCCGGAGCATTCTGGTGAAGGCCGCGCCACGCCTGAGCCGCGACGGCTTCAAGCTCCTGGCGGATATCCTGGCCCAGGGTGGCCGGTCGCTGAAGATCGGGGAAGTCCCCTATGTCTTCGGCCCTCGACTGACCGGACAGAGCAAGCTCGACGAAAGGGTTCTCTTCGATTTCGCGGTCCTTCTCATCGCGAAATCGGCCTTCGGCGTGCTCCCGACCCGGTTCGTCTCCTTCGCCCTCGTCGGCGGCCTCGGCGTCCTCGTCCACCTGTCGCTGCTGGGGCTCATGCTCTTCGCCCTGAACGACAATTTTCTGATGTCCCAGACCATCGCCACGCTCGGCGCGATGACGGCCAACTTCTTCCTGAACAACATCCTGACGTATCGGGACCAGCGGATCGTCGGCGCCGACCTCCTGCGCGGGCTCGCGGTCTTCTGCCTGTCCTGCTCCTGCGGCGCGTTCAACAATATTCTCGTTGCCCACCTCATCTACACCGGGACCGGCATCTGGTGGCTGGCCACGGGAGCGGGCATTCTGGTGGGCGCAGCCTGCAATTACGTGCTGTCGGCCCTCACCGTATGGCGGCGCTTCGAAAAGCAGCCGGACCGGGAGAAGCAGGTCCACCAGAGCGATGCCGCTCTGGCGAAGGGCGGCGGAGACCTCGGCATTCCCCAGCCTCCCTCCCTATCGCGGTAGTGGCGAAGTCCCAGCTGGACTTCGCCCGGTAGGCTCAGACCCGCACCACCGCCAGGCCGACGAGCACGTCGTGGCCCAGGCGCCGGTCCGACCTCATGAGCCCGAACAGGATATCGACGAACCACAGCAGGAACGTCGAGATGGCGACGTAGAACAGCAGGGCGTGGATGGCGGCGGTGAGGAAATCCACCCGCAGGCCGCTGGCCGGAGTCACCACGCGCAAACCCATCATCCGCATGCCCCAGGTGCTCTGGGCGGCGCCGCCCACCGTCACCGCGCTGTAGAGGATGCCGCTGGCGGGAAGGATCGCAAACAGGGTCCAGCCGAGGCCGAAGGTCAGCACTCCGAGCACCGTGATCGCCAGGGTGAGGAGCGCGGTGAAGCCCAGGATGAAGAGGATGTCGAGGAGATAGGCGACGAAGCGCGCCCCGAGGCTCGCCCTGACGAAGGGGACCGGTAGGGCGTTCGGGAACCCGGTCCCGTAGCGCTCGGCATAGCCGGCGGGGTCGTAGCCTGGGGGCGTGTTGAGCATGGCCGATAGCCTTCGAGAGGGGAGACGATTCTCCCTCATGAAGAAGACATGGGAGGACCCATGCCTTCGCTCAAGGTCACACGGGCTTCGCCGGGGTCGAGGTCAGGCGGATTGCTCGATCACGCCGCGCCATCCCAGTCCGCGATACGTCTCGTAGCCCGGGGTCTCGTGGAAGGCGACGAGGCGCCCCGCTGCATCGATGTAGCTTCCCTGGCTCCGTCCGTCCGTGCGGAGGGGATAGCGCTCGGTGAGGAGGCCATTGCCCTTGGAACAGGCGATGACGCGGTTCTCGGCATCGAGCAGCATGACACGGCTATGGGCCCGCTCCGCCGGCGCGAGGCGGACGCCCTCGACGATGGTGCGTGCCTGCGGCTCCCAATCGAAATGGATCGCGAGAAAGCCGATGGGCTTGCCGTTCGCCTCGCCGCCTTCCCGCACCGAGGCGACATAGGTGGCGCTCTGTGCGCCGTTGAGCGCGGCGACCCGTGCCACGTTGGCCACCGCGAACTCATCGCCGGAGGCCAGCGGCTTGGCGCGGGCGAACCACGGCTCCTGGCTCACATCCTGGCCGACGACATTGAACCGGTCGGGCCGGCCATTGGCGATGACCTTGCCGTCGAGGCTGCACAGCCAGAGATCGAGATAGACCGTGTAGGCGGAGAGGATGACTCCGAGCCGGTGGGAGGCGTGGTTTCTGACCGCTTCGGTCGGAGAGACCGCGCATGCGACCACCGCGGCATCGGTCGCCCACCACCTCACGTCGCAGGTCCGCTCGTAGAGATTGCGGTCGATGATCTCCACGGCGTTGAGGGCGAGATCGATGCAGCGCGCGGAACGGCTCTCGCTGGCCAAGTGCTCCACGGCCTGGGTCAGGCTGTCGACGCCGTCGCCGAGAGCGCTGCCGAGGCCCGAGACCAGACCCTCGATTTCGCCCGCGACGCTGCGAACCTCATTGGCGACGACGGAGAAACCGGCGCCGCGCTCGCCCGCATGCGCCGCTTCGATGAGGGCGTTCAGGGCCAGCAGATTCATGCGCCGTGTGATGGACTTGATCGAGCCGACGCTACGATGGGTGAGAGACTTCAGCTGCTGGGTCGATGTCTCGACGAGCATCGAGAGACTGTCGGCCGGGTGATCTATCTCGTTCAGTTTTGTCGACATCGCATCCTCAAAATGGACCGCCCAAGCTCAGCGCTTGGTATTTCGTATATGTATTCAAGACTGAGATTGGCCGGCAGGCGACTGCGAACGTTTCGAGGTCTGCCGGTCAGAGACAATCCTGCCGCCTCCCCAAGCAAACCGAAGCAATAAGAATGCCAGGGCCGCGCGAATGCCTAGCGCGCCGGCGCGGGGTCGTTTGCTTCGGAATCTAATGTTTCGAGATAGTATTTCTTAAGCATGAAAAGCGCCCCGCCCGACACCGCCTTGTGGTCCATGCGGATGCCGATGAGACCCGCGCCGCCGTCGAACAGGCAGTCGATGCGGTGCTGGCGTTGGCCCAAGGCGTAATCGACGCGCACGCTGTCGGGCGCCGATCCACGGCCGACATGGAGCAGACGGGGCGAGAGGTCGGCTGCCACCAGCGCGGGAAGCGTCCGCCGGCAGGTGGTGATCCGCAGCCGGTCGACGGAGCTGTCGCAGGCCGTCAGGAATGCGACGACCGCGATCGGCAGGAGCGCGCCGGCGGGCCGAGCCGCCCGCGGGCGCATCTCAGATGCCGTCGCGCAGGCGTTCGGCCACGCGGGGCGCGTAATAGGTCAGGATGCCGTCGGCGCCGGCGCGCTTGAAGGCGAGGAGGCTCTCCGTCATGGCGCGGGTGCCGTCGAGCCAGCCGTTGAGGGCGGCGGCCTCGATCATCGCGTACTCGCCCGAGACCTGATAGGCGAAGGTCGGAACGCCGAATTCGTCCTTCACCCGGCGGATGATGTCGAGATAGGGCAGGCCCGGTTTGACCATCACGGAATCCGCGCCCTCCTCGAGATCGAGGGCGACTTCCCGGAGGGCTTCGTCCGAATTGCCCGGATCCATCTGGTAGGTGCGCTTGTCGCCCACCAGGGCGACCGAGGTGCCGATGGCGTCGCGGAACGGGCCGTAGAAGGCGCTGGCGTACTTCGCCGCGTAGGCCATGATCTGGACGTCGCGAAAACCGGCCTTGTCGAGGCCGGTGCGGATCGCGCCGACGCGGCCGTCCATCATGTCGGAGGGGGCGATGATGTCCGTGCCCGCCTCGGCCTGGATCAGGCTCTGCTCCACGAGGAGCGCCACCGTCTCGTCGTTGAGGATGGCCCCGTCCTCGATCAGGCCGTCATGGCCGTGGCTGGTATAGGGATCGAGGGCGACGTCGGTCATCACGCCGATTTCCGGCACCGCCTTCTTCACGGCACGCACGGCGCGGCAGACGAGGTTGTTGGAATTGAGGGCTTCCGATCCGGTCGGGTCGCGCAGGGACGCTTCGGTATAGGGAAAGAAGGAGATGGCCGGGATGCCGAGCCGCGCCGCGCGTTCCGCCTCGCGGACGATCTCGTCCACGCTGAGGCGCTCCACGCCGGGCATCGAGGCGATGGGCTCGCGCCGTCCGGTCCCCTCGATGACGAAGAGCGGCCAGATAAGGTCATCCACCGTCAGGGTATTTTCGCGCACGAGGCGGCGCGACCACTCCGCCTTGCGGTTGCGCCGGGGGCGCTGGGTGATGCTCAGCGACGCGGCGGAACTCGCCTTGGCGCTCTCGATGGCGAGGGGACGCGGGGTCGGGGTCGCTTCGGTCATGGTCTCTACGTCTCGAAGGCCCGTCGCGGGCGCGTCGGGGCCGGCCTAACACATCCCCAAAACTCTTCGAAACCCGGGCCGATCGCCGCCCCCCGATTGACGGGTCACGACAGAGTTCGTCTAAGCGACACGGTGAACGCGGCGTTTCCTCGACCCCGCACCGCGCGACGCGCCGAATCCCGCGAGCCCCCGAGGGTGAGGCAGCCGCCGACCGGAGGCCAATCGGAGACGATGGATGACAGGCGCAGACGAACCGGAGATCCTGTTCGAGCGGCGCGGGCACGCTGGCCTGATCACTCTGAACCGGCCTAAAGCCTTGAACGCGCTCACGGTCTCCATGACGACGGCGATGTATCGCGCCCTGTGGGAGTGGGAGCGCGACGACACGATCACCCGCGTGGTCGTCCGCGGCCGGGGCGGGAGGGCGTTCTGCGCCGGCGGTGACATCCGCCAGATCTACGACCTCGCCCGCCGGGGGCTGGACGACGAGGTGAGGCGGTTCTGGCTCGCGGAGTACCACCTCAACGCCTATGTGAAGCGCTATACGAAACCCTACATCGCCCTGATCGAGGGGATCGTCATGGGCGGCGGGGTGGGTTTGTCCCTGCACGGGAGCCACCGGGTGTCCTCGGAGCGCTACACCCTGGCGATGCCGGAAGTGGGAATTGGGTTTTTTCCCGATGTGGGAATGACCCATTCGCTGCCGCGCCTGGCCGGTCGCGCAGGGGTCTATCTGGCCCTGACCGGCGCCCGGATCGGTGCCGGCGATGCCCGCGCTCTGGGGCTCGCCACCCACCATGCGGTGGCGGAGAATTTCGACGCCATCACGGACGAACTGGCCGGAGGTGGCGCCATCGAACGGGCTTTCGACCGCCACGCGACGGCCTTTCCCGAGGTCGGCCCGATCACGGCGCATGGCGCCACGATCGAGGCCTGTTTCTCCGCCGGCAGCGTCGCCGGGATCCTCGCGAGACTCGACGCGGACGGGTCGCCCTTCGCCACCGAGACCGCCGCGCTGATGCGCACGCGCTCTCCCCACTCCCTGTGCATCGCGCACGAGCAGATGAGGCGGGGCATCGGCATGGACTTCGCCGAGGCGATGCAGGCGGAGTATCGCCTCGCCATGCGGGCCATGCATTGGCACGACTTCCACGAAGGGGTCCGCGCCGTGCTGGTGGACAAGGACAACCGCCCGGACTGGCGGCCCGCCGCCCTGGCCGACGTGGACCCGGCCGGGATCGCCGAGGCCTTCACCGACCTGCCGGACGGCGACGCGCCGAGATTCGATGGATCGGCGACATTCGATGGATCGGAAAGGATGCCGTCATGAGGGGACTGACCAAGGTCGGCGCAACGCGGGACGGGCGCGGGCGCGCCAACGACGTGGCCGGTGACCGCATCGAGCGGTCGCCGCGTGCGCCGCAGACGGGGTGGGACGTGGTCCTGGTCTGGTTCATGCGCGTCACGGCCGTGTTGTGGCTGGCGAAAGGCGTCTCGACCTGGGCGACGATCCTCGACATCTTTCCGGGGGCGCGCCCGTTCGAAGCCGAATCGCTCGGCCGCCAGACGGTCATCGTCTACTTCGCCGTGATCGACTTCATGGCGGCGATCGGGATGTGGCTCACCAGCGCCTGGGGCGGTGTGGTCTGGTTGCTGGCCGCCACGAGTGCCGTCACCCTGGCGATCCTCACGCCGCATCTGCTGCCGATGTCGATCCCGGTCCTCGGAAGCCTGGGTGCTATTGTTGTGATCTATTTCGCTTTGTCTTGGGCTGCGGCGCGCGAGGTCAGGTAAACAACACCTTACTGGATTACTTTCATTTTGCATTTACCGACAGAGGTAAATTGCAAATTCATCGTATCGCTTAAACCGTCTTTCACCCGTGACTCGTAGATTGGCTTCATAAGCGGTGCCGAACACAACGGCGCCCGACCCAAGAACCCTGACGAGGCACCCCGATGAAGTCCCAGTCCGCCAAGGTGATCGAGAGCAACACCTCCGCCGAGACCAGCCCGGCGCACGGTTCCTACCTCGAAGCGCTGCACCTCGTGGAGCGTCTTCACCGCCGCCTGCTCGACGTGATCAAGGACGAGTTCGAGCGTCGCGGCCGCGAGGACGTCAACAGCGTCCAGGCGCTGCTGCTCTACAACATCGGCGACAAGGAACTGACGGCCAGCGAGCTGCGGACGAAGGGCTATTATCTCGGCTCCAACGTCTCCTACAACGTCAAGAAGCTCGTGGAGGCCGGCTACCTCCACCACGCCCGTTCGAAGACCGACCGCCGCTCGGTGCGCATCAGCCTCACCGACAAGGGCCGCACGATCCACGACATCATCCAGGGCCTCTACGACAAGCACGCCCGCACCATCCAGCCGATCGGCGGCATCTCCGACGACGATTTCGGCCGCCTCAACGTCGCCCTCGGCCGCCTCGAGCGCTTCTGGACCGACCAGATCCGCTACCGGCTCTAAGCAGGTTTTGCAGAAGCGGCCCCCGGCTCCGCGATAAGAACCTGCGGCACATCAGAGAGCCAAGCACTACGACGCGTTGGCTTGCCAACGCGAGGCTGCTTAGCGCTTCGGAACCCGCTGGAATGGCCGGCGCCGGCGAGGTGAAGCCATCAGAATCGAGCCCAGCACGGAGCGATCCGGCCGAGCTCGACGATATCCCCGTCCAAGAAAAACTACGCGCCAAAGATGAAATGCTCGGACGTCAAAGAAATAGACGCCACGTCATGCAAGATGATCTTGTTTCCTGCGCCAGCGCCAGCAAAATAGATCAGGGTATCCGTACCGCCGTTGAGATCTCTTAATATGAGATCGTTCGCATCGATGCCGTCGATCGATACGGAAATATGGTCTTTGTTCCCGTCAAACTTGTAGATGTTGTCGCGACCGAAGGCCCTCGAGAACGCGAACGTATCGGCGCCAGACCCGGCAAACAGCAGATCCTTGTTTTCGCCGCCACCGATTATCGATCCACCAGACCCTGCATAGATGCGATCGTTGCCTGCCCCGCCGTTGAGGATGTCATGGCCGGTGCCGCCCTTGATCGTATCATAATCAGCACCGCCATTGATCGTCGCATTGCCGGTCCCCGCCGTGATTCGGTCGTTCCCGGAACCGCCATCGATGACATCCGATCCTTTCCCGGCCTTGATGACATCATCCCCCGAAGTCCCGGCGATGTCGACAAAGCTATGGACGGTACTCTGCGAGACGATGGATGCGCCCTCCGTGACGCCCGACATATCGAGAGACGCACGATTCCGGACGTAGACCATCTCGATTTCGCCGAAATTCGCGTCGGTCAATTCAACTCCATGATCGCCCTTTATGTACAGCGAGTCTCGCCCCGTGCCTCCCGATATTTTTTGAGGCGTATAATCAATGACGATCCGGTCGTTCCCTCCCAACGCAAGGATGACATCTGATCCTCCGCCGCTGGTGATGGAATTCTTATCATCGTCGCCGTAGATATCATCCGAGTAGACGCTTCCAATCACATTTTGAATGCGACTGAAATGCTCATTTATGTACTCACCGCTATAGTTATCGTAAGTAAATCCCTGCTTCAATGAAATAGATACGCCCCTTTCATAGCTCATTTCAAAATCAAAGTCATCGTAGTCATCATAGCTGTGGTCAAAGCCCAAGCGATAAGTATCGTAGCGAATGGTGTTGGTTCCCGTCCCGCCATCAATAGAGATACCCATCCCATATCCGAGAAGAAACACGTCGTTGCCGCCCTCACCGTCCATCGATTTGCCGCCGCTCATGACATCGTCGCCGGCGCCGCCGTATAAATAATCGTCCCCATCACCTCCCTCCAAGAGGTCATTGCCGTCCCCGCCGTACAACTCGTCGGCGTACCATCCGCCTCTAAGAGAGACCGCGACCCGGCTATCGGAGAAATCGAACTTCAAACCACCCGACGAAGACTTCAAGCTTGCAGAGCCGTTAGCACGATCAACGATCTCGAACGGCTGAGAGAACGGCTCATAGCCCCATTTGAAGACGAGGTTATCGTCAACGGAAAAGAAGTACCCCTTGGTCGGATCGCTCCATTCCGAGGCAACGTCGGCGATCAGTGATTCGCCATTTGAGTTGTATCCCTCGTAATTACGCGAGCTGTAATAAATCTTTCCCATCTTATTCTTCCTCGAATGATTTAATCATACGGATATATCGGCGATACGTCTAAGGCCCATAAACAGAGCGCTTGTCAATTGTGTCGTTGTTTCCCGCGAAGTCGTCCCACCAAATTGGCGGACAAACTTGCGGAACATTACGGCTGGTTTCTACGAGAAGCATCACCCAAATGGGGGGGATGAGCCGGGCGGGTCTGAGCCCAGATGTTCGGGAGGACGAACCGAAGGGGCGATGTGTACGTGCGTCCGGCTCCGAAGACGAACAGTTCGCTCGGGCCCTCCTCGATCTGCACGATAGTGACATCAAGCAGGATGATCTTGCTGTTCCCCTCTACGCCAGTGAACGTAACGACGATGTCCCGCCCGCCGTTGATACTTTGGAGCTCTATGTCGGTGGCATCGACCCCCGCGATGTCGACCGTGATGCGGTCAGTGTCCACATCGAACCTATAGACGTTGTCCCGACCGAGGCCGGTCTGGAACCGGAAGCTGTCCGCGCCTGCATCCGCGCCTAGGAAAAGTTTGTCGCTGCCCGTGCCACCGTCGATATGCGCACCGCGCGCTCCCAGCCGCCTCCTGCACGTCCGAGCGTTAGGGTCTGAACCGAACCAAGATATTGCTGACGCTGCAGCTTTATGATTCACGTTCGCCGTTTTCAGCATGGAGGCGATGATGGCAGACCTGTTCTGGCTCTCGGATGATCAGTGGACGGTGATCGAGCCGTTCATGCCGGTCAACCAACCCGGCCCCGAGC
>NZ_LMMS01000010.1:0-62314 GCF_001422345.1 Methylobacterium sp. Leaf93 | reverse complement strand
GTGATACCGACACCACCATCCGGTGGAGCGCCTCAGCGGTGGGGGCCGTCTAAGCCACCCAAATCACCCTGTCAACCCCGGCAATCCAGCAAAACCAGATCACACAAAACCAACACCAGACAACAAAAACAGACGATCACCCAGCTAACCAGCCGGATCATCCATCCGATCATCATCCAGAAGACACAACAGCCGCCCGCCGAACCGAAGTTCCCGCTGGCCGCCGCCGATGAACAGGCTTCTAGAGGCCCTTCATCAAACCGTCAATGCTAAAATCGCAAAACTGAGCGATTTTCGCGACAAACACATGACGACACACATATAACCCATTGCCGGCAAACAAGAATTCCCGCGTCCCAAGGCACGCCACCGCGCACGGCTTCGAAATGGACCGCCGTCAGAAGACTCGCTGACGGAGAGCGGCGCGCCGGACTTCGCCCATTGATCTCCCATTTCGCCCGCCCGTTCTCGCGTGCGTCGCGTACGCTCTCCCGAAGCGCCTCAATGTCGACATGCTCGACTTCGACATGTCGACCACCGACCGATACCATCGGTCGTCGCTCATGGTGCGCCGTCCCTCGCGAAACGAGATCCGGCCCTCTGATAAGAAGAGATACGCTTGCGAGGGAATACCGTGGCACGCGGCCGGCTCAGGATCGGAGCTCCGACGAACAGCACCGACTCCCATTCAGGCCGAGCCGCCGACGCGCCTCTCGATCTGTTCCTCACCGATTCCGCCCAGATCGATCGACGCGAGGTCAACCTGCGCTGGCTCTGTGCCAGTGCGCTGACCGGGCTGACCGGGGCCGGACTCATCGGGGCCGCGATCTACGTCTCGTTGCAAGGCGACGTTTCCTTCGCGGCGGTTCCGGAACATGCGGAGATCATGGTGCGCTCCGCGCCCAGCGACGACGTGGCGAACATCGCGCGCAAGGGCGACCGCCTCGTCCGCAACCTGATGATCGCGTCCGCCAAGCAGACGTTCCGCTCGCCGGTGACTGTGCGCCTTGGGGACCGCGAGATCATCAAGGTCCGGCCTTTCGTACGGATCTCGACGGCGCTTTCCATGTCGACGGGCGTCTTCTCCGCCGAGGTGCCGCGCTTCGACCCGATGAAATTCGTGTCCAGCGAACCGCTCGAACGGGCGACGGAAGCAAGCGCTGCCGATGCTCCCGGCGCGGAGGTGACCGTCATCAAGCGTGATCTCACCACGATGCCGATCGAGGCGAACACGCCCGCCCTCGGCGATGACGCCGTGACCGCCCAGGTCGAAGAGGAAAAGCGGCTGGCCGCGGAGGCCGGACGACGCACGGCGCTTCCCATCGCGCCGCAGATGATGCTGTCGCGCGCACTCCAGCAGGGCATCGCGGCTCCGGATTTCGGCGGGATCGCCCCCCCGTCCGGTGATGCGAGCCCCTTCAAGTCCATCGACGTCCTCGTGGTGCCGGAGAACGTCACCAATCTCGCGAAGACGAGCCTCCGGCAGGGCGAGACGCCGCTGGTGGAAGACCGCGACCTGGCGATCAAGCGCGGTGAGACCCTCGAAGCGCTGCTGAAGGCCACGGGCCAGGCCAGCGACGAGCAGATCAAGGGGATCGTCGCGGCGCTCGGCGGGCGGGCCCGCGTGGGCGACCTCGCCGAGGGCCAGCAGTTCCGCGTCCAGATCGCGCCGGGCCCGAAGCCCGGCGATCCCCGCCAGGTGACACGGGTCGTCCTGTATGGCGAAAACGGCGTCGAGGGGATCGCGGCCATCAACGATCGCGGCGCTTTCGTCTCGGTGGCGCAGGCGGTGGAGGACAAGGCGGCGCGCAAGGCGCCCGCCGCGTCGGAATCCGGAGACGACGACGAGGACGAGGATGGCGGTTCGGGCCCCCGCCTCTATCAGAGCCTCTATGAGACGGCGGCACGGCACGATCTGCCGCGCGCGACCGTGGAAGATATCGTGCGGATCTTCAGCTACGACATCGACTTCCAGCGCCGCATCGCGAGCGGCGACAGTCTCGATGTCTTCTATACGTACGACGAGGAAGGCGGTCAGGCCGCGCTCGACCGGCCGGAACTGTTGTACGCGTCGCTCAACCTCGGCGGCGAGGTGCGAAAGGTCTACCGTTTCCAGTCGCCGGACGACGGCTCTATCGATTATCTCGACGAGCAGGGTCGCTCACTGAAGAAATTCCTGATCCGCAAGCCCATCGCCGACGGCATCATGCGCTCGGGCTTCGGTTACCGGCGCCATCCGATCCTCGGCTATGCCAAGCTCCATACCGGCGTGGATTGGGCCAACCCGATCGGTACGCCCATCGTCGCCGCCGGCAACGGCAGCGTCATCAAGGCGGAATGGGATTCGGGCTATGGCCGCCGGGTCGAGCTCCAGCACATCAACGGCTACGTCACCACCTACAACCACATGTCGCGCTTCGCCCGGGGGGTGACGGCGGGGGCCAAGGTGCGCCAAGGCCAGGTGATCGGCTATGTCGGTTCCACCGGCCTCTCCACCGGCGCGCACCTGCATTACGAGGTCATCATCAACGGCCATTTCGTCGACCCGATGAAGATCCGCGTGCCGCGCGGACGCGAACTCGACGGGCGGATGCTCACCGAGTTCACGCGCCAGCGCGAGCAGATCGAGACCACGCTGCAGAAATCCCGAGCCGGCGTCGCCATGGCCCAGCGCGACGCCCCGCGCTGAGCCCCCTCCCCTCACCCGAATCCGAGCCGGCGGCGGATCTCCGCCGGGGTGACGCCCCGAGCCCTCAGATCGCCGAGGGATTCCGAGCCGCGCGATTTGGCGAGCTTCGTCCCGTCGGGGCCGAGGATCAGGGCGTGGTGGTGATAGGCCGGGCACTCAAGACCGAGCAGGGCCTGAAGCAGGACATGCAGGTCGGTCGAGGCCGCGAGGTCCGCTCCGCGAACCACGTGGCTGATGTCCTGGGCGGCATCGTCGACCACCACGGACAGGTGGTAGCTCGTCGGCACGTCGCGCCGCGCGATCGGCGCATCGCCCCAGCGGGCGGGATCGGCGACGTGGCTCGTCTCCAGGCAATCGGCGTCGAGGCAGGAAAAGCGGTGCGGCCCCGGAGCCTGCGCGAGGGCGCGGTTCATGTCGAGCCGCCAGCTATGCGGCAGACCGGCCGCGATATGTGACGCCCGCTCATCCTGGGAAAGGACGCGGCACGTGCCGGGATAGAGAGGCGCACCGTCCGGATCGCGGGGCGGCTCCGGCCCGGCGGCCGCGATCACGGCGGCGCGGCTACAGAAGCAGGGATAGACGAGGCCGCGCGAGCGGAGTGCGTCGACGGCACGGCGATAGGCCGGAAAATGCTCGGATTGGCGCCGGACGGAACCGCCGAACCCGATCCCGAGCCAGGCGAGATCGTCCGCGATGGCGGCGATCAGGTCCGGGCGCGAGCGCACCGGATCGATATCCTCGATCCGCAGGATGAGGTCGCCGCCGAGCCGTGCGGCGAACAGCTCGTTCACCAGGGCGGAATAGGCGTGCCCGAGATGGAGGCGCCCGTTGGGGCTCGGCGCGAAGCGAAGGCGGATCGGAACGGACGACCCGGTCATCCCCCGGAATGGCGCCGGCACAGCTCTGCTTTGGGAACGCAGGCGATACCCGGCATGGAGCAGGCTATCCCCTCCCCGTAGCGCCGACAGACCGTGCAGCCGTCGCTCCACTCGGCGCAGGACGCATCGGCTGCCGGAGAAACTGGTCCTGAACGCCCGTGCGAAGAGGGCGCGAACGTGCCGATCAGGACGGTGACCACCACGACGGCCGCCACGGCCAAGGCCACGAGACCATCCCTGCTCTGCGATGTCGGCACGGGTGCCGCGGCATCCGATGGTGGCGAGGTTGGTGCGCGCATGGCCCGTGTTCGCTCGCTCGCCGCGCCCTGTCAACGCGAATTGCCTCTCAGGCCGCGGTGACGGCACGGCGTTCGAGGAGGGCAGGCAAGGCCTTGAGGTCGAGGGGTTTTGCCAGGAATTCGTCGAACCCGGCCTCCCGCGCGGCCAATTCGTCCTCGCGACCGGTATTGGCGGTGAGCGCCACCAGCCGGAGCGGCGCGCGATGGTGCTCGGCCTCGCTGGCACGCAGCCGCCGCGCCGTTTCCAGCCCATCGATTCCCGGCATGCGGATGTCGATGAGGGCGAGGTCGAACCGGGATGCGGGATGGTCGAGCCGAGCCAGCGCCTCGGACCCGTCCCGCGCCAGAACCACCGTCGCACCGAGACGCTCCAGAGCCCTGGTGGCTAGCAGGGCGTTGATCGGGTTGTCCTCGGCGAGAAGCACGTGGACGCCCGCCCCCGCGCGCGCGCCGTCCTTGTCCGCCGAGATCGCGCCGTCGTCGGGCACCGGTTTCGGCGCGGGGCCGGTCGCTTCCACCGAGGAGCTCGGCGCCAGCAGCCTGTCGAACAGTGAGCGCGCCCGGACCGGCTTGATCAGGTAGCTGTCGAAGCCCGCCGCCCCCGGCGCACCGAATTCCCGCCGATCGAAGGGGGACAGCAGAATGAGGCTGCAGCGCACGCCGCGCCGCCTGGCTTCCGCCGCGAGGCTGCGCACGCTCGCGTCGCCGAGGGCGCGATCGGCGATCACCGCATCGAAGGGCACGCCCGACAGCGTATCGAGCCCGGCCTCGACGGTCGCCACCACCACCGCCGACGCGCCGGACCGGGACAGGCGCCGGGCGAGGAACGGCGCCTGATAGGGAGAATCGGCGACGATCAGGATCTTCCGCCCCTGCAGCGAGACGGGCGGCAGCGCATCCTCCGACGCAGCGCCGACCGGCAGGGGCAAGTGGACCGTGAAGGTGCTGCCCTGGCCGACGACCGAGCGCGCGTCGATGTGCCCCCCCATCCGCGAGGCGAGGCGCCGGCTGATGGCGAGGCCGAGCCCGGTTCCCTCGTGGCGTGTGCTGGCGCTGTTGTCGCCCTGCTCGAATTCCTCGAACAGGATGGGGATGCGCGCCGCGGGGATACCCGCCCCCGTATCCGAGACCGCCAGGACGATCTCCTGCGCGACCCATGTCACCGTGACGCCGACCCCGCCCTGATTGGTGAACTTGATGGCGTTCCCCGCGAGATTGACCACGATCTGCCGGACACGGTCCGCATCGCCGATGAATGCGGACGGCACGTCGTCGGCGACGTCGATGGCGATCTCGATGCCCTTGTCCTGGGCGCGGGGCGCCAGGAGTTCGACCACGCCTTCCACCACCGCTCGGAGATCGAAGGGTTCGGCCGACAGGTCGAGGCGTCCCGCCTCGATCCGCGAGAAATCGAGGATGCCGTCGATGAGGGTCAGCAAGGCCCGGCCCGACGTGTGCACCGCCTCCACGTAGGTCCGCTGCTCGGCATCGAGGCCGGTCTCGAGAACGAGGTCGGCCATGCCGAGAATGCCGTTCAACGGCGTGCGGAACTCGTGGCTGACGGTGGCGAGAAAGCGCGACTTGGCGACGTTGGCGGCTTCGGCGCGGTGGAGCGCCTCATCGAGGGAGCGGGCGGATTCGATCCGTTCGGTGATGTCCGAACCCGCCCGCAGCCATTGCGTGCGTCCTCCGGGACCGGTGACGCGCGTCTCGATGAAGGAGAACCAGCGGGGAATGCCATCGACGGGGCGCACCTGCATCTCGACACGGCTGACGCCGTCGGATTGTTGCTGCCGAAGCCCCTGGTCGAGGATTTCGAGGTCCACCGTCGAGCCGAGCAGCGTCAACGGCTCGACCCCGAAGAGACGCCCGAATCCGTCGTTGGCGAATGTGATGCGCCCTTGCGTGTCCCGCTGGACGATGACGTCGGTCGTCGCCTCCACGAGCGCGCGGTAGCGCTCCTCGCTCTCGGACATCCGCCAGATACTGTCCTGAAGACGTTCGACCTCGGACGCGTCGCCTGCCGGCCGTCGCAGGCCTCGGGCGACCAGGCTCGCCGTGGCCAGGACCGCGAACAGGGTGATGGCGAGAGCGACCTCAAGGGTGATCATCGACCTCTCCGTGGGGCGACCCGAGCGGATCGCCACTGGGCGAACCGCAGCGCAGTGCGACGATATCGTCGAGGTTCCCCCTCCCACTCCATTCCTGTCACTCGCATGTGAGATTGAAGGCCGGCTTTCGAAAGGAGCTTAAGGCTTCCTTGCCGCGACGGACGACATCCCTCGCCCCGCATGGACACGTCACGCTCATAGCCGATGCCGGACAGCTTGGCGCGTCGCGCTTCACGGGCAGGCCGCGATGGTGTAGGCGCGACGGCTTGTACCTGGGCCGTCCCTCCCCCGAGGCCAGGCCGCGAGACGCAGGCACCATGACCTTTTCTTCGTCAGAGACCTCTTCGCAGCCGGACATTGCCGGTTCCACGAAGACACGCATCGAGGCCACCTTCGCCCGCTGCCGCGCGGAGAAGCGCGCCGCCCTCGTGACCTACGTCATGGCCGGCGACCCCGATGCCGAGACCTCCCTGAAGGTGCTCCGGGCGCTGCCGCAGGCCGGCGCCGACATCGTCGAGTTCGGCCTTCCCTTCACCGACCCGATGGCGGACGGGCCGGCGATCCAGGCGGCGGCGTTGCGCGCCCTCGCGGGCGGGCAGGATCTGGTCAAGACCCTCGACCTCGTCCGCCGTTTCCGGGAGGACAATTCCGGAACCCCGGTCATCCTGATGGGATATTACAACCCGATCCATGCCTACGGCGTCGACCGGTTCCTCGACGACGCCGTCGCCGCGGGGATCGACGGGCTCATCGTCGTCGACCTGCCGCCGGAAGAAGACGACGAACTCTGCCTGCCGGCCCTGGCCAAGGGCTTGGCCTTCATCCGGCTGGCGACGCCCACCACCGACGAGCGCCGCCTTCCCGCCGTGCTCGCGAACACGGCCGGCTTCGTCTATTATGTGTCGATCAACGGCATCACCGGAACGGCGACACCCGATTTCGGTCGGGTGGCCGAGGCGGTGGGCCGTATCCGCAGCCATACGGATCTGCCCGTGGTGGTCGGCTTCGGCGTCCGGACGGGCGCCCAGGCCGCCGCGATCGCCAAGGGTGCGGACGGCGTGGTCGTCGGCTCCGCGCTCGTGGACGTGATCCACCGGGCGGTGGTGGACGGCCGGGACGCCGCCGAGACGGTGAGCGAACTGGTGCGCGAACTGGCCGAGGGCGTGCGCGGCCGGACCGCCTGAGAAAGCCACGCCGGAACGATCCATCCGAGAGCCGATCCCCGGCTCATCCGAGACCCCTTCCCTCAAGAACGGTCAGTCGACGATGGTTGAACCCATGAACTGGATCTCGGAGGTCGTGCGCCCCAGGATCAAGACCCTGTTCAAGCGCGAGACGCCCGAAAACCTGTGGGTCAAATGCCCGGATAGCGGGCAGATGGTGTTCCACAAGGAGGTGGAGGGGAACCACTGGGTCATTCCGGGGTCCGAGCACCATCTGAAGATGAGCGCGCAGGCGCGCCTGAAGATGATGTTCGACGAGGGCACCTGGATCGACGTGCCCCTGCCGGAGGTGGCCGCCGACCCGCTCAAGTTCCGCGACGAGAAGCGCTATGCCGACCGCCTGAAGGACGCCCGTGCCAAGACCGGGATGCCCGACGCCTTCAAGATCGGCTTCGGCCGGGTCTCGGGCCTGCCGATGACGCTGGCGGTGCAGGATTTCGCCTTCATGGCCGGCTCGCTCGGCATGGCGGCGGGCGAGGCCTTCGTGCGCGGCGCCGAGACGGCGCTGGACAAGCGCACGCCCTACATTTTGTTCTCGGCCTCCGGCGGCGCGCGCATGCAGGAAGGTATCCTGTCGCTCATGCAGATGCCGCGCACGACGGTGGCCGTGCGCCGGCTGAAAGCGGCGAAGCTCCCCTACATCGTAGTGCTCACCAACCCGACCACGGGCGGCGTCACCGCCTCCTACGCCATGCTGGGGGATGTCCATCTCGCCGAGCCCGGTGCCCTGATCTGCTTTGCCGGGCCGCGCGTCATCGAACAGACGATCCGCGAGAAACTGCCCGACGGGTTCCAGCGCGCCGAGTATCTGCAGGAACACGGAATGGTCGATCAGGTCGTGCACCGGCACGCCCTGAAGGACACGATCTCACGACTCTGCGGCCTGCTGATGAACCAGCCCGCGGCGGCACCGGCCGGCGCGGGCGCCGTTGCCGAGCCGGCCTGAGCCCACACGCTATACGGCGAGCCGATCCATGGATTCCTCCGACGCGCTGATGGCCCGCTTCCTGGCCCTTCATCCTCGCACGATCGACCTGTCGCTGGGCCGGATCCAGCGCTTGCTCGAACGGCTCGGGCACCCGGAACGCAAGCTGCCTCCGGTCATTCATGTGGCCGGCACCAACGGCAAGGGCTCGACCATCGCCTTCATGCGGGCGATTCTCGAAGCCGGCGGCCTCGCCGCGCATGTCTACACCTCGCCCCATCTCGTGCGTTTCCACGAGCGCATCCGCATCGGTGCGGTGGGGGGCGGCAGCTATGTGCCCGAGGACCAGCTCGCCGACGCCCTCGCCCGCTGCGAGGCATCCAATGCGGGCGAGCCGATCACGGTGTTCGAGATCACCACCGCCGCCGCCTTCCTTCTGTTCTCGGAGACCCCGGCCGACGTGCTCCTGCTCGAAGTGGGGCTCGGTGGGCGGGTCGACGCCACGAACGTGATCGACAATCCCGCGGCCGCCGTCGTCACACCGATCGGGCGCGACCATGCGGAGTATCTCGGCGACACCGTCGAAGCGGTGGCGACCGAGAAGGCGGGCATCTTCAAGTGCGGTTGCCCGGCGATCATCGCCGCCCAGGATTACAAGGAGGCGGATTCGGTGCTCTGCCGCATCGCCGAGCAGATCGGAGCCACGCCGATCCGGGTCGGGAACCAGGATTTCTCGGTCCATGCCGAGCGCGGCCGGATCGTCTACCAGGACGAACTCGACCTGTTCGACCTGCCCCAGCCCCGCCTCAACGGACGGCATCAATTCACCAACGCCGCCACCGCCATCGCGGCCCTGCGCGCGGCCGGTTTCGGCGATATCGGAGTGGAGGCCATCGAGACCGGCCTCAACAAGGTCGAATGGCCGGGCCGCCTGCAGCGGCTCACCCGCGGCCGCCTTTCCGACATGGCACCGAACGATGCGGAGCTCTGGCTCGATGGCGGCCACAACATCGATGGCGGTCGCATTCTGGCGACCGCGATGGCGGATCTCGGCGAGCGCAGTGACGTGCCGCTGATCTTGGTGGTGGGCCTTCTCGGCACGAAGGACGCGGAAGGCTTCCTGCGCAACTTCGTGGGGCTGGCGCGCCACCTGATCGCGGTCCCGATCGGAGGCCAGATGGCTGCGCGGCCGGCCGAGGAGGTCGCCCAGATCGCCGCCGATGTGGGGCTCACCGCCTATGTGGCCTCCAGCGTCGAAGCCGCCCTGGAGAGCCTCTCCGACGTCGCCTTCGAGCGGCCGCCGCGTATCCTGATCTGTGGCTCGCTCTATCTCGCGGGCAACGTCCTCACCGCGAACGGTACGCCTCCGACCTGATTGCGTCGGGTGGGAGGCGGTCTCCTGGCGGAAGGCAAGTGATTCTGCCGGACGAGTCCTTGCCCTCGTCGAACAGGGTTACCGCATCGTTTGTCTTGGACAACCATGCCGGACGAGGGTCTCGGGCATCGGCCCGACGTGACGAACACAGCGTCCTTGCTTAGGATCAGCGGACGACACATCGCGACAATCCCCGCTTTTCACCGAACCGGCCATACTTGTGGCATCGGATATCGGGTGTGGCTCCTGCGCTACATCTCGGCTGCCCGAAATCGACTAGTTTGATTGTGGATCGGGCAACTCGCTGGGGATCAACGATGAAAAAGCTTCTCACCTCTTTCGCGGCCTTCACGGCCCTCACGGCAGCGGCCACCGCCGCCGACCTTCCGCGTCGCGCTGCGCCGCCGGTCTTCGTGCCGGTGCCGGTGTTCACCTGGACGGGCGCTTACTTCGGTATCAACGCCGGTTACGGCTTCGACGCCGGCAGCGACAGCAACCGTTACGCCCTGCCGGGTGGTTCGGTGCTGAACTCCTTCACCCGCACCCCCGTGGTCGTCTCGACCACCGGCGGTAACGAGCTCGAAGGCTTCGTCGGCGGTGGCCAGGTCGGCTACAACTACCAGTTCACCCCGGGTTCGGGCCTCGTCGTCGGTCTCGAAGCTGACGCCCAGTACACCGACTTCGGCAACAAGAGCCGCTCCGTGACGGGCACCATCAGCCCCGCCGCCGGCGCTTTCACCAGCCCCACCTCTGTCCGCATCCCGGGCAATGAGATGAACTTCTTCGGCACGGTTCGCGGCCGCGTCGGTTACGCCTTCGACCGCGTCCTGTTCTACGGCACCGGCGGCTTCGCCTACGGCGACGGCGGCACCGGCCGCGACGATTTCCGCACCGGCTACACCGCTGGTGGTGGTATCGAGTACGCCATGCCCGTCGACTCGTTCCTGAACTTCTTCCGCTCGTCGGCCGTGACGCTGAAGGTCGAAGGTCTGTACGTGAACCTCGAGAACAAGGGTAACCCCTCGGAGCGCTCGGTGCTGAACCCGAACGGTTCGCTCGTCCTCAGCCGCTCGGTCACCGCTCGTGAGAGCGAGTTCGCCGTCGTCCGCGCTGGTCTGAACTACAAGTTCGGCTCGTACTAAGCCGATACGTCGCAACGTCGACACAGGTCTCGAAACGGAGAAGCCCGGCCTCATGGCCGGGTTTTTTCGTTTCCAAACCATGGTCCGCACAGGCAGGTGCTCACCACCGGACATAAAAAAAGCCCGGCCTTCCGAGGCCGGGCTTTTTCACGATGGTCGATCGCGAGCGTTCAGGCGCTGGCCTGGATCCAGCGGGAGAGATCGCCCTTCGGTGCCGCGCCGACCTTCTGGCTGGCGAGTTCACCGCCCTTGAAGATCAGGAGGGTGGGGATCGAGCGGATGCCGTATTTGGCGGCGATACCGGGATTCTCGTCCACGTTGACCTTGGCGATCTTCACGCGACCCTGCATGTCGGCCGAGATCTCTTCGAGGGCCGGTCCAATCTGACGGCAGGGGCCACACCATTCCGCCCAGAAATCCACGACCACGGGCTCGGCGGACTGGAGAACGTCCTGCTCGAAGCTCGCGTCGGTCACTTTTACCGTCGCCATTGCGATCCCTTTCCCATTGCACGGTCGGCGAGACGAGGCCTGCGCCGGCTTGAGAGCGAGAGTTGGCGACGTGAACCGGGACGGTCAAGGCGTAAGATGCCAAGGGCGGGACAGCCGTTCGATTCTCGCATGCATCATCCACCGCTCTTCCTCCGCCGCGCTTGCGCGAGACCGCCCCGGCCGCCTGTCACCCGCATGATTCCCCTTGCCCCTCGCCAAAGCCGTCGCGTCGCCCCATCTCCCAGCGTGACCGGCAGTCCGCGTGGCGAGCGTCCCAGAGCGCATGCCCATGATGAGCCGGTGCCATACGGGCTCGGCCGCCATCCGGCGATCAGCCCCGAAACAGGCCGAGAGCCGGTGCCCTCAACGCCGGCCATGGAGGACATCACCACGTGACGCGCATCTCTCCGACCTTGCTTGCCTCCCTCACCGCCCTGAGTCTCAGCACCGGTGTGTTCGCCCAGGATGGCAAATCCGGAACGCCTCAACCGCGGATCGGGGGCGAGTCCTTCGCGGCGCCCCAGAACGAGGCCACGGGGGGAGAGCCCGCCGAAACGGAACCCGCCAACACGACCTACAAACCCCTGCTTCCCAACCAGACCCGCGCGCCGAAGCCCCTCGAGGCCACGAAGGTGCAGAGTACCGTCGTCGCCAAGGGCCTCGACAGCGCCTGGGCCATGGAGTTCCTGCCGGACGGTCGCATGCTGGTCACGGAGAAGGGCGGAAAGCTGCGCATCGTCGCCAAGGACGGCACGCTCGGCCAGCCTATCGCCGGCGTGCCGAAGGTGGATGCGCGAGGCCAGGGCGGTCTGCTCGACGTGGCCCTGAGCCCGAGCTTCGTCTCCGACCGTCTGATTTATGTCAGCTACTCCGAGCCGCGCGACAAGGGGAACGGCACGACGGTCGCCCGCGCCAAGCTCATCGAGGAGAAGGATGGCGGCCGTCTCGACGAGGTGAAGGTCATCTTCCGCCAGACGCCGTCCTACGAGGGCGACAAGCATTTCGGCTCCCGCCTCGTCTTCGCCCCGGACGGCAAGCTGTTCGTCACCGTGGGCGAGCGCTCGGACAAGGGACCGCGCGTCCAGGCCCAGGACCTCACCAGCGGCCTCGGCAAGGTCTTCCGCATCGACACCGACGGGAATGCGCCGAAGGACAACCCGTTCACGGGCGGCGAGAAGGCCAAGCCCGAAATCTGGTCCTACGGGCACCGCAACATCCAGTCCGCGGCCCTCGATGGCCAGGGGCGCCTCTGGACCGTCGAGCACGGCCCGCGCGGCGGCGACGAACTCAATCGCCCCCGGCCCGGATTGAACTACGGCTGGCCGGAAGTGACCTACGGCATCGAATACAGCGGCGAGAAGATCGGCGAGGGAAAGACCCAGGCGGGCGGCACGGTCCAGCCGGTCTATTACTGGGATCCGGTCATCGCGCCGTCCGGCATGGCGCTCTACAGCGGCACCCTGTTCCCCGCCTGGAAGGACGCTTTCCTCGTCGGCGGCCTCATGAGCGGCGGCATCGTCGCGCTGAAGCTCGACGGCGACAAAGTGGTCACGGAGGAACGCATTCCCCTCGACCACCGGATCCGCGACGTAAGGGTCGGCACCGATGGGGCGGTCTATGCGGTGACGGACGGTCCGGACGGACAGATCCTCAAGCTCACGCCGTAATCGCGGTGTGAGACGGGCGGGCGGAGAGTGAGGCGAGCGCCGACGCGATGTCGGCCTCGCCGAGATGGCGGATGACCGGACCGGACGTCCAGACCAGCATCGCGTCGACGGGACGCCCCGGATAGATGTCCCGCAGTAGCGCCACGTAGAGGGCGACCTGCGCCGCCTCCTCTTCGGGAATGGGAGCACGGTCGGGTGGCGGCCGGCTCGTCTTGAAATCCGCCACGACAATCCCTTCGGGACGGATACTCAGGCGATCGACCCGTCCGAAGACCGGTCGCGACGTCCCGCCCACGCTGACATGCCCCGATATCGTGACCTCGGCCCTCGCATCCCCGTCGAAGAGCACGGCGAGGGCGGGATCGTTCACGAGGTTCAGAACATCCGAAACCAGCCGGTCTTGTTCCGCCGCCGGAAGCGACGGCGCCCGCGCCTTGACGAAGGCGGAGGCCGCGCTCGCTTGCTGATGGGGATCGAGGCGCGGAAGATGTTCGATCAGCGAGTGGATCAGGATGCCGCGGCGGCGGGCCTGCGGATTGGCCTGCCGCCTCGGCACAGTGCGCTGACCATCCGCAGCGCCAAGGGCTCCGGAGGGGCTGACCGGCGGCGCCGCCTCGACCTCCGACCCCGCCGATTTCCTCAACCATCCGGGGATCGACGATGCTGCTTCCGCAGGGGGCGAGGAAGCGGCCACAGCGGGTCGTACAGGTCCGTCCCGCCATAGCAGCACGGGACCGTAGGCGGCCTCGAGGGATTCGCCCGGCCCGAACGCCTGTTCCAGCCCCTTCCGGACCATCTCGCACCAGGCGGTCTCGCCCTGCTCCTCGTGACCGCGATACGGCGCGACGGTGAGGCGGTCTGCTGCGCGGGTGAGCGCCACATAGAGGAGACGGTTGTGCTCCTCGCGGGCGCGGGCCTGATGCGCCTCGCGGGCGGCGGCGACGGCCTGCGTATCCTGGGACTTCGACCCGGCCCAGACCGGCGGCATCGCCCCGTCACGCCCCCCCGGCATGGCGAGCAGATGCGGATCGTTGCGCCCGAGGGGTTCGCAGCCGTCGATCATGACGACGACGGGGGCTTCCAGCCCCTTGGCCCCATGAATCGTCATCACCCGGACCTCGTCGCGGCCGGATTCGAGATCGCGCTTGACGGTGAGGCCGTTGGCGCCCCGTCCCGGAGCGATGTCGTAGCGGGTGAGGAAGCCGTCCAGCGAAGGAGCCTCGGAGGCCTGCTCGGCCTCGGCGGCCTTCATGAGGAATACGTCGATGGCGTCTCCCGCCTCGCCGCCGAGGCGGGAGACCAGCCGCATCCGCCCCTCATACGGCCCGAGCAGGCTCGCATAGAACCCGAAAGGCCCATGCCGGGCCGCCAGTTCCGACCACAGCGTGAGGGCCTCATGCCCGCGAATCGCGGCCGGGTCGCCCGCCGCCGCATGGCGGGCGAGGGAATCCTCCAGGGTCTCGCTCTCGTCGCGCCGGGCGGCGATGCGGACGAGGTCGTCGTCGTCGAGCCCGACGAGGGGCGTCTTCAGGGCGCCGGCCAGGGTGAGATCGTCGGCGGGCAGCAGGCCGGCACGGCCGATGGAGACGAGGTCGTTCACCGCGATATGGGCAGTGATGTCCAGGCGGTCCTGACCCGCCACGGGGACACCGCAGACCTTCAGGGCGCGGATCACCTCCTCGAACGCGGCGGAGCGCTTGCGCACCAGGATGAGCACGTCGCCGGGACGCCACACGCGCCCGCCTTCGTCGCCGGTGGTGGTCCAGGCCTTCACCGCCCGCGCCACGCGCCGCGCCGTGACGATGGGGGGCGCGTTGGCCTCCGGTGCGTCCACCGGGGCCGCCCAGGCGTCGGGCTCCTCCTCCTGTGCCGGAACCTCGATGGGCCAGATCTCGACCACGCCCGGCGCGTCCCGACGGGCCGTCTCGTGCGTCGTGCCCACGGCCGCGTCGTCGAAGGACAGGCCCTGGTAATGCTCGGGGACGGCGAAGGTGGCGTCCACCGCGCGCAGGATGCCCTTCGTCGAGCGGAACGACACGTTCAGGGTCACGTCTTCGAAGGGCAGACCGGCCTGCTCGGAGGCCGCGCGCCATTCGCGATGCACGGTCGCGAATTCACGCGGCTCGGCCCCCTGGAAACTGTAGATCGACTGCTTCGGGTCACCCACGGCGAAGCGCGTGCGCAGCCCCTCGCGAGCGCCCTCGCCGCTGGCGAAATCGGCCGTGATGCGGCGCAGGATGTCCCATTGGCGCGGGTTGGTGTCCTGCGCCTCGTCCACGAGGACGTGATCGATGCCGCGGTCGAGCTTGTACAGGACCCAGGCGGCGTCCACCCGCGAGAGCAGATCGAGGGCCTTATGGATCAGGTCGTCGAAATCGAGGGCACCGAGGCGCGCCTTCTGACGCTCGACCCGCCGGTGGATCTCGGCGACGAGGACGAACAGGGCCTGCGTCCGCTCCAGGGCCTTGGCCGCCCGCAAGGTGTCGAACAGGGGATCGAGCCGGTCGCGTTCGGCGAGGAGCGCCTCCTTCACCTCCGCCGGGACGTCTTTTGTGCCGAGACTCCTGTCCGCCTTCGGGGTGCCCTTCTCGGTGAAGAACACCGACCGGTAGAGGTCGAGGCGGGCCGAGGCCTCACGGGTCGCCTCCGCCGCGACCAACCTGTCGGCGAGCCCCTCATCGGTGGATTTCCCCGTGCGAAGGCGCTCGGCGAGGCCGCTCCAATCGTCGAGCCCCCCGGTGAGGATACGGTCGAGGACCGTATCGGCCGTCTCGCCGGCCGAGAGGCCGAGGGAGCGCGACAGGGCGGCGAGGGGTTCGGAGAGACCGTCCGTCCCGTCGAAGGTCGACTGCGCCCGCATGGCCGCGCGCAGGATCGCACGGAGCGTATCGCCCGTGGCCTCCGGGCCGACCCGGTCCCAGGCGGAGCGCAGATCGGGATTCCGGCCGGTCATCGCCAGGGCGAGGACTCGGTCGGTCTCTGCCGCGAACAGGTCGGCGGCCTGATTCTCGTCGAGCACCTGGAAGCGGGCGGGCACGTTGGCCTCGAACGGGAACATGTGCAGGAGCCGCTCGCAGAGGGCGTGCAGGGTCTCGATCTTGAGTCCGCCCGGCGTCTCCACGGCACGGGCGAACAGGCGCCGTGCCGCCTTCAGGGTCCGGCGCGCCGGAGCCTCGCCGGTGAGTTCGGTGAGTTCGGCCGTGAGCGCGGCATCGTCCAGGGTGACCCAGCGGCCGAGCGTCCGGAACACCCGGATCGACATGTTGGCGGCGGCCGCCTTGGTGAAGGTGAGGCAGAGGATGCGGGCGGGCGGCGCCCCGTTCAGCAGCAAGCGCACCACCCGGTCGGTGAGAACCTTCGTCTTTCCCGCCCCCGCATTGGCCGAGACCCAGGCCGAGGCCAGGGGATCGGCGGCGCGGCGCTGGCTCGCCTTGGTGAGATCGTCGACGACGAAGGGCAACCTGTCTGCTCCGGGCTTGGCTCCCTCTCTCCATAGAGAAGGATGATCGCCTCGCCAAAGCGCCCTATGTTCGGCCGGACGATTCCCTCAGGACACCCCGTCATGCACAGCCACAGCAGCGAGACCTGGCAGCATCGCCACGACTTCCTCGGACATGCCCATGAGCGCAACGAGCGCCGGACCGTCCTCGTCGTCGGGCTGACCCTGGCGATGATGGTGGCGGAGATCGTCGGCGGGACGGTCTTCGGGTCGATGGCCCTCACCGCGGACGGATGGCACATGTCCACCCATGCGGCGGCGCTGGGCATCGCGGCCCTGGCCTATCGCTTCGCCCGCCTGCATGCCGACGACCCGCGCTTCGCCTTCGGCACCGCCAAGCTCGGCGATCTCGCGGCCTTCGCCAGTGCCATCATCCTTGCCATGATCGCGCTCGCCATCGGCTATGAGAGCGTGCTGCGCCTCAACAGCCCCCAGGCCATCGCCTTCGGCGAAGCCCTGCCGATCGCGGTCCTCGGCCTCCTCGTGAACCTCGCCAGCGCATGGCTGCTCCACGGCGACGGGCACGACCACGCCCATCACCACGACCACCCGCACGATCACGGCCATCAGGCGGGGCACGGCCATGGCGACCATGGGGACACCAACTTACGGGCGGCCTATGTCCACGTCCTGGCCGATGCGCTGACATCTGTGCTGGCCATCGCGGCCCTGCTGGCGGGTCGCTATCTCGGCATCGCTTGGCTCGATCCGGCCATGGGACTGGTGGGCGCGGCGGTCATCGTCGCCTGGTCCTGGACCCTGATCCGCTCCGCCGGCGCGACACTGCTCGATGCGGTGCCGGATCGGGGGCTCGCTCACTCGGTGCGTACGCGGCTGGAAACGAACGGCGACACGATCACCGATCTCCACCTCTGGCGCCTCGGCCCCGGCCATACCGGGCTGATCGTCTCCCTCGTCTCCGACCACCCGCAGGAACCGGCGACGTACAAGGCGAAGCTGGCCGATCTGGACGGGCTCTCGCACATCACCGTGGAGGCGAACCAATGCCACGGCCATGTGCGGGAGCAGGGAGCGGCCTGATTACCCCTCCCCCTCCCCGGCCAGCGACCATTCCAGCACGCGGGCGAGGTGATCGTAGTCGCCGTAGGACTTGGCGAATTTCGGGTAGGGACGCGAGACATAGGCCGCGTCGCCGGCCATGAAGCGGGCGACGAGGCCGCGGAAGCGTCGCTCGTGCTCCTCGACGATGGCGTCCAGGGTGCGCGGGTCGCCGCGCGGCGGCTTGACCGGGAGCGGGGTGAACGGGTTCCGCCCGCCGGTGGCGTGGACGTAGAGCAGGTCCGGCGTTTCCTCGCTGCGCGGAACACCCTCGAAGGCGCCCGCCTTCAGCATCGCCGCCTCCAGGGTGAGCTGGGGCGAGAAGCCGGCGAAGACTTCCTTGTTGCTGGGCGGCTGGCCGGTCTTGAAATCGACGATGCAGGCGGTCCCGTCACGGCGCAGCTCGATCCGGTCGGCACGCCCGCGCAGGGTGAAGGTCTCCTTGCCCATGGGCAGGGCCCAGCGGCCCGACATCTCCGGCCGCACCCGCATGAGGGCGGGACGACGCTCGGCCTCCCAGTCCAGGTATTCGGCGGCGATCCGGCCGTAGCGCGGCCACCACTCGGCATAGAGTTCGGGAAAGGTGTCGGCGATATCGGCGAATTCCGCCTGCGCCAGGGCGTTCAGGCGCTCTGCGGCATCCTCGGGCAGGATCTCGGGATGGGCCTCGGCGAAGTCGCCGAGGATCGCATGGATCAGCGTCCCCCGCTCGCTGGCACCGGGCCGCCCGGCGACGGGCTCCAGGGGATCGAGCCCGAGCACGTGGCGGGCGAAGATGACGTAGGGATCGCGCACTAGGGTCTCGACCTCGGTGACGCTCAAGGTCCGGGGAAACAGGGCCGGGTCGGGCTTTGGCTTCGGCTGGGTCAGGCGCGCCGGCACCGGGCCGGCGCCTCGGTCGAGGGCGGCGACGTAGCCGAGGAAGCGCCGCCCCCTCTCGCGGGCGCGCTGCCAGCAGGCCTCGCCGGCAAAAGCCTGGAGCCGCTGGAGAAAGCGCGAGGGCACCGTCGGTGCGCCTTCGCGCTTGGCCGAGCGGGTGATGACGGCATCGTGGCAGCCGAGCGCCTGGACGAAATCATGGGCGGTCTGCCCGATCCGCCGCTCGGGGGGATTGAGGCCGATGCGTTCGCGCATGGGGCGGTTGAGGAAGGCGTCGGTCACCGTCTTCATCGGCCACACGCCCTCGTCGAGGCCGCCGAGCACGATGCGGTCGGCATCGAGCAACCGGGCTTCGAGGAGGCCGAGGATCCGCAGGCGGGGATGGGGGCGTATCCCGCCGCAGGTCACCACCCGCTCACGGGCGAGCGCCGTGAAGAAGGCCGGGTAATCGAGGGGCATTCCCGGCAACAGGCCCGGTTCCGACGTGGACAGGTCGTCGAACAGGGTGTCGAGGACACAGATCGAGTTGTCCTCCGCGGGTTCGTCCCCCTCGGCGGGCGCGATCAGCCGTTCGAAGACCGCGGCATGGCTGCGCCCCAAGGCGAGGAGGTCGACCCTGCCGCCCTCCTCGGACCGGAGGAACCCGTCGAAGGCCTGTTCGAGGCGGTCGACGATCCGGGCCGCCAAATCCCAATCGATGTCGGCGAGGCGGCGCTGCGCGCGGGGGATGCGTCCCGTCGCATTCCGCCGGTCGGCGAGGACCCGGCGCAATCCGGCGAATCCGGCAGCGGGCGCCGGCCCGCGCAGGGCGCCGATCTCGAGGGCCGCCGCACCGCGCCGGACCTCGTCGCGCGTCATGCCGAGGCGGACCAGCGGATGGGCGAGGAGGGCGATCACCCGATGCGGCTGCAGGTCCGCCGCCATCTCGGCCGCCATGCGCGCCAGGCGACCGGCCGGACTGACCGAGAGCGCCTCCCCGGCGGAATCCTCGGCGACGATCCCCCAGCGCGCGAGTTCGGCCGCCACCCGTCTGGCGAGGTTGCGGTCGGGGGTGACGAGGGCGGCCGTGGCGCCGGGCGTCTCGAGGGTCTCGCGCAGGGCGATGGCGGCGGCCAGGGCCTCCTCCCGCTCATCGGCGGCTTCGATCACCGCGATGCCCGCCATTCCGGTATCGGCGGTCTCGCGGCGCGCCTCGGGCGACAGCTCCGACCAGGCATCGGTGGTCTCGGCCGGGCGCAGAGCCTGCGACAGCAGCGCCGTCCGTGCCCGGTCCCGAGGCGCCGGCTCCCCCAGCGCCGTGATCGCTCCGCGACCGAGGGCGAGACAGCCGGGGCCGAGAAGGCGATGCAGGATGGCCTGGGGATGGCCGTGGGCGATCTCGCGATCCGCCCCCTCCCCCGTCTCGATGGCGTCCCAGCCGGCCTCGTCGAGGTCGGTATCGAGGCCCGGCAGCACCACCGCCCCCCTCGGCAGGGTGGCGACGGCCGCGATCAGCTTTGCGGTCGCGGGCACCGACCCGGTGGAACCGGCGATGATGACCGGGTCGCCGGGCTTGTCACGCATCAGCCGCGTCGCCTCCGCGAGGATGAGCGTGCGCGAGCGCGCCACCGGATCGCTCAAGGCGCGGTCATGCAGGATCTTGGGCCAGTTCTCGGCGGCGATGCGCACGAAATCGAGGGTGAGGCCGAAATAATGCGAGTACTCGGCCTCCACCGCGCTGGCGATCTCGGTCCAGGCCACGCCCTCCACGGTGAGGGCGTCCATCAGCTTCTCGAGATCGGAGGCGAGGTAGACGGCGTCCGCCGGCGAGGAGGGAACGAGGAAGGGCACGTCGTCGCCCATGGGGAGGAGCTTGCGGTCGACGGTCTCGGCCCAGGCCTGGACGAGGCGGGCGAGGATCAGCCGGCGCTCCAGGGGCGGCATCGCCGGGGCGAGCTGGTCGGAGCCGTTCTCGATGAGCGGATTGGCGGCGACGTCGAGTTCGGCCTCATCCGCTTCGCCCAGCGGGATCAGGCGCGGCAGGAGCGCGCTGCCGAGCCGCTCGGCCAGGATCGCGGACAGGGCCCGCGTCGCGCGCCGCGTCGGCAGATAGAGGGTGACGCTGGCCAGGGCGAAGGGATCACCGGCGACGTTCCCGACGAGATGGCCGGAGATCAGCGCGTCGGCGAGGGTCGGCAGGAACGAGGCGCCGGGGGGGATCGTGAAGACGCGGGACTCCGTCATGTCGTCGTTCCGATCCTGCCCCTTCACTGCACCTGCGCGCTCGCCTTCACCCGCGCTTCGGCGGCCTCGATCGCCTCCGGGGTGCCGACGTGGAGCCATTGGCCGTCGAGGCGCAGGCCGAACAGGCGTTCCCGCTCGATGGCGCGGTCGAACAGCAGGTTGAGCGAGAACGCCCCCTCCGGCGTGCCGGCGAAGAGTTCGGGCTTGAGGATGGCGACACCGGCATAGATGAAGGGCGCGACCTCACGCTCGCCGCGACGCTGGAGGGCGCCACCGGCATTCATCACGAAATCCCCCTTGCCCTCGTAGCCGAGGCTCGTCGCCGTGGGTGCGACGAGGAGCAGAATGTCCATCCGCTCCGGCTCCCAGGTGTCGATGAGCCGGCCGAGATTGGGCTGAGGCCCTTCCAGCCAGAACGAATCCGAGTTGAGGACGACGAAGGGGTCCGTGCCCAGAAGCGGCAGGGCCTTCTTCACGCCGCCTCCGGTCTCGAGGAGGGCGTCGCGCTCGTCGGAGATCCGGATCGCCGGCGCCGTGCTGCGACGTGCCAGATGACCTTCGAGCAGGTCGGCGAGGTAATGGACGTTGACCACCGCCTCCCCGATCCCGGCCTCCGCCGCCCTGTCGAGGGCATGGTCGAGCAGGGCGCGGCCGGCCACTTCCACAAGGGGTTTGGGCACGGTCGCCGTGATCGGCCGCATGCGTTTGCCGAGGCCCGCCGCGAGGACGAAGGCGCGTTGGATGGCGGATACGGGGCTGTCGGACATTCCGTCGGCGTCTCGGGGGCGAGGGCTATGGCATCGGGTGCGGCGGCATCGTGGGGAACTCGCTCCTCGGGTCAAGCCCGAAAGCGCGGCCCCGCAGGGCAATCGCTCCACGCGCTCGCCCTGGCTTTCTCGCTGGCCTCGGTCACCGGCGCCCGCCTCCACGGGCTCAGGCCTCGCCCTCCTCCGCCGGCTCCTTGGCCACGAGATGGGGCAGATGCTCTTCGTGCCACAGGCGAATGCGGGTGAGCGCCGGATGGGCGAGGTTGCGGGCGAGATAGCCCTCGATCCGGGGCAGATGCGCGAGATAGGCCGGCTTGCCGTCCCGCTTGTCGAGCCGGGCGAAGATGCCGAGGATCTTGGTGGCGCGCTGGGCGGCCATCACCGCATAGGCCCGCGCGAAGCCCTGCATGTCGAAATCCGGCTCGCGACTGCGCCGTTCACGCACGTAGAGGCCGAGCAGGCGCAGTTCGAATTCGGCCGTGGCATCGACCCGGGCATCCTGCAGCAGGGAGGCGAGATCGTAGGCGGGGTGGCCGAGCACCGCGTCCTGGAAATCGATGACGCCGATGCGCTCCAGCCCTTCGCGTTCGGGCATCCAGATCAGGTTCGGCGAATGATAGTCGCGCAGGGTCCAGGTCGGACGTTCCGGCTCGACGCCGCGCAGCACCTCGGCCCAGAGCGCCACGAATTCGGAGCGGGCGGGTGCGGGCAGGGAGGTCCCGAGTACCGACGGGCAGTACCAATCCGGCAGGAGCTCGGTCTCGAACAGCAGCGCTTCGAGATCGTAGGGCGGCAGGACGTGGTCGACCCCATCGGCGACGGGGAGAACCCCGGGGAGCTCGGTGGCATGGAGCTTGGCCAGGAGGCGCACCGCCTCGGCATAGCGCTCGGGGCGCGGGCCATTGGCATCCACCACGGGTTCCGAGCCCAGATCCTCGATGATGAGCAGGCCTTCGTCGAGATCTTCGCCGTAGATGCGGGGTGCCGAGAAGCCGAGGGCGCGAAGACCACGGTCGACGCCGACGAAGGCGTGGACGCTCTCGGCCAGCTTGACGATGGCGCTGTAGGGCTTGCCGTTGCGCACCGGCGGCCCGTCCGGCCGCGCCGGGGAGATCATCAGCACGGCCCTGGTCCCGTCCGGTTTCACCAGACGCTCGTAGGCGCGCGAGGACGCATCGCCCTGCATGAGGATGCGCTCCGCCTCGTCCCAGCCGCTGCGGTCGAGGAGAGCGCGGAGGGCGCGGGCACGCTGCATGCGGGCGCGCATGCCGCCCTGGCCGTCGATGCGGGCAAAGCGCGAGCCCTCACCGAATTCCGGCCGCAGCGACAGGTCGACGGACAGGATAGGCCCATCACGCAAGCCGAGGCGCTCGGGCCATTCCACCAGGGTGATCGCGGTCTCGGTCATCTCGTCGAAGCCGAGTTCCACCAGCTCGTCCGGCCCGCGCAGGCGGTACAGGTCGGCATGGACGATCTGCCGGCCGTTCTTGCCTTCGTAGGGCTGGATCAGGGTGAAGGTCGGGCTCGGGACTTCGAGCTCAGGCTCGCCCGTGAGTTCGCGGATCAGCGCCCGCGCAAGGGTGGTCTTTCCGCCGCCGAGCCCGCCGGACAGGGCGACGATGTCGCCCGGCAGCAGGAACTCCGCGAGAAAGCGGCCGAGATCCTCCGTGGCGCCCTCGTCGGGAAGGACGAAGGCCCAGGCGGCTTTGGTCTCGCGCCGGGGCTCGCCCGAACCGTCCTCACTCACCGCCACATCCTCCGTCCGCGCCAAGCAGGTTTCGCAAAAGTGGTCACCGGTTTTGCGTCCCAAAACCTGCGATACTTCAATGGCCTAAGCAAGGTGAAGCGTTGGCTCGACAACGCGAACCTGCTTAGCCACGCTGCGGCCTCGAAGCCCGGCCACGCAATGGCCGAGACGTGAGGCGCGCCGCTCATCTTACGCAAGCACCCTTAATCAAAATCGCCACTCACCCTAAGGGCTGACGCATGTGCGGGCCAGCGGCGCGAGCGGGCCGACCTCGTTTTCACCGGGGATGGATCAGGGTCGATGAGGTCGCGGGAGGACGTCAGGATGCTTCCAGCGCCGGAATGGGCCTGACGTCCGGTTTAAGCCCCGCGGCGGACATTTCGTCGACGTGGCCTCGATGCACGTCGATCGGCGGCGTCATTCCGCCGCCGCGCGTTTCGGCTCCGCGACGTTGACGGGAAACGTGCAGGTCACGCGGGTGCCGCTCCCCGGCTTCGATGCGAGTTCCACCCGGCCGCCATGGAGCTCCACGAACGAGCGCACGATGGAGAGGCCGAGGCCGACGCCGCGATGGCGGGTTCCGAGGGTGCGGCTCTCGAAACGGTCGAACACCCGCGCGGCGACGTCTTCCGGCATGCCGCGGCCCTCGTCGCGGACGGTCAGGGTGAGCTCCGTCTCCGTCCGGTGGGCCGTGACGCGAACCACCTGACCGGGTGACGAGAAGCCCACGGCGTTGGAGAGGAGGTTGAACAGGATCTGCCGCACGCGCTTTCCGTCGGCGACGAAACTGCCGATATCGGCGGGCATGTCGAGATCGAGGCCGATGGCGGATTCGGCCAGACGGTCCTCCAGGCCGCGGGCGGCCGCCTCCACCGTCGCCCGGACGTCGATGACCTCGCGGGCGAGTTCGAGGGAACCGGCATCGATCGAGGCGAGATCGAGAATGTCGTTGATCATCACGAGGAGCGCCCCCGAGGAGCGCATGATGTGATCGGAATATTCGCGCTGGCGCTCGTTGAGCGCGCCCACGGTCTCGTCGCCGAGAAGCTGGGTGAAGCCGATGATGTTGGTCAGCGGCGAGCGCAGTTCGTAGGAGACGTGGTGGACGAAGGTGTCGCGCAGCTGCGAAGCCCGTTCCAGGGCGTCGTTCTTGTCGGTCAGCGCCCGCTCCACGTTCACGCTGGCGGTGACGTCGATGAGGGTGAGCAGCGTCGCCCCCTCCGGCAGGGGCTGTGCGGCGCAATCGAGCACCGTGCCGTCCACGATCTCCAGACGACAGGTCAGGCCCGCCCGGCTCTCGAGGCCGGTGATGGCACCGCGGATATCGAGCCAGGGCTCCTCGTCCGGCGACAACTTGCGGCAGACATCGATCACCGCATCGACGCGCGGACGCTCGCCGAGGGTCTCCTGCTCCAGGCGCCACAATGTCGAGAAGGCACGATTGGCGAAAGTCAGGCGGCCATCGGCGCCGAACACCGCCACCGGTTCCTTGAGCGTGTCCAGGGTCTCGGCCTGCACCCGCATCAGGGCATTGTAGCGGGATTCGAGCTTCACGTTCTCGGAGACGTCGTCGAACAGGTAGGTCAGGCCGCCCTGGGGATTGGGATCGGCGACCACACGCAGCGAGCGTCCATCGGGCGGATGCCACCAGGTCTCGCTGGCCTCCACGGCGCGGTAGGCGGCGAGCACGTCGGATTTCCACGCCTTGAAGTCGGCCTGTTCGGGAAGCTTGCGGGCGGCGCGCAGATGATCGAGGATCTCGCCGTCCAGGGGGCCGGAATCGAGGAAGGCCTGATCGAGGCTCCAGAGCTGGCGATAGGCGGCATTGTGGAAGATCAGCCGCTGGCGCGCGTCGAACATCGCCACGGCGGTGGGAAGCTGGTCGAGGGTGCGGACGTTGGCGTCCATCTGACGCTGCAGGTCGGCGCGGACGCTCTCGAGTTCCGAGACGTCCACGGCGATGCCCACGCGGCCCGAATCGATGACGGCCTCGGTGACGTCGAGGATGCGCCGGCCGCCGGCCACCACCGCCGACAGGCGCTTTGCCGCCCTGCCCCCGGATGCCGTCCGGTCGCCATCGCTGCGGGCGATGAGGTCCCGCGCCTGACGGTCCAGGAGTTCGATCCCGCCGGCGATGGCCGTCTCGCGGCTTCCGGCTTCGACGGCGGCGACATAGGCCGTGTTGACCCAGGCCAGGCTGCCATCGCGGTTCCGGCGCCAGACCGGCTGGGGAATTGCGTCGAGGAGGCTCGCGAGGGCGGACAAGCCGCGCTTGGTCTCGTCGAGGGTCTCGCGCAATTCGGCGAGTTCGCGATGTTCCTCGGTGGTCTCGCGCAGGCGCAGCAGCGCCCGGCCGGCCAGGGGCTGCCCGTGCGCGTCGATGATCCGCCCCGATTGCGCCCGCACCGTCATGCGGAACCCGGCGCCGCGTTCGCGCAACGCATCGAGGGAGGCTTCGATCGCGCCCGCATCCGCCGGCACAAGCCAGGTTCCGAAAGCGAGGATGAGCCCGGCCGGGCCGGGCTTCACGCGGTTGCCGTCGAAGGCGAGGGTGAGGTCGCCTTCGATGATGGCCTCGCCGCGCCCCGACCATGTGACGATGACCTGCCGTTCGGAGCTGAGCAGCATCTCGGCCCGGTCCTCGGAGCCGCGCAGGGTATCCAGGTCGGCGATGAGGGCGCGCTCGCGCCGCGTCCACCGCCCGCGCTCGCGCAGATGCAGCAGGGACAGGATCGTCGCGAAAACCGTGAGACCGATGAGGATCGCGAGGCCGGTGGCATTGTGCATGTGCAGCGGCAGCCCGAAGCCCCACGATGATTGCTCGCCGGCATAGCCGGAGCCGAGCGTCGACGCACTCGGCACGGGCGCGGGCGCTCCATCGGCGGAGGCCGCCGCGGCCTGTCTCATCATCGCGATGCCCGTCGCGAAACCGACCGCGACAGAGACGACGGCAGCGGCGACACGCCCGTACAGGCGTGCCGTTTCATCGACCCTCATGACACGTACCGCCCCTACGAATCGTCGCTGAGGCGCAACTGCGCCCTACCCGCGACACGCCTCGAAAGGCGGCTGCGAGGTTACCTCCACATGAGGAATCACCCCACACTAGCGCGAGCCGGAATCCTGCCGGAAGAGGGTTAAGCTTAAGTTCACCATGTTGCCGACCGGTTGCCCGGACATCGGCGCAGAAAGGACACACTCGCGGCACCGCCTCGGCGCGGCGAGTGTGACGAAAAAGGCCCGGCGAGACGCCGGGCCTTTCTCACTCCGTATTCGCGAACCGGCGGAAGTCGCCTCCCGCCCGTCCGATCAGTAGCGGTAATGGTCCGGCTTGAAGGGGCCGTTCTCGGAGACGCCGATATAGGCGGCCTGATCGGGACGAAGCTTCGAGAGCTTCACGCCGATCTTCTCGAGATGGAGCATCGCCACCTTCTCGTCGAGGGCCTTGGGCAGGGTGTAGACTTGGCGTTCGTACTTGCCCGGGTTGGTCCAGAGCTCGATCTGGGCGAGCGTCTGGTTGGTGAACGAAGCCGACATCACGAAGGACGGATGGCCGGTGGCGTTGCCGAGATTCACCAGGCGACCCTCCGAGAGGAGGATGATGCGGTGGCCGTCGGGGAAGGTGATCTCGTCCACTTGCGGCTTGATGTTCGACCACTGCATGTTCTTCAGGCCGGCGACCTGAATCTCGTTGTCGAAATGGCCGATGTTGCAGACGATGGCCCGGTCCTTCATCGCCCGCATGTGGTCGAGAGTGATGATGTCCTTGTTGCCCGTGGCGGTGACGAAGATGTCGGCGCGGGGCGCGGCATCTTCCATCGTCACGACCTCGTAGCCTTCCATGGCGGCCTGGAGGGCGCAGATCGGATCGACCTCGGAGACCAGCACGCGACAGCCGGCATGGCGAAGCGACGAGGCCGAGCCCTTGCCGACATCGCCGAAGCCGGCGACCATGGCGACCTTGCCGGCCATCATCACGTCGGTGCCGCGGCGGATGCCGTCCACCAGGGACTCGCGGCAGCCGTAGAGGTTGTCGAACTTCGACTTGGTGACGGCGTCGTTCACGTTGATGGCCGGGAAGAGCAGCTTGCCCTCCTTGGCAAGATTGTAGAGGCGGTGCACGCCGGTGGTGGTCTCTTCCGAGACGCCCTTGATCGAATCGGCGAGGCCGGCGAACCAGCCCTTCGGCTTCTCAGCGAGCTTCTTCTTCAGGAGGGCGAAGAAGATCTCCTCCTCTTCCGACTCGGGCTTGTCGAGGAAGGCGGTGTCGCCGTTCTCGGCGCGGAGACCGAGATGGACGAACATGGTGGCGTCGCCGCCATCGTCGAGGATCATGTTCGGCATCGAGCCGTCATGCCAGTCGAACAGCTTGGAGGTGTAATCCCAGTACTCGGTGAGCGTTTCGCCCTTGATGGCGAAGACCGGGATGCCGGCGGCCGCGATAGCGGCGGCGGCGTGGTCCTGGGTCGAGTAGATGTTGCAGGAGACCCAGCGGATGTCGGCGCCGAGCGCCTTCAGGGTCTCGATCAGCACGGCCGTCTGGATCGTCATGTGCAGCGAGCCGGCGATCTTCGCGCCCTTCAGGGGCTGCGACGGACCGTATTCCTCGCGGGTGGCCATCAGACCCGGCATCTCGGTCTCGGCGATCGAAATTTCCTTGCGGCCGTAATCGGCCAGACCGATGTCCTTGACGATGTAATCCTGGGCCATGGGGTCGCTTCTCCGTCTCTCGCTTCGTTGTGGCGAGGCCTATAGCAGGCGAACCGGCGCGAAGCAATCAAGACATAAAGATGTCTTTATACGTGTTCCAGGCTGCACCGGTTTGGGATTGGGATAGCGGGACGGGAAGGAAAGAGCGGATGGGACGCTTCACCGACGACATGCGCGCACGCCTGCCGGCCGGCTTCACGCTGCCGCCGGAGATCGCCTCCCTGTTCGACTGGATCGAGGAGCGGGGCCTTCTGCACGAGAGCCAGCGTGTGCCCGGCGACAGGTTCGGAACGCTTCAGCCGCTGGAGCCGCCCTACCGCGGTGCGGTCGTTCTGTTCCGGGTCGAGCGTGAGGACGAGGCCCACTCCTATGCCGACGGCTGGTTCGGAAACCCGGAACCCGCCGCGCGCCTGATCCCCTTCGCCCGGACCGGCGCAGACGGTTCCTACGCGGCCTTCTGGCTCGATGACGAAGGATGTCAGCGCATCGTCCATCTCGGATCAGAAGGTGACGGCCTTTGCGTGCTCGGGCAGACACCCCTCGATTTCCTGCGGCTCCTGGCCATCGGTCACAACGAGTTGGGGACCGGGCTCGCGGATCCCGACGCGGAGCCGGAAGACGAACCGGATTACGAGATGGAGGTCGACAACCCGCCCTTCCGGGATTGGCTGACGACGACCTACGGCGTGACGATCCCCAGAACAGTCTCGGAGATCGTACCGGCGCCGCCGGACAGTTTCGCCAAGGCGAGCGACGACCCGTTCTGGCAATGGGTTCGCCGGCTGCAGGAAGCCAGGGACGGGGCCGTTCCACCCGGTCCCTGACCCGCCCCCAAAGTCATTTCCGATGACCTGCCCGGCATCTGGCCGCCCGACGAGACCGTTCTCGGTGCGCTTAACCGATCGATGAGCCTCAGCCCTCGTCGCGCAACTGCCGCCGGATGATCTTGCCCGAGGTCGTCATCGGCAGGGACTCGCGAAACGCGATCTCGCGCGGATATTCGTGGGCCGAGAGCCGCGAGCGGACGAAGGCCCTGATCTCGTCGGCCAGGGCTTCGCTCGCGACGATGCCTTCCCGCAGGACCACGAAGGCCTTGACGATCTCAGTGCGGAGCGGGTCCGGCTTGCCCACCGCCGCCGCGGAGGCGACGGCCGGATGGCGCAGGAGGCAATCCTCGATCTCCACCGGGCCTATGCGGTAGGCCGCCGAGGTGATGAGGTCGTCCTCGCGGCCGATGAAATGGACGTAGCCGTCCGTATCCCGCCGGGCGGTGTCCCCGGTGAGCATCCACTCCCCGCGAAACTTCGCGGCTGTCGCCTCGGGCTGGTTCCAGTAGCCGAGGAACATCACCGGGTCGGGGCGGGCGACACAGATCTCACCGGGCTCGTCCACCGCCGTCTCGCTGCCGTCGGCGCGCTGGATCATGACCCGGTGGCCGGGCACCGGCCGGCCGGTGGAACCCGCCCGCGCGATGCCGGCGGCCTTGCAGGAGGCGAGGACGAGGTTGCACTCGGTCTGGCCATAGGCCTCGCCGATGGTGAGACCGAGTTCGGCGCGGACCCATTCGAAGGTCTCGGGACCCAGGGCCTCGCCGGCCGAGGCGATGTTGCGCAGGCGTGAGAGGTCGAACCGCCCGCGCGGGTCGGCGACGCCGCGCAGCATCCGGAGGGCGGTGGGCGGCAGGAACGTCGTGGTGATGCCGAGTTCGGCGATGAGCGCCAGGGCCGATTCCGGCGCGAACCGCGCCGCAGCCCGCGCCACCACCGGCACGCCGTGATGCAGGCTCGGCAGGACCGCGTTGAGGAGGCCCCCCGCCCAGGCCCAATCGGACGGCGTCCACATCAGGTCGCCGGGTTTGGGGGGGAAGTCGTGCATCATGCAGAAGCCCGGCAGATGGCCTAGGAGCACGCGATGGGCATGGAGCGCGCCCTTGGCGAGGCCGGTGGTGCCTGACGTGTAGATCATCAGGGCCGGATCGTCGGCCCGGCTGTCGATGGCCGTGAAGCCCGCCGGGGCCGGGCCGATCAGGTCGGCATAGGCGTGCACTCCCTCGGCGGCGCCGTCGAGACAAACGAGATGGGCGAGAGCCGGGAGGGCGTGGCGGATGCCCTCGATCTTCGCCAGTCCGGCCGCATCGGTGATGAGGGCGGCGGCGCCGGAATCCGACAGGCGGTATTCCAGAGCCTCCGGGCCGAACAAGCCCGCCAGCGGCAGGGCGATGGCGCCGAGCTTGTAGGCGGCGGCATGGGCGATCACGACGGCGGCCGATTGGGGCAAAAGCACCCCGACGCGGTCGCCCGGGCGCAGGCCGAGCCCGACGAGGGCGTGAGCGAGGCGGTTCGACGCCTCGCTCAAGTCCCCGAAGGTCGTCGTCGTCACGGCCCCCGATGACGACACGTCGTGGATCGCGGCGCGGTCCGGGTCGATCCCGGCCCAGCGGTCGCAGACATCGACGCCGATGTTGAACCGCTCGGGGATGTCCCAGGCGAAGCCCGACACCAGGGTGTCGTAATCGGAGGCCGGTTTCAGCACGACGGAGACCTCACTCCCCGGCGGTTCTGAAGCCGCCGGCGAAGACGAAATCCGTGATCGGACGACGCCCGGTCGGGCTCTCCTTCGCGGTCTGCTCCTCCGTGAGATCGGCAGCATCGGTCATGCGGCCGACGCCATAGGCGGCCTCGACCCGATAGGTCTCCGGAACGTTGAGCGCCGTGATCGTACGCTCCCGGTCGAAGCCGGTCATTCCATGCGCGTGCCAGCCCTGGCGGATCGCCTGGAGCTGGAAATTCGCCGAGGCCGCGCCGGCATCAAGGGAATGGCTCCAGGACGGCTTCAGCTCGTCGCCGACCTTCATCTGCGTGTTCGAGACCAGGATGACGATGGCCCCGGTGTCCTTCACCCATTTCTGGTTGCCGGGCACGATCAGGTCGAAGAACACTTGCCAGTCGGGCGTATCGCGCAGGGCGTAGAGGAAGCGCCAGGGCTGCGAGTTATACGCCGACGGCGCCCATCGGGCCGCCTCGAACATGCGCAGCAACTCCGCTTCCGGCACGGCCTCGCCGGTGAAGGCGCGCGGCGAGCGGCGCTCGATGAAGAGTGGATCGATCTCGTGGTCGGGCTGACGAGGCGGCAAGGCAATCTCCAAGAGTGACGAATCCGCATGGCACATTCGTGCCGGCGACGCGTTCAGGGGGAGATGCACGAGGTTGGGTGCAAAGCGCAAATGTCCCCTGTGCACTCGACCCGAAGGCGCGCTGAATTCTATTTCCGGTTGTACAAAAATCGATTCATTTTGATGGATCGTTTTCAGAAAAATTCAGCGTCATTAGGTATATTCGTCCAAGCTGGGGGCATATTTGACCCAGCGATGGGGCGAAACGGCGATTTCGCTGTTTAGGACGGTGCGGTCCAAGGCTTGGGCTAGGGTGACTTTGGGGCGAATGGCGGTGAGCCGTGGACGCATCGCGTGACTGAACAATCAATTTGCCGGTTGAACATTGACGTGAAGTCAGCGCTCGATGCTTCGAGCGTCGGCGAAGACGTACGTATGCTCGACGCCATCGACCGGCAGCTGCACACGCAGAGCTTGAAGCTCGCCTTCGCCCCCGATCTCGAAGCGCGCTTCGAGGATGACACGCGCGCGAAACGCATCCGCGACATTCGTCGTACGATCATCCTCGGCATGGTCGTCTTCCACATCTACAACATCGCCGGTTTCGTGACGACGCCGGACCTGGCCCTGCTCAATGTCGGGTTACGCGTCTTCGCGATGACTCCGCTCGCTCTGCTCATCATCTGGGCGGTGGGGCGGGTCAGCGGGCCGGTTCGGGAGGCCATCGGCGGAATCGGCATGCTCGCCGCCACCGGCATCCCCATCCTGATCTTCTGGATGGGAACGGGGCCCCTGGTCTCGCTGACCACGGCAACGATCTGGCTCAGCGTCCTCTTCGCCAACATCACCCTGCCCCTGCGGTTCTTCTGGGCCTGCTTCCTGTCGGGCATCACGGCCGTGGCCGTGGTGGCGGGGCTGTGTCTCAAGCCGGAAATCGTTCCTTCCGTGGGGGGCGTCCTCGGTCTCGACATGATGACCGGCATCCTCTTCAGCCTCGTCGCCACCTACAGGATCGAAGCCGCGAACCGCCGGGACTATCTCGTCAACCTGCGCGAGACCCTGCGCGCCAAGCGGCTGGCCGAGGACAACACGACCCTCGCCCACCTCTCCACCACCGATTCCCTCACCGGCATCGCCAATCGCCGGGCTTTCGCCCGCGAACTCTCGGAGTTCTGGGAGGCCAGCCTGGCCGGCCGGCATTTCGCCGTGATGTTGATCGACGTCGACCACTTCAAGCTCTTCAACGACCATTACGGCCACGGCGCCGGCGATACCTGCCTGCGCGAGGTCGCCACCCTCCTGGCGAAGACGGCCGCGGGCTCGGGGGCGTTCGTGTGCCGCTATGGCGGTGAGGAATTCGCCGTCCTCATGCACACCAAAGACCCCGACGAAGCCTATGGATTCGCGGAACGGTTCCGACGCAGCGTCGCCGAGAAGGGCCTCCTGCACGGCAACAGGAACGACGATCTCGGCTTCGTCAGCGTCAGCATCGGGGTGGCGACGAGCTACGGCGTCGCGGTCACGGCCGGGGGGCTGGTCGAGGCAGCCGACATGGCGCTCTACGAGGCGAAGGGGACGGGCCGGAACCGGACCTGTCACAATGGCAAGGCCGGCAACGGTGATGGAGGCCCAACACGACGCGTGGCGGCCGCACATTGGAGCGTCAACCAGAAACCACCCATCGCCAAGGCGGGATGAACCGCACGCCCAGCGTCATGGTCTCGACCATTGCGGCGTTGCGAGGAAGGCAGCGCCGGCGCCGCTCTTACCGACATGTCCAGATCGGTCCGGTGCGTCCCCGCAGCCGCTGGGCCGTCCACCGCCGCTCCGTCGAAAATCCGGCGACGCCTCGGTACAGTCGAGGCTCCGGGTCAGTCGGGACGAGGCGTCCACAGGTTGCAGACACGCCGGACGTCACTCCGGAATGAACCCGGCCCGCGCGTGACGGAAATCCTGGTTGGGCTGGTGCTCGGAGCACCGGCCGCGTCCGTCCCCGGTGCCTGAGCCGCGAGACGATCCGGAGCGACCTGTCTCTGATCGACTCGTCCGGTCCGGACCTCAGCCCGCGCCGGACCCGCCCGATGGGGCGACGATGCCGGCGCGGACTGGGCGTGGGCTAATCGACGACCTTCGCCGTGGGACGGTCGTTGCCCTGGGCGGTCTCGTCGTGCCAGTCGCCCTTGCCGTCCTGGTAGCGGATGCCTTCCGTGGAGCCCGGCACCTGCTGCTCGGCGGCGGCGGCCTGGGCGGCCTGCAGGGCCTCGTCGTGGCTGGGGAAGGTCTCGGAGAAGACGTCGCCGACCTTGTAGGCGAAGCCGCCATCGTGTTCGACGATGCGATAGGTGATCTCGGACATGCGGGTTCCTCCTCACGGCGCCTGCGTTGTGGCGCCACGTGCTTGGCATGGCGAACGGAGCGGGGCTGTCCGAGGTTCCGTCGCAGGCTCAGTGCCGGGTGGGTGGAATGGGGTCCAGGACGTCCACGGCGGCCTCACACCCCGCGATCAGAGACTCCCGGACCTCTCTCTGGTCGAAGCCGATTCCGTCAGGGAACGCCATGATATGGGCGGTGTCTCCCCCTTCCCGGAGAATCCTGCAGATCCAGCCCTCGGCCACCCGCTCGAAATGCACCTCGTAACGTGTGCCGTCATGCTCGAATTCGTGAGGGTCCATCTCTGTCTTCCTTCCGGGCCGACGGGTCACGGCCCGTGCGCTGGGCCTCGCCGGATGTGGGAAGCCGGGCTATGGCGTCAACGACCGAATGGAATGCGAAAGATCCGGCGATGCGCCTTGTCCTGCCTGCTGCGTCCCTCTGCGCGATTCTCGTCTGCCCGGCGGCCTTTGCCCAATCGGGCGGAAGCCTGTTCGGGAGCCCCGAGCGCGTGCCGTCAAATCCCTTCGCGTCGAACTACCCCTCGGCCGCCCCACCCCGCGCCCAACCCGCCTACGAACGCTCACCGGGCCGGGAGACCCGGCGGCGGGCCGTGCGGCCGCAGCGGAGCGACTCGTTTCTGCCACCCCGCGACATCCCACGGTGACGGGTTCGTCGGGCGTCAGCTCTGACCCAATTCACCGGCGATGGCGGTGACGATGCGGGGGTCGTTGGGTTCCACCGACGAGGGATAGGCGCCGATGAGACTTCCGTTTCGACCCACCAGATACTTGTGGAAGTTCCAGTTCGGCGTGGAGCCGGGCTTCTCGGCGGCGGCCCAGCGATAGAACGGATGGGCCTGCGGCCCGCGCACATGGGTCTTGGCGGCGACCGGGAAGGTGACGCCGTGATTCCGGCGGGCCGCCTCGGCGATGGCGACGCCGTCGAGGGGCTCCTGATTGCCGAAATCCGGCGACGGCACGGCGATCACCGTCAGGCCTCGCCCGCCGAAGCGCGTCCACAGGGCCTGAAGCCCGGAGAACTGCCCGGCAAAGCCGCAGGCAGTGGCGGTGTTGACGACGAGGATCGGCTTGTCCGCGAAATCCTTGAGAGCGATCAGCCCGCCTTCCGGTTTCTCGAAGGTGAAGGTCCCCGCATTGCCGTCACCGGTCGCGGCGCGCGCGCCTGTGGCGATGACGGTGCCGAGAAGAAACAGGGCCTGTCGGCGAAGTAGGGTCATCGAGGGTCGCTCCCTTGCAGAGCCGAGGATGGGAATCGGCTCATCCTCGGTTCAGCCGAAACTAGTCCGGTCTTCCCGCCTGTCCACCATCGGGCGCGGCGTCGGTGGAACCTTTCGCAAGGGCTCAGCTTGAGCGAGGACCGAGTTCGACCCCCGAACCCAGAGCGGAAAGACACGCCCTATGCGCATCCTGTTGCTTGCAGCGACCCTTGCAACGCCCCTCGTCTTCGCGGGAGCGACGATCGCCGGCGCTCAGACGACGGAACCGCAGAATGCGGGCACGGCACCGGTGCCGGCGGCGCCCGCGACCCTCAGCAACGATCTGCGTCCGACCTTCGTCGCACAGACCCCCACGGACCGGGTCACGTCCAAGCTGATCGGCCTGACGATCCAGAACGGCGCCAACGAGACGATCGGCGAGATCGCCGACATCGTTCTCGACGAGGGCAGCACCATCAAGGCCTGGGTGGTCGGCGTCGGCGGCTTCCTCGGCATCGGCACGAAATACGTGGCCGTCGACCCCAGCGCCCTGAAGCTCACCCGCGTCGACGACAAGACGCTGAAGGCGACGATCGACACCAACAAGGACCAGCTCCGCGCCGCACCGGAATATGTCTATCTCGGCCAGGCCAAGCCGAATTCCGGCGACGCGAAGCCGGCGGACACGAAGGCGTCCGAGACCAAGCCGGCGGAGAGCAAGACGGCCCCCTGAGATCGATCTCGCCGCGCATCCCATTTTGCGGTCATCAAACGAGAGAGGCGGCCGAGACATCGTTGCCTCGGCCGCCTCTCTCGTTCGGAATCCCAGGTCCGGTCAGTGCACCTCAGTTGCGGGTGCAGAGAGCCTCGCGCACGGTGCTGGCGACTGCGTCGTTTCTCACTTCGTTCGTGACGAACACATCGTCGGCCCCCTCGTCAATCACGTCGGGAAGAGGATCGCATGACGGCTCGTTGGCGAAGACGATCCGCAGGTCGGGCCGCAATGCGCGTGCTTCCAGGACCAGCTTGGTGGAACACAACTCGCCTTTGAGGCTGATATCGGTCACCAGCACATCGACCGGCAGGCCGAGCGCCAGGACCGTCATCGCATCGACACCGGAATCGACGGTGGTCGCCGAGTAACCGGCGCGCCGGATCTGCGAGGCGACCTCGTCGCGCCAATGTTTCTGTCGTCCGGCGATCAGAACCTGAACGCCATAGGCTCCTCCGGTGGAAGCCGTCGATTCCATGATCGAAACTCCTGTTCCTGTCGGGACATGCCTGGATCGGCACGAGCCGCCACCGGCACTGCGATCACTGTGCGACGCAGCATCGTAGGATGTGATGGTGTCGCAAGACAAGGAGCCTGTGCCAGTAGGCGACCTGTATCAAGGGAATTCCTCTCCGGCTCGACTGTTCCCTGGATCGGCGGCGCATCCGCCGCTCCGGCGGTTGACGGGGCGGCAGCGCACGGGGCAACACGGCGCCGCCGTGGGACGCCACCGTTCGCGGCGGACAGCCGGAGCCCGACAGACCGATGTCATCAGCCAAAGCCACTCCCGTCTCGCCCCTCGCCCCGACGAGCGTGCCCGAGCTTCCCCCCATCGGCGGCGTCGGCATCGCCACCGCGCAGGCCGGCATCCGCTATTCCGGACGCACCGACGTGCTCTACCTCGCGATGCAGCCGGGAACGCAGGCGGCGGGAGTGTTCACCCGCTCCAAATGCCCCTCGGCCCCGGTGGATTGGTGTCGCGAGGCGCTGGCGCGCGAAGGCGCCCGCGCGCTGATCGTCAATTCCGGCAACGCCAACGCCTTCACCGGCTCGCGCGGCCGGGACGCCGTGGCGCTGACCGCCAAGATCGGTGCCGAGGCGGCCGGATGCCGGCCCGATGAGATCTTCATCGCCTCCACCGGCGTCATCGGCGAACCGCTCGACGCGACGAAATTCGAGGGCGTGCTGGCGGATTGCGCCTCGCGGACCGAGACCGGCCCCGAAGCCTGGGCGGCGGCGGCGCAGGCGATCATGACCACCGACACGTTCCCCAAGCTCGCCACCCGCACGGCGACGATCGACGGGACAACGGTGACGATCAACGGCATCGCCAAGGGTGCGGGCATGATCGCCCCCGACATGGCGACGATGCTGAGCTTCGTCTTCACTGACTCGGCCTTGCCGCAGGTGGTGCTCCAGACCCTTCTGAGCGCCGGCACGCAGACGAGTTTCAACTGCGTGACGGTGGATGGCGACACCTCCACCTCCGACACGCTGATGCTGTTCGCCACCGGAGCCGCCGGCAACGCGCCCGTGACCGATCCGGGCGACGCCCGCCTGTCGGGCTTCCGCGCGGCGCTGGACGATCTACTCATCGAGCTGGCGCAGCTGGTCGCCAAGGATGGCGAGGGCGCGCGCAAGTTCGTCACCGTCAACGTGAAGGGCGCGACGAGCAGCGCCTCGGCTCACCGCATCGCCATGTCCATCGCCAATTCGCCCCTGGTGAAGACGGCCATCGCTGGCGAGGACGCCAATTGGGGACGTGTCGTGATGGCGGTGGGCAAGGCCGGAGAGCCCGCCGACCGCGATCGCCTCGCGATCTGGTTCGGCGACGTCCGTGTCGCCCGCGAAGGCGCCCGCGACCCGGATTACAGCGAAGCGGCGGCGAGCGCCGTCATGCGCGAATCCGATGTCTCGGTGACGGTGGACCTCGGTCTCGGTGACGGCACGGCGCGGGTTTGGACCTGCGACCTGACCAAGGGCTACATCGAGATCAACGGGGATTACCGCTCATGAGGCGCCTCCTCCACCGGGCGGCGGCGGCGAGCCTCGCTCTCGCCCTGGCGCTCCCCGCCTTGGCAGACGACGATAAGGCCAAGCACGAGAGCCGCATCGTCGTCACCGGCCGCGCCCGCGCCGAGACGCCGCCGGACTTCGCCTCGGTGGAGATCGGGATCGAGGCCAAGGGCGCGACGCCCGCCGCCGCCCTCGACGGAGCGAGCAATGTCGTCCGCGCGCTCATCGCGCTGTCGGCCGGATTCGGCGTCGGCGAGAGCGATATCGGCACGACGGCGGTCACCCTCACCCAGGCGACGCGGGAGGTACGCCAGCCCGACGGCAGCATCACCGAGAAGCCGGACGGCTACCGCGCCGCCAACAGCGTGCGGGTGCGCCTGGCCGATATGGGCAAGCTCGGCGAATTGATGCGCAAGGCTTTGGACGCGGGCGCCAACCGGATCGAGGGCGTGGCGTTCGGCCTGAAGGACCCCAATGCGGCGGAGGCGACCGTGCAGGTGGCGGCCATGAAGGATGCGGTGGCGCAGGCCGGACGCCTCGCCGAGGCGGCCGGAGTGAAGCTCGGAGCGGCCCTGCTGATCCAGACGACGCCCCAGGGCGGGGGCATGCCGATGGCGATGGCGGCGCCTCCAATGCGGTCCAAACGCTCCGGCGTGCCGGTGCCGCTCGCGGCGGGCACGATCGAGACGAGCGCCGAGGTCTCGGCCAGCTTCGCGATCCTGCCGTGACGCAAGACTCTGCCGTGACTGCGTCTCCGTTCCGGATCCTCCTCGTCGTGGCGGTCGCCCTGGTGGATACGGATGGCCGAGTCCTCCTGGCCCAGCGCCCGGAGGGCAAGCAGCTCGCCGGTCTCTGGGAGTTCCCCGGCGGCAAGGTCGAGCCCGGCGAGCGGCCGGAGGAGACCCTGATCCGCGAATTGCGCGAGGAGATCGGGATCGAGGTGAAGGAGGCCTGTCTCGCCCCCCTCACCTTCGCGAGCCACGCCTATCCCGACTTTCACCTGCTGATGCCGCTCTATGTCTGCCGCCGTTGGGAGGGCATGGCCCGTTCCATGGAGGGGCAGGCGCTGAAATGGGTGCGCCCGCGCGCGCTCAAGGACCAGCCGATGCCCCCGGCCGATGCGCCGCTGATCCCGTTCCTGGTCGATCTCCTCGGACCTTGATGGCGGAGGCCAACCGCCTCAGGTTGTCCGCCGAGGGCGGGAGACGGGAAGCATGGCGCGCAAGACGGCGGTGAAGGCAGTCCCGAACGCGGTGGCGGCGCAGAAGCCGAAGCGCGTCTCTCGCAAGACCACGCCGTCGCCCGAGACACTGGCGCCGCTGGGGCTCGACCGATTGATCGGCCTCGTCCTCGACGAGACCGCGCGTAACCCCGCCTTTAAGAAGCTCGTCACAGCGGCGATCGCCGGATTGCAGGGCCCCGATGCCGTCGCCGCCCTCGTCGACCGGCGGCTCACCGCCCTGGAGCGAGCCCATGGGTTTATCGACTGGCAGAAACGGCGCGCCTTTTCCGCCGATCTCGACGCCACGATCTCCACCATCGTCTCGGAACTGGCTCCCCTCGACGTGGACGCCGCCCTCGACCGGTTGATCCGTTTCCTCGGCGGGGCGCAGGGCGTGCTGGAACGCGTCGATGATTCCAACGGTCAGGTGGTGGGCGTCTACGAACGGGCGACGCATGCCGCCGCCGATCTGGCGCTTCGGCTCCCTCCGGCGGACGCCGCCCAATTGGCCGTGAAACTGGTGCCGCTCCTCGAGACGGACGGGTTCGGCATCCTCGATGCCCTGCTGCTCACGGTGGTGGAGGGCCTGCCCGATACGGCCTTGGCCCCGGTCGACGCGGCCCTCGCATCGGCGACGCCATCGGAACCGAAAGGGTCGGGCAAGCCGGCAGCCCGCTCGGCCACGATGAGCACGCAGGGCTGGGACCGGAAGATGGAGCGCATGCGCCTGCTGCGGATGCGCCAGGCCCTCGCCGACCGGCGTGGCGACGTCGAGGCCTTCATATCCCTGGAGCAGGCGATCTCCCCCGATCATCCCAACATTGTGGCCGTGGCGGAGCGTCTGCTCTCGGCGAACCGCGCCGCCGAGGCGCTCGACTGGATCGGACGACCGCAGAAGCGCGGAATCGTCGTCGTCACCCGCGAGCAGATGCTGACGGGAAGCTTCGACCCGGACGCGCCCCAGCGTGAGCGAGCCTCCCTCGAAATCCGCATCCTCGACGCTCTCGGCCGCAGGGACGAGGCGCAGGCAAAGCGCTGGGCCTGTTTCGAAGCCCGTCTCGACCGCGAGATGCTGCGCGACTACGTCGCCAAGCTTCCCGACTTCGAGGACGAGGAAGCGATGGAGCGCGCCTTCGACCATGCGGCCTCTCACGCCGACCCCTACCGCGCCCTGCATTTCCTCGTGCACTGGCCCAAGCTCGACCGCGCCGCGCGCCTCGTCATCGACAGGGCCGCGACATGGGACGGCAACCGCTATGAGATCCTCACTCCCGCGGCGGAAGCTCTGGAAGAGGCGAGCCCGAAGGCGGCGAGCCTGCTCTACCGCTGCATGATCGACGACATGCTGAGCAAGGGCCGCTCCAGCGCCTACGGTTACGGCGCACGCCACCTCCTGACCCTCGACGCCCTGGCGCAGCGCCTCGAACCGGGCGACCTCATCCCAGACCATGCCACCTACCGCGACGCCCTGCGCAAAGCGCACGGGCGAAAATCCGCCTTCTGGGAGAAGGCCGGTCAATCCCGCGTATGACGGGCCTCACCCCATCTCGATGGCGTCCACCCTGTCCGGATAGAAGGCGAGATGATCCTTGATCTCGGCGACGGCAGGAAACGGGGCCTCGTAGCTCCAGACGGCATCGGTGCGGACCGTGTCGCCCACCGTCAGCGTGTAGTAGCTGGCCTCGCCCTTGTAGGGGCAGTGGCTCCTGCGCGCCGAGGGGGTGAAACGCTCCCAGCGGGCATCGACGCGGGGCAGGTAATAGACCGGCCCGTAGCTCGCCTCGCGAAGGACGAGGGCGGCATCGGATTCCGCGATCACGGTGCCGGCGAGGATGACGCGGACGCGCCGGTGGCTCGTCTCGATGGTGATGGGGTGGTCCGGGCCGGGCTCTCTCATGGTCGTCTCCTCAGGGATCGCTGGTCGTGCCGGGCGTGATCTTGCCGGGCGTGATCTCGGGAACGCCCAGGGCGTCGGCGAGACGGGACTTGGCGCTGCCGGGCTTCAGCGGTTTCTGCTGGCTCTCGTGCGGCGCCCAGCCGGAAAGCCACAGGATCTCGAACGTCGCCCTCAAACGCCCGTCGGGATCGGCAAACCGTTCGGCATAGATCGCGGCCATCCGCATGAGGGTATCGCGGCGCAGGGGCGTGCGGCGGCGCTCGGTCAGCACGTTGGTGAGGCCCATGGCGCGCAGGTCGCGCATCAGGGCGAAGGGATCGGCGTAGCGCACCGTGATCGTGTCGACATCCGTCACCGGCAGGGCGAAGCCGGCGCGCTGGAGGAGGCTGCCCATCTCGCGCACCTCGGCGAAGGGCGCCACGCGCGGACTGATTCCGCCTTCGATCTCGACCTCGGCCTGTCCGAAGGACTGGCGCAGTTCGGTGAGGGTGCGGCCACCCAGGAGACAGCCGACGAACAGCCCGTCGGGCTTCAACACCCGCCGCAGCTGGGCCAGCGCACCCGGCAGGTCGTTGACGTGCTGCAGGGCGAGTAACGACAGGGCGAGATCGCAACGGGAAGCCGCCAGCGGCAACGCCTCCGGATCGCCGACCATGAGGGCGAGACCATCGCCGGCCTCGGCCAGTGGCGCCACGCGGGTGATGGCGCCGACACGGCCGGAGCGCAGAAGATGGCGGGCGGGGGCGGAACTCGGCGTCCCAAGGTCCAGGGCCTCGGGAAAGGGGCGCAGCACCGCGGCGAGACGATCGTCGAGATCGTCGGCGAGGCGTGAAAGCAGGAAATCCGCATAGCCCGCCCGTATGGCGCGGGCGAGCCGCCAGCGAGCGAGACCCGTGTCGAAGAGGGGCGGTGGAATCGTCATCTCGACCTGATAGCTGGCGCGGAAACGTGATCTTGCCAGCGGGGAACGGGCGTGAACGGCGGAATGTTGGAGCATCATAACGGAAACCGGAGACCGGACCCATGATTCGAATCGTTGCGGCGATCGCCTTGTCCACCCTCGCGGCTTTGTCCCTGAGCGATGCCGCCGAAGCCAAGGGCTGTATCAAGGGCGCCCTCGTGGGCGGCATCGCCGGCCATATGGCCGGACACGGCAAGATGGGAGCGGCGGCCGGATGCGCCATCGGTCACCACAGGGCCAACAAGAAGGACAAGCAGCAGAACCAGGGCCAGCAGCCCGCCGCGCAGTAAGGCGCCGCTTTTCGGACGTCGTTTCGCCGGGACAATCCTGCGCAATGTTTTGCCTGCGCTAGGTCTTCGCGAAGCGGCGAACCGGGCCTAATCAAGGGGCATGGTGTCCGCCGCCCAGCTTCTTCGGCGAGGCGTCCGTTCGATCTCGGCGGGCGCCCTCGGCCTGATCTACCCGCCGACCTGCGCCGGCTGCGGCGCCGCCACCTCGGATCCGCATGCTTTGTGCCCCCGCTGCTGGTCGAGCCTGCGCCTCATCGAGCAGCCCTATTGCCAGCGCCTCGGCACGCCGTTTCCCGTCGATCTCGGCCTCGGCCCGCTCTTGTCCCCACGGGCCATCGCCGATCCGCCGGTCTTCGGGCGCGCCAGGGCCGTCGCGCTCTACGACGATGTGGCGCGTGATCTCGTCCACCGCCTGAAATACGAGGACCGGCTCGATCTCGCCGCCCCCATGGCGCGGATGATGGCATCGGCGGGCGCCGAATTGCTGAAGGAGGCCGATTGCCTCGTTCCCGTGCCGTTGCACTGGACCCGGCTGTGGCGCCGCCGTTTCAACCAGGCCGCCCTTCTCGGCCGTGGCATCGGCCGCATCGCCTCCCTGCCCTGCGAGACCTCGCTTCTCACCCGAGTGAGGGCGACGCGCTCGCAGGTCGGGCTCAGCCGCGCGGCGCGGGCGACGAATCTCCAGGGCGCGTTCCGGGTCCCCGCATCGGCGAAGCCCAGGCTTCAGGGGCGAAGAATCCTGCTCATCGACGATGTCACGACCACCGGCTCCACCGCCAATGCCGCCTCGCGGGTACTCTTGCGTGGAGGAGCGGCTTCGGTGGACGTCCTCACCTTCGCCCTGGTCGCCGCCGAGGCAGGCTGACTCAACAAACCGACCTCCGCCCTTGACAGCCGGGCTCCGCCACGGCCTCCCAATTTGCATGACAGGATTGGCGTCACGAGACATCGCGGTGATCGGCGGAGGCCCGGCCGGACTGGCGGCCGCCGAGATTCTGGCCGAGGCCGGTCACCGCGTCACGCTCTACGAGCGGATGCCCTCGTTGGGGCGCAAGTTCCTCATCGCCGGGCGCGGCGGCCTCAACCTCACCCATGGCGAACCGCTGGAAACGTTCCACCGCCGCTACCACCCGGCGCATCCGTCCTTCGCGAAGGCGGTCGACGCATTTCCTCCGCAAGCCTTGCGGGACTGGTGCGAGGGGCTCGGCCAGCCGACCTTCGTCGGGTCGAGTGGCCGTGTATTCCCGAAGAGCTTCAAGGCCTCCCCGCTCCTGCGGGCTTGGCTGGGGCGGCTCGACACTATCGGCGTCCGCATCCTCACCCGTCATCGCTTCCTCGGTTGGGAGGCGGATGGAAGCCTGGCTTTCGAGACGCCGGACGGGCGCGTCACGGTGGCCCCCCGGGCGACCCTGATGGCCCTCGGTGGAGCGAGCTGGCCACGGCTCGGCTCGGACGGGACCTGGGTCCCGCTTCTCACCGGGGCGGGCATCGCCGTCTCGCCCCTCAAGCCCGCCAATGTCGGCTTCACCGTGCCGTGGTCGGACATATTCCGCGAACGCTTCGCCGGGACGCCCCTGAAGCGCGTTGCGCTCAGTCTCGGCGACGAGACCGTCCGCGGCGAAGCCATGGTCACCGCGGACGGGATCGAGGGCGGGGCGGTCTATGCCCTGTCGCGCCTCATCCGCGATGAGATCGAGGCCAAGGGTGAGGCCCGTCTCGTCCTCGATCTGCGGCCGGACCTCACCGAGGATGCGCTGATGCGACGCCTCGCGACGCACAAGCAGGGAGCCTCCCTCGCCACGCGCCTGCGCAAGGATGCGGGGCTCGATCCCGTGGCGGCGGGTCTGCTGCGCGAGGCCGCCGGTCGCGCCCTTCCGTCTGCGGCGGCCGAGCTCGCGGCCCTGATCAAGTCGGCTCCCTTGCGCCTCCTTGCCCCCCGTCCGATCGAGCGGGCGATCTCCACGGCGGGCGGCGTCGCCTTCGAGGCCATCGATTCCCGTTTCATGCTGAAGGCGCGGCCCGGCGTGTTCGTCGCCGGCGAGATGCTGGATTGGGAAGCCCCCACCGGCGGCTACCTGCTGCAGGGCGCCTTTTCCAGCGGCCGTGCGGCGGCCGCCGGAATGATGGACTGGCTCGATGAGGCCGGCCCGGACCTATAGGCGCGAGCAGAACCCGACCATGCCCTTGGCGTCGGACGGACAGGACGCACTGGCGCCGCCATTGGCGAAGGACGGACTGCCGGAAGACAGGCAATAGGCCGAGACGAAGGCCTCCCCGCTGTCACAGCTCAACTCGCAGCCACCGGACGAGCAATTCTCGTTGCGAACGGAACGCAGGGTGGAGTTGGCGGCACTGGCGGTGAGGCCGGCCGCCCCCGGTTCGCCCTGAGGACCGGCTGGCCCCCTGGGACCCGTTTCCCCCTTGGGGCCGACATCGCCTTTTGGACCAACCTCACCCTTGGGACCGATATCGCCCTTGGGACCGACCGGCCCCTGCGGGCCTGTCTCGCCCTTCGGTCCCGCCTCGCCTTTCGGCCCGGCCTCGCCTGCCGGTCCCGCCATGCCCTGCGGTCCGGCAAGCCCTGCCATGCCCTGAGGTCCGGGTTCTCCCTGAGGGCCGGCATCGCCCTTGGGGCCGGGCTCGCCGGCCGGCGCGCAATTGGCCACCACGGCCTCCCTCTCGTCCTCGCCGGCCTTCAGTGCCGCGACGCAGGTGGCGGGCCGATATGGCAGGCGGAACAGGAAACGGCCCCGCGAATCGGCCATCACCGAGATGTCCTCGTCGAGGATCACGACGGTGCCGGCCTTGCGCACGCTGCCGGATATCCGCAGATCCCCCGCCTCGATCCGCGCATCGTAGACCTGGATCGGCTGCGACGGCGCCACGACCCGCTTGGGCCTGGCCGCCCTGGCCGCCCTGGGCCCCGGAGCCACGGCGGCATCCGTCGCAGGGGCGGCGCTCATCCCACGGCCGGGCTGGCCGGGACTGACCTGGCCGGGCGCCTGAGCCCCTGCCGGACTGGCAGCGAGCCCGGCGAGGATCATCAATCCCATCAATGATCTGGTCATGAAGCCTGTCGGGGCCGGGCACTGGGCGGCATGGTCGAGGCGCATGGGTTCTTTCCAGGCTGATGCGCCGGAGGTCCGGCACGGCGGAGGGACAATGCCGGGTCCGGTCATGCGGTCAAGTCCGGCCCGGATCGTCCCGCCGTCTCGCGGCCATTCCTCCATCCACACTCATCCACAGCCGTCCACAGGGGAAGCGGCTGTCACCGTTCGGTTATTTTTCATCCCCCTGAAACCGGTTGAGCTTGTTCTTGTTTTGTTCCTATTGTCTGGCGATGGGGCGGACATGATGGATTTGGCTCGACGACAATGCGCGATGACGGCGAAACGGAGACGAACGGGCTTCAACGGCGCCGGCGGATCGCTCTGGACGCCCTGCGCGGCCACGGGGCAGGACAGGCCGACGTCCTGTCCGTCGAGACCCTGCCTCTGGGAATCGCCCATATCGATTCCTGCCTTTCCGGCGGAGGGCTCTCCCTCGGCCGGCCGCACGAAATCGCCCCGGAATCCGAGGGCGACGAAGCAGCGGCGTTGGGCTTCACCCTCGCCCTCATGGCCCGACACCTCGCACAGGTGGAGGGGGAGGCTCTCCTCGTCATCGGCAAGGGGCATCCCACACCCTACGGCCACGGTCTGGCCGGGCTCGGCCTCGATCCGGGCCGCCTGCTGATCCTGGAGGTGGAGAGCGACGCGGATGCCTACCGAGCCGTGGAGGAGGCCCTGCGCTCGCAGGGGCTGAGGGCGGTGGCGGGGCTGGTGGATGCCGGCCTGCCCCTGAAGCAGAGCCAGCGGCTGCATCTGGCGGGCGAGGCGGCCTCCCGCCTCCTCCTCGTCCTGCGGCCACCGCAGGCGGAAAACCCGAACATGGCAGCGACCCGCTGGCGAATCGGCTCGGGGGCGGCCCTGCGGGACCGGTTCGGCTGCATCGAGCGGCCCTGCTGGCGGGCACGGCTCGACCGCTGTCGCAACGGACGGACGGGGAATTGGCTTCTGGAGTGGGATCATGCCGCGCATCGTTTCGGTCTGGCTGGAGCAGTGGCCGCTGACGCGTCTCAGGCGCGCTCGGGCTGCGCAGGATGACGCGGTCTCTCCCGCCGTCGTGGCCGCCATCGGGCCGGGAGGCCTGCGCATCACGGCCGTCGACGCCGCCGCCCGGGCTCTCGGCCTGCGTCCGGGCGAGCCCCTCGCACGGGCTCGCGCCCGGATCGGGCCGGGCATCGCCGTCCATCCCGCAGACCCGGAGGCCGATGCCGCCGCCCTCGCGCGTCTCTGCCTCTGGGCCAAGCGGTATACACCCATGGTGGCGCCGTTCGGGCCGGGGGAAGGCGGAGACGGCTTCTTTCTCGACGTGGAGGGGGCGAGCCACCTGTTCGGCGGGGAAGACGCCCTGATGGGCGACCTCGCCGCCCGCCTGTCGGCCAATGCCATACCCGCCCGGCTGGCCCTGGCCGACACGCCGGCCTGCGCCTTCGCGCTCGCCCGCCACGGTGCTTCGACGCGTCCCGTCATCGTGCCCCGGGGAGGCAACGCGCCGGCCCTGCGCGACCTCTGCGTGAGTGCCCTGCGGATCGAGCCGGCCATCGCCGAATCCCTGCGCCGCCTCGGCCTCCGCCGGATCGGAGCGCTGGCCGAGGCGGCCCGCCCTCCCCTGGCTCGACGCTTCGGCGAGACCCTGCTCCTGCGCCTCGACCAGGCGCTGGGGAGGAGGCCGGAGCCGCTGGTCTCCTTGGGGGAGCCGGCCGCCTTCGGCGCGAGCCGGGGTTTTCTCGACCCGATCGGGCATCAGGCGATCATCGTCGCCACCGCCATACGGCTGATGCAGGAGATCGCCCCCCGCCTCGCCGCCTCGGGCCTGGGGGCGCGCTCCCTGCGGCTGAGCCTATACCGGGTCGACGGAATCGAGCGCAGCCTCGATCTCGGCCTGTCGGAACCGACCCTCTGCCCGACCCAGGTCGGGCGATTGCTCGATCTGCGCCTCGACCGGCTAGGGCCGGCCCTCGATGCCGGCTTCGGTTTCGAGACCGTGCGGCTCGACGTGACCGGCATCGGCCGGTTGGAGGCACGCCAGGGCGCCCTGGCCGAGACGGGCCTCGACCGGGAGGCCGAGACCGGCGGGACCGCCCGCCTCGCCGACGCCCTCAGACAACGCATCGGGGCGAGGGTCATCCGCATGAGCCCACGGGCGAGCCACATCCCCGAACGCGCCGATGCCCTGGAGCCGTGGCGGGTGAGGAGAATCGAGATGCGGTGGCCCGAGCGGGTCGGCACCCGGCCACAGGGCGGGATGCCGCCCCGGCCCCTCGTTCTCCTGTCTCGCAGCGAGGCGGCCGACGAGGTGTTTTCGCTCGCCCCGGACGGACCACCCCAGCGCTTCCGCTGGCGGCGGCGCCTGCACCGGATCGCCCATGCCGAGGGTCCCGAGCGCATCGCCGACGCCTGGTGGCACGCCCCTGCCCCCGCCCGGGATTACTACGTGGTCGAAGACGAATCCGGCCGGCGCCTCTGGCTCTACCGGGAGGGCTTCCACACGGCTGAAACGGCGGCGCGCTGGTTCGTACAGGGATTGTTCGCGTGAGGGTTTGGCGCCGCCTCCCCTCCCCCCTTTGCGGGGGAGGGTGGCCCTCGCGTCAGCGAGGGTCGGGAGAGGGGAGCGCCGTCTCCGGAGAGGTCGCCCCCTCTCCCGCCTGCTCCGCAGAGACTACTGGATTCACACATCCGCTCGACGGCTGTTCGCTCGATCCAAGAAGGTTCGACTCGAGGCGCGACAGGCCCCCTCTCCTGGAAGGAGAGGGCTGTGGTGAGGTGTTGTCCATCTCCGGAAAGCTCACGCACCTCACCCTGTCCCTCTCCTTCCAGGAGAGGGGACCCGCGGATCCGGCGAGATGTGTGCATATCGTAGCCCGCAGAGGGGGGAGGGTCGGGGTCATATGACCTCTCCAACCTGCGCGGGACTCGCCTATGCCGAGCTCGCTGTCACCACGAACTTCTCCTTCCTGCGCGGTGCCTCGCATCCGCAGGAGATGGTGGCGCAGGGCGCCGAGTTCGGGCTCCACGCCATCGGCATCGCCGATCGCAACACGCTGTCGGGCGTGGTGCGCGGCCATGCCGAGGCCAAACGCCGGGAGAAGGCGGGCGAACCGACGATCCGTTACCTGCCGGGGGTCCGCCTCGTCACCGAGGAGGGGTTCGAGGCCGTCGCCTATCCGATGGACCGAGACGGCTACGGACGGCTCTGCCGGCTGCTCACGGACGGCAACCGCCGCTCGGAGAAGGGCGCGTGCCGGTTCGGTGTCCCGGACATGCTCGCGGCGGCAAGGGGGCAGGTCTTCATCGCGCTCCCGCCGGAGGAGGACGATCCCGTCTTCGGCCGCCATCTCGCAGCCCTGGCGGAGACGGCCCCGGGCCGCGTCTTCCTGGGCGCGAGCCATCGTTATCGCGGCGACGAGCGGCGTCGGCTCGGCCGCCTCGCCGGGTTCGGGGAGCGCCTCGGCGCGCCGATGGTGGCGGTCTCGGATGCGCTCTACCACCATCCCGGCCGGCGCCCCCTGCAGGACGTGCTCGCCTGCATCCGCGAAGGCTGCACCCTGGTCGAGGCCGGCTACCGCCTGGAGGCCAATGCGGAGCGTCACCTGAAGCCGCCCGCCGAAATGGCCCGGCTCTTCGCCGACCACCCGGAGGCGATCGCACGCACGATCGAGATCGCCGAGACCTGCGTCTTCTCGCTGGAGGAGCTGAAATACGAGTATCCCGACGAGCCCGTTCCCCCCGGCCGGACGGCCCAGGGGCATCTCGAATACATGACCCGGCAAAGGGCCGAACTGCGCTACCCGGACGGTATCCCGGAGACGGTCGAAACCTCCCTGCGCAACGAGTTCGACCTGATCCGCCGCCTCGACTACGCCCGCTACTTCCTTACCATCCACGACATCGTCGAATTCGCCCGGAACCGGGGAATCCTGTGCCAGGGCCGCGGCTCGGCGGCCAATTCGGTGGTCTGCTACTGCCTCGGCATCACGGCGGTGGACCCGACCAAGATCCGGCTCCTGTTCGCCCGTTTCATTTCCGAGAGCCGGGACGAGCCGCCCGACATCGACGTCGATTTCGAGCACGAGCGCCGCGAGGAGGTGATCCAGTATCTCTACGACCGGTATGGGCGAGACCGGGCGGCGATCTGCGCCACGGTGATCCACTACCGGCCTCGCAGCGCGATCCGCGAGGTCGGCAAGGTGCTGGGCCTCACCCCCGACATCACCGGCATGATGGCCGACACGGTCTGGGGCTCCTGGGGCGCCGGCCTGCCCGACCAGCATATCGCGCAGGCCGGGCTCGACCCCGCCAACCCGGCGATCCGGCAGGCGGTGGACCTCGCGATCCAGCTCATCGGCTTCCCGCGCCACCTGTCGCAGCATGTGGGTGGGTTCGTGCTGACGAAGGGACGTCTCGACGAGACCGTGCCGGTGGGCAACGCGGCGATGGCCGACCGTACCTTCATCGAATGGGACAAGGACGACATCGACACGATCGGCCTCCTCAAGGTCGACGTGCTGGCGCTCGGCATGCTCACCTGCCTCCGGCGCGGCCTCGACTTCCTGCGCGAGGATCACGGCATCGCCTACGAGACGCTGGCCGACCTCCCGCGCGAGGAGCCGGAGGTCTACGCGATGCTGTCGAAGGCCGATTCCGTCGGCGTGTTCCAGGTCGAGAGCCGGGCGCAGATGTCGATGCTGCCGCGCCTGAAGCCGAAGGAATTCTACGATCTCGTGGTTCAGGTCGCCATCGTGCGTCCGGGGCCGATCCAGGGCGACATGGTCCATCCCTACCTGCGCCGGCGCTCGGGCGAGGAGCCCGTCGTCTTCCCGTCCCCCTCCCCCGAGCACGGGCCGAAGGACGAACTCAAGGAGGTGTTGAAGCGGACCTTCGGCGTGCCGTTGTTCCAGGAACACGCGATGCAGATCGCTATCACGGCGGCCGGCTTCACGCCCTCGGAGGCCGACGGGTTGCGCCGGGCCATGGCCACCTTCCGGCACAACGGGCAGATCGTGAATTTCAGGACCAAGTTCATCGAGGGCATGGCCGGGCGCGGCTATCCGCGCGATTTCGCCGAGCGCTGCTTCAAGCAGATCGAGGGATTCTCAACCTACGGCTTTCCCGAGAGCCACGCTGCGAGCTTCGCCCTGCTGGTCTATGCCTCGGCCTGGATGAAGTGCCGCCACCCGGACGTCTTCCTCGCCGCGATCCTGAACTCGCAGCCCATGGGCTTCTACCAGCCGGCCCAGCTCGTGCGGGATGCCCGTGCCCACGGCGTCGAGGTACGCGGACCCGACGTCAATGCCAGCGAATGGGATTGCACCCTGGAACCGGCCTCGGCGCAGAGGGGGCCGGAGCGCCGCTTCGCCGTCCGCATCGGCCTGCGCCAGGTGAGCGGCCTGCCGAAGGCCGGCATGGCCCGGCTCGTTGCTCTGCGCGGCAACGGCTATGCCAGCGTCGAGGGCCTGCAGGCCGCCCTGACACTGCCCCGCAACGCCCTCGAGCGCCTAGCGGAAGCGGACGCCTTCCGCTCCCTCGACCTCGACCGCCGCGCCGCCCTCTGGGCGGTGAGGGCACTGGAAGGCACCTCGACGCGCGCCAGCGCCGGGCGGGGCGTCTCCACCGACCGGCGCACCCATCTCCTCGATGCGCCGATGCCGCTCTTCGCCTTCCATGCCGATGACGGCCTGTTCCGGGCCGAGCCCGCGGTGGAGTTGCCCGCCATGGCGCTCTCCGAGCATGTGGCGGAGGATTACGTCTCCACCGGCCTTTCGCTGAAGGGCCATCCGGTGGCGTTCTTCCGCGCCCGCCTCGCCCGCATCGGCGCGATCCCGGCGGCGGCGCATCACGATCCCTCATGGGCCCAGAATGCCCGCGTCACGGTGGCGGGCCTCGTCCTCACCCGGCAGCGCCCCGGCACCGCCAAGGGCGTGGTGTTCCTGACGCTGGAGGACGAGACCGGCATCTGCAACGTCATCGTCTGGAAGAAGGTCTTCGAAGCCAACCGGCGCATCGCCATGAGCGCCCGGTTCATCGCCGTGCGCGGGCGCATCCAGCGCTCGGGGCTGGTGGTCCATCTCGTCGCCGAGCAGTTCCGCGACCTGACGGAGGAATTGCGGACCCTGCGCGAGGGCGGTCTCCCCCTCTCACCGGAGACCACGGATTTCGGGGCGCCGCCGGACCGGCGCGTCTACCGCAGCCGGGATTTCCATTGAAGGGCGGTGCGCATCCCCTCTCCCCGCAGGCGGCTACCGGATTCATCCATCTGCTTTTTCCAGGCAGAGCGCGTCCCTCTCCCCCTTGTGGGGAGAGGTCAGGAGTGGGGGCGGCTCCGCCAGCCTCCACGCCCTGAGGGTCACCCCACCACCCCCACCTCCAACTCCTCCCCGCAAGGGGGAGGAGAGCTTGTCCGACTCACGGCCGCAGCAGCACCTTGCCCACGGCCTCGCGGCGCTTGAGGATGCCGAGCGCATTCTCGTACTCGCTCATCGGATAGGTGCCGTGGATCTTGGCCTTGAGCCGCCCCTCCGCCACCCAAGCGAGGAGTTGTTCCTGGTTCGCCCGGTGAGCCTCGGGCTCGCGCTCAACGAACACACCCCAATGCACGCCATGGATGTCGATGCCCTTCAGGAGAGCGAGGTTGAGGGGGATGCGCGGGATGTCGCCGGCGGCAAAGCCGATGACGAGGTAGCGCCCCTTCCAGCCGAGCGAACGTAGCGCAGGTTCGGCGTAGTCGCCGCCAATGGGATCGTAGATCACGTCGACGCCGCGCCCTTCGGTGAGCTTCTTGAGGCCCTCGCGCAGATTGTCGGCGCTATAGTCGAGGCCCCTCTCGGCTCCGTGCGCCTGCGCCACGGCGAGCTTCTCCGGTGAGGAAGCGCAGGCGATCACCTTCGCGCCCATGATTACGCCGAGTTCCACCGCGGCGAGGCCGACGCCGCCCGAGGCGCCGAGAACCGCCAACGTCTCGCCGGGCTGAAGCTTCGCGCGATCCCGCAGTGCGTGGAGCGAGGTGCCGTAGGTGATGGTGAGACCGGCCGCCTGCTCGTTGCTCACCACATCGGGTACGGGGGTGAGATGCCGGGTGCCCACCGCGATGCGCTCCGCACAGGTGCCGTAGGTGCGGTGGACGATGACGCGGTCGCCGACCTCGAAACCCTCGACGCCCTCTCCGAGGGCCTCGATGATTCCGACCGCTTCGCCGCCGGGCGAGAACGGCAGATCGGGCTTCACCTGATAGCGACCTGCGATGATGAGCGTATCGAAGAAGTTCAGCGCCGCCAGCGTCACCCGCACCACGGCCTCACCCGGACCGGCGACCGGATCGGCCACTTCGACGATTGCGAGATCCTCGGGGCCGCCGAGCCTGGTGCAGAGCAAAGCCTTCATGCCGATCCTCCCTTGAGCCGCAGCGCCTTTTGCTTGAGCGCGCTTGCACCGATTGGCGGCATCGGCGCAAGCGGCGGCGTCAGCGGCGCTCGTAGAGTCCGGTCAGGCAGCCCTTGGCGAGGACTCGACCCGTCATGGCCTCGATGAGCGCGGCACGTCCCGGACTCGCCGGCAGATCGAGCGGAGCATCCAGGGCGTAGATCTGGAACAGGTAGGTGTGGGGGCCATGTCCGGTGGGCGGGTCCGGCGGCAGCCATTGGTCCTTGAGAAAGCTGTTCTGCCCGAGGTCATGCTGCGATCCCTCACCGGCGGCGCTGGCGAGAGCGCCTTCGGGAAGACTTTCGCTCGCGGCGAGATTCCAGGCGATGAGATGGACGAGGGGTTTCGGAGTCGGGCTGCCGGCATCCTCCACCAGAAGCACCACGCGGCTCGTACCGGCCGGCAGGCCGCTCCATGACAGCGGCGGCGAGACGCCCGGCCCATCGGCGGTGAAGCGCGCAGGAAGGCTCGCCCCATCGGCGAAGGCCGGACTCGTCAGCGAGATCGTCTCGGGCACGCTCCCGAAATCCTGGTGGTAGGCGGTCGTGTCGAGCCCGGCCTTCAGGCCCGACAGGGCCACGCCGACCGCGTGCGGAAGCTTTTCCAGCATGACGTCTCCTCGTCGATTCGCGTGGTCAACGAGGAGGGGCGCACCCGGTTCAGGCCGAACGGGCGGCCGCGACCATGTAGTTCACCGCCGTGTCGCGGGCGGGCCGCCAGCTCCCGTCGAGGGGATTGAACACGACGCCGGTGGTATCGGTGACGGAGAGGCCGCCGCGTGCGATGGCGCGGGACAGTTCGTCCGGCTTCACGAACTTGTTCCAGTCGTGGGTTCCGCGCGGCAGCCAGCCGAGGACGTATTCCGCTCCGACGATGGCCAGCGCGAAGGAGCGCATCGTGCGGTTCAGGGTGGCGGCGAACAGGAGACCGCCCGGCTTCACCGCCTGGCAGGCGCTGGCGACGAAGGCCGGCATGTCGACCACGTGCTCCACCACCTCCATGATCAGGACGACGTCGAACCGCTCGCCCGCCGCCACCACCTCCTCGATGGTCTGAGAGCGGTAATCCACCGCCACGCCCCCGGCCTTCGCATGGGAACGCGCCACGGCGATGTTGGTGGGCGCCGGATCGAGCCCGGTGACGCTGGCGCCGAGGCGCGCCAGGGGCTCGGACAGGACACCGCCGCCGCAACCGACATCGACGATGGTCAGCCCCTTCAGCGGGTGGGGCATGCGCGGGTCGCGGCCGAACTTCCGGCAGATCGCGTCGCGGATATAGGCGAGGCGCACCGGGTTGAACCGGTGCAGCACCTTCATCGGCCCGTCCTCGGCCCACCATGTCGCGGCGATGCCCTCGAAGCGCGCGACTTCCTCGGCGTCGATGGAAGAGGATGCCGCTGGGTTCATTCGCCTGACCTTCCGACCCGGATGCGGGCCATCCCGCCCGCATGCCCGATTGTTGACACGTCCGAAGTGCCCTTGTACCCGCCGAAGCACCGGCCGGTACAGCGGCGGGACGCCGCTCCGGCTCGAAGCCGATAAAGCGCCGTGCTCCCGGCATACGGCCGGCTCTGGAATGGATCGACGCGGACCCGACATGCCCCGTTTGGTGATGAAGTTCGGCGGCACATCGGTGGCGACCGTGGACCGTATCCGCAACGTGGCCCTCCACGTGGCGCGCGAGATCGAGGCCGGCTACGACGTCGCCGTCGTGGTCTCGGCCATGTCCGGCAAGACCAACGAACTGGTGGCCTGGGTCAAGGACGCCAACCCGCTCTACGACGAGGCCGAGTACGACGCCGTCGTCGCCTCGGGCGAACTCGTCACCGCGGGCCTCCTCGCCACGGCGCTCCGGAAGAACGGCATCAAGGCCCGCTCCTGGCAGGGCTGGCAGATCCCCATCGAGACCTCCGACGCCCATGGCTCGGCACGGATCGAGGCGATCGACCCCAAAAATCTCGATGCCGGCTTCGCCCGCGGTGAAGTCGCCGTGATCGCCGGCTTCCAAGGCATCCATGCGGAGACCGGCCGCGTCACCACGCTCGGCCGGGGCGGCTCGGATACCAGCGCGGTGGCCATCGCCGCCGCCATCGGTGCCGAGCGCTGCGACATCTACACCGACGTCGACGGCGTCTACACCACCGACCCGCGTGTGGTGCAAAAGGCCAGGCGCATGGAGCGCGTGACCTTCGAGGAGATGCTGGAGATGGCCTCCCTCGGCGCCAAGGTGCTCCAGGTCCGCTCCGTCGAGCTCGCCATGGTCCATCGCGTACCGACCACGGTGCGCTCCAGCTTCGACCCGCCCGACAACGCCCGCACAGGCACCCTCATCTGCGACGAGGACGACATCGTGGAACAGCAGATCATCACCGGGATCGCCTTCTCGAAGGACGAGGCGCAGATCACCCTCCGGCGCGTCAAGGACAGTCCCGGCATCGCCGCGGCGATCTTCGGGCCGCTGGCGGACGCCAACATCAACGTGGACATGATCATCCAGACCGTGTCGGGCGACCAGTCGACCACGGACATGACCTTCACGGTCCCGTCCGCCGATTACGATCGCGCCCGCACGATTCTCGACGCCCAGAGCGGCATCATCGAATTCGCCCAGATCGAGGGCGCCACCGATGTCGTGAAGGTTTCGGCCATCGGCGTCGGCATGCGCAGCCATGCGGGCGTCGCCGCCAAGGCATTCAGGGCGCTCGCGCAGAAGGGAATCAACATCCGCGCGATCACAACATCGGAAATCAAGTTTTCCGTATTGATCGATGCGGCTTACACGGAGCTTGCCGTGCGCACACTCCACTCGCTATACGGCCTCGACCAGGCTTGAGCGCCGCCCCTGTCGTCGCGCACGAAACTTGCGCAGGCGGGCCTCGGGGGACTGAATTCGGATCGAGGAGTCCATGCCTGCTGCGCCCGGAGGCCCGCGCCTGCTGCTGCGCCGCCTCCGCGAAGCGATGGCGGAGCCGGTCAGTCCACAGGCACGTCTCGATCGTATCGTCACCCTCATCGCGGCGAACGTCATTGCCGAGGTCTGCTCCGTCTATGTGCTGAGCGATGACAACACGCTCGAATTGTTTGCCACCGAGGGCCTGAACCGTTCGGCCGTCCACCTGACCCGGATGCGGGCCGATGAAGGCCTCGTCGGCCTCATCGCCAAGACCGCAGAGCCGCTCTCGCTCTCGGACGCCCAGTCGCATCCGTCCTTCTCGTACCGGCCCGAGACCGGGGAAGAGGCCTACCACGCCTTCCTCGGCGTGCCGCTCCTGCGCGCGGGGAACACCCTCGGCGTCCTCGTGGTGCAGAACCTCACTTACCGGGTCTATTCGGAGGAAGAGATCGAGGCGCTCCAGACGACGGCGATGGTGCTGTCCGAGATGATCGCTTCGGGTGAACTGCAATCCCTGGCGCCGGGCGCGGGCTCGGCCGCGCGCCGCGCCGTAAGCCAGCGCGGTGTGGCCCTCGCCGACGGCATCGGCCTCGGCCACGTGGTTCTGCACGAGCCACGCATCATCGTGAAGCAGCTCATCGCCGAGAACCTCGAGCGCGAGGTCGAGCGGCTGGAGGAGGCCATCGGCGAGGTCCGCTCGGCCATCGACGAACTCGTGGAGCGCGGCGACATTATCGGCACCGGCGAATCGCGCGAGGTGCTGGAGACCGTGCGGATGTTCGCCCACGACAAGGGCTGGCTACGCCGGATGCGCGAGGCGGTCCATTCCGGCCTCACGGCGGAGGCCGCCGTGGAGCGCGTCCAATCGGACAACCGCGCCCGGATGATGCGACAGAGCGATCCGTATCTGCGCGACCGGCTGCATGACCTCGACGACCTCGCCAATCGCCTCCTGCGCACGCTGATCGGCACGGAGGGCAACGGCACGCACCGGGAGCTTCCCGAGAACGCGATCCTCGTAGCCCGCTCCATGGGGCCGGCGGCCCTCCTCGACTACGATCGCGCCTCCCTGCGCGGCGTGGTGCTGGAGGAAGGCGGCCCGACGAGCCACATCGCCATCGTCGCCCGCGCCCTCGGGATCCCGGCGGTGGGTGAGATCGCCAACGCCACGGCGCTCTGCGACGCGGGCGATGCGATCATCGTCGACGGGGTCACCGGCGAGATCCAGGTCCGGCCTGGGCCCGAGATCGAGGCGGCCTATGCCGAGCAGGTCCGCCTGCGCGCGCGCCGCCAGGAACAGTACCGGGCGCTTCGCGACCTGCCCGCCGTCACCAGGGACGGGGTCGCCATCGGCCTGCAGCTCAATGCCGGGCTGCTGGTGGACCTGACCCATCTCCACGAGACCGGGGCGGAGGGCATCGGCCTGTTCCGCACCGAGCTGCAGTTCATGGTGGCGCAGCGGATGCCGTCCGCCGCCGAGCAGCAATCGCTCTACGAGGCGGTGTTCTCGGCCACCGGCGACCTGCCGGTGACGATCCGCACCCTCGATATCGGTGGCGACAAGATCCTGCCCTACATGCCGGCCCTCGAGGAGGAGAACCCGGCCCTCGGCTGGCGCGCCATCCGCATCGGCCTCGACCGCCCCGCCCTGTTGCGGGTGCAGCTGCGCGCGCTTCTCAGGGCCGCGTCGGGCCGGCCCCTCAAGATCATGTTCCCGATGGTGGCCACGGTGGACGAGTTCGTCCGCGCCAAGGCCATCGTCGACCGCGAGAAGGCGCATCTGCGCCGCCACGGCCATGTCCTGCCGAGCGATTGCCGCCTCGGCGTGATGGTCGAGGTGCCCTCGCTCCTGTTCCAGATCGACGAGATCGCCAAGGTCGCCGACTTCCTGTCGGTGGGCTCCAACGACCTGATGCAGTTCCTCTTCGCGGTCGACCGCGAGAACCGCCGCGTCGCCGACCGGTTCGACACGCTCAGCATCCCGGCCCTGCGCGCCTTCCGCCTCATCGCGGAGCGGGCGACCGCCGCCGGCTGCCCCGTCACCATCTGCGGCGAGATCGGCGGCAAGCCCCTGGAGGCGATGGCCCTGATCGGCCTCGGCTTCCGCAACCTGTCGATGTCGCCGGCCTCCATCGGCCCGGTCAAGGCGATGGTGCTCGCCCTCGATGCGGCCGCCGTCACCGCTCTCATCGATGCGGAGATCGAACGGGCGGGCGACAGCGCTTCTTTGAGGCCGCTCCTCACGGCCTTCGCCAAGGCGCAGGGCGTGCCTATCTAGCGAGCGTGACGGCGTTCTGCCGAGAGCCACGACCACCCCCGCGGACCCGGCACGTCCGTCGGACATGCGTCTTCCACAGTTGAGAGTATCCTCCGGGCGATGACCCCTATTCCTTCAGACCGTCTCGACGCCATCCTGACGCGGCACGACATCGTCACCGCCACGCTCAGCGCAGGCTCGGCCGATTCCGACAGCTTCGTCCAGCTGTCCAGGGAGCTGGCCGAGCTCGACGGCGTGGTGGCGGCGATCCATGCCTACCGCGCCGCGGCGACGAACCTCTCCGAGATCGAGGCCCTCATCGACGAGCCGGGAGGGGATGCCGAGATGCGCGCTCTCGCCGCCGCCGAGAAGCCCGATGCGGAAGCGGGGCTGGAGGCCGCCCATAAGGCGCTCCAGGTCATCCTGCTGCCCAAGGACGCCGCCGACGAGAAGAGCGCGATCCTCGAAATCCGCGCCGGCACCGGCGGCGACGAGGCCGCGCTCTTCGCCGGCGACCTGTTCCGCATGTACGCGAAATACGCCGACCTGAAGGGCTGGAAGGTCGACGTCATTTCCGAGAGCGAAGGCACCGTCGGCGGCTATCGCGAGGTCATCGCCGAGGTGAAGGGCAAGGGCGTCTTCGCCAAGCTGAAATTCGAAAGCGGAGCGCACCGCGTCCAGCGCGTGCCCGATACCGAAGCGCAGGGACGCATTCACACCTCCGCCGCCACGGTGGCGGTGCTGCCGGAAGCCGAGGAGGTCGATATCGTCGTCAACGATGCCGACCTGAAGATCGACACGATGCGGTCACAGGGCGCCGGCGGCCAGCACGTCAACAAGACGGAATCGGCGATCCGCATCACCCACATGCCGAGCGGGATCGTCATCTTCGTCCAGGAAGAGCGCTCGCAGCACAAGAACCGCGCGCGCGCCATGTCGCTCCTGCGTGCCAAGCTCTACGATGCGGAGCGCACGGCAAAGGATGCCGTCCGGGCCGCGGACCGCAAGTCGCAGGTCGGTTCCGGCGATCGTTCGGAGCGCATTCGCACGTACAATTTTCCTCAGGCGCGGGTCACCGACCATCGCATCAACCTCACCCTCTACAAGCTGGAAGAGGTGCTCGCGGGGGAGGCCCTCGACGAACTCGTGGATGCCCTCATCACCGAGCACCAGGCGGAACTCATGGCCGCCGAAGGCATGGCGTGAACGAGCCTGGCGTGAACGAGCCTGGCGGCACGCGACGTGGCGTGACGGAAGACGGCGCGGTGAGTGGCGGCATCGATCCTCGGCAGCCCCGCTCGCAGGCCCTACGCCACACCGCTGCGGCTTTTTCCCAGGCCGGGATCGACGGTGGGGCAAGCGATGCCCGGTTCCTCCTCCTCCACGTCCTCGGCATCACGCCGACAGAGCTCGCCCTTTCCGGTGCGGAGCCCATCGGCGAGCAGGGTGCCCTGCGGCTGGGGCAAGCGATGCGGCGACGGCTCGCGGGCGAGCCCGTGGCGCGCATCCTCGGCGAGTGGGAGTTCTGGGGCCTCCCGTTCATCCTCAACGCGGCGACCCTGGTGCCACGGCCCGATACCGAGACCGTCGTCGATGCCGCTTTGGCGCTCCACACCACCCGCGACCGCCCCCTCCGCCTTCTCGATCTCGGAACCGGATCCGGCTGCATTCTCGTCTCGCTCCTCGGCGAATGGAAACAGGCCTTCGGAGTGGGGCTCGACCGCTCGCACGAAGCGCTCGCCTGCGCCAGGACCAATGCCCGGATCAACGGTGTCGGGAGGCGGGCCGCCTTCGTTGCGGGGGATTGGTGCTCCGCCCTCGGCAAGCCGTTCGACGTCGTCCTCTCGAACCCGCCCTACATCGCGAGCGCGATCATCTCGACCTTGTCCAGGGAAGTCCGCTGCCACGATCCGCTCGGCGCCCTCGACGGTGGCGAGGATGGACTCGATGCGTACAGACGGATCGTGAGGGAAGTGAGCGGGGCGACGGACGGTCGTCCCCTGCTCACCCCGGACGGAGCCCTCGTCTTCGAGGTCGGCCATGATCAGGCCGAGGACGTATTGAGGATCGGCCGCGAGGCGGGGTTCGCACGGGGGTCCGTGAGGCAAGATCTGGCCGGCCACGCCCGTGTCGTCACGCTGGCCGGACATCCACCAACAGCCAACGACGACAGGAGGTGAAAAAGAGCTTGTTGTGGGCTTGGGGAGTCGCTAGTGTCACAGTCAGGTCGCGAACGATCCGTCAAGGCGGATCGAGGTAGAAGTGTCGGCGGCGTCTAGCACGCGATACTTTTAGACGATCTCCCCACCATCAAGCCGATACGCACGAGACGCCGTGTGGAAGCTTGATGAATTGAGTGCCAGACGACCGATGAGCGCCGCACTGTGAGCGCAGGAATCGGTTGACCGGACATACGGCGAGCACGGCAAAATCGATCGCGGAACCACTGACCGGATCCTACGAGGACTAGGAAGTGCCCGAAACGGGTTCTCCTTCTTCGCCCGTAGCCCCGCCGCATCATCAGACGCTCCGATTTGAACGAGGGTCAATCGAGACCGATGAGACCAAACCAGAATAGACGGATGCGCGGTCGCAACCGCCCCAAAGGTCCCAATCCGCTGACGCGTTCCTACGAGTCCAACGGGCCGGATGTAAAAATCCGCGGGACGGCGCAGCATATCGCCGACAAATACGCCCAGCTCGCGCGCGATGCGCAAGCCAGCGGCGACCCAGTGGCTGCGGAGAATTACTTCCAGCACGGCGAGCATTATTTCCGCATCATCTCGGGTGCCCAGGAGCAGAACCGCCAGCAGAATGGTGGGTATGCCCGTAACGGCTACGACGATGACGACGACGGCGACGATGAGGGTCAGGGCGCGAGCCTGGGCTATGCCGCCAACGGCTACGGCAACGGCTATAACGAGGAATACGGCGATCCGGCCCAACAGCCTCAGCCACAGCCGCAATCCTACGAGCCCCGCCAGGATACCCGGCAAGATACACGGCAAGACTCGCCGTCGGATCAGCGTCATCCACGCCGTGAGCGCTTCCAGAACCGCAACGATCGCCCGCAGCGTTTCGAGGGCAATCGAGACGGCAACCGGCAAGATGGCGGCCGCCAGGAAAGCTCTCGCTACGACGGAAACCGCAACGACGGTGGTCGGCAGGATTACAACCGGCAGGATTCCTTCCGGGGCGAGGGCAACAGGCAGGAAAACACGAGGCAAGAAAGCCCGAGGTACGAGCAGCCGCGGAACGAGCAGGCGAGGCCTGACCAGGCGCGCCAGGATTATGCTCGGCAGGACCAGCCCCGTGCCGATTTCAATCGTGCCCAGGGTCGTAACGAAGGCCGCAACGACGGCTCCCGCTACGAGAACCCTCGCAGCGAATTTCAGGGCGGCGATGCTCAGCCGAAGCAGGACGTCACGCCCCAGGACACCTCACGTCAGGAAGCGCCCCGGCAGGATGCTCATCGTCAGGAGAGTCCGCGCCAGGAACCGGTTCGCTTCGAAACTGCTCGCCAGGATTCCCCCCGTCAGGACACCGCCCGCAACGACGCCCGTCGTTCTTCGGAGACGGCCCCGCGGCGTTCCCGTCGCCGGGAAGAGCCCGATCTACGGTCTTCCGAGGATGTGGCTGCCCTTCCGGCCTTCCTGACCGCCGTTCCTCGCCCAGTGGCCCCGCCGCCGGTGCCTGAGCGTTTCGTGGAACCGACCGCCGCGCCGGAACCGACGCGGGATCTCGCCGGCGACGTGTCGAAGGACGATACCTCTCCCACCGCCCCCAAGCCCCGTCGTCGGCGTCGTCCGCGTTTCGAGGGATCGGAGAGTTCCGAGGGCGGCAGCAACAGCACCGACGATACGCCCTCCACCGTGGAATAGGGTATCGGACCCGCTGCCCGACCAATTCGGAAGCCGCCCCTGACCGGGCGGCTTTTTTCGTTCGGGCGCTACGACGCCCTGCCAATCTCTCATGGTCGCCAATCGAGATGAGCCTGGACGCGATGGCATTCCCTTCTGTGTCGTTCGACTTCACCGAACGGTGCGATCTCCCAGATCCAGGACCGATCCGGTTCGGGCAGGACGATGCCATGCAGAAGATCGAACCGTTCGACGAGCTGGCCTTCGCGATTGTCCGTCACCTGCTCGGTATCGGCGACGAGACAGACACGCGTCTGCAGACGTGACAATCCTTCGAGGTGACCCGCCACGATACTGCGGCCAAGTTCATCGGGAGGAGGTCTGTTGCGCGACTCGAACCAATCCAGTGGCAGGATCGGCAATTGCGAAAGACAATTGGCTGAGACGACGAAGTCGATGTCACCCCGATCGAACACCGAGAGAGGATCGGCACACCGCTCCCCCTCCCCTCTCAGCCATTTCACGCATCCACTCAGATCCGAGACCTGCAGAGCGACATTCGCATAGCGATGCGCCGCCCAGCGCGCCGGCCAGAGATGGACCATGTCCACGAGGATCACGCGCTCGAAACATTGGGCCAGATGAGCCAAGGGTACGTCGTCCAGGAGGCCCGACCCGAGGACCACCGCGGTGCGACGACGGTCCAGATCTGCGCAGGATTGCCGTATGGCGGACCGGGCCGCATCGAGATGGTCCGCCCATGCCGCGCGGCAACGCCGCGACCGCGACATCAACAGGACGCTCTCACGCAGATACCCCAGCGTCCGCTGCGCCCGCGGGACCGGCGTCGTCAGGTAGTGAAGGCTTTCGATCAGCATGAGATGACGACCAGTCGCGCTGCGGGAACAGCGAGGCCGAGGGAACTTAAGCGCGGCCGTTTCGGTTCACCGGAGCGACCAATCACATGATCGATCAGGGGAACACTGTGTCCAGCCTCATTCGCATTCTCATCGCGATTTTCTTGCCGCCGATCGCGGTGCTCCTGACCGTCGGGATCGGGGTTCAGTTCTTCCTGAACATCCTGCTGTGCATTTTGTTCTATCTGCCGGGTTCGATCCACGCGCTTTGGATCGTGATGCGTTCTCGCTGAGTTCCGATATGTCATTTGACATGACAAAGCCCGCGGCGTTTTACGCTGCGGGCTTTTGCGTGTTGTGTTCTGGTGTGTTTGGTTGCGGGGAC